>NZ_CP058977.1:0-702500 GCF_013423905.1 Streptomyces sp. NEAU-sy36
CTCCTCGGAGAGGGCCGCGGACAGGGTGTGGAGACGAAGGACGAGCACTGGATCCGGCGCTGCCAGCCGCTGGCGCTGGTCGCGGACACCGCCCTGCTCGCCGTGCCGAACGAATTCGCGAAGGGCGTCCTTGAGGGCCGTCTCGCACCGGTCGTCAGCGAGACGCTGAGCCGTGAGTGCGGCCGCCCCATCCGCATCGCGATCACCGTGGACGACTCCGCGGGCGAGCCGCCGGCCCCGGCCGCGCCGCCCGCCCAGCAACCGTCCCCGCCGCGCTACGAGGAGCCGGAGCTGCCCTCCGGACCGTCGTCGTACGAGGGCTACGGCCGCCACCGCGCGGACCAGCACCCGGGCGGCGAGCCGGCGTCGCGCGCCGACCAGCTGCCCTCCGTGCGGCCCGCCTACCCCTCCGAGTACCAGCGCCCGGAACCCGGCGCCTGGCCGCGCGGCGGACAGGACGAGTACGGCTGGCAGCAGCAGCGGCTCGGTTTCCCCGAGCGCGACCCGTACGCCTCGCCGTCCTCCCAGGACCCCTACGGCCAGCCGGCCCACGACTACCGCCCCCAGGGCATGGACCGCCCGCCGTACGACCAGCAGCGCGGGGAGTACGAGCCGTCCCGCCCGGACCGCGACGCACCGCGCCCCGAGTACGGCAAGCCGCGCTCCGAGTACGACCGTTCCGACTACGACCGCGCGGACTACGACTCCCCGCGGACCGAGTACGACCAGCGCGACCCGGTGCGCCGGGAGCAGCCCGAGCGGCCGATGGGCGGCGACGGGGGGCACCGCGGCGGGCCCGGGCGGCCGGACGGCGCCCCGACGGGCGCGCCCGGGCCGCTGGGCGCGAAGCCCGCGCCCGCGAGCGGGCCCGGGGAGCCGACGGCACGGCTGAACCCGAAGTACCTCTTCGACACGTTCGTCATCGGCGCGTCCAACCGGTTCGCGCACGCGGCCGCGGTGGCGGTCGCCGAGGCGCCGGCGAAGGCGTACAACCCCCTGTTCATCTACGGGGAGTCCGGGCTCGGCAAGACCCATCTGCTGCACGCCATCGGGCACTACGCGCGCAGTCTCTACCCGGGCACGCGCGTGCGCTACGTCAGCTCGGAGGAGTTCACCAACGAGTTCATCAACTCGATCCGTGACGGCAAGGGCGACAGCTTCCGCAAGCGCTACCGCGAGATGGACATCCTGCTCGTCGACGACATCCAGTTCCTCGCGGACAAGGAGTCGACGCAGGAGGAGTTCTTCCACACCTTCAACACGCTCCACAACGCCAACAAGCAGATCGTGCTGTCCAGCGACCGGCCGCCCAAGCAGCTGGTCACGCTGGAGGACCGGCTGCGCAACCGCTTCGAGTGGGGCCTGATCACCGACGTGCAGCCGCCCGAGCTGGAGACGCGGATCGCGATCCTGCGCAAGAAGGCGGTCCAGGAGCAGCTCAACGCGCCGCCGGAGGTGCTGGAGTTCATCGCGTCCCGGATCTCGCGGAACATCCGCGAGCTGGAGGGCGCGCTGATCCGGGTGACGGCGTTCGCCTCGCTCAACCGGCAGCCGGTGGACCTGGGGCTCACCGAGATCGTGCTCAAGGACCTGATCCCGGGCGGGGAGGACTCCGCGCCCGAGATCACGGCCACGGCGATCATGGCGGCCACGGCGGACTACTTCGGGCTGACCGTGGAGGACCTGTGCGGGACCTCCCGGGGCCGTGCGCTGGTGACCGCCCGGCAGATCGCGATGTACCTGTGCCGGGAGCTGACGGACCTGTCGCTGCCGAAGATCGGGGCGCAGTTCGGTGGCCGGGACCACACGACCGTCATGCACGCCGACCGGAAGATCCGGGCCCTGATGGCGGAGCGGCGGTCCATCTACAACCAGGTGACCGAGCTGACCAACCGCATCAAGAACGGCTAGCGACGGGCCTGACCGGCTTTCGAGGGCGTCTCCGGGACGGTTGTCCCAGGGGCGCCCTTCGGCATGTACGGGCACGTTCCGCGGGCCCCTGGCGCCCGTGCGCGCCCGGCCGTCCCACGAGCGCCCGGCCCGTCCCGCGCGCTCTGGTGTCGTCCACGGGCCCGGTGCCGTTTCGGCGGGCCGGGCGCCGTTCCGCGGGCCTCCGGTTCCGTCGTCGGACGGGATCGCGGACCCCGATCGGTGCGGACGGGGAGCCCTCACGGCCGAGCGCACGGCCGCGGCCGGTGAACCCGGCGCCGGTCCCTGTTCGAATTGACGGCCGGGTTACGGCCTGTCTCCACAGATTCGGCGACTTTCTTCCGTCCACATCCTGGGGACTGGGAAGTTGTCCCGAGGTGTGTCCACAGGGAGGCTGGGGGTTGTGCATCCGCGCAGCTCAGGTGGCTGTGGAATCGTGGACGAAAGAGATCCACAGGCTGTGGACGAAGCGGGAATCCACAGGCTGTGCAGAAAGTTGTCCACCGGCAACCCACAGGCTGGGGGCGGTTGTCCCCAGTCTGCCGCCGCTTCTCCACATGGCTGTCCACTGTTCGGCAACCCGACCCGCCCTCTCACCGCGTCGAGTGAAAGGCGTCACACGAAGCTGCCGGGTTGGGGTGTGGGAAACCTGGGTATTCCTGGGGACACAGCTGGGGAGAACTGCCCTCAGCCTGTGGGCGGCGTGTGCAGAACTTTCCGTTCTCCACAGCGAGCCCCGGTTTTCCACCGCCTCCACCCACAGGGCCGGTGGACAAAAAACCCGCGCTGAGCTGGGCAAACGTGGTTATCCACGGTATCCACAGGCCCTACTACTACTCCCGACTAGAGAGAGCTCGGCAATCGTTTTGAAGCGGGGCCTGTGCACAACTCGCCGTCTCGGGCCCGGCTGCCTCCCGGAGCGACTTGACCCCGACGGGCACCTGCTGTCACTGCGGTGCGTCAGACTGGTCCCCGGTGTCCTGCCCTTCGCAGTGGGCGGTGACACCGAGTCGGAGGACTCAGAAGCAACAAGCAGGAGGCGGCTTACGGTGAAGATCCGGGTGGAACGCGACGTACTCGCGGAGGCAGTGGCCTGGGCGGCACGCAGCCTCCCGGCCCGTCCGCCGGCGCCTGTCCTCGCCGGCCTGCTGCTCAAGGCCGAGGACGGCCAGCTGAGCCTGTCGAGCTTCGACTACGAGGTGTCCGCTCGGGTGAGCGTCGACGCCGAGGTCGAGGAGGACGGCACCGTCCTGGTCTCCGGCCGCCTGCTCGCCGACATCTCCCGCGCGCTCCCCAACCGGCCGGTGGAGATTTCCACAGACGGTGTACGGGCGACCGTGGTCTGTGGATCGTCCCGGTTCACGCTGCACACCCTCCCGGTGGAGGAGTACCCGGCGCTGCCGCAGATGCCGAACGCGACCGGCACCGTCCCGGGCGAGGTCTTCGCGGCCGCCGTCTCCCAGGTGGCCATCGCCGCCGGCCGCGACGACACGCTGCCCGTGCTCACCGGTGTGCGCATCGAGATCGAGGGCGACACCGTCACGCTGGCCTCCACCGACCGCTACCGGTTCGCCGTCCGCGAGTTCCTGTGGAAGCCGGAGAACCCGGACGCGTCCGCGGTCGCCCTGGTGCCCGCGAAGACGCTGCTGGACACCGCGAAGTCGCTGGGCGCCGGGGACAGCGTGACGCTGGCCCTGTCGGGCTCCGGCGCCGGTGAGGGCCTGATCGGTTTCGAGGGCGCGGGCCGGCGCACGACCACGCGGCTCCTCGAGGGCGACCTGCCGAAGTACCGGACGCTGTTCCCGACCGAGTTCAACTCGGTCGCGGTGATCGAGACGGCGCCGTTCGTCGAGGCCGTCAAGCGCGTGGCGCTGGTGGCCGAGCGGAACACCCCGGTGCGGCTGAGCTTCGAGCAGGGCGTGCTGATCCTGGAGGCCGGTTCCAGCGACGACGCACAGGCTGTGGAGCGCGTCGACGCGCAGCTGGAGGGCGACGACATCTCGATCGCCTTCAACCCGACGTTCCTGCTGGACGGCCTGAGCGCGATCGACTCCCCGGTGGCGCAGCTGTCGTTCACCACCTCCACGAAGCCGGCGCTGCTCAGCGGCAAGCCGGCGGTGGACGCGGAGGCCGACGAGGCGTACAAGTACCTGATCATGCCGGTGCGGCTCAGCGGCTGACGTTTTCCACAGCTGTGCACAGTGCCGGGCGCGTCCTGTGGGTGCCCGGCGCCGTGATCGGCGGAGGCGTCGCCGCCCGCAGCCGGGCGGCCGGAACCGCCGTCGCCGGATGAGCGCCTGAGCCCACAGCTGTGCGCCGAAGGGTCGGTTTAGGCTCTGGGCGGCACCTCCCGTGCCCCTCACGCCACCAGCGACCCTAAGGAACACAACTGATGGAGCTCGGTCTCGTCGGCCTCGGCAAGATGGGCGGCAACATGCGCGAGCGGATCCGCCGCGCGGGCCACACCGTCGTCGGATACGACCGCAACCCCGACCTCGCGGACGTCCACAGCCTGGAAGAGCTGGTGGACAAGCTCAGCGGCCCGCGGGTGGTCTGGGTGATGGTCCCGGCCGGCGCGCCCACCCAGTCGACCATCGACCAGCTGGCCGAGCTGCTGGAGCCGGGTGACGTGGTCGTGGACGGCGGCAACTCCCGCTGGACGGACGACGAGAAGCACGCCGAGGAACTGGCCGCCAAGGGCATAGGCTTCGTGGACTGCGGCGTCTCCGGCGGCGTCTGGGGCCTGGAGAACGGGTACGCGCTGATGTACGGCGGCGACGCCGAGCACGTCGCCCGGGTGCAGCCGGTCTTCGACGCGCTCAAGCCGGAGGGCGACTTCGGTTCGGTGCACGCCGGCAAGGTCGGCGCGGGCCATTTCGCGAAGATGGTCCACAACGGCATCGAGTACGCCATGATGCAGGCCTACGCCGAGGGCTGGGAGCTGCTGGAGAAGGTCGACTCCGTCACGGACGTCCGTGAGGTCTTCCGCTCCTGGCAGGAGGGCACCGTCATCCGCTCCTGGCTGCTCGACCTCGCGGTCAACGCGCTGGACGAGGACGAGCACCTGGACGACCTGCGCGGTTACGCCCAGGACTCCGGTGAGGGACGCTGGACCGTGGAGGCCGCGATCGACAACGCGGTGCCGCTGCCCGCGATCACCGCATCGCTGTTCGCCCGGTTCGCCTCCCGCCAGGAGGACTCGCCGCAGATGAAGATGATCGCCGCGCTGCGCAACCAGTTCGGCGGTCACGCCGTAGAGAAGAAGTCCTGAAAGAAGCAGGGAGGAGGTCGGCGCACGGTCATGCACGTCACGCATCTTTCGCTCGCCGACTTCCGCTCGTACGCCCGGGCCGAGGTGCCGCTCGACCCGGGCGTCACCGCCTTCGTCGGGCCCAACGGGCAGGGCAAGACCAACCTGGTCGAGGCGGTCGGCTATCTGGCGACGCTCGGCAGCCACCGCGTCGCGACGGACGCGCCGCTGGTGCGGATGGGCGCCGAGCGGGCCGTGATCCGGGCGCAGGTCCGGCAGGGCGACCGGCAGCAGCTGATCGAGCTGGAGTTGAACCCGGGCCGGGCCAACCGCGCCCGCATCAACCGGTCGCCGCAGGTCAGACCCCGTGACGTGCTGGGCATCGTACGGACCGTGCTGTTCGCGCCCGAGGACCTCGCCCTGGTGAAGGGTGATCCCGGCGAGCGGCGCAGGTTCCTCGACGAGCTGATCACCGCGCGCTCGCCGCGGATGGCGGGCGTGCGCTCCGACTACGAGCGGGTGCTCAAGCAGCGCAACACGCTCCTGAAGTCCGCCGCGCTGGCCCGGCGGCACGGCGGGCGCTCCATGGACCTGTCCACGCTGGACGTGTGGGACCAGCACCTGGCGCGCGCCGGTGCCGAACTGCTCGCCCAGCGGCTCGACCTGATCGGCGCGCTGCGGCCGCTGGCCGACAAGGCCTATGAGCAGCTGGCCCCCGGCGGCGGTCCGCTCGCGCTGGAGTACAAGCCGTCCGCGCCCGGCGAGGCGCACACCCGCGAGGATCTGTACGCGCAGCTGCTGGCCGCCCTGGCCGAGGCGCGCAGACAGGAGATCGAGCGGGGCGTCACCCTGGTCGGCCCGCACCGCGACGACCTGCTCCTCAAACTCGGCGAGCTGCCCGCCAAGGGGTACGCCTCGCACGGCGAGTCCTGGTCGTACGCCCTCGCGCTGCGCCTGGCCTCCTACGACCTGTTGCGCGCCGAGGGCAACGAGCCGGTGCTCGTCCTGGACGACGTCTTCGCCGAGCTGGACGCCCGCCGCCGGGAGCGGCTGGCCGAGCTGGTGGCGCCCGGCGAGCAGGTGCTGGTCACCGCCGCGGTGGACGACGACGTACCGCATGTGCTGACCGGTGCCCGCTACGCCGTCTCCGGCGGGACGGTGGAACGCGTATGAGCGCCGAGAAGCACCCGCCCCGGAAGAACGCCGAGCCCTCCGGTGTCGACCTCGCGCGCGTGGCGCTGCGCGCGGCGAAGGAGCAGGCCCGCGCGCGCGGTGACGCGGCGCGGCAGAAGAAGCAGGCCCGGCGCGGCGGTGGCCTGCGGTCCGGGGCGCGCGCCGACGGCCGCGACCCGATGGCGCTCGGCGCCGCGATCAACCGGCTGATCACCGAGCGCGGCTGGGAGACCCCGGCGGCCGTGGGCGGGGTGATGGGCCGCTGGCCGCAGATCGTCGGCGAGGACCTCGCCAAGCACTGTGTGCCGCAGCGGTACGACGAGGACGAGCGGGTGCTCACGGTGAGCTGCGACTCCACGGCCTGGGCGACCCAGCTGCGGCTGCTCGCGCCGGCGCTGGTCGCCCGGCTCAACCAGGACCTCGGCCATGGCGCGGTCCGGCTGATCAAGGTGCACGGCCCCGGCGGGCAGGCCCGCCGCTACGGCCCGCTGCGGGCTCCGGGAAGCACCGGGCCCGGCGACACCTACGGATGACGCACGGGTGACGTACCTCACGTCGCCCGGCTCTCCGCACCCCCTTTTTCCTGCGGGTTCGCCGTCCGTGGGACCTTCCGCACACAAGTGCGAGCGGCGTACTGACCCTGGAGTAGCCAAGGGTTGACGGCCCGAAGCTCTGAGTGCCGCTGTGAAGCTCTTGGAGCCCCCTTCCGCATATCGGGACCCGGCCGAGACCGGTTCAGGGCGGCACATGGGGACTCAGGTACCGGCAAACCCCCATCGATGTCAGCGCTACCGGTAGACTGGAAGCCAATCCCGCCCCAACGTGGGGACCGCCCGGGAAAAGCTGAGCAACGCTGATCAAGGCTTACCAACGCAACATGCCGCAGCCGCTCCGGCAACCTGCCGACGAGCCCGGCTCGTGCTGTGCCAGAAAGGGCGCTTCGTGGCCGATTCCGGCAACCCCAACGAGAACATCCCGTCCACCGACGCCGGCGTGAGCGCCGAGGCCACCGCCTCGGCGGCCTCCTACGACGCCAGCGCCATCACCGTGCTCGAAGGGCTGGACGCGGTCCGCAAGCGGCCCGGCATGTACATCGGCTCCACGGGCGAGCGCGGTCTGCACCACCTGGTGCAGGAGGTCGTCGACAACTCGGTCGACGAGGCGCTGGCGGGCTACGCGGACACCATCGACGTGACGATCCTCGCCGACGGCGGCGTCCGCGTCGTCGACAACGGCCGCGGCATCCCCGTCGGCATCGTGCCCTCCGAGGGCAAGCCGGCCGTCGAGGTCGTGCTGACCGTGCTGCACGCGGGCGGCAAGTTCGGCGGCGGCGGCTACGCCGTCTCCGGCGGTCTGCACGGCGTCGGCGTGTCCGTCGTGAACGCCCTGTCCACCAAGGTCTCCGTCGAGGTGAAGACCGACGGCTACCGGTGGACCCAGGAGTACAAGATGGGTGTGCCGACCGCTCCGCTGGCCCGGCACGAGGCCACCGAGGAGACCGGCACGTCGGTGACCTTCTGGGCCGACCCGGAGATCTTCGAGACCACCGAGTACTCCTTCGAGACGCTGTCGCGGCGCTTCCAGGAGATGGCCTTCCTCAACAAGGGCCTGATCATCCGGCTCACCGACGAGCGCGAGTCGGCGAAGGCCACCAGCGGCGCGGACGAGGCGGGCGCGGACGAGAAGGCCGAGGTCAAGTCGGTCACGTACCACTACGAGGGCGGCATCGTCGACTTCGTGAAGTACCTCAACGCCCGCAAGGGCGAGGTGGTGCACCCCACGATCATCGACCTGGAGGCGGAGGACAAGGACAAGAGCCTGTCCCTCGAAGTCGCCCTGCAGTGGAACAGCGGCTACAGCGAGGGCGTGTACTCGTTCGCCAACATCATCCACACCCATGAGGGCGGCACTCACGAAGAGGGCTTCCGGGCCGCGCTGACGTCGCTGATCAACAAGTACGCGCGCGACAAGAAGCTGCTGCGCGAAAAGGACGACAACCTCACCGGTGACGACATCCGCGAGGGTCTGACCGCGATCATCTCGGTCAAGCTCAGCGAGCCGCAGTTCGAGGGCCAGACCAAGACCAAGCTGGGCAACACGGAGGCCAAGACCTTCGTGCAGAAGGCGGTCTACGAGCACCTCAACGACTGGCTGGACCGCAACCCGAACGAGGCCGCGGACATCATCCGCAAGGGCATCCAGGCGGCCACCGCGCGCGTCGCGGCCCGCAAGGCGCGCGACCTCACCCGCCGCAAGGGCCTGCTGGAGACCGCGTCGCTGCCGGGCAAGCTGGCCGACTGCCAGTCCAACGACCCGGCCAAGTGCGAGATCTTCATCGTCGAGGGTGACTCCGCCGGCGGCTCGGCCAAGTCCGGCCGCAACCCGCAGTACCAGGCGATCCTCCCGATCCGCGGCAAGATCCTGAACGTGGAGAAGGCCCGGATCGACAAGATCCTGCAGAACCAGGAGATCCAGGCGCTGATCTCCGCGTTCGGCACGGGTGTGCACGAGGACTTCGACATCGAGAAGCTCCGCTATCACAAGATCATCCTGATGGCGGACGCCGACGTCGACGGCCAGCACATCAGCACCCTGCTGCTGACCTTCCTGTTCCGCTTCATGCGGCCGCTGGTCGAGGCCGGGCACGTGTACCTCTCCCGCCCGCCGCTCTACAAGATCAAGTGGGGCCGGGACGACGTCGAGTACGCGTACTCGGACCGCGAGCGCGACGCGCTGATCGAGATGGGGCGCCAGCGCGGCAAGCGCGTCCGCGAGGACTCCATCCAGCGCTTCAAGGGTCTCGGCGAGATGAACGCCGAGGAGCTGCGCGTGACCACCATGGACCAGGAGCACCGCGTGCTCGGCCAGGTCACCCTGGACGACGCCGCCCAGGCCGACGACCTGTTCTCGGTGCTGATGGGCGAGGACGTCGAGGCGCGCCGCCAGTTCATCCAGCGCAACGCCAAGGACGTCCGCTTCCTCGACATCTGAGTCGGTCTCAGCTGACCGCACCAGGAAGGATCTTCACCAGCAATGGCCGACGAGAACACCCCAGTCACTCCGGAAGAGGGCGGCGAGCTCGCCATGCGTGTCGAGCCCGTCGGGCTCGAGACCGAGATGCAGCGCTCGTACCTGGACTACGCGATGTCCGTCATCGTGTCCCGTGCGCTGCCCGACGTCCGGGACGGCCTCAAGCCCGTCCACCGGCGCGTGCTCTACGCGATGTACGACGGCGGCTACCGCCCCGAGCGCGGCTTCTACAAGTGCGCCCGTGTCGTCGGTGACGTCATGGGCAACTACCACCCGCACGGCGACTCCTCCATCTACGACGCGCTGGTGCGCCTCGCCCAGCCGTGGTCGATGCGGATGCCGCTGGTGGACTCCAACGGCAACTTCGGCTCCCCGGGCAACGACCCCGCGGCGGCGATGCGCTACACCGAGTGCAAGATGGCGCCGCTGTCGATGGAGATGGTCCGCGACATCGACGAGGAGACCGTCGACTTCACGGACAACTACGACGGCCGCTCCCAGGAGCCGACCGTCCTGCCGTCCCGCTTCCCGAACCTGCTGATCAACGGCTCGGCCGGCATCGCGGTCGGCATGGCGACCAACATCCCGCCGCACAACCTGCGCGAGGTCGCGGCCGGTGCCCAGTGGTACCTGGAGAACCCCGACGCCTCGCACGAGGAGCTGCTGGACGCGCTCATGGAGCGCATCAAGGGCCCCGACTTCCCCACCGGCGCACTGGTGGTGGGCCGCAAGGGCATCGAGGAGGCGTACCGCACCGGGCGCGGCTCGATCACGATGCGCGCGGTGGTCGAGGTCGAGGAGATCCACGGCCGCCAGTGCCTGGTGGTGACCGAGCTGCCGTACCAGGTGAACCCGGACAACCTGGCGCAGAAGATCGCCGACCTGGTGAAGGACGGCAAGATCGGCGGCATCGCGGACGTCCGCGACGAGACGTCGTCCCGTACCGGCCAGCGGCTGGTGATCGTCCTGAAGCGGGACGCGGTCGCCAAGGTCGTGCTGAACAACCTGTACAAGCACACCGACCTCCAGACGAACTTCGGCGCCAACATGCTGGCGCTGGTCGACGGCGTGCCGCGCACGCTGTCCCTGGACGCGTTCATCCGGCACTGGGTGACGCACCAGATCGAGGTCATCGTGCGCCGGACCCGGTTCCGGCTGCGCAAGGCCGAGGAGCGCGCGCACATCCTGCGCGGCCTGCTGAAGGCGCTGGACGCGATCGACGAGGTCATCGCGCTGATCCGGCGCAGCGAGACCGTAGATGTCGCGCGCACGGGCCTGATGGGCCTGCTGGAGATCGACGAGATCCAGGCGAACGCCATCCTCGAGATGCAGCTGCGGCGCCTGGCGGCCCTGGAGCGGCAGAAGATCGTCCAGGAGCACGACGAGCTCCAGGCGAAGATCAACGAGTACAACGAGATCCTGGCCTCCCCGGTGCGCCAGCGCGGCATCGTCAGCGAGGAGCTGGCCGCGATCGTCGAGAAGTACGGCGACGACCGCAAGACCAAGCTGATCCCGTACGAGGGCGACATGTCCATCGAGGACCTGATCGCCGAGGAGGACATCGTCGTCACCGTCTCCCGCGGCGGTTACGTAAAGCGGACCAAGACGGACGACTACCGGGCGCAGAAGCGCGGCGGCAAGGGCGTGCGCGGCACGAAGCTGAAGGAAGACGACATCGTCGACCACTTCTTCGTCTCCACCACGCACCACTGGCTGCTGTTCTTCACCAACAAGGGCCGGGTGTACCGGGCGAAGGCGTACGAGCTGCCCGAGGCCGGCCGCGAGGCGCGCGGTCAGCACGTGGCGAACCTGCTGGCCTTCCAGCCGGACGAGGCGATCGCCGAGATCCTCGCCATCCGGGACTACGAGGCGGCGCCGTACCTGGTGCTGGCCACCAAGTCCGGTCTGGTCAAGAAGACGCCTCTGAAGGATTACGATTCGCCCCGCTCCGGCGGCGTGATCGCGATCAATCTGCGGGAGCGCGAGGACGGCGGCGACGACGAGCTGATCGGCGCCGAGCTGGTCTCCGCCGATGACGACCTGCTGCTGATCAGCAAGAAGGCGCAGTCGATCCGGTTCACCGCCACGGACGAGTCCCTTCGCCCGATGGGCCGCGCCACCTCCGGCGTCAAGGGGATGAGTTTCCGCGAGGGCGACGAGCTTCTCTCGATGAATGTGGTGCGACCCGGTACGTTCGTGTTCACTGCCACGGACGGTGGGTACGCGAAGCGGACCGCCGTGGACGAGTACCGCGTCCAGGGCCGCGGCGGCCTCGGTATCAAGGCCGCCAAGATCGTGGAGGACCGCGGTTCGCTCGTCGGGGCGCTGGTCGTGGAGGAGACCGACGAGATCCTCGCGATCACCCTGTCCGGCGGTGTGATTCGCACGCGAGTCAACGAGGTCAGGGAGACGGGCCGTGACACCATGGGCGTCCAACTGATCAACCTGGGCAAGCGCGATGCCGTGGTCGGCATCGCACGTAACGCCGAGGCGGGGCGCGAGGCGGAGGAGGTCGACGGCGACGACGCCGCCGACATCGCCGCCGAGGACGTCCAGGCCACCGGCACGGACGAGGGTGAGGCGCCCTCGGCCGAGTAGGCACGAGGAGTGAGTCATCGTGAGCGGAGCCACGGGCGCCGGATCGGCCGGTACCTCCACGGGTACGGAGACGGACGGCGGCGGCCGTGGCTCCGCCGCGCACGGGGCGGGCGGGGAAACCGACCCGCACACGACCAACCTGAAGCCGGTGCGGGCGTCCGCGGCGGACGCCTCCGGCTCGTCTTCACCCCAGGGGGGAACTGTGACGGACACCCGTGGCCCGGCCGCGGCCGGTGAGGCGCAGTCGTCGTCTCCGCTCCCCGGGGAGCGGCGCCACGAGCAGGCGGGCGGGCCGTACCACCCGCCGCAGGCCTACCCGGCGCAGGCGCCGGCCGGTGCGGTACGGCGGCCGCGCACCGGGGTGCGCACGGCACCGCGCACCCGCAAGGCGCGGCTGCGGGTGGCCAAGGCCGACCCGTGGTCGGTGATGAAGGTGAGCTTCCTGCTCTCCATCGCGCTCGGCATCTGCACCATCGTCGCCTCGGCGGTGCTGTGGATGGTCATGGACGCGATGGGCGTGTTCTCCACCGTCGGCGGGACGATCTCGGAGGCGACCGGCGCGAACGAGGCCAGCGGCTTCGACCTCCAGTCGTTCCTCTCGCTCCCCCACGTCCTGATCTTCACGACGATCATCGCCGCGATCGACGTCGTCCTGGCCACCGCCCTGGCGACCCTCGGCGCCTTCATCTACAACCTGTCCGCGGGCTTCGTGGGCGGCGTCGAGCTGACCCTCGCCGAGGACGAGTGAGGACCAGGCGACAACCGATTTTGGGACTGACGTGGTCGTGCGCTAATCTTCAGGAGTCAGCGCGCGGGACACACACCGCAAAGCGCGGCGGGGCTATAGCTCAGTTGGTTAGAGCGCATCCCTGATAAGGATGAGGCCACAGGTTCAAATCCTGTTAGCCCCACCAGCTGGAAAACCCCCGGTCCGACAGGGCCGGGGGTTTTCTCGTTCTCGATATTCCAGGGGAGCTTGTGGACATCGTCGAACGCGAGCCGGCCGGGCCGTGGGAGGGGTTCCTGGCCGCTCCCGCGCGGGGCGCCGACGCCGGGGTGCTGGTGCTGGCCGGATCCAGCGGGCGGATCGAGCGGGAGCGGGCGCGGCTGCTCGCCCGGCAGGGGATCGCCGCCCTGGCGATCCGCTGGTTCGGGGGGAAGGGGCAGCCGCCGGGGATCTGCGAGGTCCCGCTGGAGACGTTCACCGCGGGGGTCGAGTTCCTGCGGGACGGCGGGGCGCGGCGGATCGGCGTGCTCGGGCTGTCCAAGGGGGCCGAGGCCGCGCTGCTCACGGCGGTGCGCGAGCCGCGCGTGGACGTGGTCGTCGCGTTGTCGCCCACCTCGCTGGTGTGGTGCAACGTCGGGCCCGGCCGGGACGGCGCCGATCGCCCGTACCGGTCGTCGTGGACCTGGCGGGGGCGGCCGCTGCCCTTCGTGCCCATGGACGACTCCTGGACACCGGCCGGGCCGACGGGCGGGCCTGTCGCCATCCGCGGCTGGTACGAGCGCAGCGAGCGGACCTTCGCAAAGCGGCTGGTGGCGGCGGCGATCCCCGTGGAGACGGCCCGCGCGGACCTGCTCCTGGTGGCGGGCGGCGACGACGAGCTGTGGCCGTCGCTGCCCCACGCCGAGCGGCTGGCCGAGCGCCGGCGCGCGGCGGGCGCAACGGTCCGGCTGATCGCCCGTGCCGACGCCGGACACCGGCCCCTGCTGCCGGGCGAGAGCCTCCCCCCGCCGTCCCCGCGCTTTCGGCACGGCGGCACGCCCGAGGCCGACGCGCTGCTCGGTGCGGCGGCCTGGCCGCACATCCTCGACGCGCTGCGCGGCTGAGGTGTCCTACTTCGTCACCTCCGCGGACTCGTAGGCCGCCGAGCCCGGGGACAGGCAGGTGAACCAGTTCGCGGTGGGGAAGTCGCGGACGGACCTGATCACCGCGTCGACGGGGCGAATCGGGGTGTTGTCGGGGGCGCGTTCGGCCACGGTGGTGGAGCCGTCCTTCCAGTGGCAGGTGACCTGTCGTGCCGTCTTGGCCACCATGCCGACGACCAGGCGCGACGAGCCCGCGTCGGTGAGGGGCCGGGGGAAGACGCGGATCTCGTCCCCCGTCAGGCGGGGCAGCCGCGCGACGGTGTCGGAGGTCACCAGCCGGCGGTCGGACGTGCCGAACGAGCGGATGACGAAGTAACTCGTCCTGCCGATCAGGTCGGACGGGCTGCCCGAGGTCACCGGGGTGAGGCCCCAGTCCGCCATGGCCTTCATCTGCCGGACGGCCTCGGCGCGGTCGCGGGGGGCCGGCCACACGCGCAGTCCCACGGACCACGGCACGCCCTGGTCGGTGCCGTAGCCCACCGTCGTGTCCACCGGCTCGTACACCAGGTGCCCGGGGGTCCAGGGTGATCGCGCGGGGGAGGCCGCCTCGCGGGTGACGCCGGGCAGGCCGGTCGCCGCCAGCGTCCCGGTGCCGCCCGCCAGCACCGCCGCCGCGACCGCGCCCGCCGCCCACCGCCGGGTCCGGCGCCGGCGCCCCGCCCGTACGACCGCAGCGACGGGTGCCGCGCCGGTCTCGAACTCCTCGGCCGTGTCCGCGAGGAGAAGGGCGATCCTGTCCCGCGTCCTGTCGTCGTGGTCCGTCATGACCGTTCCTTCCGCGTAACCGTGTCGGCCAGCACCGGTGCGACGCGCAGCTTCGCTATCCCCTTGGCCGTGTTGCTCTTGACCGTGCCGACCGAGCACCCCATCGCCTGGGCGGTCTGGGTCTCCGTCAGGTCCTCCCAGTAGCGCAGGACCACCGCCTGCCGCTGCCGGGCGGGCAGTTGGGCGAGCGCCCGCAGCAGCACGTCGCGGTCGACGGCCTGGATGATCCGGTCGCCGCGGTCGGCCTCCTCGTGCACCAGCGACAGGTCGTCCTTCGGCGCGAGGAACTCCTTGAGCCGGCGCCGGTGGCGGCGGGCGTGCAGATTGATCATTACGCGCCGGACATAGGCGTCCGGGTCGTCGGCCGTGCCGACCCTGCGCCAGGCGGTGTAGACCCGCTCCAGCGTCGACTGGGCCAGATCCTCGGCCGCGTGGCGCTCTCCCGACAGGAGAAACGCCGTACGCAGCAGCCGCGGCCAGCGGGCGGCCATGAATCTGCCGAACTCTTCGTCCCGGTCCTGTTTGCCGTCTGCCATGGACACCTCCTGAACACCCGAAGGAGTCCACGAGCCCGGCGGTTCGTTGCCTCACCGCCCGGACCGGGGCGGGGACCACTGACTCCAAGGCATGAGAAAAGGCCCGATCGCTGGCGACGGGGGATGCACCAGCGATCGGGCTATGGCCAAGGGTAACAAGGTTGTCGGCCTTGTGGGGCCAAGTCGGCGAGGAATCGGGGAAGTTGGCCGATCAGTCGCCGCACGGCGGGTCGTAGGAGAGGCGCGGGAGGTACTCGTGCCACTTGGCGGGGGTGAGGACGCCCCGGGTGACCGAGCAGATGTGGTCGATGGCCGTGTCGGCGTCCAGGTCCCACAGGCGGACCGTGTCGGGACCGCTGGAGACGCCGAGGACCCGGCTGCCCGGGCTGAAGGCCAGGAACGTGCCGGTCTTGGCGTTGGGCGTCATCGACTGGCCGATCGGCCGCGCCGCGGTGGGCACGGTGACGTTCCACAGCCGGACCGTGTTGTCGTCGCCGCCGCTGGCCAGCGTGTGTCCGGTGGTGTCGAAGGTCAGCGAGGTGACCGCCTCGGTGTGGCCGGTGAGCGGATCGCCCAGCGGGATCGTCGCGGCGGGGTCGGTGACGTTCCACAGCCGGACCGTGTCGTCGTCGCTGCCGCTGGCCAGGGTGTGTCCGTCGGGGCTGTAGGCGAGGGCGTTGACGGGCCCCGAGTGCCGGGTGAGCGCAGCGCCGAGCTGTTTCGGCCGCGCCGGGTCGGTGACGTTCCACAGCCGGATGTCGCTGTCCGCGCTGCCGCTGGCCAGGGTGCGTCCGTCGGGGCTGAAGGCCAGGGCGTTGATGTAGCCGTGGTGGCCGGCGACCGGGTCGCCGAGCGGCTTGGGCCGGGCGGGGTCGGTGACGTTCCACAGCCGGATGGTGCGGTCGTCGTTGGCGGTGGCCAGGGTGCGCCCGTCCGGGCTGTAGGCCAGCGCGTTGGGGCCCATGAAGCGGGTCCTCAGCCGCAGCGGCGGGCCGGGCAGGCTCGGGTGGGCCGGGTCGGAGACGTTCCACAGGTACACCTTCTGCTCGCCCGTGAGCACGGCGAGGGTGCGTCCGTCCGGCGAGAACAGCAGGGTGCTCGCGCCGCTTCCGCGGGCGAACGGCCGGCCCAGCGGGACCGGGCGGCCGGGCCGCGCCACGTTCCACAGCCGCAGCCGGCCGTCGCGCGCGGTCGTGGCCAGCAGCCGTCCGCCCGGGCCGAACGCCGCACTGCGACCGATCATGTCGGACGTCGGGATCGACCACAGGCGCACCTTGGCGTCGCCGCTGCCGGTGGCGAGGGTGCGCCCGTCGGGGCTGAAGCCCAGCGCGTACATCTCCCCGCTGCTGCCGGCGAGGGGCTCGCCGATCTGCGAGGGGGAGCCCGGGTCGCTGACGTTCCACAGGCTGGCCGTGCTGTCCGCGCTCGCGGCGGCGAGCCGTCCGCCGTCGGGGCTGAACGCCACCGACCAGACGGGGCCGGTGTGCCCGGTCAGGGGCGCGCCGAGCGGTGCCGGGTGCGCCGGGTCGGCCAGGTTCCACAGCCGTACGGTGTCGTCCGCGCTGCCGCTGGCCAGGGTGTGCCCGTCGGGGCTGAAGGCGACCGAGTGCACGATGTCCGTGTGGCCGCGCAGCACGTCGCGGACCGGGTGGGGCCGGCGCGGGTCGGCGACGTTCCACAGCCGGATCGTGTCGTCGTCCGAGCCCGCCGCGAGGGTGTGCCCGTCCGGGCTGAAGGCGACGCTGCGCACCGCCGCCGTGTGCCCGGTCAGCGGGTCGCCGAGCGGGGCGGACCGGGCCGGGTCGGCGACGTTCCACAGCCGTACGGTGCCGTCCTCGCCGGCCGAGGCGAGGGTACGGCCGTCGGGGCTGAAGGCGACCAGGTAGATGGTGCCCTCGTGCCCGGTGAGCGGGGTGCCGAGCGGCTTGGGCCGGGCGGGGTCGGTGACGTTCCACAGCCGGATCGTGCCGTCGTCGCCCGCGCTGGCCAGGGTGTGCCCGTCCGGGCTGAACACCGCGCTGCTCACCCAGCTGCCGTGTCCGGTCAGCGGACGGCCGAGCGGCTCGGGCCGGGTCGGGTCGGTGACGTTCCACAGCCGTACGGTCCGGTCGTAGCTGGCCGTGGCCAGGGTGTGGCCGTCGGGGCTGAAGGAGGTGAGGTAGACGGCGCCGGTGTGGCCGGACAGCGGGGTGGCCAGCGGCGCGTTGACGATCGAGATCAGCCTGCTGTACGTGCCCTCGTCGTCGGGGCGCAGATGGTGGGCGACCAGGTCCAACTGGGCGGCCAGCGAGGGGTCGGTGTGCTGCACCCGGTCCGCCTCCGCGAGCACCTGTTCGAACACGGCGTCGTCCCGCTGCTGCCAGGCGATCACCGCCGAGCCGCCCGCGACCAGCGCCAGCACCACCAGCGCGGCCACCGCCGCCCGGCTGAGCCACACCGTGCGCTTGCGCAGCCGTACCGAGGCGGCCAGGAACTCCACCGCGCTGCGGGTCAGATAGGTGTCGCCCGCCGACCGCGCCCAGGCGCGGGCCTGCTCCAGGCGTGAGCCCCGGTACAGCAGCGAGCTGTCCCGGTCCGAGTCCTCCCAGGCCCGGCCGTCCTCCTCCAGCCGCTGGCGCAGCAGATGGTCGTTGCGGTTGTCGTCGATCCAGTGCCGCAGCCGGGGCCAGGCGTGCAGCAGCGCCTCGTGGGTGATCTCCACGGTGTCCGCGTCCAGCGTCACCAGCCGGGCGCGGACCAGCGCCTCCAGGGACTCCTCCGTCTTGCCGGGGTCCGCCGACTCCTGGGCCAGCTGCCGCCGGGTGCCGCGCCGGCGCGTGGCCACGGTGTCCTCGCCGAGCCGGACCAGCCGCAGCAGCAGCAGCCGGGCGGCCGTGCGGGCGGCGGGGTCGAGGCCCGACCAGGCGCGCTCGGCGGTCGCCGCGACCGCGCCCTGGATGCCGCCCGCCGCCCGGTAGCCGGCCAGCGTCAGCCTCCCGGCCTTGCGGCGCTGCCAGGTGGCCAGCAGGGCGTGCGAGAGCAGCGGGAGCACGCCCGCGTCGTGCGCCCCGCGCGGGCCGTCGGCGCTCACCTCGCGCACGATCAGCTCGGCCAGCCCGGGTTCCAGCTCCAGGCCCACCGCCTTGGCCGGCCCGGTCACCGCGTCCCGCAGCTCCCCGCTGGTCAGCGGGGAGAGGACCATGTGCCGGTGCTGGAGCGCGTCGGCGAGTTCCGGGTAGCCGAGGCACTGCTCGTAGAAGTCGGCGCGGATGCCGAGGACGACCAGGACGGGCGCGGGCCCGGCCGCGTCGGAGGGCGGGGTGCAGCAGGCGTGCAGGAGCTGGATGAAGGTACGGCGGTCCGCCTCGTCCGGGCAGAGGGTGAACGCCTCCTCGAACTGGTCCACGATGACGACCGGCCGGGCCCCCGGCGGCGCCTCCCGGGCCGCCCACGCCGTGACCGCCTCCCGCGCCGCCCGGACGATGCGGGGCGCGTCGCCTCCCGCCCCCGGGTTCTCCCCGGCCTCCTGCCGGGCCGCCGCCGCCCGCTCGGCCGCGCGCGCCTCGGCGGCCACGGGGGCGAGGTCGGGGACGCCGCGCACCAGCTCGGCGAGCGGATCCGCGCCGGGCACCAGCTGGACGACGGGCGTCGGCTGCCCGGCCGCGCAGTCCGGGCGCGGGGCGAGCCCGGGGTCGGCCAGGGCGCCGGCCCCGATCGCGGGCACCAGGCCCGCGTTCAGCAGGGAGGACTTGCCCGCCCCGGAGGCGCCGACCAGCATCACCAGGCCGCCGGTGCGGCCCGCGGTGCGCAGCTGGGCGATGAGCGCGTTCGTGCTCCGCTCCCGGCCGAAGAACCAGCGGGCGTCCTCCCGCCGGTACGAGGCGAGGCCCCGGTAGGGGCACACGCCGCCGGCGACGGGCGGGGCCTGGGCGGGCGGCCGTCCGTTCTCCTCGGCGGGCGAGGCGGGCGGCGCGGCGCGGTCACCGACCGGGTCGGCCAGCGCGCGCTCCCACTGCCGCTGCCAGTGGGCGAGGTCGTACAGGCCCGCGGAGACCGGCTGGGGGCGGGCGCGCCGGGCCTCCGGGATGAGGATCTGGAGCACCGCCGCGAGCGCGGTGAACTGGGCGGGCACGTTCTTGGCACGGCGCCAGTCGCTGATCCGCTGCGCGGACACCCGCACCGGACGGCCGCGTTCGTCCACCCGCTGGAGCCGGCCGACCGCTTCGGCGACGCTCTTCAGGGGAGGGTTTCCGGCCTCCTTGTAGAGCAGCGCGAGCCGCTCGGCGAAAGCTGTGCGTGCCCCTGAGTCGGAACCCAAGGCCCCACCCCTCACTTCCCCCCGCCTGTGGACGTCCGGACCGGAAAACTCACCTTATACGCCTGACCTGCAAAGAAGCCCTGCTCCGGAGGTCAAGACCTCCTCCTTGGGGACGACAGATGGCAGGATCGCAACCCCGGTAGCGAAACCGTCACACACCGTCCGGACAGGCCAACGGCCCGGCGCCCGGAGAGACACCTCATGGCGTTGCACATTTTCGGCCGACTTCCTTCGACAGCCGCGAACTGACCGCAAGCCGTCATCCGAGCCCGTACGAACCCGACCGATCCCGGCCCACCTCACTCTGATTGCTTCGATCCGTGCCATCACGCCGACACGGTGCGGATCGACGTCCCGCACCGCCCGGCACCGGTCCCCACGAGGGGAGGGACCGGTGCCGGCGGGCGGGGATCCTCCCGTGCGGCACACCTGTCGTCCGACGAGCGGCCGGCTGCCGCCGGGCCCTCGGCGGGCACGGCCGGTTGAGCGCCCGGCTCGCCGGGCAGTGACGTCCTGGAACGTGATCGCCCAGGCTGGAGGGACGTATGAAGGTCACCGTGGACCGCTCCGCGTGTTACGGCTCCGCCGAGTGCGCCTACCGGGCGCCGGCCGTGTTCGGGTTCGAGGACGGCTACGGCTTCGTACGGCCCGGCCAGGAGGAGACCGCCGAGGACCCACGGGTGCGCGAGGCGGCCGAGCGGTGCCCCTCGCAGGCGATCCTGCTGAGCGAGTAGCGCCGGGCGGCCGGTCTCAGGCGGGATAGCTCCAGCCGAGGTCCGCCAGCGCGCGGGCCCTGGCCTCCGCGACCGCGGCGCGGGCCGCGCGTTCGGCCGGGTCGGTGTGCGCGGACTGGCCGGTGGCCTGCCCCTCCCACTTGCGGTACAGCAGGCCGGCCTCCGCCGAGAACCACCCGCGGCTCACCGCGTCCAGCGCCAGCAGCAGCCCGGTGTCCTCGGACGCGGGCAGCGCCATCCAGCCGCCCAGCGCGGTCAGCAGTTCCCGGCGTACGCAGAGGGTCGCCGGATGGACCGGGGGCCGGAAGTCGTGCCGCTTCCAGTGGTCGAGCACGGCACCGCGCTCCAGCGGCCCCTCGTCGGGATCGCCGGGGAAGCCGGCCGTGGAACCGTCGGGCAGCAGGTCGAGGACCCGGCAGGTCGTCCACCCGAGGGTGGGGTCCGCCGCCAGGGCGGCGAGATCGCGGGCGAGCGCGCCCGGGGTGAGCCGGTCGTCGGCGTCCAGGACCTTCACGCAGTCGCCCCGCGCGTGTGCCAGGGCGATCGTGCGCGCGACGCCCGGACCGCCCGGTCTGCCCTGGTGGAAGGAGACGCGCGGGTCGTCCGGGACGTGGGGGCGGACCGCGTCCGTCGTGCCGTCCTCCTGGATCACCCACTCCCATCGCGCGCCGCCGGGCAGCTCCTGGTCGCGCAGGGACGCCCAGGCCTGCGGCAGGAACCGGGCCGAGGGTGCGTGGACGGCGGTGACGACGGTGACAAGGGTGGCGCGCCGGTTCACGGCAGCACTCACCACCTTTCGGGACCTCTCCGGGATGTCGCGGCCATCGTCTCAGGCCGTCCCGGGCCCCTGGGAACGCGCGCTCGACCCCCGGCCGGGGTGGCCGGGGGTCTTCCGTGTCGACCATGCGTACGCAAGTCGCCGTGGTGTCGAAACGTCAGCGGTGCCGGGGGGAGAAGAGAGGATCTCTCAGCGGGGGAAGGAGGATCTCTCAGCAGTCGAGCGGTGCGGAGGGCTGTCGGGCCACCGTCCGCTGTTCCGTCTGCTGTGTCTCGCGGGTCTTCTGGGTCTCGCGGATCTCCAGTGGCGACTGGTCCTCGTCGAGGGGGCGGCGCCGGCAGCTGGGGGACTTTCCGTGGGCCTCGGCCCGGATCCGCTGTTTCATCGTGGGGGGCAGGGCCCGGGAGGAGGGCCAGGACCAGTGGCGTGGGGCCGGGATCGTCGGGGCCGTCCGTGAGGCGGTCTCGGTACGCGGGCTCTCGGTGCGCGGCGCGGCGTTCGCGGTGGCGGCGGAGGCGCTCACGAAACCGAGCGCGGTGCACAGGGCGAGAAAGGCGGTGACGATGGCGGTCCACAGCTTCATGACCTTGTTCTGGTCCATTACCCCTCACTTTCGGGTTGGGCGATTTGCGTACTTTCCTCATGATGTGTATGAGGCTCGCGAAGTGGTGGACCGACGCTCGTGGCGCCGCGATGTTCAGATGAACACCACCCGGATGGCCGTAAGAAGGTCGGAAAACCCCTAAATCCCGGTGAGCGGGAGCGAAGGGGGAGCAAAGTGACGGTCCGTGGGGGCGTGGTCACCCTCCGGCCGGAGCACTGTCCGACCTGGGCTATTGCGCCCGCCGGGGCCCGAGTTGGGGCCGGACGCAGGTCACCGATCGATATCGGTCGGTGTGTATAGTCGGGCGCCAGAGGTCCCCTACGTCAAGGAAAGACGAGGTCGCGCGGTGTTGAAGAAGCTGCTCCTGGTCGCACTGGCCGCCATCGGCGGGCTCCTCGTGTACCGCCAGATCCAGGCGGATCGCGCCGAGCAGGACCTGTGGACGGAGGCGACCGACTCCGTGCCCACCGGTTCGTGAGTCCGATTCCAGAGTCTGAGGCAGACCCCGGCCGCCGCTCGCGGTCGGGGTCTTCGCGTATCCGCTCCGCTTGCGGGCTCCCGGTGGGTGGTGTAGGCGTGGCCGCACCCCCCGGTGCGGGGCGCGGTGTTTCGGACGGTCTCGCGCATTGCCCGGATGGCGCAGTGACTCCCGGGGCAGGATGGGCCACGGCCCGACCGCCCACCGCGGCGGGCGGCCACCGGAAGGCCGTGACACAGGGGGTGCACACGTGCGGCGGCACAGGCGTACGGCGTGGGGGCGCTACCGCGCTCCTCTGACGGCCGCGATCCTGGCACTGGGGCTGTGCGGCACCGGCGCGTTCCCCGCGGCCGCCGCTGGCGCCCCCGGCTACGCCTTCTCCCCCGGCGCCCGCACGGTCGAGGGCGCGACCGGCACCGCCGACGCCCCGCGGCTCGACGCCGGCCGGGTCTACCGGGGCTCCCTGCCCGAGCACGGCCGCCTCACCTACGACCTCCACCTCGCCGAGGCGGACGCCGACGCCACGGCCTACGTCCCCGTCACCGCCGTACCGCCCCCGGACGCCACCGTCACCGCCACCGACGGCATCCGGGTGTCCGTCCGGGACGCGCACGGCACGGCCTGCTCCTACGCCACCGCCCGCTTCGGCGCCGCGCTCAGCCCGCGCCCGGTCACCGCCCTCGGCAAGCGCGAGGCGGGCAAGGCGCTGTGCCAGGGCGCGGGGACCTACTCGGTGCTGGTCGAACGCCTCGACACCGGGAGCGTCGGCACCGGGTCGGCGGGGCGCTGGGACCTGGAGATCGCGCCCGTCCTCGAACCCCGGCTCAGCGCGCCAGGGCCCAGCGAGGCGCCCGGCTCCTGGGACTCCGCCACCCCCGAGCCGCTCGCCGGCGCCCCCCGGGACCTGACCGGCGGCGCGGGCTTCACCGCGGCCCGCCCGCTGGGCCAGGGGGTCTGGCGGACCACCCTGGTGCCCGGCCAGACGCAGTTCTACAAGGTGCCGCTGGACTGGGGCCGCCGGGTGCGGGCCACCGCCGAACTGGGCGGCGCCCAGGGGCACGGGTACGTCGGCGGCGCCCTGGACCTCGCCCTGTACAACCCCGTGCGCGGCCTGGCCGACGACGCCTCCCTCGGCTACACCGGTGTGCGCAGGCCCGTCTCCCTCGTCCCGCTCCCGCCGGTCGAGTACGCCAACCGGTACGCCGCGCCCGCCGCGGTCACCGCGCTGCGCTTCGCCGGCGACTACTGCCTGGTGCTGCACCTCAGCGACCGGCTCGGCGGCACGTTCGGGCGCGGGCCGTACGACGTGACGCTGCGGGTCCGCGTGGACGGCCGGGCGCACGCCGGGCCGGGGTACGCCGGGCGGCCGGTGCCGGACGGCGTCTTCACGGCCACGGAGGAGGGCGCGGTGGTGGCGCCCGTTCCCGTGGCGGGGGGCTCCCGGGGCGACGGGACCGCGCTGAGGCTCGTCGCGGCCGGCGGGTTCGGGCTGGGGACCGCGTCGCTGCTGGTGCTCGGCGGGTGGACGGTGGCGGCCCGGCGGGCTCAGAGCCGGTTCAGGGCCCAGAAGCCCACCGCGTAGCAGGCAAGCGCGAGCAGCAGCAGGCAGGCCACGGCCCCCGCCGGGGGACCGGGGCGGCGGGGGGCGCGCCGGGCGCGACGGCCGTGTGCGGGCGGGGTGCGGGGCGCGGCCGCGGTGGGCGCCGGGACGGGTGCCGGGGCGGCGGTGTAGGCGGCGGTGACGCTGTCGCCGGGCGGTGCGGGGGGCGGAACGCTGGGAGCGGGGGCGGCGGCCGGCAGCGGCGGTGCGGTGGGGGGAGGCGGTACGGACGGAAACGGTGTGGAGCCGGTGGCCAGGGGTGGCGGAATGCGGAAGCTCCCGGTGTCCGACAGGGAGCCGGTGCCGGTCGGCCCGGCCGGCGACCCGCTCGGATACCCGCTGTCGGTGCGCGGATCGGCGCCCGGGACGGCGACGGGCCGCCGGGCCCTCGACCTCTTGCCCTCCGGCCCGTTTGGCCCGAAGCCCTCGGGCAGTTCCGGGAGTTGGTCGAAGATCTCGATCGGCTCGTCGTCCAGGCCGCCGAGGTCCGGCAGGAGTTCCATGACCGGCGCGAGCCCTTTGCGCGCTCCGGTGGCGGTCTGGTACCGGGCCGCCGGATCGGGCTGGAGCAGCGCGGCGACGAACTCCCACAGGGGCGCGGGGATGTTCTTGGGCGCGCTCGGGGTGCCGTGCTCGGTGAAGTACCGTACGAGTTCCTTGGCGTCGGGCTTGGCGCCTTCGAGGAGGTACAGGGCGACCAGACCGACGGCGAACAGATCGGCGGTGAAGTCCGGGTCGGCTCCGGCGAGTTGCTCGGGGGCGAGGTAACCGGGCGTGCCCACCACGAGGTTGGTCTCGGTCAGCCGGGGCTCGCCGAACCGCATGGCGATGCCGAAGTCGGACAGCCGCAGTCGCGGCCGGCCGGTGCCGGTGGCTTCCAGGAGGATGTTGGCGGGCTTGATGTCGCGGTGCACGACGCCCTCCGCGTGCACGGCGGCGAGACCGGAGAGCAGCTGGTCCAGCAGGACGCAGACGAACGCCGGCGGCAGCGGACCGTAGTCGTTGACCAGGCTGACCAGGGAGCCGCCGGCGACCAGGTCCATGGTGAACAGCACTTTGTCGTCGTCGGCGGCCCAGCTGGCCGGGGCGAGGACGTGGGGGTGGTCGATCCGCAGGGCCTGCTCGCGCACGAAGCGCAGCAGGGAGTGGGCGTCGCGCTGCTGGAGCACCTTGGCGGCCACATAGCGCCGTCGGCGGTGGTCCCAGACGCGCCATACGACGCCCACGCCGCCGTGCCCGATCGGGTCGGCCAGCTCGTACCGGCCGGAGAACACCTCGCCCATGACTGCCCCAGCTCCTCCCCCTCGGGACCCCGCTTCCGCCCGGCCCCCCGAGCCGGGCGGGCGTTCAGTTCTGGTGGGACTGGTAGTGCGCGACCGCGTCGGAGGTGCGGCCGGCACCGTAGACGCGCAGGAACTCGGCGAGTTCGGGCTGGGTCGGGGCGAGGGCGTCCGCGGCCTCGATGATGTCGCTCGCGGCGGCCACCGAGCGCAGCAGCGACTGGATCTCCCGGACCACGCGCTTGACGGTGGGCGCGCCCGAACCGTTCGTCGACTGCGCGGTGTTGCTCAGCACGGAGCCCCCCTGCGACTTCTTGATCTCGTCCATCCGCTCGGTCGCCTCGGCGGCGCTGACGCTGCCGTCCGCCACCTGCGCCGCCAGCTCCTGCAGCTGCTGTACCCGCTGGACCACCGCGGGATTGCCGATCTTCGCCCGCTGCCCGCTCATCAGCTGGGACAGCATCGGAGCGGACAGCCCCAGGACCGCCGCGAGACGGGCCTGATTGAGGCCGAGATCGTCGATCAGCTTACGGAAGAGCGCCCCCAACGGCTCCCCGTACCAGTTCCGCTGCAGCTCCCGCGCTCTGGCGGTGGCTTCCTGCTGTGCGGCGTCCATTGCGTCTCCCCATCGCTTCCCCTGAAAACCGCGGTTCGCTGTAGCGAACCACGCCGAGCATCTTACGGAGCGTGGTCATCCGCGGGGACCCCCAATCTTTTTGCGGGATACGGGGGGTGACCCGGTACTCTGGTCTGCGGCACCGGCGGGCGCACACCCCCTCCGGTCGGCCACACCCTTCCCGGGGCCTTAGCTCAGTTGGTAGAGCGCCGTCTTTGCATGGCGGATGTCAGGGGTTCGACTCCCCTAGGCTCCACTGTCGAGAACCCCCTGACCTGCGGAAACGTCGGTCAGGGGGTTCTTTGGCGTATGAGCGTGCACATGTCCTGTTTTGGGGCCCCGAAGGATGTGTCGGGCCCGTCCCGGAGTGGAATCCCAACAACACGTCGGGGGAAAGGGGGACTTCGCATGGGGCGTGCGGTGCGCTGGGCGGTGGCGGTCGTGGCGGCCGTGGCCGTGTTCGTGCTGTGTGCGTGGCTCGTCAGAGTGGTGCCGTTCGAATGGCTTCCCGCGGACGACGGAGACCGGTGGGGAGTGGCGCTCGGATTCGCCGGGGCGGTCGCCGCCGCCGTCGGCGGGGCGGTCAACTGGTGGGCGGGACAGGGGGATACGTCATCTCCCGGGCGGCGGGTCAGGCAGACGGTCAGGGCCGGCGGGCGGGCCCGGGTGTACCAGGCGGGGCGTGATCTGCGGTCCGGGGACGGCGGGGCGGCGGCCGGCGGCGGGACCGCCGGTGATGTCGTGCAGCGGGCCAGGGTCTCCGGAGACGCGCGGGCCTTCCAGGCCGGCCGGGACCAGGACGTCCGGAGGAGCGGTGGCCGGTAGGAGGAAACCCGGGCGGGGAGACCAGCGCACCCGGGCGTCGGGCAGCGCGAAGGTGCACCAGGCCGGCCGGGACATCGTCTACCACGGGTCCGTCACCTATCAGGACTCCGGATCGCGCGGACGGCACGCGGTGTGGGCCGCCGGGTCCGTCCTGGGGCTGGCGCTGCTGGTGCTGGCGATCTTCTTCCTCACCCGGTCGGATCCGGGGCACGGCGCCTCGGCCTCCGCGTCCCTGTCGGCCCGGGTGTCCCCCACCGCTTCCTGCGACGGCGACGGCTGCCTGGGGGTGGATCCCGCCACCACCGTCTGCCAGAACGACGCGGGCACCCTCCTCACCGGCCGTGACTTCGGAGTCCTGGTCGAGCTGCGCTACAGCCCCCGCTGCCATGCCGCCTGGGCCAAGATGAGCGGCAGCTCGGAGGGCGACTGGATCCAGGTCTTCGGCCGGCACCAGGACCGCGAGGAGTACCGCCAGCAGTACGGCGCCGACGCCCACACCGCGATGGTGGGCGTGCGCGATGCCGGGCAGGCCCGCGCCTGCGCGCTGGTCGCGTCCCGCGGCACGGTGTGCGCCACCACGCCCGCGAGCCCCGGCCCCGGCCACAGCGCTGTTTCGACCGCTTCCCGCGGTCCGGGCGGGCGGTAGCCGGACGGCTGCGGTCGCAGGTCCGGGTGATTGCGGTGATCCTGTCAGAGAAGCGTGGCTTGCTCGCGGCCGCCGTGCGTAGGCGGCCGCGCCGCACAGGAAGGCGACGCCCATGACGTCGATATCCGACAAGTCGGAGCGCGGGCACGGGGGCCCCGGCCGTGAACGCACGCTCGACAGCGCGTCCCGGGCCGCCGGGGCCCTGCTGATGCTCAGCGGGCCGCTCAGCATTCTGATGGGCGCGGCCGGTATCGCGGAGGACAGCCTGTTCGCCACCTCGAACGGGTACGCCTACAACTTTCCCCTGACGGCGTGGGGCATCATCCACCTCGTCATCGGCATGGCGCTCACCGTCGCGGGCCTCGGTGTGCTGGCGGGCGCGAGCTGGGGCCGCGGGGCCGGCGTGGTGACGGCGGGCGTCAGCCTGATCACCCAGTTCATGTTCGTGCCGTTCTACCCGGGCTGGGCGATCCCGGTGATGGCCCTGGACCTGCTGATCCTGTTCGCCCTGACCAGGTCCCACATCGAGGCCGCCCGCTGACTTCCCCGTTTCACGTGAAACGGGCCCGGGGCCGGAGCGCACACGCGCTTCCGGCCCCGGGCCCGTTCCGCGAGAAGCGTTCAGACCTGTCCGTCGCCGTCCGTGGTGGCGGTCCCCTCGGGGCCGCTGCCGTCCACCGAGCCGATGCCACCCGACTCGGGGACCTCCGTCGCGGCCGGTGGCTCGACCAGCCAATCGGGGTTGGCCTGGCGCTCCCACCACTTCCAGGCGGCGAAGGCGCCGCCCGCCACCAGGGCCGTCAGCCCCAGCAGCTTGGCGACCCGGCCGGCCCGGCACCGGCACGCCTTGCGGCGGGCGAGCTTCTGGATGTCCTTCGCGGAGACCTGGCCGCGCAGCGCGGCCAGCGCGGCGGCACCCCGGGCCGCGGCCTCGTCCGCCACCGGCCCGGCCGCGGCCATCGCCTGCTCGATCCGGGGCCGTGAGTACTCGGCCGTCTGCCGGGCGGCCTTGCGGGCGCGACAGGCGGCCTCCTGCGCCGCCAGGTCGACCTTCGGCGGGACATAGGTGCGCCGGGCCTGTTCCAGACGCGGGGCGAGCCGGGCGTCGTACTGCACGCGGGCCTGTTCGGCGGCCTGCGACACCACGGGCGCCAGCCGTACGCGTGCCTCCTGCGCGTAATGCGCGGCACGCTCCTTGGCCGTGTCGGCGTAGGGCGCCACCACGTCCGCGGCGTGCAGCACGCTGTCCTTCGCCGAGCCGGTCGCGGCGCGCACGCTGTCAATGCGGGTCACGGGTTCCTCCTCCTCGGTGGCGTACGGTATTTCGACTTTCCACCCTTTTACGGATCATGCCTGCGAACGGCCCGGGCGGCATGTGCGGGCGCGCATATGGGTGCCGATCGCTCCTTCGGTTGGCCGACTGGCGCCGTGGTGGGCCATACGTGCGAGGATCGGGGCGTCACAGGAAGACAACGGAAGGCAGATCGTGGCTGAGCAGCTTTACGCCACCCTGAAGACCAACCACGGCGACATCGAGGTCCGGCTGTTCCCGAACCACGCGCCCAAGACGGTCCAGAACTTTGTCGAGCTGGCCAAGGGCGAGCGCGAGTGGACTCACCCCGAGTCCGGCAAGAAGAGCAACGACCCGCTCTACGACGGCACGATCTTCCACCGTGTCATCAGCGGTTTCATGATCCAGGGCGGTGACCCGCTGGGCACCGGCATCGGCGGTCCGGGCTACAAGTTCGGGGACGAGTTCCACCCCGACCTGGCCTTCACCAAGCCCTACCTGCTCGCGATGGCGAACGCCGGCCCGGGCACCAACGGCTCGCAGTTCTTCATCACGGTCGCCCCGACGACCTGGCTGACCGGCAAGCACACCATCTTCGGTGAGGTCAGCACGGACGCCGGCAAGAAGGTCGTGGACGAGATCGCGGGCGTGAAGACCGGCCGCAACGACCGTCCGGTCCAGGACGTCGTCATCGAGTCGGTCGTCGTCGAGACCCGCGAGGGCTGAGTCCGCGCCGGGGTCGCTCACCGGGGGACCCGGTTCCCCCGGAACGCCCCACAGGGAACCAATCGCCCCGCTCGTCCGTAAGGATGAGCGGGGCGGGGTATGTGCCGGGTGAGCGCCACGAGGAGCGAGGGGAACATGGACCACGTCGCAAGCAGCGCACCGGACGCCCGGAGCGTGCCCGTGTGCTACCGGCACCCGGACCGCGAGACCGGCGTGCGCTGCACCCGCTGCGAGCGCCCCATCTGCCCCGAGTGCATGGTCAGCGCCTCCGTCGGCTTCCAGTGCCCCGAGTGCGTCCACGGCGGCGGTCCGGCCCCGAGCGGCGGGGGAGGCGGCGGTACGGCGCGTCCGATGGCCGCGGCCCGGCCGCGCACCATCACCGGGGGCACCATGACGGCGGATCCCCGGCTGCTCACCAAGGTGCTGATCGGGATCAACCTCGCGGTGTTCCTGGTGCAGCTCGCCGTCGGCGAGAGCTTCACCCAGCGGTTCGAGCTGATCGGCCGGGCCTACACCCCTCTGCTGCCGGGGATACAGGGCATCGCCGAGGGCCAGTACTTCCGCCTGCTGACCGCCATGTTCCTGCACGGCGGGTACGCCCACATCCTGTTCAACATGCTCAGCCTGTGGTGGATCGGCGGTCCCCTGGAAGCGGCGCTCGGGCGCGCCCGTTATCTCACCCTGTACTTCGTCTCGGGCCTGGCCGGCAGCGCGCTCACCTATCTGATCGCCGCGCCGAACCAGCCGTCGCTCGGCGCCTCCGGGGCGCTCTTCGGCCTCTTCGGCGCCACCGGTGTGCTGATGCGCCGGCTCAACTACGATCTGCGACCGCTCGTCGCCCTGCTGGTCGTCAACCTGATCATCACCTTCACCCCCGGCTTCAACATCGCCTGGGAGGCGCACGTCGGCGGCCTGGTCGCGGGCGTCGTCGCCGGGTACGCGATGGTGCACGCACCACGCCGCAACCGGGCGCTCGTCCAGTACGGCACCTGTGCGCTCGTGCTGGTGGTGGTGGCCGTTCTCACCCTGGTCAGAACGGGTCAGCTCACCTGACGCGGCACAGTTGTCCACAGCGGGTGTCGGATCTTGTGCATACGGTGCGGGATCAGCTGCGACCCTTACCGCTCGGATGAGTTTTCGCAGGTGATGCGGGGTGCGAACGGGTGTGTGGGAGCCGGTACGGCAGTCGTACCGGCGTCAATGCCCGATGAGTTATCCACAGATCGTAGTCTTTTCCCCAGGGGGATGTGGAAATCCTCAGGCCTGTGGATAACTCGGCGGAGAAGCCGTGGGCAGAGCCCCTACTTCCACTGCGTGGAGACACCGAACCCGGCGGCGATGAAGCCGAAGCCGACCACGATGTTCCAGTTGTCCAGCGCGTCGATGGGCAGCGAGCCGTCGGTCACATAGAAGACGACGATCCAGGCCAGACCGATGACGAACATGGCCAGCATGACGGGGGCGACCCAGCCGCTGTTGTTCAGCTTGATCGCCGCGGCCTGCTTCGCCGGCGGCGGCGTGAAGTCGGCCTTCTTGCGGATACGTGACTTCGGCACGAGGGTCTCTCCTGTCGATGCGCTGCGTGGCCGCGCAGGTAACGGGTCGGGCTCGGGGCAGCGTACAAGGGGCCAACATGACGACTCTGTGTGCTCCCCCGGGCGTCCGTTAGCGTAGTGCTTCCGCGGCGCCGAAGGAGATAAGGGTACGTTGAGCAATTCTGCCGACTCCCCCGGTACGGGAGCAATGGGTTCCGGCCCCCGCCGCAGGCCACGGGTGCGCCCGGTGCGGATCCTCACGGCGGCCGTCTTCGCCCTCGCGGGCCTGATCTTCTTCACCAGCTTCGACACCGCCAGGGGCACCGACATCCGCCAGGACGGCTCCCTGCTGAAGCTGTCCGACCTGATCCAGCAGCGCAGCCGCAAGAACAAGGACATGGACGAGTCCAACGCCGCCCTGCGCGACGGCGTGGAGTCCCTGGCCGCGAGCGACGGCGGCAGCACCAAGGCCCAGGACCGGCGGCTCACCGGGCTGGAGAAGAGCGCCGGCACCGAGAAGCTCACCGGCAGGGCGGTCACCGTCACCCTCAACGACGCCCCGCCCAACGCCACCGCCAAGCTCCCCGGCTATCCCCCGCCGCAGCCCGACTACCTGGTCATCCACCAGCAGGACCTGCAAGCCGTGGTGAACGCCCTGTGGCAGGGCGGCGCCAAGGGGATCAAGGTCATGGACCAGCGGCTGATCTCCACCAGCGCGGTGCGCTGCGTCGGCAACACCCTGATCCTCCAGGGCCGGGTCTACTCCCCGCCGTACAAGATCACGGCGATCGGGGACCCGGGGCGGCTCCAGCGGGCGCTCGCGGACAGCAAGGCGATCCAGACCTACATGGTGTACGTCAACGTCTACGGCCTCGGCTGGAAAGTCACCGACGACGGCACCGTCACCCTTCCGGGTTACTCGGGCACCGTGGACCTGCACTACGCGAAGCCCGTGCGGTAGCCGTCGGCCTCGCCGGGCGCGCCCGGACTCCACCGAGCCTGTGGAGTCAGGCGAACCGGAGGCGCCGCGCCGCTAGTCTGGTGACGTACGGCGTGTGTCTGGTGCCGTAGGGACACGGAAGGGACGGCAAGGACGGCATGTACGGCTGGATCTGGCGGCATCTGCCGGGAAACGCGTGGGTGAGGGCGCTGATCTCCGTCCTCCTGGTCCTCGCCGTGGTCTACGTCCTGTTCCAGTACGTCTTCCCGTGGGCCGAACCGCTGCTGCCCTTCAACGATGTGACGGTGGACAACCAGTGAGTGCGCGCATTCTCGTCGTGGACAACTACGACAGCTTCGTCTTCAACCTCGTCCAGTACCTGTACCAGCTGGGCGCCGAGTGCGAGGTGCTGCGCAACGACGAGGTGTCGACCGCGCACGCCCAGGACGGCTTCGACGGCGTCCTCCTCTCGCCCGGTCCCGGCACCCCGGAGCAGGCCGGCGTCTGCGTGGAGATGGTCCGCCACTGCGCGGCCACCGGGGTGCCGGTCTTCGGCGTGTGCCTCGGCATGCAGTCGATGCAGGTGGCGTACGGCGGCGTGGTGGACCGGGCGCCGGAACTGCTGCACGGCAAGACCTCGCCGGTCGAGCACGAGGGCAAGGGCGTCTTCGCCGGGCTGCCCTCGCCGTTCACCGCGACCCGCTACCACTCGCTGGCGGCCGAGCCCGCGACGGTCCCGGCCGAGCTGGAGGTGACCGCCCGCACGCACGACGGCATCATCATGGGCCTGCGCCACCGGGAACTCCCCGTCGAGGGCGTGCAGTTCCACCCGGAGTCGGTGCTCACCGAGCACGGGCACCGGATGCTGGCCAACTGGCTGGAGGAGTGCGGCGACCAGGGTGCCGTGGCGAGGTCGGCGGGGCTCGCCCCGGTGGTGGGCAGGGCCACGGCGTGACCGCCCTGCGCCCCGAGCGCGAGGACGTGGACGGCGGCGGGCGGCCGTACGAGTCCCCCGTCGGTGCGCCCGGCGCGGTCCCCTTCGACGACGAGACGATGGCGCTGCGGATCGCCGACCCGGCGTCCATGAGGGCGCGCAGAGGCCCTCTGGGGCCCTCTGGAGCCCCGTCGGCCCCTTCCGTCACCGGACCGGCCCCCGGCGGTCGTGCGGGCCGCAGGAGGGCGGCCAAGCATCGCGGCGGGCGCCGTGGCGGGAACCGCGAGCCCGCCGCCTCCGGAAGACCGGCGCCGGGGCGGGCGGAGTCCGACCCGGACCGTCCGCCGAGCCGGGTGGAGGCCCGGCGGCGGGCGCGGCAGGCCAGGCCCGGCCCGGCGGTGGTCGCGAGCCGGGTGCTCGGCGAGGTGTTCATCACCACCGGCGTGCTGATGCTGCTGTTCGTCACCTACCAGCTGTGGTGGACCAACGTGCGGGCGCACGCGCAGGCCGGCAGCGAGGCCCACCAGCTCCAGGACGACTGGGCGAACGGCAGGCGCAACCCCGGGGTCTTCTCGCCCGGCCAGGGCTTCGCCATCCTGCACATCCCCAAGCTGGACGTGGTGGCGCCGATCGCGGAGGGCGTCAGCACCACCCGGGTGCTCGACAAGGGCATGGTCGGGCACTACGGCGAGGCGCCGCTGAAGACGGCGATGCCCGACGCGAAGACCGGAAACTTCGGGCTGGCCGCGCACCGCAACACCCATGGCGAGCCGTTCCGGTACATCAACCGGCTCACCCCCGGCGACCCGGTCGTGGTCGAGACCCAGGACACCTACTACGTCTACAAGGTGACGTCGACCCTGCCGGTCACCTCCCCGTCCAACACCAGCGTGCTGGACCCCGTACCCAGGGGCTCGGGCTTCACCAGGCCCGGCCGCTACATCACCCTGACCACCTGTACACCGGAGTTCACCAGCAAGTACCGGCTGATCGTCTGGGGCAAGATGGTCGAGGTTCGCCCCCGCAGCAAGGGCAAGCCGGACGCGCTCCTCGAGTAAGGGCTAGGACACTGTGGCAGCGACCGCCGACGAGAACGAAGCGACCGACGAAACCACTGCCCCGCCCGGACCGGAGCCCGCCGAGCGGCGCCGGCGGCCGGGCAGGATCGCGCAGGCCGTCAGCGTCTTCGGTGAACTGCTCATCACGCTGGGCGTGTTGCTCGGCCTGTTCGTCGTCTACTCGCTGTGGTGGACGAACGTGCTGGCGGACCGCAAGGCCGACAGGCAGGCCGACAAGGTGCGCCAGCACTGGGCGCAGCAGAAGGACTCGGGACCGGGCGCGCTGGACACCAAGGACGGCATCGGCTTCCTGCACGTGCCCGCGATGAAGAACGGCACGGTCCTGGTCGAGAAGGGCACCGGCACCGACGTCCTCAACGGCGGTGTGGCCGGTTACTACACCGACCCGGTCAAGGCCACGCTCCCGACGACCGGCAAGGAGGGCAACTTCGCCCTCGCCGCCCACCGCGACGGACACGGCGCCAAGTTCCACAACATCGACAAGCTGGAGAAGGGCGACCCGATCGTCTTCGAGACCCGGGACGACTGGTACGTCTACAAGGTCTTCGCGATCCTTCCGGAGACCTCGAAGTACGACATCGGCGTGGTCGACCCGGTTCCCGAGGAGTCCGGCAGGAAGAAGCCCGGCCACTACATCACGCTGACCACCTGCACGCCCGTCTACACCTCGCGCTACCGCTACGTCGTCTGGGGCGAACTGGTCCGGGTGCAGAAGGTCGACGGCAAGCGCACCCCGCCCGCGGAACTGCGCTGAACCACCGAGGCGACGAACGGGCCCCCGCCGGAGGAATCCGGCGGGGGCCCGTTCGTCCAGGCGCGCGCGGGGATCAGCCGTGCAGGCCGCCGAAGAAGTTGGCGCCGTTGTCGTTGCCGTTGCCGTTGTTGCCCTGGCCGCCGCCGATGGTGACCACGTCGATGGCCTGGCCCTGGTTCACCTGGGTGCCCGGCGGCGGGTTGGAGCTGACGACGATCGCGTTGTCGTCGCCGCCGTTCTGGACGTTGCCGAGCTGCAGACCCGCCTGCTGGAGCATCTGCTTGACCTGCCCGAGCTTCTTGCCCACGATGCCCGGGACCTGGACCTGGCTGGCCTGCTGGGCCTTGCCGACGTTGATCGCGACGGGCGTGTTCTTGGAGACCTGCTGCCCGGCCGGCGGGTTGGTCGAAAGGACCTTGCCGTTGTCGTCCGGGTTGTCGGTGGGCTGGTCGTTGCAGCTCGGCACCAGGCCCATGCCCTGCAGCTCGGCCTTGGCCTCGTCACAGGACTTGCCGACGACGTCGCTCGGGATGGTCACCTTCTCCTCCGCCTTGGCGACGGTGAGGGTGATCGTGGTGCCCTTCTGCTTGCTGCTGCCGCCCTCGGGGTCCTGAGCGGTGACGACGCCCGGCGTCTGGGTGGACACCTCGTCCTTGCGCTCGACGTTGAAGCCCTTGTCCTTGAGCTGCGTCTCCGCCTGGTCGTACTGGATGCCGCGGACGTCGGGCACGGTCACCTTGGGGGCGCCCGTGGAGATCACCAGGTGGATGGTGGTGTTCTTGTCCACCTGGGTGCCCTTGGCCGGGTCCTGCGAGCACACGAGGCCCTTGGGCTGGCTCTCGCAGGGCTTGCGGTCGGTGACGTCGACCTTCAGATCGACGTTGGCGGCGGTGTCGGCGGCCTGCTTCTCGGTCTCGCCGACGAGATTGGGCGCGGAGAGCTTGCCGTCCGCGCCGTGCCCGCTGAACGCGTACTTGCCGATCAGGATGGCGCCGATCAGCACCAGCACACCGGCGACGATCAGCAGGATCGTGGAGGTGTTCTTCTTCTTCGGCTGCTGGCGGCGCCGGTCGGGGCGGTCGTCGTAGCCGAAGCCGCCGTCGTCCGGGCCCATCGGCGGGAGCATGGTGGTGGCCGCCGCCTGCGCTTCCGGGCGCAGCGCCGCCGTCGCCTGGTCGTCGCCGTAGCCGGCGTAGCCGACCGCGCCCATCGCGGCCGTGGCCCCGACCGGCTGGCCGTCCAGGCACGCCTCGATGTCGGCGCGCATCTCGTCGGCCGACTGGTAGCGGTAGTCGGGGTCCTTGACCAGCGCCTTGAGGACGATCGCGTCCATCTCGGGGGTGATCTCGGGATCGAAGACCGAGGGCGGCTGGGGCTCCTCGCGGACGTGCTGGTAGGCCACGGCCACCGGGGAGTCGCCGACGAAGGGCGGGCGGACGGTCAGCAGCTCGTAGAGGAGGCAGCCCGTGGAGTAGAGGTCGGAACGGGCGTCCACCTGCTCGCCCTTGGCCTGCTCGGGCGAGAGGTACTGGGCCGTGCCGATGACCGCCGCGGTCTGCGTCATCGTCATGCCGGCGTCGCCCATCGCGCGGGCGATGCCGAAGTCCATCACCTTGACCTGACCGTTGCGGGTCAGCATCACGTTGGCCGGCTTGATGTCGCGGTGGACGATGCCGCTGCGGTGCGCGTACTCCAGGCCCTGGAGGATGCCGATGGTCATTTCCATGGCGCGCTCGGGCAGCAGCTTGCGCCCCGAGTGCAGCAGCTCGCGCAGGGTGGAACCGTCGACGTACTCCATCACGATGTACGGGATGGAGACCCCGTCGATGTAGTCCTCGCCCGTGTCGTAGACCGCGACGATCGCAGGATGGTTGAGCGAGGCGGCCGACTGGGCCTCCCGGCGGAACCGGGCCTGGAAGGACGGGTCGCGCGCGAGGTCGGCGCGCAGCGTCTTCACCGCCACGGTGCGGCCGAGCCTGGTGTCATGCGCGAGGTAGACCTCCGCCATGCCACCACGGCCGAGCACCTGGCCCAGCTCGTACCGGCCGCCGAGGCGACGCGGCTCTTCCATAGCTACCTACCAGCCCTCTCCGTCGGTCTCGGCCGACACATCGCTGTGCGCCGAGGCTGCCGTCCGGGCCTACGGTACCCGGCTCCCTTTGTATGACCTGGCCAAGTCCGGAACCCGATATCGGACCGGTATCGCAACGTGCGTCGATGTGAAGGCGCTGTGATGGGGGTCACTTCTTGGAGTTGATGACCGCCTCCATCACGTTCTTCGCGATCGGCGCGGCCAGGCCGCCGCCGGAGATGTCGTCACGGTTGGCCTGGTCGTCCTCGATCACCACGGCCACGGCCACCGGGGAGCTGCCGTCGGGGAGCTTGGCGTAGGAGATGAACCACGCGTACGGGTTGGCGCTGTTGGCCACACCGTGCTGGGCGGTACCGGTCTTGCCGCCGACGACGACGCCGGGGATCTTGGCACTGGTACCGGTGCCCTTGTCGACCACGGTCTCCATCATCGACTGGAGGATCTGCGCGTTCTGCGGCGACAGCGGCCGGCTCATCTCCTGCGGCTTGGTCTTCTCCACCGGGTCGAGGTTGGAGGCCTCCAGCTCGTCCACCATGTACGGCTTCATCAGCTTGCCGTCGTTGGCGACCGCCGAGGCGACCATGGCCATCTGGAGCGGGGTGGCGGCGGTGTTGTACTGGCCGATGGAGGACAGCGCGGTCTGCGAGGTGTTCATGTCCTTGGAGAACACCGAGGCGTTGGAGCGCACCGGGGTGAACTGCTCCGCGTCGAAGCCGAACTTCTTCGCCTCCTCCAGCATCTTGTCATTGCCGAGGTCGGCGCCGATCTTGCCGAAGACGGTGTTGCAGGAGTACTGGAGCGCGACCCGCATGGTGGCGTTCTTGCAGGGCAGGTTGCCCTCGTTGGGCAGCGGCCGCGTGGTGCCCGGCATGATCCAGGGCAGCGGGGAGTCGGTCGGCTGGTCCGCGGAGGTGTACTTGCCGTTCTCCAGCGCCGCCGCGGCGGTGACCACCTTGAAGGTCGAGCCCGGCGGGTAGGTCTCGCGCAACGCCCGGTTGAGCGTCGGGTCGGCCGGGTTGTTCTCCTTCAGCAGCTTGTTCCTGGCCGCGGCGTCCGCGTCGGTGTTGCCCGCGAAGGACGAGGGGTCGTACGACGGGAAGGAGGCCAGCGCCAGGATCTTGCCGGTGGACGGCTCCAGCGCGACGACCGCGCCCTTGCCGCCCTGCTTCTTGAGACCGTCGTACGCGGCCTTCTGCGCGGCGCCGTTGAGGGTGGTGACGACGTTGCCGCCCTGCTTCGGCTTGCCCGTGATCATGTCCAGGGTGTTGCGGAAGAAGAGCCGGTCGTCGTTGCCGGTGAGGATGTCGTCGTCCAGGTTCTCCAGCTGGGTGCCGCCGAAGGCCTGGGAGGAGTAGCCGGTCACCGGGGCCCACATGGGCCCGTCCTTGTAGGTGCGCTTGTATTTGAAGTCGCCGTGCTTGACCTCGGTCGAGCCGGTGATCGGGTTGCCGTCCACGATGATGTCGCCGCGCGGCGCGGCGTACCGCTCGATGGCGACCCGCCGGTTGAGCGTGTCGGTGCGCAGGCTGTCCGCCTTGACGTACTGGAGGTAGTTGTCGCGGACGAGCAGGGCCAGGATCAGCAGACCGCAGAAGATGGCGATCCGGCGCAGGGGCTTGTTCATGACGGGCGGACCACCTGGGTCATCTCGGCGTCGGGGTTGGCTGCGGGGGCGGGCGCCGGGCGGCGGGCGGTGTCGCTGATGCGGATCAGGACGCCGATCAGCGCCCAGTTGGCGATCACGGAGGAACCGCCGTACGCGAGGAACGGCATGGTCATACCGGTGAGCGGGATGAGGCCCATCACACCGCCGGCCACGACGAACACCTGGAGCGCGAAGGCGCCGGACAGGCCGATGGCCAGCAGCTTGCCGAACGGGTCGCGGGCGGCGAGGGCGGTGCGCACGCCGCGTTCCGCGATCAGGCCGTAGATCAGCAGGATCGCCATGATGCCCGCCAGGCCCAGTTCCTCGCCGAAGGTGGCGAGGATGAAGTCGGAGTTGGCGGCGAACTTGATCAGCTCCGAGTGGCCCTGGCCCCAGCCGGTGCCGAGGGTGCCGCCGGAACCGAAGGCCCACAGCGCCTGCATGGCCTGCTCGGAGTGGCCGCCGACGCCCTGCTGGGAGAGCTTGTACTCCTTCAGCGGGTCGAGCCAGGCCTGCACACGCATCTTCACGTGGGGCTCGAAGCTCGCCACGCCGACCGCGCCGGCCCCGGACATCAGCAGACCGAAGACGATCCAGCTGGTCCGCTCGGTGGCGACGTACAGCATGATCACGAACATGCCGAAGAACAGCAGCGACGTACCGAGGTCGGTCTCGAAGACCAGGATCAGGATGGACATCGCCCAGACCACGAGGATCGGGCCGAGGTCGCGGCCGCGGGGCAGGTAGAGGCCCATGAAGCGGCGGCTGGCGAGGGCCAGCGCGTCCCGCTTCACCATCAGGTAGCCGGCGAAGAAGATCGCCAGCACGATCTTCGCGAACTCGCCGGGCTGGATGGTGAAGCCGCCGACCGAGATCCAGATCTTGGCGCCGTAGACGTTCAGACCGAGGCCCGGGACCAGCGGGAGCAGCAGCAGGAGCAGCGCCGCCACCATGGAGATGTAGGTGTAGCGCTGGAACGCGCGGTGGTCCTTGAGGAAGTACAGGACGGCCACGAACAGGGCGATGCCCATGGCTGTGTACATGAGCTGGTTGGTCGCCTTGCCGCCCGCGACGTGGATCTGCTGGAGCGCCTTGGACTGGTCGAGCCGCCAGATGCAGACCAGACCGAGCCCGTTGAGCAGGGTGGCCAGCGGCAGCAGCAGCGGGTCGGCGTACGGCGCGAACTTCCGTACGACGAGATGGGCCACGCCGGCCAGCAGGCCGAGGCCCAGGCCGTAGCTCAGCAGCCCGGCGGGCACCTGGTTGTCGATGGCCAGGCCCACGTTGGCGTAGGCGAACACCGGGATGAGCACCGCGAAGATCAGCAGGGCCAGCTCGGTGTTGCGGCGGCTCGGCGCGCCGATCGCGCCGATGGTGGACGTGTGGTGCGTCGGCGAGTTAGTCGTACTGCTCATCGTGTGACAGGGCCTCTCACGGCTTGCCTACTGCTTACCGCACAGCGAGACGACCTTCTGCTCATCCTCCGAGAGGGTGGGGCCGGGGCTGGGGGTCGCGGACGGGGTCGTGGTCGAAGACTTCGAGGATCCCGGGGCTGCCGGGGAGGTCGCGGTCGCCTTCGGGTTCGTGGTCGCGGTCGTCCGGGTGAAGGCGGCACGGCTCACGGTGCCCGTACCGGTCCCGGCGCCGCCGGCGGTCTTGCCCGTGTGCGGCTTGCCCGGCTGGGTGCGCTCGGCATCCTGCCGCTCGGACTCCTTCTTGCAGGCGGAGGCCTGCACGGACAGCTCCTGGATCTTCGACTGGGCGTCCTTGAGGCCGCCCTCGGCGATCGTCGCCTTCACCTGCTTCTGCTGGTACGACGGCAGGTACTTGAGTTCGATCTCCGGGTGGTCCTTCTCGATCTTCGACAGCGACACCCAGGCCAGGTCCTGGCTGATCCCGCGGTACAGCGCGACGTGCTCCTCGTTGGCGCCGACGTAGTACTGCGTCTGCGTCCAGCGGTAGCCGCCGTACAGTCCGCCGCCGACGACCGCGAGGGCCAGGGCGCTGTAGAGCGATGCCTTCAGCCATCTGCGGCCTTTGCGGGGCTTGGTGAAGTCGCCGTCGGCGTACTCGTCGAAGCTGCCCGACGGGGCGTAGCCGGCGCTGTCGCCGGAGCCGGGCGGGCCGAACTCGCCGCCGCCGTGGCCCTGCCTGCCGAGGTGGGAGGCGCGCCCGGCCGGGGTCTGCATGATGCCGTTGTCGTGCAGGTGGAGCTGGTTCTCGGCGACCGCGCCGACCACGACCGGCTGGTCGGACAGCTGGCCCGCGAGGGTGTCGCCGGTGTCCAGGTCGAGGACGTCGGCCACGATCACGGTGATGTTGTCCGGGCCGCCGCCGCGCAGCGCGAGCTGGATCAGCTCCTGCACCGTCTCCTGCGGGCCCTGGTAGCTGGCGAGGGTCTCCTCCATCGTCTGGTGGGAGACGACGCCGGACAGGCCGTCGGAGCAGATCAGATAGCGGTCGCCGGCGCGGACCTCGCGGATGGACAGGTCGGGCTCGACGTGGTCGCCGCTGCCGAGGGCGCGCATCAGCAGGGAGCGCTGCGGATGCGTCGTCGCCTCCTCCTCGGTGATCCGGCCCTCGTCCACGAGCCGCTGCACCCAGGTGTGGTCCTGGGTGATCTGCGTGAGCACTCCGTCCCGCAGCAGGTAGGCGCGCGAGTCGCCGACGTGCACCAGACCGAGCCGCTGCCCGGTCCACAGCAGCGCGGTGAGCGTGGTCCCCATGCCCTCCAGCTGGGGGTCCTCCTCGACCATGGAGCGCAGCTGGTCGTTGGCGCGCTGCACGGCCACGCCGAGGGAGGTGAGGATGTCGGAGCCGGGCACGTCGTCGTCGAGCGTGACCAGGCTGGAGATGACCTCGGAGGAGGCGACCTCGCCGGCCGCCTGGCCGCCCATGCCGTCGGCGATCGCCAGCAGGCGGGTGCCGGCGTAACCGGAGTCCTCGTTGCCCTCGCGGATCATGCCCTTGTGCGAACCGGCGGCAAAGCGCAGTGACAGACTCATGCGCACCTCGCCCGTCGGCTCCGAATGCAGCCGGTCGTGTCGAGCCACACTGCCCACCCTCCGGTCGGGAGCGCACCGGGGACCGGACGGCGGTCCGCCGCTGCGTGCTCGCTCCGCTCGCGCTCACTCATGATGTAGCACTACTTCCGCAGCTCGATGACGGTCTTGCCGATGCGGATCGGCGCGCCCAGCGGGATCGGTGTGGGGGTCGTCAGCCGGGACCGCTCCAGGTAGGTGCCGTTGGTCGACCCGAGGTCCTCGACGATCCACTGGCCGCCCTGGTCCGGGTAGATCCTGGCATGACGGCTGGAGGCGTAGTCGTCGTCCAGCACGATGGTGGAGTCGTGCGCACGGCCCAGGGTGATCGTCTGGCCCTGAAGCGCGACGGTGGTGCCGGTCAGCGTGCCTTCGGTCACGACCAGCTTGCTGGGAGCGTTGCGCCCGCGCCGGCCGCCGCCGCTCTGCTGGCCGCGCTGCTGCGGGGGAGCGGCCTGCTGCTGCCGGGCCGCCGCCCGGCCGGCGGCGGGCTGGGCCCGCCCGGTGTCCCTACGCGATCCGCGCTGGGTGACGCGCGTACCGAACAGGTCGCTGCGGATGACCTGCACGGCCACGATCACGAACAGCCACAGTACGGCCAGGAAACCCAGCCGCATGACCGTGAGGGTCAGCTCTGACATTGCCCCCGCTTCACCCTTCGGCTTGCCTATAGATAACGGTGGTGCTGCCCACGACGATCCGCGAGCCGTCGCGGAGCGTAGCGCGGGTGGTGTGCTGCCCGTCCACCACGATGCCGTTGGTGGAGCCGAGATCCTGGATCGTCGAGGGCGTTCCGGTCCGGATCTCGCAGTGCCGGCGGGAGACGCCGGGGTCGTCGATCCGCACGTCGGCCTCGGTGCTGCGGCCCAGCACCAGGGTCGGCCGGGAGATCTGGTGGCGGGTGCCGTTGATCTCGATCCAGTAGCGGGTGCGCCCGCCGCTCATCGGGGCGGCCGCGGGACGCTGGGTGGCGGGCTGCGGGTAGCCGTAGCCGCCGGGGCGGGCGCCGGGCGGCGGGGCGGAGGGCATCGGGGGGACGCCGGCGGGCGGGTAGCCGTACCCGCCCTGACCGGGGCGTCCGGCGGCCGGTGCCGCGGGGCTCGGCGCCGCCTGGGCCGGCCCGGGCGCCGCGGCCTGCTGGTCGCTGGAGGAGGCGAGGGTGCGCGAGCGCACCCGGTACAGCCCGGTGTCCAGGTCGTCGGCCTTCTCCAGGTTGACCTTGATCGGGCCCATGAAGGTGTAGCGCTGCTGCTTCGCGTAGTCACGCACCATGCCGGCCAGCTCGTCGCCGAGCTGGCCGGAGTAGGGGCTGAGGCGCTCGTAGTCGGGCGCGCTGAGCTCCACGATGAAGTCGTTCGGTACGACGGTGCGGTCGCGGTTCCAGATCGTGGCGTTGTTGTCGCACTCGCGCTGCAGCGCGCCGGCGATCTCCACAGGCTGGACCTCGGACTTGAAGACCTTGGCGAAGGTGCCGTTCACCAGACCTTCGAGACGCTGCTCGAACTTCTTCAGGACTCCCATGGGGCACCTCCTCCGTCCTTTGCCGTTTCCTTGCCCTGCTCTGTGTACTGCTGTGTGCGTTGCCTTGCCGGGTACCGCCGGTACTGCTTCCGGTACTGCTTACTGATCGTATCCACGCCCCCGGCAAACAGCCGGTTCCCCCAGCCGGTCCGCTTCGAACTCCTCCCCGGACCAGCGCGCGGGAACCCTTCCCGGCATGGATCGTAGAGGCGGCCGAGCACCAGTGTCCCGCACCCGGCCTCGCTCCCGGCCCGCCTCCTGGGGAGATGGCCGGGACCGGTACGAGGTTGATACGTGAACCAGGTCTCCTTGATACGAGAACCACCACGTGAACCGGCTCTCCTTCATACGCGCCGGAGAGGCGCGGCGCTGTGCGGATGGTCACGGGTGTGGGGACGGTCACGGTGGCGGCGGGGTGGGTGGTCCCGGTGAGGTGGTCGCGGTGGGGTGGTCGCGGTGGGGGCGAGGGGTCGGGGGGCGATCGGAGGTGGTCGGGGGACCGAGGGATCGGGGGATCGGGGAGGCGCGGGGCGTCGGAGGTTGATGTGGAGCCGTGGTGCGGAGCGGTGGGGTGGAGGGGGGTGGCGATCGGGGACGACGTGGTGGGGCGACGGGTGGGGTGCCGGATGGGGCGACGGCCACCCGGCCGCCGGGGCACGGGTGGTGGCCGGGTGGCGCGGACGGCATGGCGGACCCCGGCTGTTCCGGGCCGGGAAGCCCCGGCTGATCCGGGCCGGGAAGTAGGGATGTGAACCCACCCCGTACGACGTGCTAATGTTCTGCATGTCGGAAGGGGCCAGCCCGAAAGGGAAGGAACCGGAAGACACACCCAATGCGCGGGTGGCGGAATAGGCAGACGCGCTGGATTCAGGTTCCAGTGCCCGAAAGGGCGTGGGGGTTCAACTCCCCCCTCGCGCACAGTGAGAATGGGCGGCATCGCAACGGCGATGCCGCCCATTCCTCTTTCTACGGCTGTTGTCCGGGCCCCTGCCCGCATTCGCCCGGATCTTCTCCGAGCCATCTCCGGGCCATCCCCCGGTGTTCCAACGCGATCTCACGCGAGGTGCGGGGTGGGCGCGCGTGTGTGTGAGGAAGCTCTCAAGGGGCCGGTGGTCGCATGCGCCTCTTCGGAGCCGCGACGTGTCCTCCGCGGACAACACCCGCCGGGGCGAGGCTGATTGGGGGTCGTCCCATCGGCACGCTCGCTCCGGGCGAGGGCAACACCGGGTAGGCCGTAACCCAGTTGGCGCGGCGGGCGAGGCCGGGGCGTCTCCGGCAGGTCTGCCGCATGGACGGGCCGGGCTGTCGTAAGGGTCGGTGCGGGGGTCGGGTGCGGTGCGGGACGTGAGGGTGGGTGCGGCCCGGGGCGTAGGGGCCGAATAGAACGCTGGCCAAGTATTTCGGTGACCGATGTAATCTGGAGGCATGGCCACCGACACCCGACCGCGTGCGTCCGGACGGCGCGGGCTCGTGCTGCTCACTGTGGAGCGGCCGCGCCCCGAGTCGGTACGGGCACGGCCGAACGGCTGGTGGCTGGCCGTGGCCACGGTGTGCTTCGGCGCCTTCATGGGACAGCTGGACGCCAGCATCGTCACGCTCACCTACGGCGGTCTGCGCTCCGGCTTCCACGCCTCGCTGGCCGCCGTCGAGTGGGTCTCGCTGGCCTATCTGCTGGCCCTGGTGGCGTTGCTGGTGCCCGCCGGGCGGCTGGCCGACGCCCATGGCCGCAAGCTCCTCTACCTCTACGGTTTCGCCGTCTTCACGCTGGCCTCCGCCGCCTGCGGCTTCGCCCCCTCACTGACCGCACTCGTGGTGTTCCGCGTGGTCCAGGCGGCCGGGGCGGCCATGATGCAGGCCAACAGTGTGGCCCTGGTCACCACCAGCGCGCCGCGCGAGCGGATGCGCAGCGCCCTCGGGGTGCAGGCCGCCGCGCAGGCCCTCGGGCTTGCGCTGGGGCCGACCGTCGGCGGGGCCCTGGTGGCGACGCTGGGCTGGCGCTGGGTGTTCTGGGTGAATGTGCCCGTCGGCGTGATCGCCCTGGTCGGCGGGCACTATCTGCTGCCCCGCACCCGGGCCAGGACCCGGGTCACCCACTTCGACTGGCCTGGGCTCCTGTTGCTGGCGACCGCGACCACCAGTGCCCTGCTGGGCGTCTCCGCGGCCTCCGGGCTGCCGGTGCCCGGCTGGGGCGTGGCCGTGCTGTTCGCGCTGGCGGCCTGCGCCGGTCCGGCCTTCGTCCGGCGCCAGCGACGGGCGGCCGCGCCGCTGCTGGACCTGGCCCTGCTGCGCGTACGGGCCGTGACGTACGGGCTGGTGGGCGCGCTGAGCGGCTATCTGGTGCTGTTCGGGCCGCTGGTGCTGGTACCGGTCGTGCTCACCGCGCGGGGCGTGTCCGAGCTGACCGCCGGGCTGGTGCTCACCGCCCTGCCGGCCGGGTTCGCGTTGGCCGCGACCGGCGGCGACCGGCTGCTGCCGTGCGGCCTCGCCGACCGGACCCGCTGTCTGGCCGGTGCCGGTGTGTTCACCCTGGCGATGGCCGGACTGCTGCTCGTCCCGCCGTCCGTCGGCCCGCTGGTGCCGCTGCTGGCGGTGACCGGGCTGGGGCTCGGACTGTTCACCCCGGCCAACAACGCCCTGATCATGGGCGCGATACCGGCGCGGTCCTCCGGCACGGGCGGGGGGCTGGTCAACATGACCCGGGGGCTCGGCACCGCGCTCGGCGTCGCCCTGGTGACGCTGGCCCTGCAACTGTCGGGAACCGGCAGCGACAGCGCCCTCCGGGCCGGGCTGCGCTGGTCCGCGGTGGTGCTGGTGGGCGCGTCACTGGTCGCGGTGTGGGCGGCCTGGGCCGGCCCCAAGGGGGAGAGTCCGCGGGAGAGGGCAGGCTCGTGAGAGAGCGGACCGGAGCCCAGTGACGGGGGTGGGTTCATGGGCCGGGGTCCGGGAACGGGCGGATTCGGGGGCCGGGGCCCGGGGACGGGACGGATTCACGGGGCTGCGGCCGGGCTGGAGACCGGGGGGGGCAGGGGTCACGTTCGCGGACCGAGGGCCGGATTCGTGGGCTGGTGGCTGGGCCACGGGGCCGGGACCGAGGCCGGGGATGGTGGCCGTGTTCGCGGGCCGGTGGTGCCGGGCGCGGGGGCCGTGTTCGCGGGGCGGTGGCTGGGCCGGGGTCCGGGAACGAAGGGTGGATTCGTGGGCCGGTGGCGCGGGGGCCGGGGACGGGTTCCCGGTTCAGCGGGCCGGCCGTTTCCCGGTGGGGCCCGGCTAGGCTTTCCGCATGTCCGCGCAGCCACGCCCCGACGTCTCCGCGCCCGGCCCCGCCGCCCGTGCGCCCGAGGCCCGTCTGCTCACCGAGGCCGTCACCCGGCTGCGCCGCGCGCTGCGTTCCTCGATCCGCACCGACTACCCGTGGGAGACCCTTCCCATGGCGCAGGTCGAACTGCTCCAGGTGCTGGGCGAGCACTCTCCCGCCCGGATCAGCGACCTGGCCGCCCGGCGGCGCCTGGCGCCGAGCACCGTCAGCGGGCTGATCGGCCAGATGATCACCGCCGGGCTGGTCGCGCGCGACGTCGACTCCGCCGACCGCCGCGCCTCGGTGGTCACCCTCACCGACGCCGGCCGCGAGAAGCTCGCGGCCTGGAACACCGCCCACGAACGCCGCATCGACGCCGCCCTCGCCGCGCTCGACGACGACTCCCGCACGGCCATCGGGAACGCCCTGCCCGCGCTGTTCCGGCTGGCGGAGAACCTGGGCGGGGAGACGGGGGAGGGAGCGAGGGAGGACACGACGGCCGGCGCGGCGAAGGGTGCCACCGAGGGGGTGGCAGAGGATGCCACCGAGGGGGCCGCGGAGGGCGCGAGGGGGCGATGAACTCGACTGCGGCCTGGACGAGTTGTCCGAGATCGGGCCGCTTCGGGCGGTGGACACCTCCATGCCGTCGGATCGTCCACAACGGCCCGGTCGTCCACAACCGCCGAGTTGTCCACAGGCGCTGACGCGGATCCCGTCACCGGCTGTACGGTCTCCCCGAGTTGATGTTCGTCTCGATGCGTACGGGGGAGGCGGTGGCCGTGGCCGGGAGCGGTGCGGGTGAGCCGGGGCGGAAGACGCGTGGTGGGCACAGGCTGCCGGCGGTGCGGGGGTTCGCCCAGTGGCCTCCGCAGGGCTCGCCCAGGAAAGAGGGCAAGGCGCTGCGGTCGAGCGTGCCGCGCCGCGCCCATCGCTTCCTCGAACTGGACGCCACCCGTCCCGACGCGGTGCGTGCCGTCGAGGAGTCCAACACCGGCCGGATACCGGAGCTGACCGCGATCCGGGTGGGCCGGATGGCGGCCACCCCCTTCGCCTTCCTGCGAGGCGCGGCCGGGCTCATGGCGCACGACCTGGCACGCACCCCCATGACCCGGATCGGCACCCAGATATGCGGTGACGCGCACGCCGCCAACTTCGGTCTGTACGGCGACGCCCGCGGTGGTCTCGTCATCGACCTGAACGACTTCGACGAGACCGTGCACGGCCCCTGGGAATGGGATCTGAAGCGGCTCGCGGCCTCGCTCGTGCTGGCCGGCCGCGAGACCGGCGCCGACGAGGACACCTGCCGCGCCGCGGCGCGGGACGCGGTCGGGGCCTACCGCCACACCATGCGGCTGCTGGCGAAACTGCCGGTGCTGGACGCGTGGAACGCCATCGCGGACGAGGACCTGGTCTCCCACGCCGACGCCCACGATCTGCTCGGCACCCTGGAACGGGTCTCGGAGAAGGCGCGGGCCAACACCAGCGGCCGGTTCGCGGCAAAGTCGATCGAGGCGCACGAGGACGGCGGGCGCCGCTTCGTCGACGCGTCTCCGGTGCTGCGCCGCATACCGGACCGCGAGGCCGCCGCCGTCGCCGCCTCCCTGGCGGAGTACCTGACGACCCTGCCCGAGGACCGGCACCCGCTGCTCGCCCGGCACGCGGTGCACGACGTGGCCTTCCGGGTGGTCGGCACCGGCAGCGTCGGCACCCGGTCCTACGTCGTCCTGCTCCTCGACCACCGCGAGCATCCGCTGGTGCTCCAGGTGAAGGAGGCCCGCCCCTCCGCGCTGGTCCCGCATCTGGCCGCCGCCGGATTCGAGACCCCGCCGGTGGAGCACGAGGGCCGCCGGGTCGTCCTCGGGCAGCAGCGGATGCAGGTCGTCAGCGACATCCTGCTCGGCTGGACCACGGTCGACGGACGCCCCTTCCAGGTACGCCAGTTCCGCAACCGCAAGGGCAGCGTCGACCCCGCCGCCCTCGCCGCCGACCAGCTGGACGACTACGCCCGCATGACCGGCGCCCTCCTGGCCCGCGCCCACTCCCACGGCGCCGACCCCCGCCTGATCGCCGGCTACTGCGGCAAGAACGACGAACTGGACGAGGCCATCGCCACGTTCGCCGTCGCCTACGCCGACCTCACCGAGTCCGATCACGCCGCCCTGACCACCGCGATACGAGCGGGCCGCATCCCCGCGGAACCGGGAGTCTGACAGGGCCGGTCCCGGGGCCGGGAGGGACCGCGCGACCGGCCGCTGCGAGCCCGCCGCGGCACCCGTCCGCCCGCCGCGGCGAGCAGCCGAACCGGCCGGGCGGGGCGCGGCGCTACGCTGGGCGGGTGACCACCCCGGAAGCTGACCAGCCCGCCGAACCCCGTCCCGAGGAGCGGCTCGAACGGGCCGTCCGTGCCGCCGAGCAGGCGTTGATCGAGTACGAGATCGCCGTGGAGACCTTCCGCGTCGAGGTCGAGAACTTCTCCCGGCTGCACGAACAGCGGCTCGGCCCGCTCTATCTGCGCATCGAGGAACTGGACGCCGAGATCGCCGAGGCGAAGGCCGCGCGCACCGGCGATCCGGAGGACGTGCGCCGTGCCGAGGAGGCCCGCGCCCGCGTGCTGCCGATCCCCGGCGTCGAGGAACTGCTGGGCGGCTGGATGGACGGCCACGGCCTCTACCCGGAGGCCGCCGCCATGCTCACCGACCAGGCGGTACGCCCCCCGGAGCGGGTACGGCCCGGCGAGGAGGCCCGCAAGCTCTACCGCGAGCTGGCCCGCAAGGCCCACCCCGACCTGGCGCAGGAGGAGGACGAACGCAAGCGGCGCGAGGAGTTCCTGACCCGCGTGAACGCCGCCTACGCCCGGGGCGACGAGAAGCTGCTGAGGGAACTGGCCGAGGAATGGGCGGCCGGACCGGTGCCGCCCGAGCGGCTCCCGAGCCCCGCCGAGGAGCTGTACGCCCGCCTCGAATGGCTCTCCCAGCGCAAGGAACTGCTCACCCTGGTCGCCCGCGAACTGGAGGACGGCGCCATCGCCGGAATGCTCCGCCTCGCCCCGGACGATCCCGACGCGCTGCTGGAGGAGATCGCCGGCAAACTGCGCGCCGACATCGCCCAGCGGGAGGCGGAACTGGCGGCCCTGCGGGAGCAGGACTGAACCGGGGCCGACAGGACTGAACCGGGTCCGCCTTCGGGTAGCGTCGGAGACATGAATTTCGGAGCTGGTGTGCCCACGGCCGGGGTCACGGACCTCAAGGACGGCGACTTCCTGCTGGACGTCCGCGAGAACGACGAGTGGCAGGCGGGTCACGCCGAGGGAGCGCTGCACATCCCGACGAGCGAGTTCGTGGCCCGTTACGGCGAGCTGACCGAGGCCGTCCCGCAGGATGGCCGCGTCCATGTGATCTGCCGCTCCGGTGGCCGGTCCGCCCAGGTCACCATGTATCTGGTGCAGCAGGGCATCGACGCGGTGAACATCGACGGCGGTATGCAGTCCTGGGCCGCCGCGGGCCGCCCCGTGATCACCGACGACGGCCGCCCGGGCCACGTGCTGTAGGACACCCTCGGGGTCAGCCGAGCGGGTGTGCCGCCGGCAGGCCCCCGAGCGTCTCCTCGTACACCGCCGCCGGGCCGAGCGCCGGCTCCAGGCGCTTGGCCCAGGCGTGGTAGCGGTGCAGGGGGGTGGACGGTGTCCGCGCCGAAGCCGCCGTGCGGATGCCGCGCCGTCCGCACCATCCGGCGGACGCCCCGGCCTGTTCCGGAAAGGAACCTTGGCGGTTCCCCCTCGTGTCGCTCCTCAGCGGTCGAAGTCCAGCTCCACCTGTTCGGTCAGCGGATGCGACTGGCACGCCAGCACATATCCGGCCTCCGTCTCCTCCTGCTCCAGGGCGAAGTTGCGGTCCATCCGGACCTCGCCCGCCACCAGGAAGGCACGGCAGGTGCCGCAGACCCCGCCCTTGCAGGCGTAGGGCGCGTCGGGACGGTTGCGCAGCACCGTCTCCAGCAGGGACTCGCCCTCCCGCACGGGCCAGGTGCCGCCGCGGCCGTCGAGCCGCGCGGTGACCGTGCTGTGCGCGGCCGCCGGTGCGGTGCCCGCCGCGGCCGGACCGGAGTCCACGTGGAAGATCTCCTCGTGTATCCGGGCGCGGTCCACGCCCAGCCCGCGCAGCGCCCGCTCGGCGCCCTGCACCAGTCCGTACGGCCCGCACAGGAACCAACCCGCCACCTCCTCCAACGGCACGAGCCGCGGCAGGAGTTCGGTGAGGCGTCCCTCGTCGAGCCGGCCGGAGGGCAGACCCGCCTGCTGTTCCTCCCGGGAGAGCACGGTCACCAGCTGAAGCCGCTCCGGGTAGCGGTCCTTCAGGTCGGCGACCTCCTCCAGGAACATCGTCGAGGCGGCCGTGCGGTCGCCGCGTATCAGGCAGAACCGGGCCTCCGGCTCCCGCGCCAGCAGGGTGGAGACGATGGACAGCACCGGAGTGATGCCGCTGCCGCCGACGATCGCCGCGTACAGACCCGGCGCCGGGTCCAGGGTGAAGCGGCCGGCCGGGGTCATCACCTCCAGTTCGTCCCCGACGTTGATCTCCTTCAGCGCGTAGGTGGAGAAGGCGCCGCCCTCCACCAGCCGCACCCCGACCCGCAGACTGCCGGGGCCCTCGGCATCCGGGGCGGGGGCGGGCGAGCAGATCGAGTAGGTGCGCCGCACCTCCGTGCCGTCCACCCGGCGCCGCAGCGCGAGGTGCTGGCCGGGGGCGTGGCGGTACTCCGCGCGCAGCTCGGGCGGGACGGTGAGGGTGAGGGCGACGGAGTCGTCGGTGAGCCGGTCGACCGCGGCCACCTGGAGCGGGTGGAAGCGCGCCATCACAACTCCTTGAAGTGGTCGAACGGTTCGCGGCAGGACAGGCAGCGGCGCAGCGCCTTGCACGCGGTCGAGGAGAACCTGCTCAGCAGCTCGGTGTCGGCCGAGCCGCAGTGCGGGCAGCGGACCGGTTCGGTCTCGGCGGCGTGGGTGCGCGTCGGACCGAGGGACAGCGGCACGGGCCCGGAGGACTCGCGCACCCGCGGAGGCGCTATCCCGAACTCCCGCAGTTTGCGGCGGCCTTCGGGGCTGATGTCGTCGGTCGACCAGGCCGGGGTGAGCACGGTGCGGACGGTGACCTCGCGCATGCCGTGTTCCCGCAGGACCCGCTCGATGTCGAGGCTCATCGCCTCGATCGCCGGGCAGCCGGTGTACGTGGGGGTCAGCTCGACCTCGGCGGTGTCGGCGTCGCGCAGACGCACCGCGCGCACCACGCCCAGCTCGCGCAGCGTGAGCACCGGAAGCTCGGGGTCGGGGACCGAGCCGGCCAGCTCCAGCAGCTCCGCCTCCAGGGCGGTGGCGGTCACCATGACGCCCCCGGATGGCTGCGGTGCAGATGCTGCATCTCGGCGAGCATCCGCCCGAACGACTCGGTGTGAATGCCCTGCCGGCCCGCGCCCGCCGACCAGGCCCCGGTGCGGGGCCCCTCGGGGAGGCTCAGGGTGGCCCGGCCGAGCACCTCGGTGACGGACTCCAGCCAACGGGACTCCAGGGCCGCCCAGTCGACGTCCAGGCCCTCCACGGGCTGGAACATCTCCCCGGTGAACCGCCACAGCGCGGCGCAGGCGCGCCGCATCCGCTCATGACTGGTCTCGGTGCCGTCGCCCAGGCGCAGGGTCCACTGCTCGGCGTGGTCGCGGTGGTAGGCGACCTCCTTGACCGCCTTCGCGGCGAGCGGCGCGAACGGCCCGTCGCCCGCGGCGAGTTCGGCATGCAGCAGGTGCTGGTAAGTGGAGAAGTACAGCTGGCGGGCGATGGTGTGGGCGAAGTCGCCGTTCGGCTGCTCGACCAGCTGGAGGTTGCGGAAGGCGCGTTCCTCGCGCAGGTACGCCAGTTCGTCCTCGTCGCCGGCCAGGGACAGCAGCACCCGGGCCTGGCCGAGCAGGTCGAGGGCGATGTTCGCGAGGGCGACCTCCTCCTCCAGGACGGGGGCGTGCCCGGCCCATTCCCCGAGGCGGTGGGAGAGCACCAGGGCGTCGTCGCCGAGGGCGAGCGCGGCGGTCACCGGGACGGTGGCCGGTCCGGTGGCGGTCACAGGTGCTTCACCCCTTCCGGGATCTCGTAGAAGGTCGGGTGGCGGTAGGGCTTGTCGGCGGCCGGTTCGAAGAAGGGGTCCTTCTCGTCCGGCGAGGAGGCGGTGATCGCGGCGGCCGGGACGACCCAGATGGAGACGCCCTCGCCGCGCCGGGTGTACAGATCGCGGGCGTTGCGCAGGGCCAGCTCGGCGTCGGGGGCGTGCAGGCTGCCGGCGTGGGTGTGGGAGAGGCCGCGCCGCGAGCGCACGAACACCTCCCACAGGGGCCAGTCGGTGGTGCTCATGCTCGCTCCGCTCCCGTCGTGTCGTGACCGGTGGTTCCGGTGCCGCCGGTGTGCTTGGCCGCGTAGGCCGCGGCCGCCTCCCGTACCCACGCGCCCTCGTCGTGGGCGCGCCGGCGCTGGGTGAGGCGCTGTTCGTTGCACGGGCCGTTGCCCTTGAGGACGTCCCGGAACTCCGACCAGTCGATCGCGCCGAAGTCGTAGTGACCCCGCTCCTCGTTCCACGTCAGGTCCGGGTCGGGGAGGGTCAGGCCCAGGGACTCGGCCTGGGGGACGCAGATGTCGACGAAGCGCTGGCGCAGTTCGTCGTTCGAATGGCGCTTGATCTTCCAGGCCATCGACTGGGCGGAGTGCTGCGACTCGTCGTCGGGCGGGCCGAACATCATCAGCGAGGGCCACCACCAGCGGTCCACCGCGTCCTGGGCCATCGCGTGCTGCTCCGGGGTGCCCTTGCTCAGGGCCAGCAGCAGCTCGTAGCCCTGGCGCTGGTGGAAGGACTCCTCCTTGCAGATCCGCACCATGGCGCGTGCGTAGGGGCCGTAGGAGCAGCGGCACAGGGGTACCTGGTTGGTGATCGCGGCGCCGTCCACCAGCCAGCCGATCGCGCCGACGTCGGCCCAGGTCAGCGTGGGGTAGTTGAAGATCGAGGAGTACTTCTGGCGGCCGCTGTGCAGCTTGTCGAGCAGTTCGTCGCGGCCGGTGCCGAGGGTCTCGGCGGCGCTGTACAGGTACAGGCCGTGTCCCGCCTCGTCCTGCACCTTGGCCATCAGGATCGCCTTGCGGCGCAGGGAGGGCGCGCGGGTGATCCAGTTGGCCTCCGGCTGCATGCCGATGATCTCGGAGTGCGCGTGCTGGGCGATCTGGCGGACCAGCGTCGCGCGGTAGGCGTCGGGCATCCAGTCGCGCGGTTCGATGCGCTCGTCGGCGGCCACGGCCGCGTCGAAGACGCGCTGGTACTCCGCCGGGTCCCCGGCGGTGGCACCGTCCGCCTGCGGGCGGGCCGTGCGCTGCGCGGCTGCTGTGGCCATGCGGTCCCCCTGACCTCGGTCTCTGTGGTGGGATACTCCCGACCGATCGTTCGGTCCGTGTGTGTCAATGGTGTGCCGGGCCGCCGGACAGTGTCAACCGCTGTGGAAAACTCCGCGCGTGACCCGTGGAAAGGCGGGGCCTGTGGACGAAGCGTGGGGGGACGGGAGGGCCCCCGCACCCGGACTGTGCCGACAGGGGCGGGGCTGAGTACCGTTCCGTGCGAGTGCCGCGGTTGTGGCGCTCGTGGACCGTGCGGCGCCGGTGACGGGCGGCCGTTGCGACGAGCAGACCCATGGGGTCGGCCCGGCGGGCCGGCCCACGACCGAGCCGGAACAGGGGACGGGGCGGAATGGACGCGTACGACGAGGACTCGGGGGCCGCGCCCGGCCCGGACGGGTCGACCGGGGCGCGTCCCCCGGAGCACGCCCCGGAACGTCTGCCGGACGGCGAGCGCGACGGGGGCTCCGCCGAGCCCCCGGACGGCGGCGGCTTTGCCGAGCGGGAGCCGGGCAGGGAGGCGGTGGGCCGCGAACTGCCGGGTCGGCAGCCGGTGGAGGGGGAGCCGGCGGACCCGGAGCGGACCGGCCCCGAGCCGGCGAGCCGGGAACCGTCCGGCCTGGAGCTGCTGGGCTTCAGGCCGACGGATCGGGAACCGACGGATCGGGAACCGACGGGCCGGGAAGCGAAGGACCGGGAGCCGTCGCGCCTGGGGCCGATGGGCCGGGAGCCGTCGCGGCCGGAGCCGTCGGCCCCGGAAACGGCCGGTCTGGTGCCGCCCCGCCTGGAGGCGGCCCGCCCGGGAGCAACCGGTCCCGAACCAGCCCGCCCAGAAACGCCCCAGCCCCAGCCCGCCCAGCAGGGAATCCTCGCCCTCTCCCCCCGCTACCAAGTCGCCGCCGCGCTCGCCGTCGCCGCTGTCGCCGTCGGGGTCGGTGTGCACCTGCTGATGGTGTTCCTCAGCGTCGCGCCGCCGAACGCGGTGTCGAAGCAGCACGACAAGGCCGTCGAGGCGTGGGTGTTCCCGGAGTTCGAGCAGAACTGGAAGCTGTTCGCGCCCAACCCGTTGCAGCAGAACATCGCCGTGCAGGTGCGCGCCGAGGTGCGGACGAAGGACGGCAGCCTGATCACCACCGGCTGGACCGACCTGTCCGCGCAGGACGGCGCCGCCATACACGGCAATCTGGCGCCCAGCCACGCCCAGCAGAACGAACTGCGCAGGGCCTGGGACTTCCTCACCGCGACGCACACCGACGACGACCGTCCCGTCGGCATGCGCGGCTCCCTCTCCGAGGACTACCTGCGCCGGATAGTGGTGCTGCGCCTGTACCGCACCGATCCGACCAGCCGGGACGGCGTCATCCAGCGGGTGCAGGTCCGCTCCCGCACCACCAATGTGCAGCCCCCGTCGTGGAGCGACGAACGGGTGCCCGACAAGCCCTACTACCGCGAGCTGCCCTGGTGGACGGTGCGCGCCGACGAGGCCGCCGGGGGTGTGCGGTGAACCAGCTCCCCGCGCCGCTGTCGCGTGCGCTCACCCGTGTCACCGAGGCGGCCCTCGGGCCCTATCAGAGCGCCGTCATCCGGATCGGCTTCGCCTTCACCTGGCTGCTCTACCTGCTGCGCGAGTTCCCGTACCGCCAGGAGCTGTACGGCCCCAGCGGACCCTGGAACCTGGCCATGGTCAAGCGGCTGACCGGGGACAACCACGCCTTCACCGCCCTGACGTGGTCGAGCGGGCAGCCGTGGTTCGAGTTCTGCTACGCGCTCGCGATCCTGGCCGCCGCCGCGCTGCTGCTCGGCTGGCGCACCCGTACGGCGTCCGTGCTGTTCATGGTGGGCGTCGTCTCGCTGCAGAACCGCAGCATCTTCATCGGTGACGGCGGCGACAACGTGCTGCACCTGATGTCCATCTACCTCGTGTTCACGCGCTGCGGTCAGGTGTGGTCCCTCGACGCGCGGCGGGCGGCGCGCACCGCGGCGGCACACGCGCGGGGGGAGCGAACCCCCGCCGACCGGACGGGCCCGGCGCTGTGGGCGGTGCTGGGGCTCGCACTGGTCACGGCGACCGCGACCGGCAGGCTCTTCGGCAACAGCTGGCTGATCCCCGCCCTGCTGTGGGCGGTGTGGGCGGTGCTCGGAGTGTGGTGGCTGGTCCAGCGCCGGGCACGGTCGGCCGAGCCGCGCATCCTGCTGGACGTGATCGCCAACGTCCTGCACAACGGCGCCCTCGTGGTGATCATGGCCGAGGCCTGTCTGATCTACGCCACGGCCGGCTGGTACAAGATCCAGGGCTCGCGCTGGCAGGACGGCACCGCCGTCTACTACCCGCTCCACCTGGACTACTTCACGCCCTGGCCCGGCCTCGCCGGTCTGCTGTCGGCCAGTGCCACCATGCTGACGGTCGTGGCGTACGGCACCGTCACGGTGCAGGTCGCCTTCCCGTTCACCCTGCTCAACCGGCGGGTGAAGAACGTGCTGCTGGTGCTGCTGATCCTGGAGCACGCCGTGATCGCCGTCGCCCTCGGACTGCCCTTCTTCTCGCTGGCGATGATCACGGCTGACGCGGTCTTTCTGCCGACCTCCTTCCTGCTGCGGGTCGGCCGTCTCGCGGCCCGCGCGCGCGGGCGCTTCGTACGCGAGGGCGGCGGCCCGGTGCCCGGGCCACGCTCTCCGGAGGAGAGCACGCCGGGCCACGTAGGGTTCACGGCATGACCGACCCGCTCATCCGCTGGCGCGAGCACGCCGCGTCCGCCGTGCTGCTCGACGGCTTCCACGCCCTGAAACACGCGCTGCGCTTCGGGGCCGAGGTGCCGGTGGCGGTCACCACCGACCGGCGGGCCGCGCTCGACCTGGCCGGGGAACTGGCCGAGGACGTGCGGGAGATCATGGGCGGCCTGCTCACCGAGGTGCCCGAGCGGACGTACGCGGCGCTCGTCCCGCGGCCGCATCCGACGGGGGTCGCCGCGCTCGCCGTACGCCCCTCCCGCGAGGCCCATCTGCGCACGCTCGCCCGGCTGCCCCGCACCAGCCCCGTGGTGGTCCTCGACAACCCCCGCAACCTGGGCAACGCGGGCGCCGTGATCCGGCTGGCCGCCGGGTTCGGGGCGACCGGGGTGGTCACCACCGGCACCCTCGACCCCTGGCACCCCACGGTGGTGCGCGGTGGCGCGGGCCTGCACTTCGCGACCGCCGTGGAGCGCCTGGACATCGGCGAACTGCCGCCCGGGCCGCTGTTCGCGCTGGACCCGGAGGGCGAGGACATCCGCGGCACCGAGCTGCCCGACGACGCCGTGCTCGCCTTCGGGTCGGAGCGCAGCGGGCTGTCGGCAGCGGTGCGCGCGCGTGCCGACCACCTGCTGCGGCTGCCGATGCGCCCCCAGGTCTCCAGCTACAACCTCGCCACCAGTGTGGCGATGACGCTGTACCACTGGAGCGCCACCGGAGGCGCTCCCGCCGCCCTGGGCCGGCTCTAGGGCCTCTCGTCTGGATCATGCCGGGCTCGCGGGGTCTGGCACGCACATCTGCGGCGTTGTCGTCGGTCGCCAACTCCCCCACGCTCGGCTTCGCTCGCGCGGGGGCACCCCCATCGCGTTGACTCCCTCCTTCGCCTTGCATCTGCACGCACCAGACCCCGCTCCCTGATCCGGCCTGATCAAAACGAAAGACCCTAGGCCCGCACGTCCCGGCGCACCTCGACCACCCGGAAGCGGTTCGCCACGAAGGCGCCGTCGCACAGGGCCGCGTTCGCCGCCGGGTTGCCGCCCGAGCCGTGGAAGTCGGAGAAGGCCGCGGTCTGGTTCACGAACACCCCGCCGGTGAGGTTGAAGGACAGCTGGGCCGCCTCCTCCAGGCACACCTCCTGGACGGCCCGCTCGACCTCGGCGTCGGTGGTGTACGCGCCGACCGTCATCGCGCCCTTCTCGCGCACCGTGCGCCGCAGCAGCTCCACCGCGTCGGTCGCCGAGTCCACCGCGACGGCGAAGGAGACGGGGCCGAAGCACTCGCTCATGTAGGCGGCCTCGGCGTCGGGCTTGGCGCCGTCCAGCTTGACGATCACCGGGGTGCGCACCACCGCGTCCGGGAACTCCGGGTTGGTGATCTCCCGGGACGCGAGGGCGACCTCGCCGAGGCCGGCGGCGGCCTCCAGACGGGCCTTGACGTCGGGGTTGACGATCGCGCCCAGCAGCCCGTTGGCCCGCGCGTCGTCGCCGAGGAGGCCGTCGACCGCGCGGGCGAGGTCGGCGGTGACCTCGTCGAAGGTCTTCGGGCCCTGGTCGGTGTGGATGCCGTCCCGCGGGATCAGCAGGTTCTGCGGGGTGGTGCACATCTGGCCGCTGTACAGGGACAGCGAGAACGCCAGGTTGGACAGCATCCCCTTGTAGTCGTCCGTGGAGTGCACGACCACCGTGTTGACGCCGGCCTTCTCCGTGTAGACCTGCGCCTGGCGGGCGTTGGTCTCCAGCCAGTCGCCGAAGGACGTCGACCCGGTGTAGTCGATGATCCTGATCTCCGGGCGGGTCGCGAGGGTCTTGGCGATGCCCTCGCCGGGGCGTTCGGCGGCCAGGGCCACCAGGTTGGCGTCGAAGCCGGCCTCGGCGAGCGCCTCGCGGGCGATCCGCACGGTCAGCGCGAGCGGCAGCACCGCGCGCGGGTGCGGCTTGACCAGGACCGCGTTGCCGGTCGCCAGGGAGGCGAACAGGCCCGGGAAGCCGTTCCAGGTCGGGAAGGTGTTGCAGCCGATGACCAGGCCGATGCCGCGCGGGACGGGGATGAACTCCTTGGTGAGCACCAGCGGGTCGCGCTTGCCCTGCGGCTTGGTCCACTCCGCCGTGCCCGGGGTGCGGACCTGCTCCGCGTACGCGTACGCCACCGCCTCCAGGCCGCGGTCCTGGGCGTGCGGGCCGCCCGCCTGGAACGCCATCATGAAGGCCTGCCCGCTGGTGTGCATGACGGCGTGCGCGAACTCGTGCGTCCGGTCGCTGATCCGCTTGAGGATCTCCAGGCAGACCACGGCCCGCACCTCGGGGCCGGCGTCCCGCCAGGCCCGCTGGCCCGCCTTCATCGCGGGCAGCAGCACGTCCAGGTCCGCGTGCGGGTAGCTGACGCCCAGCTCGATGCCGTACGGCGAGACCTCGCCGCCGACCCAGTCGTCGGTGCCCGGCTGGCCGAGGTCCAGGCGCGAGCCCAGCAGGGCGTCGAAAGCGGCCTTGCCCGCCGCCGCGTCCAGGCTGCCGTGTTCGCCGTACGCCTTGGGGTGCTCGGGGTGCGGGGACCAGTAGGCGCGCGTGCGGATCGCTTCCAGAGCCTGGTCGAGCGTGGGCCGGTGCTTGGCGATCAGCTCCGGGGCGGTCAGTTCGGCGGCCATGCGGGACCAACTCCTCGTCTCGGGAACTCTTCGTCGAGTTCACGTCCTGGCAGAAAGAGCAGCGGGATGGGACGGTCAGGGCTAGAGTAACCGAACGATCGGTCGGTTCAAGGGGGTCCGCCGTATCTGTGGAAAACCCCGTGCGGGAGGATCGCGGACATGACAGCACTCGACCTCAGCAGCCCCGTGGCCGTCGTCGGCACCGGCACCATGGGCCAGGGCATCGCCCAGGTCGCGCTGGTCGCCGGCCACCCCGTGCGGCTCTACGACGCCGTACCCGGGCGTGCCCGGGAAGCGGCCGCGGCGATCGGCGCCCGCCTCGACCGGCTGGTGGACAAGGGCCGGCTCGACGCCGCCGCCCGGGACGCGGCCCGCGCCCGCCTGGAACCCGCGCAGGCCCTGTCGGAGCTGGCCGACTGCGCCCTCGTCGTGGAGGCCGTCCTGGAGCGCCTCGACGTGAAGCAGCAGCTCTTCGGCGAGCTGGAGGACGTCGTCGCCGAGGACTGCCTGCTCGCCACCAACACCTCCTCGCTGTCGGTGACGGCGATCGGCGGCGCCCTGCGCCATCCGGGCCGCTTCCTCGGCCTGCACTTCTTCAACCCCGCCCCGCTGCTCCCGCTGGTCGAGGTCGTCTCGGGGTTCGCCACCGACGTCGCCTCGGCCACGCGCGCGTACGAGACCGCCCGCGCCTGGGGCAAGACGCCGGTGGCCTGCGCGGACACCCCCGGGTTCATCGTCAACCGGATCGCCCGGCCCTTCTACGCCGAGGCGTTCGCCGTCTACGAGGCGCAGGCCGCCGACCCGGCCACCATCGACGCGGTCCTGCGCGAGTCGGGCGGCTTCCGGATGGGCGCCTTCGAACTCACCGACCTGATCGGCCAGGACGTCAACGAGGCGGTGACGCACTCGGTGTGGCAGTCCTTCTTCCAGGACGTGCGGTTCACCCCGTCGCTGGCCCAGCGCCGCCTGGTGGAGTCGGGCCGCCTCGGCCGCAAGACCGGACATGGCTGGTACGACCACACCGAGGGCGCCGAGCGGCCCGAGCCGCACACCGCCGACAAGGAGCAGCCGCCCGCCCACGTCGTCGCCGAGGGGCGGCTCGGCCCCGCGCGCGAACTGCTCGACCTGATCCGCGAGGCGGGCATCCAGGTCCGCGAGGAGGACGAGGACAACGGCACCCGCCTGGTGCTGCCGAGCGGCGGCCAGCTGGTGCTCGCCGACGGCCAGACGTCCGTGGAGTTCCGCGACGTCGTCTACTTCGACCTCGCCCTCGACTACCGCAAGGCCACCCGTATCGCCCTGGCGGCCTCCCAGGACACCTCGCCCCGCACGCTCGCCGAGGCCACCGGGCTCTTCCAGGCGCTCGGCAAGGACGTCAGCGTCATCGGCGACGTCCCCGGCATGATCGTGGCCCGCACCGTGGCCCGGATCATCGACCTCGCCCACGACGCCCTCGTCAAGGGCGTGGCGACCAAGGAGGACATCGACACCGCGATGCGCCTGGGCGTCAACTACCCGCTCGGCCCCTTCGAGTGGGACGACAGGCTCGGCCACGACTTCGCCTACGAGGTGCTGGACGAGATGCACGACCGCGACCCCTCCGGTCGCTACGCGCCCTCGCTCGCGCTCTTCCGCCACTCGTGCGCCGCCGAACGGCGGGAGGACCCCTCATGACCACGGCACGACGCGACACGTACACCCCCGAGACGCTGCTCTCCGTGGCCGTCCAGGTCTTCAACCAGCGCGGCTACGACGGCACCTCCATGGAGCACCTGTCCCGGGCGGCCGGCATCTCCAAGTCGTCGATCTACCACCACGTCAGCGGCAAGGAGGAACTGCTGCGCCGGGCCGTCAGCCGTGCCCTGGACGGCCTGTTCGCGATCCTGGAGGAGCCGGGGGCGGGCGAGGGGCGGCCCGTGGACCGCCTGGAGCACGTCGTGCGGCGCATGGTCGAGGTGCTCATAGCCGAACTGCCCTATGTGACGCTGCTGCTGCGGGTGCGCGGCAACACCGCCACCGAGCGGTGGGCGCTGGAGCGGCGCCGCGACTTCGACCACCGGGTCGCGGAACTGCTCAAGGCGGCCGCCACCGACGGGGACGTACGCGCCGACGTGGAGGTGCGACTGGTCACCCGGCTGGTCTTCGGGATGATCAACTCCATCGTGGAGTGGTACCGGCCGGATGCGCGCGGCGCCACCGGCCGCGAGGTGGCCGACGCGGTCGTCCGGCTGGTCTTCTCGGGGCTGCGCGGGGACTGAGCTAGGGCCTCTCGTCTGGATCATGCCGGGCTCGCGGGGTCTGGCACGCACATCTGCGGCGTTGTCGTCGGTCGCCAACGCTCCGCGTTGACTCCCTCCTCCGCCTTGCATCTGCACGCACCAGACCCCGCTCCCTGATCCGGCCTGATCCAGACGAAAGACCCTAGGCGTCCGGCTCCAGGTCCTCCTCCTCGAACACCAGCAGCGTGCGGGTGCTCAGCACCTCGGGGATGGCCTGGAGCCGGGTGAGCACCAGCTCGCGCAGTGCCCGGTTGTCGGGCGTGTGCACCAGCAGCAGGACGTCGAAGTCGCCGCCCACCAGCGCGATGTGCGAGGCGCCGGGCAGCTGCCTGAGCTGTTCGCGGACCGTGCGCCAGGTGTTCTGGACGATCTTCAGCGTGATGTACGCCGAGGTGCTGTGTCCGGCGCGCTCGTGGTCCACGCGCGCGCCGAACCCCCGGATCACCCCGTCCTCGACGAGCCGGTTGATGCGCGCGTAGGCGTTGGCGCGCGAGACGTGGACGCGTTCGGCGACCGACCGTATCGAGGCGCGGCCGTCCGCCTGGAGGATGCGCAGAATGTCCTGGTCGATCGCGTCCAGCGGCCGGGCCGGGGACAGCACGGCCTCCTGCGTCTCGTCGGCCATTCGTTCAGGTGGCATGTCCCCCCGCTTCCTCGCCGTGGACGTCCTGCGTCCATTCCAGGCTGTGGAGAACCGTTTGTCCACAGCCTCGACCCGCCTGTAGCCAAATTGTGCCGACGACCGAACAATCGGTAGGTGAGGCGGGTCACAGCCGACACGCCTCCCGTAGCCGCTCCCACGAGGAGGTGCCGTCATGACGGTTCTGGAGCAGCGGGGCGCGTACCGGCCATCGCCGCCGCCCGCCTGGCAGCCCCGTATGGACCCCGCGCCGCTGCTGCCCGACGCCGAGCCCTACCGCGTCCTCGGCACCGAGGCGGCCGCCAAGGCCGATCCCGACCTGCTCCGCCGGCTCCACGCCCACCTGGTGCGCGGCCGCCGCTACAACACCCAGGCCACCGCGCTCACCAAGCAGGGCCGCCTCGCCGTCTACCCCTCCAGCACCGGCCAGGAGGCGTGCGAGGTCGCCGCCGCCCTGGTCCTGGAAGAGCGCGACTGGCTCTTCCCCAGCTACCGCGACACCCTCGCCGTCGTCGCCCGCGGGGTGGACCCGGTCGAGGCCCTCACCCTGCTGCGCGGCGACTGGCACAGCGGCTACGACCCCCACGCCCACCGGGTCGCCCCCCTGTCCACCCCGCTGGCCACCCAGCTCCCGCACGCCGTCGGCCTCGCCCACGCCGCCCGTCTCAAGGGCGACGACGTGGTGGCGCTCGCCATGGTCGGCGACGGCGGCACCAGCGAGGGCGACTTCCACGAGGCGCTGAACTTCGCGGCCGTCTGGCAGGCACCCGTGGTCTTCCTGGTGCAGAACAACGGTTTCGCCATCTCCGTCCCGCTCGCCAAGCAGACCGCGGCGCCCTCCCTGGCCCACAAGGCCGTCGGGTACGGCATGCCGGGCCGCCTGGTCGACGGCAACGACGCCGCCGCAGTACACGAGGTGCTCACCGACGCCGTACGGCACGCCCGCGCGGGCGGCGGCCCCACGCTGGTCGAGGCGGTCACCTACCGCATCGACGCCCACACCAACGCCGACGACGCCACCCGTTACCGCGGCGACGCCGAGGTGGAGGCCTGGCGCGCGCACGACCCGGTGCGGCTGCTGGAGACGGAGCTGACCGAGCGCGGCCTGCTCGACGAGGCCGCCCTGGAGGCCGTACGGGAGGAAGCCGAGGCGATGGCCGCGGACCTGCGCGCACGCATGAACCAGGACCCCGAGCTCGACCCCATGGACCTCTTCGACCACGTCTACGCCGAGACCACCGCCCAACTGCGCGAACAGCGGGACCTGTTGCGGGCCGAGCTGGCGGCCGAGCAGGACGGGCCCGACCAGCAGGAAGGCGACCGCCGATGACCACCGTGGCCGTCAAGCCCGCCACCATGGCACAGGCCCTCACCCGCGCGATGCGCGACGCGATGGCCGCCGACCCGAGCGTGCACGTCCTGGGCGAGGACGTCGGCACCCTCGGCGGAGTCTTCCGGGTCACCGACGGACTCGCCAAGGAGTTCGGCGAGGACCGCTGCACCGACACCCCGCTCGCCGAGGCCGGCATCCTCGGCGCCGCCGTCGGCATGGCCATGTACGGCCTGCGGCCGGTGGTGGAGATGCAGTTCGACGCCTTCGCCTACCCGGCGTTCGAGCAACTGGTCAGCCATGTCTCCCGGATGCGCAACCGCACCCGCGGCAGGATGCCGCTGCCGATCACCGTGCGCATCCCCTACGGGGGCGGTATCGGCGGCGTCGAGCACCACAGCGACTCCTCCGAGGCGTACTACATGGCCACCCCCGGCCTGCACGTGGTCACACCCGCGACCGTCGCCGACGCCTACGGCCTGCTGCGCCGGTCCATCGCCTCCGACGACCCGGTGGTCTTCCTGGAGCCCAAGCGGCTCTACTGGTCCAAGGACATCTGGAACCCCGAGCAGCCGGCGGAGGTCGAGCCGATCGGCCGGGCGGTGGTGCGGCGCACCGGCCGCAGCGCCACGCTGATCACCTACGGCCCCTCCGTGCCCGTCTGCCTGGAGGCCGCCGAGGCAGCGCGGACCGAGGGCTGGGACCTGGAGGTCGTCGACCTGCGCTCCCTGGTGCCGTTCGACGACGAGACGGTGTGCGCCTCCGTGCGCCGCACCGGACGCGCGGTGGTGGTGCACGAGTCCACCGGCTTCGGCGGGCCGGGCGGCGAGATCGCGGCCCGCGTCACCGAGCGCTGCTTCCACCACCTGGAGGCCCCCGTGCTGCGCGTGGCCGGGTTCGACCTGCCCTACCCGCCGCCCATGCTGGAGCGGCACCATCTGCCCGGCGTGGACCGCATCCTGGACGCCGTGGCCCGGTTGCAGTGGGAGGCCGAGGGCTGATGGCACAGGTGCTGGAGTTCAAACTGCCCGACCTCGGCGAGGGACTGACCGAGGCGGAGATCGTCCGCTGGCTGGTCCAGGTCGGTGACGTGGTCGCCGTCGACCAGCCGGTGGTCGAGGTCGAGACCGCCAAGGCCTCGGTGGAGGTGCCCTGTCCCTACGGTGGCGTGGTCACCGCCCGCTACGGCGAGGAGGGCACCGAACTGCCGGTCGGCGCACCGCTGCTGACGGTCGCCGTCGGCGAACCGGAGGCCGAGCCGGAGAGCGGTTCGGGCAATGTCCTGGTCGGCTACGGCACCTCCGAGGCGCCCGGCCGCCGGCGGCGGGTACGGCCGACGGCGCCGGCCGGCGGGGCGAGGGTGAACGGCGCCGCGCCCGCGCCCGCCGTGAGCGCCCCCGCCGTCGCCCCGGCCGCGGCGCCCGGCGGTCCCGTGCCCGTGATCTCCCCGCTGGTCCGGCGACTGGCCCGCGAGGGCGGGCTGGATCTGCGCGGGCTGGCCGGTTCGGGTCCGGACGGGCTGATCCTGCGCGCCGACGTGGAGCGCGCCCTGCGGACCGAACCGGACCGGGACCGCGGCCGCACGTCCGGGGCCCCCGCCGCGGCCGTTTCCGCCCCGGGCGCGGGGGAGGTCCGCGTTCCCCTCAAGGGCATCCGCGGCGCCGTCGCCGACAAGCTCTCCCGCAGCCGCCGGGAGATCCCGGACGCGACCTGCTGGGTGGACGCCGACGCCACGGAACTGATGCGCGCGCGGGCCGCGATGAACGCGGCCGGAGGGCCGAAGATCTCGCTCATCGCGCTGCTCGCCCGCGTCTGCACCGCCGCGCTCGCCCGCTTCCCCGAGCTGAACTCCTCGGTCGACAGCGAGGCCCGTGAGGTCGTCCAACACCCGTATGTGCACCTGGGATTCGCGGCACAGACCGATCGCGGCCTGGTCGTACCGGTCGTCCGGGACGCCCATAAGCGCGGCGCCGAGTCGCTGACCGCCGAGTTCGCCCGGCTCACCGAGGCCGCCCGCGCCGGCACGCTGACCCCGGGGGACCTCACCGGCGGCACCTTCACGCTGAACAACTACGGGGTCTTCGGCGTCGACGGCTCCACGCCGATCGTCAACCACCCCGAGGCGGCCATGCTCGGCGTCGGCAGGATCGTCCCCAAGCCCTGGGTGCACGAGGGGGAACTGGCGGTGCGCCAGGTCGTCCAGCTGTCGCTCACCTTCGACCACCGGGTGTGCGACGGCGGCACGGCGGGCGGCTTCCTGCGGTACGTGGCGGACTGCGTGGAACAGCCGGCGGTGCTGCTGCGCACGCTGTGAACCCGCGGTTCCCTGTGATCGGCCCGGCCCGCATACTCGGGGAGTGACCGACAAAGCCACCGCCGACGAGACCGGCGCCGGGCCGCCGGCCACCGCGGCCGCCACGACCCCCGTGCCGTACGACCCGTACGACGCCGTCGTGCTGGCCGGCGGTGCCGCGCGGCGGCTCGGCGGGGCCGACAAGCCCGGGGTACGGGTCGGCGGCCGGGCACTGCTGGACCGGGTGCTCGCCGCCTGCGCGGGCGCCCGTACGACCGTCGTGGTGGCCGCGCCCCGGCCCACCGTCCGGCCCGTGCGCTGGGCACGCGAGGAGCCGCCCGGCGCGGGGCCGGTCGCCGCGCTGGCCGCCGGTCTGCGGCACACCACGGCCGAGCACGCCGTCGTCCTCTCCGCCGACCTCCCCTTCCTCCGCCCGGCCACACTGCGCCGGTTGCTGGCCGCGCTCCACGGGACCGGCGCCGACGGCGCACTGCTCACCGACGCGGACGGCCGCGACCAGCCGCTGGTGGCCGCCTACCGCACCGCCGCGCTCCGCCGTGAACTGGCCGCGCTCGCCGCCGCGCACGACGGACTCACCGGCCTGCCGCTGCGCCGGCTCACCGGCGCCCTCCGCCTCACCCGCGTTCCGGACCCGCACGCGTCCTTCGACTGCGACACCTGGGACGACATCGTCAACGCCAGGGCGCGCATCAGGGAGCATGGGCACGTGTTGGATGAATGGATCTCCGCAGTCAAGGACGAGCTGGGCATCGACCTGGACGTCGACATGAACGTCCTGCTCGACCTGGCCCGGGACGCCGCGCACGGTGTCGCGCGGCCCGCCGCCCCGCTGACCACCTTCCTCGTCGGCTACGCCGCGGCCCGGGGCGAGGGTGGCCCCGAGGCCGTCGCCGAGGCCGCTCGCAAGGCCGCCGCACTGGCGCTGCGCTGGGAGGAAGAGGCGCGGGAGACCGGCGGGGCCGGGGAAGGGAACGGGGGCCCGAGCGCCCCGGACGCCGGATGACCGCGTCCCGCCTCCGCGGCGGGGCACCCGTGGAGGACGGCGACGACCTCGATGTCGAGGAGGCCCTGGCCCTCGTGAGGGAAGCCAAGGACGACGGCACCGGCCCGGCCCCGGTGCCCGGGACACGGGACGCGCGGACCGACGGGCCGCACCGGGCCGCCTCCTGGCCCGAGGCCCGCGAGATCGCCGCCCGCGCCGCCCGGACGGCCCGGTCCGCGGGCACCCGTCGGGGCCCCGTCTCCGTCCCGCTCGGCGACTCCCTCGGCCTGGTCCTGGCCGCGCCCCTCGACGCGCTCGGCGACCTGCCCTCCTTCGACACCTCCGCGATGGACGGCTGGGCGGTCGCCGGACCCGGCCCCTGGACGGTGCGCGAGGAGGGCGTGCTCGCCGGGCACGCCCAGCCCGCGCCGCTCACCGACGGCGAGGCGGTGCCCATCGCGACCGGTGCCCGCGTCCCCGCCGACACCACCGCCGTGCTGCGCACCGAGCACGGCCGCACCGACACCCAGGGCCGGCTGCACGCCACCCGGGACCTGGCCCACGGTCAGGACATCCGCCCGCGCGGCCAGGAGTGCCGCAGCGGCGACCAGTTGCTGCCCGTCGGCACCCTGATCACCCCCGCCGTCCTCGGCCTGGCCGCCGCCGCGGGATACGACACCGTCACCGTCGTCCCCCGCCCCCGCGTCGAAGTCCTCGTCCTCGGGGACGAGTTGCTGACCGAGGGGCTGCCGCACGACGGCCTGATCCGGGACGCGCTCGGCCCGATGCTGCCGCCCTGGCTGCGCGCCCTCGGTGCCGAGGTCGTCGCCGTACGCCGGGTCCGCGACGACGCCAGGGCCCTGCGCAAGGCGATCACCGCATCCTCGGCCGACCTGATCGTCACCACCGGAGGCACCGCCGCCGGGCCCGTCGACCATGTCCATCCCACCCTGGAACGCATCGGCGCCGAACTCCTCGTGGACGGCGTCGCGGTGCGCCCCGGCCATCCCATGCTGCTGGCCCGCCTCCAGGACGGCCGGCATCTCGTCGGGCTGCCCGGCAACCCCCTCGCGGCCGTTTCCGGCCTGCTCACGCTCGCCGAGCCGCTGCTGCGGACCCTGGCCGCCCACCCGGCCCCCGAGCCGTACGCGCTGCCGCTGACGGAGGCGGTGCACGGGCACCCCTACGACACCCGGCTCGTCCCCGTGGTGCTGCGCGGTGACCGCGCCGTACCGCTGCACTACAACGGCCCGGCGATGCTGCGCGGTGTCGCCGCCGCCGACGCGCTGGCCGTCGTACCGCCGGGCGGGGCCCGGCCGGGCGAGGAGGCGGAACTGCTGGACCTGCCCTGGGCGGTCGCCGGGATCGGGGTATGTTTCACGTGAAACACGCGGACTACGACGCCACCGCCTCGCCCGATTCCGACCGCCCCCCGGGCAACGGCACCCAGATGGACGAACGGTCGGCCACCCACCGGGTGAAACTTCCCGTGAAAGTGGTGGAACGCCCCCTCCGTCAGGTCGCCAAACGGCTGCTCATGGCGCTGCTGGTCCTGCTCCTCACCGCGCTCGTCGTCTACGTCGACCGCGAGGGCTACCGCGACAGCGCCGACGACTCCGTGGATCTGCTCGACTCCTTCTACTACGCCACCGTCACCCTCTCCACCACGGGATACGGCGACATCACCCCGGTCAGCGACAGCGCCCGGCTGACCAACATCTTCGTCATCACGCCCCTGCGCGTGCTGTTCCTGATCATCCTGGTCGGCACCACGCTGGAGGTCCTCACCGAACGGACCCGGGAGGAGTGGCGCCTGAAACGCTGGAGGTCCGCCTTGCGCGAGCACACCGTCGTCATCGGCTTCGGCACGAAGGGGCGGTCCGCCGTGCAGACCGTGTGCGCGACCGGGCTGAAGAAGGAGCAGGTGGTCGTGGTCGACCCCAGCGCCAAGGTGATCGACGCGGCGACCGCCGACGGCTACGCCGGGGTCATGGGCGACGCCACCCGCAGCGATGTGCTCAAGCGGGCCGAGGTGGGCAAGGCCCGGCAGATCATCGTCGCCCCGCAGCGCGACGACACCGCCGTGCTCGTCACCCTGACCGCCCGGCAGCTCAACCGGAGCGCCAAGATCGTCGCCGCCGTGCGCGAGGAGGAGAACGCCCCGCTGCTGCGGCAGTCCGGCGCCGACGCCGTCATCACCAGCGCCAGCGCGGCCGGCCGGCTGCTCGGCCTCTCCGTCCTCAGCCCCGCCGCAGGCATGGTCATAGAAGACCTCATCCAGCAGGGCAGCGGACTGGACCTCGTGGAACGGCCCGTGGTGCGCGCCGAGGCGGGCAAACGGCCGCGCGAGATCGACGACCTCGTGGTGAGCGTGGTCCGCGGCCACCGCGTGCTCGGTTACGACGACCGCTCCATCGGCACCCTGCAACTCACGGACCGGCTCATCACCATCGTCCGCGCCAGCCCGGGCACCCGGATCACCCCGCACATCCGCCCGCTGCCCACGGACTGAGCGAACGGCCCCCGCGCACCGGCACCGCGGCCCCTCGGGGAGTAGCGTCACCAGCATGCATGCGATCACGATTCCCGAACCTGGTGGTCCCGAGGCGCTGGTGTGGGACGAGGTCCCCGACCCGGTGCCCGGCGAGGGCGAGGTGCTGGTCGAGGTGGTGGCCGGTGCCGTCAACCGCGCCGACATCCTGCAGCGCCAGGGCTTCTACGACCCGCCGCCCGGCGCCTCCCCCTACCCCGGCCTGGAGTGCTCCGGCCGGATCGCCGCGCTCGGCCCCGGAGTGTCCGGCTGGGCCGTCGGCGACGAGGTGTGCGCCCTGCTCGCGGGCGGCGGCTACGCCCAGAAGGTCGCCGTACCCGCCGGGCAGCTGCTGCCCGTCCCGCAGGGCGTCGACCTCGCCCAGGCCGCCGCGCTGCCCGAGGTGGCGTGCACGGTCTGGTCCAACGTGTTCATGGTCGCCCATCTGCGCCCCGGCGAGACGCTGCTCGTGCACGGCGGCTCCAGCGGCATCGGCACCATGGCGATCCAGCTGGCCAAGGCTCTCGGCGCCAAGGTCGCGGTGACCGCCGGGACCAAGGAGAAGCTGGAGCGCTGCGCCGAGCTGGGCGCGGACATCCTGATCAACTACCGGGAGCAGGACTTCGTCGCCGAGATCAAGGAAGCCACCGGCGGCGCGGGCGCCGACGTCATCCTCGACAACATGGGCGCCAAGTACCTCGACCGCAACATCCAGGCGCTCGCCGTCAACGGGCGGCTGGCGATCATCGGGATGCAGGGCGGCGCCAAGGGCGAGCTGAACATCGGGGCGCTGCTGAGCAAGCGGGCCGCCGTCAGCGCCACCTCGCTGCGGGCCCGTCCGCTGGGCGAGAAGGCCACCATCGTGGCCGCGGTGCGGGAGCACGTCTGGCCGCTGCTCGCGGCGGGGCACGTCCGGCCGGTGGTGGACCGGGCGCTGCCGATGCCGGAGGCCGCGCAGGCCCACCGCGTGGTCGAGGAGAGCGGCCACATCGGCAAGGTCTTGCTGCTGGCGCCGTAACGGAGTCCGCCGGTGTGCGCGGGGGCGCTCAGCCCCTGCGCAGCCGCAGGCCCAGGAAGGCCAGCCCCAGCCCCAGGCCGATGAGGACGAGCCCGCTGCCCAGCGGGAGGATCCGCAGCTCCGGCTCGCTCGCGTTCTTGCTCTGCCGGGCCGCGTCCCGCGGGGCCCCCGTGGGATCGAGGCCCGCGTCCCGGGGCGGGGGCGAGGCCGCGGACGTGGGGCTCTCGGCGGTCTCCGGTTCCGCGGGCTGGGCCGCGGCGGAGCCGACCGGGTCGTCGTCGCCCTCCACCTCGGCCCAGGGGCCGTCCGGCCGGCCCGGGCGCATCCTGCCCTCTCCGGCCCCGCTCCCGGCCCGGGACGGCTCGGACGGCGGGTGGTTCGAGGAGGCGGAGGGCCGCGGGGCGTGCGTGGGACGCGGGGGATCGCCGGGCCCCGGACCGTCGTGCTCGTGACCGGGTTCGTGCCCCGGGCCGTCCTGGTGATCGTGCGCCGGGCGGGCCGGGTCGCCGGAGCTGCCCGCGTGCCCCGAGGCGGAGGACGAGGGAGACGGGGGAGGTGCCGCGGGCGTCGAGGAGTGCGGGGTGCCGGGGCCGGCGTACGCGGTGGCGGCGCCGTAGGCGGGCAGGGCCGTCGCGAGGACGACCAGCAGCCGCAGCGAGCGGTGGGTGAGTCGCAGCCATGGAGTCACGTCGGTGACCTCCCGGAGCCCAGCCGGCGTGAGCCGTGATCGATGGATGAACCGACGGGAACAGCCTCACATCCACCGACTCTCCGGGCATTCCGGATTGGGCCGACGGGTCTAAACCGACGATCGGCCGATCCGGGGGGCACCCCGGTGACGAGGTGGGCGGGTGCGAGAGAATGGCGGCATGGAGATGCCGAGGAACGAACGGTCGCCCGAGAATCCCCAGATCCTCGTCGTGGGCCAGGACGGGATGGCGCTCGGCGGAGGCACCGGGAACGACGATTCCCGCGAGACTCCGGTGACGGAGCAGGTCGAGCAGCCCGCCAAGGTCATGCGGATCGGCAGCATGATCAAGCAGCTCCTGGAGGAGGTGCGTGCGGCTCCCCTCGACGAGGCCAGCCGGGTGCGGCTGAAGGAGATCCACGCCAGCTCGGTCAAGGAGCTGGAGGACGGGCTGGCGCCGGAGCTGGTCGAGGAGCTGGAGCGGCTGTCGCTGCCGTTCACCGACGACGCCACTCCGAGCGACGCGGAACTGCGGATCGCGCAGGCCCAGTTGGTGGGCTGGCTGGAGGGCCTCTTCCACGGCATCCAGACCACGCTGTTCGCCCAGCAGATGGCCGCCCGCGCCCAGCTGGAGCAGATGCGCCGGGCGCTCCCGCCGGGCGTCACGGGCCCCGACGGCGACGACCATCCGGCCGGCGGCCGCTCGGGCGGCCCGTACCTCTAATAACCCCCCGACCGCGCGAAAGGGCCCGGCGCACCGGCGCCGGGCCCTTCTTCACGCGCGCGTCACTGCGGCGGATTGCCCGTCGACACGCTCAGCTCGATGGTGCCCGGGTCCTTGGCGTTCACGTCCGTGCCCTGGGACGGGAACTGGTCCATCACGGTCCCGTCGCCCCAGGTGTTGTCGTCCACCTTCTTGACCTTCAGCTGCCAGCCGGCCGCCTGGAAGCACGCCTTGACGGAGTTGATGTCCTTGTAGCGGAAGTCGGGCAGCCGGATCTTGGCGGGGTCGTCGTAGGACTCCTCCGGCTCCGTGCACTTCGTCTTGTCGATCACCCGGGTGGTGTCCGGTGCCCGGTAGCCCGGCCGGTGCGAGGCGGCCGCCGAGGCGGAGGCGCCGCCGCGCCCGCCCGTGTCCTCGTCACCGCCACTGTTCGCGGTCAGCGCCACGATCAGGCCGGCGACCGCGGCGAGCGACACCACGCTCGCGCCGATGATCACGGCCTTGTTGCCCCGGCCGCCGTCGGAGCCACGCCCGGCCCCCTGCACGGACGTGTGCGGCGTCTGGGCGTACGGCGGCGGGGTCTGCGGCCCGTAGCCCACGGGCGGGGTCTGGTAGCCGGCCTGCTGCGGATAGCCGTAGGCCGGGGCGGGCGCGACCGGGGCGGGGGTGCCCTGGCCGGGGCCGTACGGGCCCGGCTGGTACGGCGTCTGCACCGGCCCGGGCGGCGTCTGCCGCGCCTGGTCGACCGGCGGGAAGACCGCGGAGCCGACTCCCGAGCCGCTCTGCTGCGGACCCGCGCCGGGCACGATGCTCGGCGCCGCCGCCTGGAAGGAGGCGGCGACCCGAAGGCACTCCTCGCGCATGGCGTCGGCGGTCGGGAACCGCTCGTTCGGGTTCTTCCGCAGCGCGCGGGCGACCAGCGCGTCCACCGCGGGGGGCAGCGAGCGGTTGACGGAGGACGGCGCGACCGGCTCCTCCTGCACATGCGCGTACGCGATGGCCAGCGGGGAGTCCGCGTCGAACGGCAGCCGCCCGGTGACCAGTTGGAACAGCATGATGCCGACCGAGTACAGGTCGGAGCGGGCGTCCACGCCACGGCCGAGGGCCTGCTCGGGCGAGAGGTACTGCGGGGTGCCGACGACCATGCCGGTCTGCGTCATCGACGTCACACCGGACTGCATGGCGCGGGCGATGCCGAAGTCCATGACCTTGACCACACCGCGCTTGGTCATCATCACGTTGCCCGGCTTGATGTCGCGGTGGACGAGCCCCATCTCATGGCTGATGTCCAGCGCCGCCAGCACGTCGGCGGTGACCTTCAGCGCCTTGTCGGCGGGCATGGCGCCGTACTGCCGGATGTCCTCTTCGAGCACGGAGCCGAGCGGGCGGCCCTCGACGTACTCCATGACGATGTACGGCGTGGCCAGGCCGCCCAGGTCGTCCTCGCCCGTGTCGAAGACGGAGACGATGTTGGTGTGCGTGAGTTTCGCCACGGCCTGTGCCTCGCGGCGGAAGCGCTCGCGGAAGGCCTGTTCGCGGCCGAGTTCGGTGTGAAGTGTCTTGATCGCGACCTGACGGTCCAGCACGGAGTCGTACGCGAGGTGCACGGAGGCCATGCCGCCCTCGCCGAGCAAGTCGCGCAGCTGGTAGCGGCCACCGGCCAGCGCCTGCCCCGCGTACCGGCCGTGTGCGCCGTCCTGGCTCATCTTTCCGCGTCCCCCGTCGGCCGTCGGATGCCCTGGCTCATCGCGCGGGCCTTGATCGAATGTGTCATTCCCGGCCAAGTCTGCCCCAGGCCCCGGACACGTCAAGCTCGGTGCCCGTTCCGTGACCGTACGCGCAAGAAGCGTCGCGCAAGCGTTACAGGGGGTGTACGACCGGCACACACAATTTGCACGACGGCCCTTGCTGGGGGTTTCATGGCCGGTCCGTCGCTTGGCTGGTCCCGGTTCCGGTTCCGGACCGGTGGCCCCCACGGAGGCTGTAGCGTGGCCGACGGAGACCGTGACAACACCGCGCGCACCGCGGGCAGAAACGACGGCGAGGACTGATGGCACAGACGCAGCGCGCCCAGGGCCCGTCCGACCCCGAGGCGTCTGGCGGCGGCATGTCGGACGCGCCGGAGACGTGGGGCAACGGAGGGCTCGTCGGCGACGGCCGGTACCGGCTCACGCACCGGCTCGGCCGCGGCGGCATGGCCGAGGTCTTCGCCGCCGAGGACGTCCGTCTGGGCCGTACGGTCGCGGTCAAGCTGCTCCGCGCCGACCTGGCCGAGGACCCCGTCTCCAAGGCCCGTTTCACACGTGAGGCACAGTCGGTCGCCGGACTCAACCACCACGCGATCGTGGCGGTGTACGACTCCGGTGAGGACGTCGTGAACGGCCAGTCCGTGCCGTACATCGTCATGGAGCTGGTCGAGGGCCGCACCATCCGCGATCTCCTGATCAACGCGGAGGCGCCGGGCCCGGAGCAGGCGCTGATCATCGTCTCCGGTGTCCTGGAGGCGCTCGCCTACTCCCACCAGCACGGCATCGTGCACCGCGACATCAAGCCGGCGAACGTGATCATCACCGACAGCGGCGCCGTCAAGGTGATGGACTTCGGCATCGCCCGCGCCCTGCACGGCGCGCAGTCCACGATGACCCAGACCGGCATGGTCATGGGCACCCCCCAGTACCTCTCCCCGGAGCAGGCGCTCGGCAAGGCCGTCGACCACCGTTCCGACCTGTACGCGACCGGCTGCCTGCTGTACGAACTGCTCGCGCTGCGGCCCCCGTTCACCGGTGAGACCCCGCTGTCGGTGGTCTACCAGCACGTGCAGGACACGCCGGTGCCGCCGTCGCAGGTCCTTCAGGCCTGCCCGCCGGAGCTGGACGGCCTGGTCATGCGCTCGCTCGCCAAGGAGCCGGACGACCGGTTCCAGACGGCCGAGGAGATGCGCGGCCTGGTCCAGTACGGCCTGCAGATGCTGTACGACCAGGGCGGACACACGGGCACCTGGAACACCGGCCCGGTGACCGCGCACGACGCCCGGCAGACCCCCGCGGGCGGCTTCGCGGGCACGACCGTGATGCCGCACTCCATGGACGGCGCCGGCACCGCCCAGATCCCGCAGCCCCTGCTGCCGCAGGGCTACGGCAGCGGTGACGACGGCGGCTTCGAGGGCCACGGCAACAAGGGCAGCGGCCGCGGCAAGCTGTGGATCCTCGCCGTGCTCGCGGTCATCGCCATCGCGGCGGGCGTGGCACTGGCGGTCAAGGGCACGGACACCGGCGGCGGTTCCGGCACCGACACCAAGCCGCCGGCGACGCACACCAAGAGCACCAAGGACGACTCCGAGACCGCGAGCCCGACCGACGACAGCACCGGGCGGCCCACGGACACCACCACCGACAACGGGTCGGACACCGGTTCCGGGTCGGGCTGGGGACAGCCGTCGTACACGCCGTCGTACACCCCGTCGCAGCCGCAGAACACCGGCCAGAGCGGCCAGCCGACCGCCCCGCAGAGCACGGCCTCGCAGCCCGCGGACCCGTCGAGCGGCGGCGCGGACGCGGGGACCGGCGACGGCGGCACGGACGCCGGCAGCTCGGACGGCGGCACGGACGCGGGCGCCAACGGCGGCGGCACCACCAACGACGGCGGCCTGTCGGCCGGCGGGGCGGGCCTGCCCACCGGCTGAGCGGCGCCGCCGGTCACCGGGTGAACGCCTCGCACACCGCGTCGTACTGCCGGGTCCACCACACCGCGAGCGCGGAGGCGGCCGGGAACTGGCAGTCGGCGCGGGTGTCGCCGCGCTCGTAGTGCCAGCGCAGCATCCAGAAGTCGTTCAACCGCTCCCACCACACCCGGTGCACGGCCGCCGTCAGTTCCCCGGAGGTGGCGCCGGCCGCGCGCCGGTACGCGCGGGCGTACGCCCGCACCTTCGGCAGGTCCAGTGTGCCCTCCGGGCGGACGAAGAAGATCGCGGCGGCGCGTACCGCCTCCTCGGCGCGCGGCTGCACGCCGAGCCGGTCCCAGTCCACGATGGCCGCGGGGGCGCCGTCCCTGTAGAGCAGGTTGAACGGGTGGAAGTCGCCGTGCACCCAGCCGACCGGTCCGCCGGGCGGCGGGCGCCGGTCCGCGTGCCGCTCCAGCAGTGCGCGCCGCTCCAGCAGCCGGTGCCGGGCCAGCGCGTCGAAGGCGTCGGCGGGACGGTGCCGGCGCACCCGGGCGAGCAGCCGGCCGATGAGGTCGAAGGTGTCGGCGGGATCGGCGCTCTGCACGGGATGCGGTCCGGTGGCCGGGCGGGTGCGCCCCTTGGGCGGCATCACGCGCTCCAGACAGGCGTGCACGGCGCCGAGCAGCGCCCCGAGACGGGCGCTCTCCGAGCGGGTGAGCTGGCCGCCGTCGCGGTGCCCGCCGTCGATCCAGGGGTGCAGGGCGTAGGCGTGGCCGCCGATCACGGCGACGGTGCGGCCCTCGCGGTGCGCGAGCGGCACGGCGACCGGGACGCCCAGGTCGGCCAGGCGCTGGGTGGCCCGGTGCCGGCGTTCGATGGCGGCCGGGTCGGCGGTGTCGGGATCGAAGTGGTGCTTGAGGAAATAGCGGCCGCGCGTGGTGCACAGCCGGTAGCCGCGATTGAGCAGGCCCTGGTCGACCGGTTCGCAGGCCACAGCGGTACCCGCGGTGTCGTAAAGGCGTAGAAGGGCGCCCACCGGGGGCACGGGGGGTGGTACACAAGGGCGCGGCACGCCGGAGATGCTAGGGCACCGAAAAGGCCTGTGAGCTGGGCATTGTCACAGGAAGTCAGCGCTGATCGCATTCGGTCACAGGGTGTACCGCCGTGAACGCACACGTGTATTCCGGTATCCACCGCGAACTCTTCCCGTCACCTGGGTGAGCGGGATAACGTGCGGGTGCTCCGGCCTTGCCACAAGGCTGTGACCAGCACGCTTCCGCACCATCTCGATTTACTTGGAAATCCAAGCAAAATCGCAGGTCAGGTGGGGTTTCACAGAATTGTGGAGCACTGGGTAACGTAATGGTTGCAGGGCGCTCGCCGGGGCACCTGTCACGCCTGTTCCCGGCCGAGTGGCACCCACCCCGTGCCCGGTGGTCGAAACAGGTGAGCCGCACTGGCCTACCGGCAACCCCGGGGGCCGGAACGACGGAGGAGCACACGTGACCGTGGACAGCAGTGCCGCGCGCAAGCGCAGCGCCGCAGGCAAAGCCGGCACCACCGGCAGCAAGACCGGCACCGCCGGGACGACGTCCGGAGCCACCGGCGCCAAGCGCACCACCAGCACCACCCGGGCCCCGCGCACCGCGCGCGCCGGCGCCGGTAAGAGCACCGAGCCCGCTCTCGTGCAGCTTCTGACGCCGGAGGGCAAGCGGGTCAAGAACGCCGAGTACGACTCCTACGTCGCCGGCCTCACCCCCGAAGACCTGCGCGGCCTCTACCGCGACATGGTGCTCACCCGTCGTTTCGACGCCGAGGCCACCGCCCTGCAGCGCCAGGGCGAGCTGGGCCTGTGGGCCTCGATGCTCGGCCAGGAGGCCGCCCAGATCGGTTCCGGCCGCGCCACCCGCGAGGACGACTACGTCTTCCCGACCTACCGCGAGCACGGCGTCGCCTGGTGCCGTGGGGTGGACCCGACCAATCTGCTCGGCATGTTCCGCGGTGTGAACAACGGCGGCTGGGACCCCAACGGCAACAACTTCCACCTGTACACGATCGTCATCGGCTCCCAGACGCTGCACGCCACCGGCTACGCGATGGGCGTGGCCAAGGACGGCGCCGACTCGGCGGTCATCGCCTACTTCGGCGACGGCGCCTCCAGCCAGGGCGACGTGGCCGAGTCCTTCACCTTCTCCGCGGTCTACAACGCGCCCGTGGTGTTCTTCTGCCAGAACAACCAGTGGGCGATCTCCGAGCCGACCGAGAAGCAGACCCGGGTGCCGCTCTACCAGCGCGCCCAGGGCTACGGCTTCCCGGGCGTGCGCGTGGACGGCAACGACGTGCTCGCCTGCCTGGCGGTCACCAAGTGGGCCCTGGAGCGCGCCCGCAACGGCGAGGGCCCGACCCTGGTCGAGGCGTTCACCTACCGCATGGGCGCCCACACCACCTCCGACGACCCCAGCCGCTACCGCGGCGACGAGGAGCGCCAGGCGTGGGAGGCCAAGGACCCGATCCTGCGCCTTCGCCGCTACCTGGAGGCCTCGAACCACGCGGACGAGGGATTCTTCGAGGAACTCGAGGCCGAGTCCGAGGCGTTGGGCAAGCGAGTGCGCGAAGCGGTCCGCGCCATGCCCGACCCGGACCACTTCGCCATCTTCGAGAACGTGTACGCGGACGGGCACGCGCTCGTCGACGAGGAGCGGGCCCAGTTCGCCGCCTACCAGGCGTCGTTCGCGGACGCAGAAGGGGGTCACTGAGATGGCCGAGAAGATGGCGATGGCCAAGGCCATCAACGAGTCGCTGCGCCGCGCCCTGGAGGCCGACCCCAAGGTCCTGGTCATGGGTGAGGACGTCGGCAAGCTCGGCGGCGTCTTCCGGGTGACGGACGGCCTCCAGAAGGACTTCGGCGACAGCCGGGTCATCGACACCCCGCTCGCCGAGTCCGGCATCGTCGGCACCGCGATCGGCCTGGCCCTGCGCGGCTACCGGCCGGTGGTGGAGATCCAGTTCGACGGCTTCGTCTTCCCGGCCTACGACCAGATCGTCACCCAGCTCGCCAAGATGCACGCGCGCTCGCTGGGCAAGGTCAAGATGCCCGTCGTGGTGCGCATCCCCTACGGCGGCGGCATCGGCGCGGTCGAGCACCACTCGGAGTCCCCCGAGGCCCTGTTCGCGCACGTGGCCGGCCTGAAGGTCGTCAGCCCCTCGAACGCCTCGGACGCCTACTGGATGATGCAGCAGGCCATCCAGAGCGACGACCCGGTGATCTACTTCGAGCCCAAGCGCCGCTACTGGGACAAGGCCGAGGTGGACGTCGAGGCCATCCCCGCCCCGCTGCACAAGGCGCAGGTGGTCCGCGAGGGCACCGACCTGACGCTGGCGGCGTACGGTCCGATGGTGAAGCTCTGCCAGGAGGCCGCCGCCGCGGCCGCCGAGGAGGGCAAGTCGCTGGAGGTCCTGGACCTGCGCTCGGTCTCCCCACTCGACTTCGACGCCGTCCAGGCCTCGGTGGAGAAGACCCGCCGCCTGGTCGTGGTCCACGAGGCCCCGGTGTTCTTCGGTTCCGGCGCGGAGATCGCCGCCCGGATCACCGAGCGCTGCTTCTACCACCTGGAGGCCCCGGTGCTCCGGGTCGGCGGCTACCACGCCCCGTACCCGCCGGCCCGCCTGGAGGAGGAGTACCTGCCGGACCTGGACCGCGTGCTCGACGCCGTCGACCGCTCGCTGGCGTACTGAGGGAGAGGGTCGTGACGACGATGACGGACGCGTCCGTACGCGAGTTCAAGATGCCCGACGTGGGCGAGGGCCTGACCGAGGCCGAGATCCTCAAGTGGTACGTCCAGCCGGGCGACACGGTCACCGACGGCCAGGTGGTGTGCGAGGTCGAGACCGCCAAGGCGGCCGTCGAACTGCCCATCCCCTACGACGGCGTGGTCCGCGAACTGCGCTTCCCCGAGGGGACCACGGTCGACGTGGGCACCGCCATCATCACGGTGGAGGTCGCGGGCGGAGCCCCGGCCCCGGCGCCCGCTGAGCCCGAGGTGTCGGCGCCCCCCGCGGCGCCCGCCGAGGAGCCCAAGGCCGAGGGCCGCCAGCCGGTCCTGGTGGGCTACGGCGTGTCGACGTCCTCCACCAAGCGCCGCCCCCGCAAGGGCCCCGAGGTCACCGTCCCGGCGCCGGCCGAGGCCGTCCAGGCCGAGCTGAACGGCCACGCCCCCGTGGCGGACCGCTCCCGCCCGCTGGCCAAGCCTCCGGTGCGCAAGCTGGCCAAGGACCTCGGCGTCGACCTGGCGACGGTCACCCCGTCCGGCCCGGACGGCGTCATCACCCGCGAGGACGTCCACGCGGCGGCCACGCCGGTGGCCGCGCCCGAGCCGGTGGCGGCCCCCGCCGCTCCGGCCGCCGCTCCCGCCCCCGTGGTGACGTACGACGGCGCCCGGGAGACCCGCATCCCCGTCAAGGGTGTGCGCAAGGCGACGGCGGCGGCGATGGTCGGCTCGGCGTTCACGGCGCCGCACGTCACGGAGTTCGTGACGGTGGACGTGACCCGCACCATGAAGCTGGTCGAGGAGCTGAAGCAGGACAAGGAGATGCAGGGCCGGCGGGTCAATCCGCTGCTGCTGATCGCCAAGGCCCTGCTGGTCGCCATCAAGCGCAACCCGGACATCAACGCGTCCTGGGACGAGGCGGCCCAGGAGATCGTGGTCAAGCACTACGTCAACCTGGGCATCGCGGCGGCCACCCCGCGCGGTCTGATCGTGCCGAACATCAAGGACGCGCACGACAAGACGCTGCCCCAACTGGCCGACGCGCTCGGTGAGCTGGTGTCCACGGCGCGCGAGGGCAAGACCTCCCCGTCGGCGATGCAGGGCGGCACGGTGACCATCACCAACGTCGGCGTCTTCGGCGTCGACACCGGTACGCCGATCCTCAACCCCGGCGAGTCGGCGATCCTCGCGATCGGCGCGATCAAGCTCCAGCCCTGGGTCCACAAGGGCAAGGTCAAGCCCCGCCAGGTCACGACCCTGGCCCTGAGCTTCGACCACCGCCTGGTCGACGGCGAGCTGGGCTCCAAGGTCCTCGCCGACGTGGCGGCGATCCTGGAGCAGCCGAAGCGGCTGATCACCTGGGCGTGACGGCCCAGCGGAGGCCGTGACAAGGGCCGCGCACCCGGTCGGGGTGCGCGGCCCTGTCCTGTGGTGCGGCGGCCTCGGCCCCGGGGCGCGCGGCTCGGTCCCGAAGCGCGTGGCTCAGTTCCCGCCCGCGGGCGCTGCGAGCTGTCCGGCGACGAGTGCCAGCCAGCCGCTGGGCGAGTAGGGCGCCGGCGGGTCGACCTCCATGCCGAGTTCCGCGACGGCGAGGGCGTAGTCGGACTCGTCCAGGTCCAGCGCGAGCAGTTCCTGTAGCTCGCCCGCGAGGCGGGCGACGAGCTGCGGGTCGGTGGTGCGCCGGTAGTCCTCGACGGCGGCGTGGTGGTCGTCGAACTCGTCCGGCATGTCCTGGGAGAACCATCCCCCGAGGAACTGCCCGAGTTCCGGGAACCGGGCGTGCCACTCCCAGTGGGTGACGGGCGCCGCGGGCGCCGGCACCTCGCCGGTCTCGATGCTCGCCCTGATGTGGTCGGCGAGGCAGCGCAGCCAGGACTGGATCTCGCCCTGGTCCAGCCCGACGTCGGGAATCGCGTAGAACTCCCCGAGGCGCAGCCGAAGCCGTCCGGGCGGGTTGTCGGCGTACTCCCGCAACTGCCGCTCGGCGACGGCGAGGGCCCAGGGCCGGCTGTGCCAGGTGTGCCGGAGGTAGGCGGTGAGCGCCCGACCGGCCTGCTCCGGGGTGTCGTCGGCGGGCTGCCCCAGGTAGGCGCGCATGACCTGGTCGAGTTCGCCGTACCGGCGGTCGTGTTCGAGGGGGCTCAGGGGCACGGTGGTCAGCCTCTACGGGTCGCTACAGATGGATCGGGAAGGTGGCGTGCACGGCGAACCCGTGCGGGCGCGCGGGGTCCCTCCTGAGGACCACCCGGGCGGCCCGCGCCTCGACGGGCTCCCGGCCCGCCAGCATCATCGCCTGCAACAACACCCGCCCGACCGGCTCCTGCCGCGCGGGCCAGGCCGCCTCGATCGTCAACCGCGCCCGCGTGGACTGCGCGAGCCAGCGGTGAATGAGCTGCTCATTGGCGGTGACGACCTGCTGGGTGGCCCACTGGGCGGTTTCCCGGTCGGGGTAGGTGGCGGATCGGGTGCGCATCTAGCCGGCGTCCCCCCTCGGCCGGTCCTGGCCGGGTGTCCACAGCGGCGAGTGGGCTTCCCTCAGGTGCTCGATGCAGTGCCGGGCGAGCAGCGGGAAGAAGTCGAGGAAGTCCGCGCTGCCCGACCCGCCGCCCATCCCCTCCAGGGAGAAGAACATGTCCAGCTGGTCCTCGGTGTGGAAGAGCGCGAGGGCCTGGTAGCACTCGGACACGACACTCGGCAGCTGCCACGGGCACTGCGGGTGCGTCTCCTCGATGAACATGCGGATTCCGTCTTCCACGGAGGAGTCCTGCATCCCGTCGCTGATCGCGACGCCGTCCTGGCCCCAGTAGACCGGCAGGATCTGGGAGAAGCGCGGGAAGCGCAGCCGCAGCTCGCCCGTGGTCAGGGGGACGTCTTCACCGGACCGCCATTTCCCGCTCACCAGATGCTCGGCGATCTCCCGGAGCACCCGGGGCGTGCGGTCCTCGGTCTCCGCACGGGGAATGCGACCGAGTGCCTCGTGCGTCGGGTCGGCGTCGAAGAGGTCCGCGGCCACGCGCAGTTCGGCGGCGATCTCGCGGAGATTTCGGCCGCCGTCCTGTTCCGCATTCCGCATTCCGCGGATGAGGGGGAACAGCCGCGACTGCCATTGGGCGGGGTCGTCGGGAATTCCCGTGCCCCACCGGTCGTACGGGGACAGGAGCACGCGGGCGCCCTCAAGGCTCCAGTAATCCACGGATCCCGGATTTGTCATGCGCTCATCCTACTTCTCAGAGGTTCTTCGGCATCGAGGTCATGACGGTGAACGGGGGATCGAGATCCTCGTTGTACACGAGACGTGTTTCGACGCCCTGCACATTCCTCGCCTTGTCCGCCGGGAAGGGATCGCTCTTGAGCTCCGTCTTGCTGATGCTCCGGCCGCTGTCTCCGTACGGGGTATTGGGAACGCTGATGTCCAGGCGTTTCCGTTTACCGGGCTCCTCTTCCTTCTGCGCGGCTATCCATTCGCTGATCTGCTTGGAGTTCTGGTCGATGTTGTACTGCGTCATCTTCTGCGCGGACTCCAGGTCGGTGAAGGTCGACGCCTCCCCGACCATGGGCTGCCCATAGGGCCAGTCCGTTCCGGGGCGGGGCGGCTTCTTCAGCTCGTCCCGCAACCGCTGCGCCAACTGCTCGTCCGTCAGACCGACATGCTTGGTGACGGTGTGCGAGTTCTGCATCCACTCCGTCGAGGCGAGATCCACCTTGTAGACCCCGTGGTCCGCGTCACCCGGCGTGCTCCACTTGTGCTCGTTCTTGAAGTCGTTGAGCGAGCGTGCGCCGAACGCCTCCGCGCGCGCCTCTTCCGCCACGAACGTCGGAGCGCTCAGCGACGCCTCGTTCAGCTCGGGGATGAGCGCCCTGAGCTTGGCCGCCTGCTCGTGGAACGCCTTGTGGCAGTCCTCCACAGCCTTGTCGGCGCCGGACTTGTCCATGTGCGAGCGGAAGACGGCGACCACTTTGCCGAACGTCGCGATGGCGGCGAACTTGGTGAACTCCTCCCAGCTGAAGCCGTCGGGCGTCAGGTCCTTGACCGTCGCCTTGGCCGCCTCGGTGGCCAGGTGCTCGGTGATCTTCCGGCACTTCTCCGCGGCGGTCGCCGCGTCGTGGAACGCCGTCTTCATCTCGTCGCCGGTCTTCTTCAGGACGTCGATGATGGGGCGGCGGGCAGACGGCGCCACCGAGGGATTGGTGCGCCAGTCCCGGCCGCCGGTGTCCCCCGGGCCCATGAAGCCGCCGTCCGGCTTCCAGCTGCGCCCCCACGCGGTGGTGCCCCAGATCGACTGGCAAAACGCGTTCATGGCGCCCTGCCAATCGCTGTTGCCGCCGTCGGTCAGGTACGCGACGCAGCCGGTGAACGCGTCGGCGGACTTCTGCGCGGCCTTGCCCGCGGCCTCCCAGGCGTTCCCGATGCTGCGCAGGTCGTCGGTCTCGGCCCCGGGGGTGATCTCGGCGGTCTTGCCCAGCCGCAGGCCTTCCTCGATGGCGGGCTTGATCAGATCCGCCAGGAAGTCGGGTACTTCGCCGATCGCGCCCAGGATGGGGACGTCCGTGCCGTCGCCGGTGCCCGTCCACTTGATCGAGGCGACCGGGCCGTAGGACGCCTTGCCCACGCCGATCGGAGGATCCCTGCGCGGGGGCGGCCCGAAGATGCCGCGGGACGACCAGTCGGCCGCCACGTAGTTGTTCGCGGTGAGGGTCAGCCCGACGGCGACCCCGCCGATGCTGGCCACGGCCTTCGCCCAGACCTCCAGGAACAGCTTGGCGACCTCGTCGTAGGCCTTCGCGAAGTCGTCGGCGCCCGATCCCTTCCCGGCCGCCTGCCGGTGGTGCACGTCCTCGACCAGCTGTATGGCCGCCTTGTGGAAGGTGAACTGTTCGTCACGGATGAGGGCGGACGTGTAGTACACGTGACCGGGCTCGATGTGGAAACCCTTGCCGTCACTGCCCGGCGCGGGCTGCTTCAGCTGCTCCCGCTCCCACTTGCGGCGGGCGTCCGACGGCCGGCCGTCGGCCCCGGTGGGCGGCGGCGGAGGGGGCTTGTAGTTCGGGTCCGGGGACGGGCCGGGGCTGGGAGACGGCAGCTTGGGCTCGCTCGGCTCGTCCGGAGGGTTCGGGTTCGCGGAGGGGGTGGTGGAGGGAGACGGCTGCGGTGGGGGCGGGGTTGCCATCAGGCCGCTCCCCAGCCGCGCAGTACCGCACGGTGCGCCGCCGCGTAGTTGGCGTGGCCGGTGGTCACGTACGCGTGCAGCCATTTCTGGGCCGCCTGGAGGTCCTGGGCCGAGCGGTCCCACTCGTCGAGCTTCTGCACGAACACCTCGCGGGCCTCGCCCTTCCAGGACAGGACGACGGGCTCCACGCGGTCGAACAGGTCCTCCAGCCGGCCGTTGAGCTGCTTGAGGATGTCCTCCAGGTCGGAGGCGAGTTCGTGCAGGGTGGAGAACGAGACGGTGATGTGGTCGTCGGCGGAACCGGCAGACATGATCCCCCTTGTGTCGGTAACCGTGGCAGAGCGGCTTGTCCGGCGTCCCGGAGCGGCTGTCGATGTCGATGTGGATCCGCCGCATGTGCTCGAGCACCTGGAGATCGTCGGAACTGAAGCCGTCGCGGCTCAACCGCACGGCCTCCTCCAGCTGTTTCATCACTTCCCGGATCCGCACGGCATCCTCCGCCGCCGCCCGGTGGAACTCCCGGTACGCCCTCGCCGCCGGGCCCTGCCAGCCGGCCTCGATGCGGTCGACCAGTTCGTCCATGCGTCCGACCTGCTGGTCGAGGTGGTCCTGCATATGACCGAGGTCGTTCGCCAGCTTGGTGAGGTCCTGGGACGAGACATGCAGGTCGGCGCCTTGCCCGTGCTCCTGCCCGGTCCGTCGAGTGCTCATGGTCGTACCCCCCGTCATCGGCGGCACCAGTGGCCCACCGATGGAGTCATTCTACGGCGGTCTCACCGGAAGTGGCCTGGTCCGAGCGCCGCGTTGGCGCCTCCGGCCGTCAACCTCCCCTCCTCCTCGCGGGTGAATCGGGAGCATGCCCGGCGGGCTCCGGGGAGCGCCGGCGGGACGCACCCCCGGCGCACACCTCACGCGCCCGTCCGGCACGCCTTCTCAGCGCTCCCGGACGGTGACCAGAGTTCTCCTTGCCGGAGCCGGGTGCCCGGCTCCAGGCGCAGTTCCGCTCTTCGCTCCGGAGGTTCGATGACGACGCAATCCGGCCGGCCCCGTGGGCTCACGGTGCTGTTCGCCACCGTGGCCATGTCCGCCGCCTGTCTGACCCCCGCCGCCCAGGCGGCGCCCGCCACCTCGTACAACGACTGCGCGCACGGCCTGTTCTGCGTGTGGAGCGGTGACAACGGGACGGGGCAGCGGTGCGAGTGGCGGGTCGACGACGCCGACTGGCTCGCCGGGTCCCGGACCTGCAAGTGGGCCAGGGGAACCCGCGTGCAGTCGGCGTACAACCACGGCGAGTCCGGCGCGCCGGTCTCGGCGTACACCGCCGCCGACTACGGCGGCACGAAGATGTTCTGCCTGACCAGCGGCCGGCGCGCCAACCTCAAGGGCGTCGGCACGTACCTGCGGTCCCACAAGTGGGCGTGCTGACAGCCGTCGTCGAGCCGTACCCGCCCGCTGGACCGCTCCCGGCGAAGAGCTTCCTCGAAGGAACGCGAAGGAAAAAGGTGACTGGTTTGCGTAGTTCCGCCCTCGCCACCGTGTTCGTGGCCGCGCTCGGCCTGCCGCTGGCCGCGACCGCGCCGGCGTCCGCCGTCGCACCGGTGACGTACACCCACGCCCAGGCGGCCAAGGAGTTCCGGGCCCACGGGGTGTCCTGGACCTCGTCCGGGCACTGCGACAACCGCGACGACAGCAGGTGCACGTCGTTCACGGGCATTCGCCGCACCACCGTCTCCGGCGTCATCGCCCTGAAGCGCACGAGTCATTGCGCGGTGACGGTCACGGCGGGCACCGAGAAGGGCCACAGCCGGACGGGCAAGTACCGCCACGACAACGGCTACAAGGTCGACCTGCACGTGACCAACTGCCTGGACACCTACATCCGCAAGCACTTCCGCTCGGCGGGCACGCGCGGTGACGGCGCCAAGCTCTACAAGTCGGCCAACGGCAACGTCTACGCCTACGAGAAGCCCAAGAAGGGCGCCCTGCACTGGGACGTCACCTACTACAACGGCAGCGCCTGACCGTCCTGGCACGGCCCACCAGCCGCCCCTGTCCGTGCGCGACACACGGGCAGGGGCCTCACCGTGCGGCGGCGCTCACCACGGCCACCGGCGGCGCCGGTGCGGCCCGTCCCTGACGGTCACTCAGGGGCGGATCAGGGTTCCGCCAGGGAAGTCACGGATGGTGAGGATGTGATCGCGGACGGCACGCTGGTGCCATGACGAAATCCCCCGCAGCCGGGCCCCGTTCGGGTTCCGCTCGCCGCGCCGCCGTCCTCGTGGGCGCCGCCGTCCTCGCCGGTACGGCGGCGGTCTGCGCTCCCGGTGCCGCCTACTCCGCGCCCCTCCCGGCCGCGTCCCCGCCCACCACTCCTCTGGCCGTCACGTCCCCGTCACCGGCGTTGCCGTCCGCCGGATTCGCCTCCGCCGCGACCCCGGTGCCCGAGGCCGGCTTCCGTGACTGCCCGGCCCTTCCCGACGGCGTCGACCCGGCCCGCTGGAGATGCGAAGTGCACACGGCCGCACCGAGGTTGACCATGGGCGCGGTGTCCGTGCAGCTCGCCCCGATCACCATGACGCACGCCGAGGGCCCCCTGCCGGACGGCGGCGACGGGCAGGTGTGGGGAGCGATGCACACCACGCCGACCGCCCTGCCCGCAGGCCCCGGACCCGTCCGGCACCTCGCGATACAGCCCGAGTACGGCGGCCGTTCGGACTTCTACACCGGCCGGTTCAGCCTCCGCTTCCGCCTCCTCGGCCCGCGGCTGGCGCCCGGTTGCGAGATAGGCGCGAGCGCCCCCGTGGACTTCCGGCTGACGCGCTCGGGCCCGTCCACCTGGGTGTCCCAGGACCCGCCGCTGATCGAGTTCTCGGCCTATGACGACACCTTCACCGCGCCCGCCGCCGAACACTGCGGTCCCCTCACCACCGTCCTCGACCGGCGCCTCGCACTGCCCGCAGCGGAAGGGAACCTGATGACCTACGACGCCGCGTACACCTTCGAGACCTACGACCGGCTGGGCCGGGACTGACGCGCGCGGAGCGCGTTCAGCAGGGCCGCGCCCCGTTCCGCGTCGTCCAGGCTCACCGCGAAGTCGGAGCGCCGGCCCCGGGGCCGTACGACCAGACAGTCGCCGGCGCGGAGCATGACCGTGGTGCCGAGGCCGCTGATGCGGTAGCCCCAGCCGCCGACCTGGGAGGGCAGGCGCCGCTCGGCGCGGGCGGATTCGAGGGCGTCGGGGGACCAGCGGCGGACGGGCCGGCCGAACGGGCCGAAGGAGATCTCCAGCCCGGCCTCCGAGACCTTCGCCCGGACCGAGGAGGAGACGGTGCCCGCGAGGGCGACGACCGCGCAGGAGGCGCACACGATCCCGAGCGTCCCGGCGGGGGCCAGGCCCAGTGCCAGTCCCACGGCCGAGCCCACGGCGGCCACACCGGCGACCGCGGACAGCAGTTGCAGCCAGGGGTTGGCCGCGCGGGAGAACCAGACCAGCCGCTCGTCCCGCGGCAGGTCCAGCGCCGGGGTCCCGGCCCGGGGCGCGGCGGAGGCGGCGCGGACGGTCAGCCGCCAGGCGATCACCCCGGCGACCGCGGCCAGGGCCAGCGTCACGGCGATCCACCAGGACGGCTGCCGGGCCTGGTGCCAGTCGGCGCGGTCGAGGTTGGCGCCGACGATGGACACCTGGGCACCGAGGAGGACGACACCGGCGGGGGCCAGGGCGATCGCGGCCCAGGCGCGCGTCGAGGCCCAGGCGCGGCGCCGGCGCACGCTCACGGCGAGGGCGATGAGCAGCCAGACCGCGGTGGGGAACGCGCAGGCCTGCCACAGCGGCATCGAGCCGTCGGGCGCCGAGCCGCCGCTCCAGTGGGTGGCCAGCCGGTCGGGAAGCCGGTCCCGCTGGGTCCAGGGCAGCACGGCCAGCAGCGCCGCCACGGCCGCCGTAGCGCCGGCGAGCACCCAGGGCGCGGCGCGGTGCCGGCCGAGCCCTCCGTCGTGTCCGTCCGTCATGACAACCCCCGGATCATGTCGATGAGATCGGTCCGGCTGTATCCCAGCCGGGAGGCTTCCGCGACCAGTTCCCGCACCTTGATCTGGAGGCCCGAGCGGGGGGCCGCGGCGCCCTCGGCGACGGTGATGCCCCGGCCCCGGCGGAACTCCAGCAGGCCTTCGTCCCGCAGTTCGCGCAGGCCGCGCAGGACGGTGTTGACGTTGATGTCCAGGGCCGTGGAGAGGTCGCGGGCCGAGGGCAGGCGCTCGCCCGCGCGGCACTCGCCCTCCGCGACGGCCCGCCGGATCGCCGCCGCGACCTGCTCGTGCAGGGGGCGGGTGTCGGTGGTGTCCAGATGCAGCAGCATGGTGCTAATGAAGCTAGCACCATTCGCTTCATCGTGGCACTCCGGCCGGATCCTCCCGGGCCCCGCCCGGGTCCGGGCAGCGGAAAGGGCCCGCCGCTGGGTGCGACGGGCCCGGGAGTGCGGCCGAAGGTCAGCCGAGCTTGGCGAAGCCGTAGTTGAGGAGCTTCGTGGCGTCCGACTGGCGCTGGTTGACGGAGCTGGAGGCGAGGACGGTGCCGATGACCGTCTTGCCGTGACGGGTGGCGGCGAAGACCAGGCAGTACCCCGCCTCGGGGCCGGAGCCGGTCTTCACGCCGATGGTGCCGCTGTAACTGCTGAGCAGCGTGTTGGTGTTGGTCCACGTGCCCATCGTGCGGGTGCCGCCGGTCTTGGTCTTCGTCTTGGCCGTGTACGACTTGGTCTTGACGATGGTGCGGAACGTGGAGTTCTTCATCGCGCTGCTGGCGATCTTCGTCAGATCGCGCGGCGTCGAGTAGTTCTTGCCGTTGCCGATGCCGTCGAAGGAGTCGAAGTGCGTGTGCTTGAGACCCAGGCTCTTCGCGGCGCTGTTCATCTTGCCGATGAAGTTGGACACGCGGGCGGCGCGGGTGGAGCCGGAGCCGTACTTGTCCGCGAGGGCGTAGGCGGCGTCGCAGCCGGACGGCAGCATCAGGCCGTACAGCAGCTGACGGACGGTCACCTTGTCGCCCACGATCAGGTGTGCCTGGGAGGCGTTGTTCTTGACGACGTAGTCGCTGTACGCCTTCTGGATCGTCACCGTGGCGTCGAGGTTCAGGTTCTTCTGCGCCAGCACGACCTTGGCGGTCATGATCTTGGTGGTGGAGCCGGTGGATCGCGTGGTGTCCGCGGCCTTGGTGTACAGCGACGAACCGTTCGCGTTGTTCATCACGTAGCCGCCCTTGGCCACGATCGAAGGCGTCGTGACGGCCTGCGCGGGCGCCGCGGAGAGGGCGCCGGCGGCGAGCAGCGCGCCGGAGGTGACGGCGACGGCGGTGGCTCGGCGGAGGCGGATGCCCTTGATGCCGGTAATCAAAGTAAATACCCCGATTGTCTGGAATGCCCCTGGATGCGGCCGAGTTGAGGTGGCGAGAGTGGGGCCGCACATGTGTGACACGTAGGTAGCACAGAAGGTTGTGCGGCCGCCGGGGGTGATCCGGGTCATGTCCGCATCGTGGATACCAGGACGCGTTGCGTACCTGTTGTATCTATCCTGTAGGCATGAAAACGGCCGTCCCGCACTCCTCCCCGCCCACCAAGCAGCCCCCCGCCGCCGACCGGGTCTACGCCCACGTCAAGCAGGGCGTCCTCGACCGCAGCTACGAGGGCGGCACCCTCCTCACCGAGGGCGAGCTGGCCGAGGCCGTAGGGGTGTCGCGCACCCCCGTGCGGGAGGCGCTGCTGCGGCTGGAGGTCGAGGGCCTGATCCGGCTCTACCCCAAGAAGGGCGCCCTGGTCCTGCCCGTCTCCGCGCAGGAGATCTCCGACGTGGTGGAGACCCGGCTGCTGGTGGAGGAGTACGCCGCCCGCAAGGCCGTACCCGCCCCGCCGGGGCTGGTGGAGCGGCTGGCCGAGCTGCTGGAGCAGCAGAAGGCGCAGGTCGCCTCGGGCGATCTGGCCGGGGCCGCGGTGACCGACCGCTGCTTCCACGCCGAGATCGTCCGCAGCGCGGGCAACGAGATCCTCTCCCGCCTTTACGACCAGATGCGCGACCGCCAGCTGCGGATGGGCGTCGCCGTCATGTACTCCCATCCCGACCGGGTCGCGAGGACCCTCGCCGAGCACGCGGAGATCCTGGACGCGCTGCGGGCCGGGGACACGGACGCGGCCGTCGGGGTCGTGCACCGGCACGTGAGCCGGGTGTCGCTTCTGGCGCGGGGGGAGGCCCGATGAGCAAGGTCACCCTTCCGAGCGACCCGCCCGGCGGCCTGCGGGCCGTCGTCGTGTGGTCCGTAGGCGTCGCGGTCTACTTCGTCGCCGTCGTCTTCCGCACCTCGCTGGGGGTGGCCGGCCTCGACGCGGCGGCCCGCTTCCATGTGAACGCCTCCGCGCTGTCCACCTTCTCCATACTCCAGCTGCTGGTCTACGCGGGCATGCAGATACCCGTCGGCCTGATGGTCGACCGGCTCGGCACCAAGAAGGTGCTGGGGCTGGGCGCCGTGCTGTTCACCATCGGCCAGCTGGGCTTCGCCTTCTCCCCCTCCTACGGCACCGCGCTCGCCTCCCGGGCGCTGCTGGGCTGCGGCGACGCGATGACCTTCATCAGCGTGCTGCGGCTGGGCACCCGCTGGTTCCCCGCCCGGCGCGGCCCGATGGTCGCGCAGCTCGCCGCCCTGGTCGGCATGGCGGGCAACCTGATCTCCACCCTCGTCCTGGCCCGGCTGCTGCACAGCATCGGCTGGACGCAGGCGTTCGCGGGCAGCGCGCTGGCCGGTGTGGTCGTCCTCGTGCTGACGCTGCTCTTCCTGAAGGACCACCCCGAGGGGCACGAGCCCGAGCCGTCCGGGCACCGGGGCTCCGCCTACGTCCGCCGGCAGATCGCCGAGGCCTGGCGCGAGCCGGGCACCCGCCTCGGCATGTGGGTGCACTTCACCACCCAGTTCCCGGCGATGGTCTTCCTGCTGCTGTGGGGCCTGCCGTTCCTCGTCGAGGCGCAGGGCCTGAGCCGGGCCACGGCCGGTGAACTGCTGACCCTGGTGGTGCTGTCCAACATGGTGGTGGGCCTGGTCTACGGCCAGATCGTGGCCCGGCACCACACCGCCCGGCTGCCGCTCGCGCTGGGCACCGTCGCGGCGACGGCGCTGCTGTGGGCGGCGACCCTCTTTCACCCCGGTGCGCACGCGCCGATGTGGCTGCTGATCGTGCTGTGCGTGGTGCTCGGCGCGTGCGGTCCGGCCTCGATGATCGGGTTCGACTTCACCCGCCCCGCCAACCCGCCCGAGCGGCAGGGCACCGGCTCCGGGATCACCAACATGGGCGGCTTCATCGCCTCGATGACGACGCTGCTCGCGATCGGCGTGCTGCTGGACGCGACGGACGACAACTACACGGTCGCGTTCAGCGCGGTGTTCGTCCTCCAGGCGCTCGGCCTCAGCCAGATCCTGCGGCTGCGCGGCCGGGCGGCCCGCAGGGAGCGGGAACGGCTGGTGGCGAGCCGGGTGGAGACGGTGCACGTACCGGCGTGAGCCCGGGCCGGGCCCGGGTCAGCGCCGTTCCGGTACGAGGGTGAGGTAGGCGATCCCGAGGACGCCCCGGTAGCTCATCCACTGGGCCCGGTGCCGGTCCAGGCGGGCCCGGGTCTCGGCCGCCGACGGGTGGTCCGGGTGAGCGGCGAGCCAGACCTCCAGGTCCGCCTGGTAGCCCGACTCGAACTCCTCCCACTCCTCGCGGCTCGCGGTCTCGGTCCACTCCGGCCGGAAACCGGCGGCGACGGCGAGATCGAGCAGGGTCGCGAGGTCGTAGTGGTCGCCGGCGGTGGCGCCCGGCCACATGCCCGACAGTTCGGCCTCGGTGGGCGGCCGCTCCCAGAAGCCCTCGCCGACCAGCACCCGGCCGTCGTCGCTCACCAGGCGGCGCAGCTCGCGCAGGGCCTCGGCGGTGGCGGGTTCGGCCTGGCTGAGGGCCTGGGTGGCGCCCAGGCAGAGCACCAGATCGGCCGGTCCGCGCCGGGTCCCGAGGGCGGACTCCTCGGCGAACTCCACCCGGTGGGCGAGCCCGCGTTCCTCGGCGTTGTGCCGGGCGCGGGCGAGGTCCTCGGCGTTCACATCGACGCCGGTCCCGGTGGCGTCGGGCACGGCCGCCAGTATCCGGAGCAGCAACTCGCCCCAGCCGCAGCCGATGTCGAGGACGGTGCGGGGGCGGTTCGCGGCGAGGCGGCGGACGACGGCGTCGGCGCGGGAGGCCGAGAGGGGGCCGTGGAAGGTGAGCCGGGTGAGCCGGGGCAGGGCAGTGGTCATGCCGGGCACGCTAGGGGGATGTCCCGGCCGTCACCACTGATTTGCGGGTGACCCGGCCCCCCGGGGCCGTGCGGGCCTCACGGGGTCACGGCGAAGTTGTGCAGGATGGCCTTCGTCAGGTCCTGGTCGCCCTCGGTCTTGACGCGGTCCGCCACCGCCTCGGGGGTCACCCGGCCGCACGCCAGCCGGACATAGGTCTCCCAGTCTAGGGTGAGGGTGGCCACCGGGCCGAGCGCCGGGGCGGTCTCCAGGGTGCCGCGGCCCTGGATGTCGACGCGGATGGTGCGCAGGAACTCGACGGGGCCGCTCACGTCGAAGACGACGGCCGAACTGCGCGGCGCGTTCGCGTCCTTCGCGACGATCTTGGGCAGTGCCTCCAGCAGGACGTCACGCGTGACGTGCGCGCCGGGCGAGTCGAGGTTGCCGGGGCGGCCGAGGGCCGTGCGCAGGTCCTGTTCGTGCACCCAGACGTCGAAGGCGCGCATCCGGTAGGCGTGTTCGAGGGTGATGTCCTTGCCCAGCGGGCCGCGCACCGTGGTGGCGGGGTCACGGTTCTCGTTGCGCAGCTGGCGGTTGCGGCGGATGACCGTGTACTCCAGTTCGGCCGTCATCTCCGGCGCCGTGTGGTGGCGGCGGACGTCGACCTGCATCTCCATGTAGCGCTGGTGCGCGGTGGTGACGTGGAAGAGGTCGCGCGGCAGGGCGTGGATGGGGCGCGGGTCGCCGAGCAGCTCGCAGTCCATCCCGATGACATGCGACACGATGTCGCGCACCGACCATCCCGGGCACGGTGTCCGCCGGTTCCACTCGCCCTCGACCAGTGACTGCACCATCTCGGATATCGCGTCGACGGAGTGCGTCCAGGCGTCGGCGTAGGGCTGGAGGGTGGGATGCAGACTCACGGAACGGGACCCCTCGGCGGTCGGTACACGGGCAGGTTGTGGCGGCGTTGCCAGCGGGCGGCGGCTGCACGTCGGCGGGTGTCTGGGAAGCTAAGTTACGCTGCTGGCAGGCACCCCGGCAGTGCTTTCGCGTGACGATCGTAGGCCCGTGTGGACGACTCGAATGCCAGGACGGTGGTAGTGTGCGCGCCTCTCTGATCCAGATGGCCGTCGACGAGGGCGAATCGGTCGCCTCGCGCAGGCACCGGGCGGCCTCGCTGGTGCGCGCACAGGCCGGGGCCGACCTGGTGGTGCTGCCCGAGCTGTGGACCACCGGTGCCTTCGCCTACGAGGAGTTCGGCCGCGAGGCCGAGCCGCTGGAAGGCCCGACGTACGAGACGATGGCCAAGGCGGCGGCCGACGCGGGCGTGTGGCTGCACGCCGGGTCGATCCCCGAGCGCGCACCCTCCGGCGACGGCGCCACCGACGAGGGCACGCTCTACAACACCTCCCTCGTCTTCTCCCCCTCCGGCGAACTGGCCGCCGCCTACCGCAAGATCCACCGCTTCGGCTTCGACAAGGGCGAGGCCGTGCTGATGGGCGCCGGGCGGGACCTGGTGACGGTCCGGCACCCGCAGGCCACACTCGGCCTGGGTACCTGCTACGACCTGCGCTTCCCCGAGCTCTTCCGCGGGCTCGTCGACGCCGGCGCCGAGGTGCTGGTGCTCCCGGCGGGCTGGCCCGAGCGGCGACGCGCGCACTGGACGCTGCTGGCCCGGGCACGGGCCGTGGAGAACCAGGCGTTCGTGCTCGCCTGCGGAACGGCCGGGACCCACGCGGGAGTTCCGCAGGCCGGTCACTCGATCGTGGTGGACCCGTGGGGCGAGGTGCTGGCCGAGGCGGGTCCCGGCGAGGAGGTCCTCACCGTCGAGTTCGACCCGGCGAAGGTGGCCGCCACCCGAGAGCAGTTCCCCGCGCTGAAGGACCGCGTCCTCGGACTGGTCCCGCCGGCGCGGTAGGGGCCCGCCGGGCCGGGCCGGCGGTCGGGGCTCAGTCGTGTTCCCGCCCCTTCTCCGCCAGGTGGATCACGCACACCGCGACGGCGATGAGGAGAGCCGGGTCGGCGTCGTCGCGTACGACGTCCACGCCGTAGGTCTCCCGCAGGTGCAGCCAGCGCCGGGAGATCACGGCCAGCAGTTCGCCGTCGTACTCGACCGCGAACTCACGGTCGAGGATCTTGCCGCTGACGTCCAGTTCGGTGCCGTCCGCCAGCGCGACGCGGTAGTGGTTGCGCAGCAGGGACAGCCGCTTGCGCCGGATCGTGGCCAGGCCCTCGCCGTCCCGTTCGATCACCATCGTGTCGCGCAGCGCGAACATCTTCTGGTGGATGTCGATCAGGACCCGGCCGTGGGCGTCCTTCAGCTCGAAGGTGTCCCGCAGCCGCATCGCCTTGCCGTCGACGAGGAACACCTTTTGACCGTGCTCGTCCTCGATCCAGTAGTCCTCGCCGATGCCGAGGAGCCGGTCGCGTACCAGGAATCTCATGCCTGAGCCCTTCCCCGGTACGGCGGATTCGTCACGGCCGGACGCGGGGCGATCGGCCGGGCGCGGACCACTTTTCCACAGGCCGCGCGGGTGGGTCGCACCGTTGTCCACAGGCCCGGCGGGGTGCCGGGGACGGGTGGCACTCTGGAGCCATGACCGACTCCGCACGACCCCGGCGCCCCCGCGTCCGTGCCCCCGAGCTGACCGGCGAGGGCGGCTGGCTGAACACCGGAGGCCACCGCCCCACCCTGGCCGGCCTGCGCGGCCGCATAGTCGTCCTGGACTTCTGGACCTTCTGCTGCATCAACTGCCTGCACGTCCTGGACGAGCTGCGCGAGCTGGAGGAGCGGCACCGGGACACGGTGGTGGTGATCGGCGTGCACTCGCCCAAGTTCGCGCACGAGGCGGACCACCGGGCGGTCGCGGACGCGGTGGAGCGCTACGGCGTGGCGCACCCGGTCCTGGACGATCCGGAGCTGGCCACGTGGAAGCAGTACGCGGTGCGCGCCTGGCCGACACTCGTGGTGATCGACCCGGAGGGGTACGTGGTCGCCCAGCACTCGGGCGAGGGCCATGTGCACGCCATCGAGCGGCTGGTGGCGGAGCTGGAGGCCGAGCACGGCGCGAAGGGCACCCTGCGCCGCGGCGACGGTCCGTACGTCCCGCCGGAGCCCGAGCCCACGACCCTGCGCTTCCCGGGCAAGGCCGTGCTGCTGCCCTCCGGCGGCTTCCTGGTCAGCGACACCACCCGGCACCAGCTGGTCGAGCTGGCGGCGGACGGGGAGACGGTGCTGCGGCGGTTCGGCACCGGGACCCGGGGCCTCGCGGACGGCGGCCCGCGGCAGGCGTCCTTCAACGAACCGCAGGGCCTCGCCCTGCTGGACGACGGCTCGGTGGCCGTCGCCGACACGGTCAACCACGCCCTGCGCCGGCTGGACCTCGCGACCGGCGAGGTGACCACCCTGGCCGGCACCGGCAAGCAGTGGTGGCGGGGCTCACCGGCCTCGGGCCCGGCCCGCGAGGTGGACCTCTCCTCGCCCTGGGACGTGGCCTGGTGGCAGGGCCGGGTGTGGATCGCCATGGCCGGCGTCCACCAGCTGTGGGCCTACGACCCGGTGGCGCGGACCGTCGCAGTCACCGCGGGCACCGCCAATGAGGGTCTGGTCGACGGCCCCGGCGCCGAGGCGTGGTTCGCCCAGCCCTCCGGACTCGCGGCCACCGCCGACCGGCTGTGGCTCGCGGACGCCGAGACCAGCGCGCTGCGCTGGGTGGACCCCGACGGGTCGGTGCACACCGCCGTCGGCACCGGCCTGTTCGACTTCGGACACCGCGACGGCCCCGCGGAACAGGCGCTGTTCCAGCATCCGTTGGGCGTCACCGCACTGCCGGACGGCTCGGTCGCGGTCGCCGACACCTACAACCACGCCCTGCGCCGCTACGACCCGGTGACCGGCGAGGTCGGCACGCTCGCCACGGATCTGCGCGAGCCCAGCGGCGCCGTCCTCGCCGGCGAGGACATCGTGGTGGTGGAGTCGGCCCGGCACCGGCTGACCCGGCTGCGGCTGCCTCGGGAGACGGCGCGGGTGGCGCCGGTGGCCCACCGGACCCGGCGCGCGGTCACCGAGGTCGGCCCCGGCCGCCTCCGGCTGGACGTGGTCTTCCAGGTGCCCGCGGGCCGGAAACCCGACGACCGCTCCGGCCCCTCCACCCGCCTCCTGGTCTCCTCGACCCCGCCCGAGCTGCTGCTCGAGGGCGAGGGAGCGGACACCGGTCTGAGCCGTGAGCTGGAGCTCGACCCGGCCGTCCGGGAAGGGGTGTTGCACATATCCGCGATGGCCGCCTCGTGCGACGACGACCCGGGCGTCGAGTACCCCGCCTGCCATGTCCACCAGCAGGACTGGGGCATCCCGGTCCGCCTCACCGAGGGTGCGGCGGACCGCCTGCCGCTCGTCCTCGCGGGCATGGACGAGCAGGAGGGCGGTTCTCAGACGCCGTAGCCGTCCGTGTAGCCGTCGCCGGTGTGGTGGTGATGGTGGTGGGGTTCCTCCTCCACGACCGGCGTCGGCGGCACGATGACCCGCCGACGCCGCGCGATACCGCTGAACGTGGCGGTGCCGATCAGGCCGACGGCCATCAGGATCAGGCCGACGACCGTGAGGTTGACACCGTTCATGTGCCAGTCGGTAGCGAACGTGAGTATGGCCCCCACGGCGATGAGGATGATGCATCCGCCGAGCCCCATGAGGCTTCGCCTCCCCTTTCGGTTCCGGAATCTCCGGTCTCGTCCGGGTACCCCGGGGCTTCCCGGCTAGCCCTCCAGAAAAGCCGTCAGGGCGTTCGCGAGGAGGAACGGGTCGTCGGCGCCGCACAGTTCGCGGGCGCTGTGCATGGAGAGGATGGCCACGCCGATGTCGACCGTGCGGATGCCGTGCCGGGCCGCGGTGATCGGTCCGATGGTCGTGCCGCAGGGCATGGAGTTGTTGGAGACGAAGTGCTGGAAGGGGACGTTCGCCTTCTCGCAGGCGGCGGCGAACACCGCGCGGCCCGAACCATCGGTGGCGTAGCGGTTGTTGACGTTCACCTTGAGGATCGGGCCGCCGTTGACCCGGGGGTGGTGCGTCGGGTCGTGCCGCTCCGCGTAGTTGGGGTGCACGGCGTGGCCGGTGTCCGAGGAGAGGCAGACGGTGTCGGCGAAGGCGCGGGCGCGGTCCTCGTAGGAGCCGCCGCGGGCGAACACCGAGCGCTCCAGGACGGTGCCGAGCAGCGGGCCGTCGGCACCGGTGTCGGACTGCGAGCCGTTCTCCTCGTGGTCGAAGGCGGCCAGCACCGGGATGTGGGTGAGCGAGGCGCCACCGGTCGCGGCCGCGGCCAGCGCGGCCGCGCCCGCGTGCACCGACAGCAGGTTGTCCATGCGCGGCCCGGCGACCAGTTCGCGGTCCCGGCCGAGGTAGGCCGGCGCCTCCACCGGGTGCGCCATCAGGTCCCAGCCGGCCACCGAACGGGCTTCGAGGCCCGCCTCCTGCTCCAGGAAGGAGATCAGATCGCCGTCGAGCACCTCGTCGCCCAGGCCCCACACCGGCTGGAGGTGCCGCTGCTTGTCCAGCTTGAGCCCCTCGGTGCTCACCGAGCGGTCCAGGTGGATGGCCAGCTGCGGCACCCGCAGCAGCGGCCGGTCCACGTTCACGAGGACCGTGGAGCCGTCGCGCAGGGTGAGCCGGCCGGCCAGGCCCAGGTCGCGGTCGAGCCAGGAGTTCATCAGCGGGCCGCCGTAGATCTCGACGGCGACCTGGCGCCAGCCGTGCGCCCCGCTGTCCGGGCGCGGCTTGATCCGCAGGTTGGGGGAGTCGGTGTGCGCGCCGATGACGTGGAAGGGCGTGTGCGGCGCGGCGCCCTCGGGGACGTACCAGGCGACGATCGCACCGCCGCGCAGCACGTACCGGCCGCCGCTGGTGCCGTCCCAGGCGTCCGTCTCGGCGACCTGCCTGAAGCCTGCCTTCTCCAGCCGCTCGGCGACGTTCGCCACGGCGTGGTACGGCGACGGGCTCGCCGCCAGGAAGGCCATCAGGTCGTCGGTGTGGCCGCGGTCGAAGGTGAGGGGTGCGCGCGCAGCGCTCGCTGGAGGGGTGGCGGCGGGCGACGGGCTGGATGGTGCGCTCATGGGATTCACCTTAACGACGTGCGCGGGCCCGCTCCCGGTAAGGGGAAGCGGGCCCGCGCGGGGATACGACGGGGACGTCCAGAACGTCGGGATGGCGTACCCGAAACGTCCGGAAGCGTCCGGGGCGAGGTTCTAGAAGGCGGCCTCGTCCAGCTCCATCAGGTCCAGCTCGACGCCCGAGGCGACCTTGCGGGCCAGGGTGACGCCCGGCAGGACGTTCGCGGCGAAGAACTTCGCCGCGGCGATCTTGCCGGTGTAGAACGCCTTGTCCTTCGCGGAGGCCGTGGCCAGCTTCTCGGCGGCGACCGCGGCACCCTTGAGAAGCAGGTAGCCGACGATGACGTCGCCGGAGGCGAGCAGCAGGCGGGTGGTGTTCAGGCCGACCTTGTAGATGTTCTTGGCGTCCTCCTGGGTGGCGGACAGGTCGGTCAGCATGAGGCCGACGATCGCCTCCAGCTCGACCGCGGCCTTGGCCAGGTGCTCGCGGGCGCCCGCAAGCTCCTCGCCGCCGGTGCCGAGCGCCAGGAACTTCTTGATGTCCTCGGCGAGCGAGTTCAGCGCGGCGCCCTGGTTGCGGACGATCTTGCGGAAGAAGAAGTCCTGGCCCTGGATCGCGGTGGTGCCCTCGTAGAGGGTGTCGATCTTGGAGTCCCGGATGTACTGCTCGATCGGGTACTCCTGGAGGAAGCCGGAGCCGCCGAAGGTCTGGAGCGACTGGGCCAGCTGCTCGTAGGCCTTCTCCGAGCCGTAGCCCTTGACGACCGGCAGCAGCAGGTCGTTGAGGGCGTGCTCGGCGGTGGCGTCCTCGCCGTTCGCCTCCTTGACCTGGATCGCGTCCTGGATCGAGGCGGTGTACATCACCAGGGCGCGCATGCCCTCCGCGTACGCCTTCTGCGTCATCAGCGAGCGGCGCACGTCGGGGTGGTGGGTGATGGTGACCTTGGGCGCGGTCTTGTCCATGAAGTTGGCCAGATCCGGACCCTGGACGCGCTCCTTGGCGTACTCCAGGGCGTTCAGGTAGCCGGTGGACAGGGTGGAGATCGCCTTCGTGCCGACCATCATGCGGGCGAACTCGATGATGCGGAACATCTGGCGGATGCCGTCGTGCTTGTCGCCGATCAGCCAGCCCTTGGCGGGGTGCTTGTCGCCGAAGGTCATCTCGCACGTGTTGGAGGCCTTCAGGCCCATCTTGTGCTCGACGTTGGTGGCGTAGACGCCGTTGCGCTCGCCCAGCTCGCCGGTCTCGAAGTCGAAGAGGTACTTCGGCACGAGGAAGAGGGACAGGCCCTTGGTGCCGGGGCCGGCGCCCTCGGGACGCGCGAGCACGTAGTGGAGGATGTTCTCCGACATGTCGTGCTCACCCGAGGTGATGAAGCGCTTCACGCCCTCGATGTGCCAGGAGCCGTCCTCCTGCTGCACGGCCTTGGTGCGGCCGGCGCCCACGTCGGAGCCAGCGTCGGGCTCGGTGAGCACCATCGTGGAGCCCCACTGCTTCTCCACGGCGACCTTGGCGATGTGCTTCTGGACCTCGTTGCCCTCCTCGAAGAGGATGCCGGCGAACGCCGGGCCCGAGGAGTACATCCACACGGCCGGGTTGGCGCCCAGGATCAGCTCGGCGTAGGCCCAGATCAGGGAGCGCGGCGAGGTGGTGCCGCCGATCTCCTCGGGCAGGCCGAGGCGCCAGTACTCGGAGTCCATGAAGGCCTGGTAGCTCTTCTTGAAGGACGCCGGCACCGGGGCGGTGTTGGTCTCCGGGTCGAAGACGGGCGGGTTGCGGTCGGCGTCGGCGAAGGACTCGGCCAGCTCGTTCTCCGAGAGGCGGGTCAGCTCCTCCAGGACGCTCTTGGCGGTCTCGACGTCCATCTCCTCGAACGGGCCGGTGCCGTACACCTTGTCGCGCCCGAGTACTTCGAAGAGGTTGAACTCGATGTCGCGGAGATTCGACTTGTAGTGCCCCATGGCGACGGCTCCGTTGAGGGATCGGCGAGGCACTGACTCCTCGCATTCGGTTCACGTACCAACAAGTAGCTACGATGATGCTACCCGTCGGTAATAAGGCGCAACCCCTGTCCCGACAAGTGTGAGAAGGGTCTACTCCTCCGGGCCGTTCGGGTCCATCCCTGAGGCGGCCATTCCCTCGGTACGCTTGCGCCCATGTACGGATACGGCCAGCCCATGGACGGCGGCGCCGCGCAGCAGCAGTACACGTCGGGGCAGCAGCAGATGGCGGGCGGGGCCGGCGGGTACGGCCAGCAGCCGCCGCTCTACCCGGAGCCGTCCCCGCCGTCGCTCGCGGACGCGGTGCGCGCGTTCACCACCGGGCAGATGTCCCCCGAGGACTTCCAGCAGATCTTCGCCACGTCGAAGGTGTACTGCCCGCGCGGCGACACCCCCGGCTTCCTCGCCCTGCACAACACCCAGCAGCCGGTGATCCCGATGTTCACCTCGCTCAAGGAGCTGCGGCGGTACGCGGGCAAGGAGTCCAAGTACTTCGTGATCACCGGTGCGGAGGTGATCGACCTGCTGCCTACCGGCTACGGCTTCGTCCTCGACATGGAGGGCGAGCACCGGATGGTGTTCGACGCCAAGGCGGTCGAGCAGATGGTGGACTACGCGATGCGCCGTATGTACGGCTGAGATCGTCCGTACGGCTGAGAGTCGCCGTTGGAAGAGCCCGGAGGGAATGCCCTCCGGGCTCTTTCCGTTGTGGGTGGCGGGAAGTTCAACGCTCAACTAAACTGGGCGTACGAAGGAGGTAGCCACCATGCCTGCAGTGACCGTCGAGAACCCGTTGACGCTGCCCCGTGTGACCGCTCCCGCCGATGCCGTGGCGCGACCGGTGCTCACCGTCACCACCGCTCCCAGCGGCTACGAGGGCGAGGGCTTCCCGGTGCGCCGGGCGTTCGCGGGGATCAATTACCGCCATCTCGACCCGTTCATCATGATGGACCAGATGGGCGAGGTGGAGTACGCGCCGGGCGAGCCCAAGGGCACCCCCTGGCACCCGCACCGCGGGTTCGAGACCGTCACCTACATCATCGACGGCATCTTCGACCACCAGGACAGCCACGGCGGTGGCGGCACCATCACCAACGGCGACACCCAGTGGATGACGGCCGGCGCCGGCCTGCTGCACATCGAGGCGCCGCCGGAGCACCTGGTGGTCTCGGGCGGCCTCTTCCACGGCGTCCAGCTGTGGGTGAACCTCCCCGCCAAGGACAAGATGATGGCCCCGCGCTACCAGGACATCCGGGCCGGCAGCGTCCAGCTGCTGACCTCGCCGGACGGCGGCGCGCTGCTCCGGGTCATCGCGGGCGAGCTGGACGGCCACGCGGGCCCCGGCATCACGCACACCCCGATCAGCATGGTCCACGCGACGCTCGCGCCGGGCGCGGAGATCACCCTGCCCTGGCGGGAGGACTTCAACGGCCTGGCGTACGTGCTGGCGGGCCGCGGCAGCGTCGGCGTCGAGCGCCGTCCCGTCCGCACCGGCCAGACGGCGGTCTTCGGCGCCGGGTCCTCGCTGACCGTGCGCGCGGACGAGCAGCAGGACGGCAACACGCCGGACCTGGAGGTCGTCCTCCTCGGCGGCCGGCCGATCCGCGAGCCCATGGCCCACTACGGCCCGTTCGTCATGAACACCAAGGACGAGCTGATGCAGGCCTTCGAGGACTACCAGAAGGGCCGTCTGGGGACGGTCCCTGCGGTGCACGGCATGACGGACGAGGGCCCCGGGGCCTGAACCGGGACGCCGTCGCCCCACAGAACGAGGAGGGCCCCGCCGGGCCGAGGACGTCCCGGCGGGGCCCTTCCTCACCCGCCCGGCCGCGCGGGCAGGACACCCGGCCGCGGTCGTGATCCGCTGGGAACGTGCTGCTGTTGCCCGAGCCGGTCCGGCGGCTCGCCGCCTGGTGCGTCGTGCTGCTGCTCGTCGCCGGGGTCGGCTGGATCGGGGTGCGGCTGTGCGGGGAACTCCGTACGGCCGTCACGGCGGTGCTGCTGGCCCTGCTGGGCACCGCCCTGCTCGCCCCGCTGCACCGGCGGCTGGTGCGGGCCGGCGTGCGGCGCTCGGTGTCGGCGGGGCTGACCTGCGTCGCCGTGGTGGCCGTCGTCGGCGGCGCCCTCTACATCGTGGTCGCCGCCCTCGTCGACAGCGGCGACGAGATCATCGCCTCCCTGCGCAACGCGGGCAAGAGCCTCTCCGGGCACTTCGGCGCCGCCGGGACCGGCCTGGACGACCTCGCCGCCAACTCCCGTGAACTGCTGCGGAAGTTCGGCGGCACGGCCGCGTCCAACGTCATCAGCGGGGTCAGCGTCGTCGGCGAGAGCATCGCCATCGCGGTGCTCGCCCTCGTCCTGGTCTTCTTCTTCCTGCGCGACTCCCACCTCGTCCTGGGCACCCTGCGGGCCGTCGCCCCCGGGGACAGCGCCGACACCCTGGAGGCCGTCGTCCGGCGCGCCTACGAGGCGGTCGAGGGCTTCATGCGCGGCACCACCCTGATCGCGCTGATCGACGCCCTGTGCACCACCATCGGCCTGCTGATCCTGCGGGTGCCGGGCGCGCTCGGGCTCGGCGCGCTGGTGTTCGTCGGCGCCTACATCCCCTACCTCGGCGCGTTCATCTCCGGCGCGGTCGCGGTGCTGGTCGCCCTCGCCGACCGGGGCTTCGTCATCGCGCTGTGGGCGCTCGGCGTGGTCCTCGCCGTGCAGCTGCTGGAGGGGCACGTGCTGCAGCCGGTGATCCAGAGCCGCACCGTGCAGATGCACCCGGCGGTGGTGATGGTCACCATCACGGCCGGTGCCTCGGTGGCGGGCATCCTCGGCATGCTCCTGGCCGTCCCGCTGACCGCGGCCGCCTTCGGCGTCGTCCAGGAACTGCGCACCCGCTACGCGTCCTCGCCGCCCGGCTCCCCGGGGCCCCCGGACTCCCCGGCCCCCGAGCGCTCGTAGAGCTCGAACCAGATGCTCTTGCCCTCGCCCCTCGGCTCCACCCCCCAGGTGTCCGCCAGGATGCCGATCAGCAGCAGCCCGCGCCCGGACGAGGCGAGTTCGCCGGGGCGGCGCTTGTGCGGGAGGTCGTCGCCGGTGTCGAAGACCTCCACCCGCAGCCGGCGCCGGCCGCCGTTCGCGGCGACCTCGGCCAGCAGCAGCGCGTCGGTGTCGGTGTGCACCAGCACGTTGGTGACCATCTCGGAGGCCAGCAGCTCGGCCGAGTCCACCTGGTCGGGGTCGGCCCAGTCGTGCAGCAGCTCGCGCACGTACCGGCGGGCCTCGGCGATCCGCTCGGGCTCGTCCTGTCCCACCGGCAGCAGCACGCGCCGTACCAGGGGCCACACCGCCGCGCCGCCGTCCGGATCGCCGCCCCGCTCCGGACGGCACAGCAGCGCCAGCGCGATGTCGTCCTCGCGGCGGTCGGCCAGCGGGCCGGTGGTGTGGTGCGAGGAGGGCCCGTGCACGCCCTGCACCAGCGCGTCGGCCAGCGACTCCAGATCGCCGTCGTGGTCCTCCAGGATCGCGCGCAGCCGCCGCCAGCCGCTCTCCAGGTCGTGCCCGCCGGTCTCGATCAGCCCGTCGGTGCACAGCATCAGCGTCTCCCCCGGCTGGAGCGCGAACCGGGTCGTCGGATAGTCCGCGTCCGGGTCGATGCCCAGCGGCAGCCCGCCCGCCGTCGGCCGCATCATCACCGTGCCGTCGGCCATCCGGATCACCGGGTCCGGATGGCCCGCGCGGGCGATCTCCAGCCGTCCCGTCGCCGGGTCGACCGCCACGTACAGGCAGGTCGCGAAGCGCGGGTCGGACTCCTCCTCGTCCTGGGTGATCCCGTGCAGGAAGCGGGCGGCGCGCGAGAGCACGGCGTCCGGGCGGTGCCCCTCGGAGGCGTAGGCGCGCAGGGCGATCCGCAGCTGGCCCATCAGCCCCGCCGCCCGCACGTCATGCCCCTGGACGTCCCCGATGACCAGCGCGAAGCGGCCGGAGGGCAGCGGGATCATGTCGTACCAGTCGCCGCCCACCTGGAGTCCGCCGCCGGTCGGGATGTAGCGGGCGGCGATCCGGATCCCCGGGATCTCCGGGCCGAGCGAGGGCAGCATGGAGCGTTGCAGCCCCTCCGTCAGCTCCCGCTCGGACTCGGCGGTCTCCGCCCGGGACAGGGCCTGGGCGAGCATCCGGGCCACCGTCGTCAGCACCGCGCGCTCGTCGGGGGTGAAGGCCACCGGATAGGCGAAGCCCGCCATCCAGGCGCCCATCGTGCGCCCGCCCACGGTCAGCGGGAGGAACGCCCACGAGCTGCGCCCGAAGGGCCGGGCGAGCGGCCAGGTCACCGGATAGCGGTCCTTGTACTCCTCGGGCGAGGAGAGGTACACCGCGCGGCCGGTGCGCACCACCTCGGCCGCCGGGTACTCCATGGCCAGCGGCATCTGGGTGAAGGGGCCCATGTCGTCGGTCCGGTGCCCGTGGTGGCCGATCATCGTCAGCCGGTCGCCCTCGACGCCGAACACCACCAGCCCGTCCGGCGAGAACCCCGGCATCGACAGGCCCGCGGCGACCCGCAGCACCTCGGCCGTGGACCGCGCCTCCGCCAGCGCCCGGCCCGCGTCCAGCAGGAAAGCCTCCCGCGAGCGCCGCCAGGGACCGGTCACCGCGGTGCGGCCGCCCGCGTCCGGACCCGGCTCGGCGACCTCCTGGAGGGTGCCGGTCAGTACGTAGGCGTGCCGCTCGCGGTCGTACGACGGCTTGGAGCGGCTGCGCACGACGCGCAGCACCTCGCCGCGCTCGTCCATGATCCGCACGCGCACCTCGGCGAGGGTGCCCTCGGCGACCGCGAGCTGCACCACCGAAGTGATCTCGTTCCAGTCCACCGGATGCAGCCGGGCCCGGGTCTGGGCCTCGGTGAGGGTGGCCGGCGCCGCGGGCAGCCCGAGCAGCCGCGCCGCCTCCGCGTCCACGGTGACCAGCTTGTCCGCCGTGTCCCAGTGCCACAGCCCGGTCGCGAGGGCGGCGAGGACATCCCCTACGGCCGGGAGCGGCTCACCTGTGCGCATTGTCCCCATTTAAGACAATGTGTGCGCGGCGTGCCACCGTAAGCCCGCGGGCCGCAAATGGTGGGGAGCCGATCTTGGGGTGGCCGGTACCCTTGGTTCAGCTGGGGGCGGCAACCCCGGTGATCACCAACTCAATCCGCGAAGGACGATGAACGACGATGCATCGGTACAGGTCCCACACCTGCGGCCAGCTCCGCGCCTCTGACGTCGGCACCGACGTCCGGCTCAGTGGCTGGCTGCACAATCGGCGCGACCTGGGCGGCATCCTCTTCATCGATCTGCGCGACCACTACGGCATCACGCAGCTGGTCGCCCGCCCCGGCACGCCCGCCTACGAGGCCCTGGACAAGCTCTCCAAGGAGTCCACGGTCCGCGTCGACGGCAAGGTCGTTTCACGTGGAACCGAGAACGTGAACCCCGACCTGCCGACCGGCGAGATCGAGGTCGAGGTGACCGAGGTCGAGCTGCTCGGCGCTGCCCAGCCGCTGCCCTTCACCATCAACGCCGAGGACGGCGTCAACGAGGAGCGGCGCCTGGAGTACCGCTTCCTCGACCTGCGCCGCGAGCGCATGCACCGCAACATCATGCTGCGCACGGCGGTCATCTCCGCGATCCGCCACAAGATGACCGCGCTCGGCTTCAACGAGATGGCGACGCCGATCCTGTCCGCGACCTCCCCCGAGGGCGCCCGCGACTTCGTCGTCCCCTCCCGGCTGAACCCCGGCAAGTTCTACGCCCTGCCGCAGGCTCCGCAGCAGTTCAAGCAGCTGCTGATGATCTCCGGCTTCGACCGCTACTTCCAGATCGCGCCCTGCTTCCGCGACGAGGACGCCCGCGCCGACCGCTCGCCGGGCGAGTTCTACCAGCTCGACGTCGAGATGAGCTTCGTCGAGCAGGAGGACGTCTTCCAGCCGATCGAGCAGCTGATGACGGAACTCTTCGAGGAGTTCGGCGGCGGCCGCCACGTCACCTCCCCCTTCCCGCGGATCCCGTTCCGCGAGGCGATGCTGAAGTACGGCTCCGACAAGCCGGACCTGCGCGCCAAGCTGGAGCTGGTGGACATCACCGATGTCTTCGAGGGCTCGGAGTTCAAGGCGTTCGCCGGCAAGCACGTGCGCGCGCTGCCGGTGCCGGCGGTCCAGGACCAGCCGCGCAAGTTCTTCGACCAGCTCGGTGACTACGCGGTCTCGCTGGGCGCCAAGGGCCTGGCCTGGGTCCGGGTCGGCGAGGACGGCACGCTGTCCGGCCCGATCGCGAAGTTCCTCACCGAGGAGAACGTCGCCGAGCTGACCAAGCGCCTCTCGCTGGCCCCCGGCCACGCCGTCTTCTTCGGCGCGGGCGAGTACGACGAGGTCTCGAAGATCATGGGCGGGGTCCGCGTCGAGGCCGCCAAGCGCGCCGGCCAGTTCGAGGAGAACGTCTTCCGCTTCTGCTGGATCGTCGACTTCCCGATGTACGAGAAGGACGAGGAGACCGGCGCGATCGACTTCTCGCACAACCCCTTCTCGATGCCGCAGGGCGGTCTGGAGGCCCTTCAGACCCAGGACCCGCTGGACATCCTGGGCTGGCAGTACGACATCGTCTGCAACGGTGTCGAGCTGTCCTCCGGCGCGATCCGGAACCACGAGCCGGAGATCATGCTCAAGGCCTTCGAGATCGCGGGCTACGACCGGGAGACCGTCGAGGAGAAGTTCGCGGGCATGCTGCGCGCGTTCCGCTTCGGCGCCCCGCCGCACGGTGGCATCGCCCCCGGCGTGGACCGCATCGTCATGCTCCTCGCGGACGAGCCCAGCATCCGCGAGACGATCGCCTTCCCGCTCAACGGCAACGCCCAGGACCTGATGATGGGCGCCCCGACGGAGCTGGAGGAGGCCCGCCTGCGCGAGCTGCACCTGGAGATCAGGAAGCCGCAGCCGAAGTAGTATCTCCGGTGGTCGTCGAAACGCCCGGGGCCCTTGGGGTCCCGGGCGTTTCGCCGTCATTCGGCGTCCTCCGCTTCCTCCTCCCCGCCTTCCGTGTCGGGTGAGGCACCGTCCTCCAGCAGCCGTTCGGCGATGTCGTCGGACCACCGCTGCGCCCAGGCGCGCAGCTCGGTGAGCGCCGCCTCGTCCAGGCCGTAGCGGGTGAACTGGGCGTCGGAGTAGAAGTCAGTGCCGGTCAGCCGGGACTGGAGGGTGGGCAGGTCGAAGACGTCATGGGCGTGCCGGCGCCCCAGCTCCTCCAGACCGGGCAGGGAGAAACGGGCCGCCGCCGCTTCGGCGTCGATCAGGTCGACGGCAGCGCCCCGGTCGTAGAGGGCGCGGATCTTCGTGCCGACGGCGTCCTCCAGACAGAGGGTGGGGCCGTACTCGGTGAGGTCCGGCGGCCCCCACAGACTCTCCTTGTGCAGGGCGAGGACGCAGGGCTCGCCGGTCGGCGGGTCGGTGACGGTCAGCTGCGCGGTGCGCTCGGTGGCCGCGCCGGGGCGCACGGTACGGCCGCGCGCCTCCAGGGCGGCGGCGAGGGCACCGGCGAGGCGGTCCATGGGCTCGCCGCTCTCGGTGGCGAGGTCCACGTTGGCGTGCGGGCGCCGGACCAGTCCGTGCGCCTGGAGGGCGTAGCCGCCGGCGAGCACCAGACCGTACGGTCCGCCCGCGGTGACGGCGTCCGCGAGGAGCCGCCGGTGGGGTTCGGGAAGGTTCACGGCATCCGTACTCTGCCAGACGGGCCGCCGGTGACGGCGGATGCGGGAAGGACCCGGGAGCGGTGTGGCTTCCGGGTCCTTCGGGCGGGGGGTGTCCCAGGCGGGCCTGCTCAGCCTTCCTGGCCGCCGAAGCGCTCCTTGTAGGTGGCCAGGTCCTCGTCCGTCAGCTTGGCGAACAGGACCGGCGGGACCGTGAAGGCGGTGCCGGACGGGACGGAGGCGAGGGCCTTGGCCTCGTCCGAGGTGACCCAGGTCGCGGTGTCGGCCGGGAGGTCGAAGGCGCCGCGCATGGCCGCCGAGGTGGCCGGGATCAGGGGCTCGGAGACGACCGCGTAGAGGTGGATGAGGTTCATCGCGGTGCGCAGGGTGAGGGCCGCGCCGTCCTTGTCGGTCTTGATCTCCAGCCAGGGGGCCTTCTCCTCCAGGTAGGAGTTTCCGGCCGACCACAGGGCGCGCAGAGCGGCCGCGGCCTTGCGGAACTGGAGTGCCTCCATCTGCGACTCGTACTCCGCGAGCAGCGCCGCGATCTCCTCGCCGAGCTTCGCCTCCGCCTCGCCCGGTTCGCCGCCGGCCGGGACCTCGTCGCCGAAGCGCTTGCGGGAGAAGGACAGCACGCGGTTGACGAAGTTGCCGAGGGTGTCGGCCAGGTCCTTGTTCACCGTGGCGGTGAAGTGCTCCCAGGTGAAGGACGAGTCGTCCGACTCCGGCGCGTTGGCGATCAGGAAGTAGCGCCAGTAGTCGGCGGGCAGGATGTCGAGGGCCTGGTCGGTGAAGACGCCCCGCTTCTGCGAGGTGGAGAACTTGCCGCCGTAGTACGTCAGCCAGTTGAAGGCCTTGACGTAATCGACCTTCTTCCACGGCTCGCGCACGCCCAGCTCCGTGGCCGGGAACATCACCGTGTGGAACGGGACGTTGTCCTTGGCCATGAACTCCGTGTAGCGGACCTGGGTGTCGACGTCGTACCACCAGGACTTCCAGTCCCGGTTCTCCGGGTCCTGGTCCGCCCACTCCTTCGTGGCGCCGATGTACTCGATCGGGGCGTCGAACCAGACGTAGAAGACCTTGCCCTCGGCCGCCAGCTCCGGCCAGGTGTCCGCCGGGACAGGGACGCCCCAGTCCAGGTCGCGGGTGATCGCCCGGTCGTGCAGGCCCTCGGTCAGCCACTTGCGGGCGATGGAGGCGGCCAGCTGCGGCCAGTCGGCCTCATGCCGGGCCACCCACTCCTCGACCTCGTGCTGGAGCTTGGACTGGAGCAGGAAGAGGTGCTTGGTCTCGCGGACCTCCAGGTCCGTGGAGCCGGAGATCGCGCTGCGCGGGTTGATCAGGTCGGTCGGGTCCAGCACGCGGGTGCAGTTCTCGCACTGGTCGCCGCGGGCCTTGTCGTAGCCGCAGTGCGGGCAGGTGCCCTCGACGTAGCGGTCCGGCAGGAAGCGGCCGTCGGCCGGGCTGTAGACCTGGCGGATCGCCCGCTCCTCGATGAAGCCGTTCTCGTTCAGCTTGCGGGCGAAGTGCTGGGTGATCTCGCGGTTCTCCGGGCTGGAGCTGCGGCCGAAGTAGTCGAAGGCCAGCGCGAATCCGTCGTAGACGGCCTTCTGGGCGTCGTGCGCCTGCGCGCAGAACTCGTCCACCGGCAGGCCCTGCTCCTTGGCCGCCAGCTCGGCGGGGGTGCCGTGCTCGTCGGTGGCGCAGATGTAGAGGACGTCGTGGCCGCGCTGGCGGAGGTACCGGGAGTACACGTCCGCCGGGAGCATGGACCCCACCATGTTGCCCAGGTGCTTGATCCCGTTGATGTACGGAAGGGCGCTGGTGATGAGGTGTCGAGCCATCCGGCTGCTCCCAGGTCGGGTTGTTTTACGAACCTTGAAATGGTAGCCGAGACAGGTGGGCCGCCCGCTTCCCGTTTTACAGGGTGGGAAGGGGGCGGCCGGTGGCTGGACGGGGCGGGCCGGGACTACGGCGTGCTCACGGCCGCCAGGTGGCGAGTACGCCCTCGTACAGCTCCGCGTCGGTCAGTTCGCGGGGGGTGGGGCCCGCGTGGAAGAAGGCGGTGTTGGGGGTCTTCAGCTTGCGCAGGTAGTCGAACGCCTTGTTGTCGTGCTCACCGAACGCGACGAAGGAGAAGAAGACCGTGGGGTGGCTCTTCGCCGCGGCGGTGAGGGCCTGGGTCGCGGGCGTCTTGGCGTCCGGGGCGCCGTCGGTCTGGAACACCACCAGCGCCGGGGTGCCGGGGGCGACGTGCTCGTCGTAGTGGGCGAGCACGGCCTCCACGGCGGCGTGGTAGCTGGTCCGGCCCATCCGGCCGAGGCCCGCGTGGACGTCGTCGATCCTCGTCGCGTGGTCCGGGGCGAGGGTCAGATCGGTGCTGCCGTCGACCTCCGTGGAGAAGAAGACGGTGTGGACCGTGGTCTCGGGGTCCAGGTGAGCCGCGAGGGCGAGGGCCTGGTCGGCGAGGGCCTGCGCGGAGCCGTCCTTGTAGTACGGCCGCATGCTGGCGGAGCGGTCCAGCACGAGGTAGAGCTTCGCGCGGGTCCCGGTGAGGTCGGTCTTCGCGAGCGGCTCGACGGCGGCGGTGTAGGCCGTGGCGAGGGCGGGGGCGACGGCCTGGACGGCGGGGAGGGGAGTGGCGGCGGCCCGGCCGGCGTCGTCGGCGGGTGCCTCCGGGGCGACCGGCTCGGCGGGCTCGCTGTCGGCGGTGACGGCCTCCTGGCCGGGCGCGGGCTCGGCGGGTGCGGCTTCGGAGGTCGTCGCGGCGGGCGCGGGCTCGGCGGGTGCCGCGTTCGTCTCCGGCTCGGTTTCGGCGGGTGCCGCCTTCGTCTCCGGCTCGGTTTCGACGGTTGCGGGCTCCGGCTCCGTCTCGGCGGCGACGGGTTCCGGTTCCGTCTCGGCGGGTGCGGCTGCCGGCTCTCGCTCGGTCTCGGCGTCGGGGGTGGCGGTCTCCTGGGCGGGCGTGGCCGCTTCGGTGGTCGCCGTTTCCGGCTCGGTCCCGGTGGGCTCGGCCTCGGCGGCTGCGGCGTCCGACTCCGGTTCCGCCTCGGCGGTTGCGGCTTCGGCCTCGGGGGCGGCGGTCCCCTCGGTGGACTCGGCTTCGGCGGTGGCCGCCGTTTCCGGCTCAGCCGCGGCTGGCTCCTCCTCGGTCACCGTCTCCTCGGTCTCGGTGACCGACTCCGCGTCCGCGGTCTGCGTCGGCTCCGCGGGGACGGCCTCGGCCTCCGATGTCTCCGGCATGGCCGCCGGGGCGTCCGCGTCTTCCGGGGCCGGTGCGGGTTCCGCCGCCTCTTCCTCGGCGGTCGCCTTTGCCCGGGGCTCGCCCGACTCGGTGGTCTCCGGCTCGTCCAGGGGGGACGGCGCCTGCGGGGTCACCTCGTCCGCCGGTGCGGGTTCCGTCGTCGGCGCTTCTTCGCCCTGCGCCTCGGCGCTGGTCTCGGCCCCGGCCTCGGGTTCCACCGCCTCGGTGTCGGTTTCCGGCTCAGCGGTCACCTCCGGCTCAGCGGTCACCTCCGCCTCGGTCTCGCCGGTCGGCTCGGACTCGCCCTCGGCAGCCGTCACGGCGTCCGCCTCGGCCTCGGCAACGGCGTCGTCCTCGACAGGCACGTCCGCCTTCGCCTCGGTGTCGGTGTCGGCCTCCGCCCCGGCAACGGCGTCGACCTCGGCCTCCGCCTCCACCTCGGCCTCGGTGTCACCTTCGGCCCCGGCCCCCGTGCCCCGCTCGGTCTCCGCGTCGGTCTCCGCCACCGGCTCGGCCGCCCGCCCGGTCTCCTCGGTGGCGGGCGTCCGTTCGGAAGTCGTCGTCTCGGTGGTCGACGCGTCGGGTGCGTCGTCCGCCGGGGCCGAGGGGTTCGGTACCCGGACCTTGTCGAAGGCGGCGGACACCAGTTCGTGTTCCCCGGCGGAGGAGTCGCGGGGCTCGGGGACCGTCGCCGTCGGCTCGGGAGCGGCCGGGTCGCGGGGTTCCGGAACCGTCGGCGTCGGCTCGGCCGAAACCGGCTCCACCGCCTCCACCGGCTCCACCGGCTCCACCGACTGCGCCGGCTCGGCCGGGGGCTGGGCCGTCGCACCCTCTGCCTCGGCGGCTCGGGACTTGCGTGAGCGGCCGAATGCGTTCCGCAGGAGAGTGAGAATGCCCATGTGTGCAACCCTTCGCGTGAGGTGACACCGTCAATCGCTGGCCAGGACGGACACGTAAGGTTAGCGGCCCTGGATGTCCGCGGTGTGGCCCCGAACCCTCACGGCGCACCGTCGACGCGTGCCAGGAAATCCCCCAGCACCCGGTTGAACTCCTCGGGCCGCTCCAGATTGGGCAGATGGGCCGCCCCCTCGACGACCTCCAGGGTGGAATCGGGGAGGGATCGCGCCAGGGACTCGGCGTCGGCGACGGGGGTGTAGGTGTCGTCGGCACCCACCACCACCAGCGCGGGGACCGTCACCCGTGTCAGCAGGCCCCGGTAGTCGGGGCGTTCGGCCCGCCCGCGCAGGGACGCCGCCGCGCCCGGGGCGGCCGTCGCGGTCATCATGCCGTGGACGTGCGCCTTGACCTCCGCGCGCGCGTACGGCGCGACCATGCGGTCCAGCACCTCGTCGGCGTAGCCGCGCATCCCCTCCGCGAGCAGCCGGTCCGCCATCGCGTTGCGGTTCCGTACGCCCTCGGGGGTCTCCGGCTCGGCGAAGGTGTCCGCGAGGACCAGGCCCCGGATCCGGTCGCCGAAGCGGTCGTGGCACTCCATGGCGATCTGGCCGCCCATCGACAGCCCGGCCAGCACGAAGGTGTCGACGCCCAGGAAGTCGAGGAGTTCGGCCACGTCCTCGGCGTGGCGGGAGAGCGGGACCTTGCCGGGAGTGACCGGTGAGGCGCCGTAGCCGCGCAGGTCGGGGGCGACGACCCGGCGGCCGGCGGAGAACTCCGCCACCTGCGGGTCCCACATCGTGCGGTCGAAGGGGTGTCCGTGGATCAGCACCAGGGGGCAACCGGCGGAAGCGGAATCACGGCATTTGTCGGTGAACGCGAGGTACGGGGGCATGTGATCGACCCTAGGCGGGCCCAACTGCTCGGTGCAATAAGATCTTTGCCCTCGGTGCAATCGCGGGCTCGGCCGACGTGCCAGACCAACAGGGGGACCGATGAACGACTTTCGGCGGATCGCCGACCGGATAGCCGCCGACATCGCGAGCGGGCGGCTGCGCCCGGGGCAGCGGCTGCCGCCGCAGCGCGCCTTCGCGCGGCGGCACGGGCTCGCGCCCTCCACGGCGGGGCGGGTGTACGCCGAACTCGTGCGCCGGGGACTGGTGGTGGGCGAGGTCGGGCGGGGCACCTTCGTGCGGGCCACCGCCCCGGACGGACAGCCGGGACACGCCCTGACCGAGGCGGCGGCCGGGGCACCGCCGGTGAACCTGGAGCTGAACTACCCGGAGGCGGCGGGGCAGTCGGAGGCACTGGCCCGGACGCTCGCGCCGCTGCTGCGGCCGGACGCGCTCGGGGACGCGCTGCGGCCGGCCGGGGCCGCCGGTACGCCGGCCGCTCGGGAGGCGTTCGCCGCGCTGCTCGACGAGGGCGGGGTGCGCGCCGACCCGGCGCGGATCCTGTTCACCGGGAACGGCCGGCAGGCGATCGCCGCCGCGCTCGCCTCGCTGGCCCGCCCCGGCGACCGGGTCGGGGTGGAGCCGCTCACCTATCCGCTGGTCAAGGAGATCGCCGGCCGGCTCGGGCTGAGTCTGGTGCCGCTCGCCATGGACGAGGAGGGCGTCCGCCCGCAGTCCGTCGCCGCCCTCCACCGCACCGCGCCGCTGGCCGCCCTCTACCTCCAGCCGACCCTGCACAACCCGACCGCGCTGACCATGGGAGCCCCCCGGCGCGCCGAGCTGGCGGACGTCGTCCACAGGCTGGGGATACCGGTCGTCGAGGACCGGATCTGGTCCTTCCTGGAGCCGGGACCGCACCGGGTCCCGCCGCTGGCCGCGCTCGCGCCGGACCTCGTCCACCTCGTGGACGGGCTGTCCAAACGGGTCGCGCCCGGTCTCACCGTCGGGTTCGTCGTCGTACCGCGGGGGCGGGGCGAGGCGGTGGCGCGGGCCGTCCGGGCCGGGGGGTGGAGCGCGGGCGGGTTCGCGCTGGCGGCGGCCGTGCGCTGGCTCGCCGAGGGAACCGTGGACCGGCTGGTGGCCGCGAAGCGGCGGGACGCGGCGCGCCGGCAGCGGCTGGTCGCCGAGAAGCTGGCCGGCTTCGCGGTGCGCTCCGACCCGGCCGCCTGTTTCGCCTGGTGGCAGCTGCCCGCGCCGTGGCGCGCGGACACCTTCACGGCGGCCGCGCGCGAACACGGGATCGCGGTCACGCCCGGTACGGCCTTCTCGGTGGGGCCCGGCCGTGCCCCGGACGCGGTCAGGCTTGGGCTCGGTTCGGTTCCGGAGCCGACGCTGGCGCGGGCTCTGGAGACCCTCGCCACCGTCGCACGAGCCGGGCGGGGCGCAGATTCCGGGTCAGCCAGGTGGTGAGGGCCACCGTGAGGCCGAGGCCGAGCAGCAGCCAGGAGACCGTGCGCAGGGTGCCGGTCAGGGCGTCGTAGACGGCGCCGGCGGCCGGGCGGGGCACGTCGGCGGGCAGGTCGGCGAGGGTGAGTCGGCGGCCGATCGCCACGGCGAGACCGAGCAGCGCGCCGCCGAGGGCGGTGCCCAGCGCGGTCGCGGCGATGGCCCGGCGGCGGCGGACGGCCAGGGCGATCCCCGCGGCCGCGAAGGCCACGGCCGCCACCGGCAGCCAGAATCCGGCGACTTCGAGCACGTGGAACCCCTTTCGGAGCGACGTCAGTTCGTCGGCCGGGAGCACGGCGACAGTGGTGTGCTGCACCGGGATACGGGCGGCGAGCGGTATGTGCTCGTCGCTGAGCTGCTGTTTGACCTGGGCGGTGACGGGGGCGAGGTCGACGGTGACCGGCTCGGCGGCCGCGTCGTCGCGATCGTCGCGCAGCGCCCGCAGCACCGCGTCGTGGGTGACCCGGTTGCCGGTGTCCCAGGCCAGCCGGAAGGCCTCGGTCTGGGTGAAGGAGCGCACCGCGTCGTGCACGAACGGGCGCACCGAGCCCCGCAGCGGGCCGACGTCCAGCCGGTGGTCCACCTCGTGGAGCAGGCTGTCCCCGACGGCGTTCGCGACGGCCTCCCGCACGTCCGGGTCGGTGGCGAGCGGGGCCATCGTGGTGACGTACCGGCCCGTGTCGGTGAGCCCGTACGCCGCCCAGACCGCCAGCGCGCCGAACGGCACGAGCAGGCAGGACAGGGTGATCAGTACGGCCGACAGGGCGCTCCTGAGGCGTTGCGGCACCCTTTCAGGCAACGGCCCGCGGGGCCGGGACGCTACCGGGGGGCGCCCGTCCGGGCGACCGCCGCACGGGGGCGCGGCCTCAGCGGATCCGCCGTCCGAAGGCGTCCTCGCGGGTGTAGTACCGGTAGAAGAAGACGATGAAGGTGGCCGCCGCGACCAGCAGCGAAATCAGCGCGGTCCGGGCGACGGAATGGCCGGCCTGGCTGTACAGGAAGCCGAACGCGCAGCCGACGAACGCCGTCCACAGCAGCGCGTGCACCTCCCGGATCATCCGTGGGGCCAGCGCCAGCAGGGCGCTGCACAGCACGGCGAAGACGAGGAAGCTGGCGAAGGCGAGCAGAAGGTTCCAGCCGGTGACCGGGCCGCCGGAGCGGTTTATCTCCGCGACCCAGAAGCCGTAGATCAGGCCCAGCACCACCGGGACCGCGATCCGGCCGATCCGGTGGGTGCGGGCGTCGAAGACATCGGGGGTACGGCGCTGGTCGGGGGAGGTGGCGGCCTGCACCTCGGGCGCCGGGGCGCGCCGGGGGATGCCACCGGGTGCGGGTGCCGCATGGGTCATGTGAGCACTCCTCTCTCCTCGCCCCCCGTTCGCCTTCCAATGCACACCTGTGCGCCCGCCCCGGCAACTCGGACGGCGGAACCCCGGCAGACCGGACCGCCCCGCGAGACCGGAGCGGGGGTGCCCGGATGCGTGCCCCTTTACCCGTGTTTGTCGACCGAACCTGGAGACTCGGCCGATGTGAACCGGATGACGTACGAGCGGCACCGCCGACGGCGGCTCTGCGGACAGGGTTACGCCTGGCTGCTGCCGTTGCTGCTGCTCGTCGGCATCGTGCTGCTGGACTTCAACACGGGTGCGGAGTACCGGTTCGTCTCCTGGATCGTGCTGGTGCCCGGCATCGCCGCCGCGGTCTGCGGGGTGCGCACCACGGCCTGCTTCTGCGTGGTGTCGCTGGTGGCGTACGTGCTGGTGGACAACGCCTGGCCGGACCAGTACAGGGCGGGCTTCGCCGACTTCCTCCTGGTCGCGCTCGGCGGTGCGCTGGCCACGGTGGTCTCGGCCCTGCGGGTGCGCCAGGAGCGGCACATGCTGCGCATGGAGGACGTCGCGGCGGCCACGGTACGGGCCGTGCTGCGCCCGCTGCCCGAGCGCTGGGCGGGCCTCGAACAGGCGGGCGCGTACTTCCCCGCCGACGTGGAGGCGCAGGTCGGAGGCGATTTCTACGACATCCAGCCCGGGCCGTACGGCACCCGGGTGCTGGTCGGGGACGTCCAGGGGAAGGGGACGGGCGCGGTGGAGGCGGCGGCCGCGCTGCTCGGCAGCTTCCGCGAGGCGGGCTACTACGAGAAGGATCTCGGGACGGTCGCCGAGCGCCTGGAGATCCGGATGCTGCGGCTGCGGATCCACGCCACCGCGATCGGCCGCCGCGACGGGGACCGGTTCGCCACCGCGGTGCTGGTCGCCTTCTCCCGGGACGCCCCCGACACGGTCGAGATCGTCAACTTCGGGCACGAGGCGCCGCTCGTGGTCGGCCCGCGCGGGGTGCGCGAGCTGTCCTGCGGGGACGGACTGCCGGTCGGCCTGAGCGACCTGGTCGGCGGGCTGCCGCCGGTGCACCAGGTACCGCTGGCCGAGGACGAGACGCTGCTGCTGGTCACGGACGGGGTGACCGAGGCCCGGGACCGCCACGGCGAGTTCTACGACCTGGTCGGCGACGTCGCCGAAGCCGTCGTGGCCGATCCGTGCTGCGCCGAGCCCCAGCGCCTGGTGCGCCGCGTCCACGAGGGTGTCCGGCGGCACAGCGGGGGCGTGCTGGCGGACGACACCACGATCTTCGCGCTGCGCCGCCTCCCGGCCGGTGACGAAGGACCGCGGCCGGCGGTGTTCCCGGGGTGGGACAGCGAGGGATGGCTGGCGGAGCGGGTGTGGGCGGGCGACGACCCGGAACGGGGAAGTTCGGCGTCCTGAGGCGCGTCGGGGCGGTCGCAGCGGTTACGGTGCTGGCGGGAGAGTGCGGATCCACAGGGACCGCAGGGCCTACAGGGGGAGGGACCATGCCCGGAACCGTGCTGCTGCTCGCGGCCGCGCCGCTGGGCCGGGGACGCCTGGTGGACGCGGCCTCCGTGCTGCCGGTGCTGGCCGCCGTCGCCCCCGCCGTGCTGTCCGGCACCGACACCGCCAACGTCGTGGAACTCGCGGACCCGGTGGACCCGCAGGGCGTGCTGACCCGGCTGCGGGCCGCGGCGGCCGCGCCGGGGCCGCTCACCGTGTACCTCACCGGCCAGCTGCACCTGGACCGCCGGCAGCGGCTGCCGCACCTCGCGCTGGCCCGCACCACGCCGGCCACGGTCCGCTACACCGCGCTGCCCTGGCACTGGATCCGCGAGGAGCTGCGGCTGCGGCCGCCGGGGCAGACCGCGCTCCTCCTCGATCTGCACGCGGACCCGGAGGCCTGGCGGCACCTGCACGAACAGCCGCTGGACGCGGGCCGCACGGCCGCGGTCTACGGCCGCGTCGCACCGCCGCCCGGACGCCGGGGGCCGGCCGAGCCGACGTACATGAAGACGGTCGCCACCCTGCTGCGCAGCGGTCACCGCCCGCCGCTGGACGAACTCCACCACCAGGCCCTCGCCCGGATCGCGGAGGAGACCTCCGTCAACGTCCTCCTGGGACCGCCCCAGGTCGCCGCGTACGCCGGTCCCGGGTGGACGGGCCCCGCCGTGCCGGCCGGCGGGTTCGGCGCGGTGGCGGACGCCGGGCACCCCGGCGGGTATGCGGGGACCGGGGCGATCCCGGGGCCGCGGACGGACGCGCCGGACGCGGTGCCGGCCGGCGGTTCCGGTCCCGTGTCCGCCGACGCGGTCCGGCCGGATTCCGGCGCGGCGGCCGACGCCGGGGATGTGGCCGGGGACGCGGGCGTGGCCGGGCCGGCGGAGCCCGGCGCGGGCGGGGGGCCGGGGGACGACGCGCGGGCGGAGGGCTCCGCCGCTCCGCCGCCGGCCCCTGCGGACGGGCTCCCGGAGGCCGGGGGCGATCCGCACGTCGCCATCAGTGACGCCGTGCGGGACGGGCGGCACGAGGAGGCCGACGCGATCGCGGCGCGGCTCCAGGAGGCGGCCGTCGGGGAGCACGGGCCGGCGTCCGAGGACGCGCTGCACTGGGCCGAGGTGCGCGCCGACCTCGCGATGTTCGCGGGGGACGCGGGGCGCAGCTGCCGGGGCTGGATGACGGTGGCCGAGACCAGGCTCGCGGCGGGGCAGGCCCCCGACGCGCCCGCCGTGGAGGCCGCCGTCGACCGGGCGCACCACCAGTGGGGCCGTATCGGCGACACCGCGCGGGCCCGTGAACTGGGGCCCGCGCTCGCGGAGCTGCGCTCCAGGGTGCCGGGGCGCAGGCAGGGCGCGCTGGAGGACGTACGGCGGCAGCTGCGCGAGTTGCAGCGGACCTGACCCGGCTCACGCCTCCGACAGCAGCGCCAGTGCCCCCGACACCAGGGTCCGCACGCCCGGGGCGACGGTGGCCGGGTCGGGGGCGAAGCGGGGGCTGTGGTTGCTGGGGACGGCGGCGAGCTTCTCGGCGAGGGTGTCGCCGGACGCGAGGTCCCAGACGTCGGCGGGCGTGGTGGTGACGAACCAGTACGAGTAGGGGATGGCGCTGTTCAGCGAGAACTCCGGGAAGTCCTCGCTGCCCATCGCCGGGCCCGGGTCGAACACCGTGCCCGCGCCGAAGACCTCGCCGTGCACGGCGGCCACGGTCCGGTCGGTGTCCGCGTCGTTCACGGTCATCGGGAAGGTGTTGCCGAGGGTGACGTCGGGCTCGCGGGGGCAGCCGGCGGCCAGGCACTCGCCCTGGGCGATGCGCCGGATCGCGGCCAGCATCCGCTGCCGTACCGCCTCGGACTGGGTGCGCAGGTTGAGCGCGATGCGCGCCTCGCCGGGGATGATGTTGTGCCGGGTGCCCGCCTCGATCCGGCCCACCGTCAGCACCGCGGACTCGCCCGCCGCGACCTCCCGGGAGACCACCGTCTGAAGCCGGGTGACGAGGTAGGCGGCGGTCACCACCGGGTCCACCGTCGCCTCCGGGCGCGAGCCGTGCCCGCCCCTGCCGTACACCACGATGTCCACGTCCGTCGCGGCGGACATGATCAGTCCCGGCGCGTGCGGGTACAGCCCCGCCGGGCCCGGCGCGGCATGCTGGCCGAGCAGCACGTCGGGCCGCCCGAACCGCTCGTACAGCCCGTCCGCCAGCATCCGCTGGGCGCCCTGCCCGGTCTCCTCGGCGGGCTGCCCCACCACCAGCAGCGTGCCGCGCCAGGTGTCCCGCCCCCGCGCCAGCGCGGCCGCGGCCCCGGCCAGCCAGGTGACGTGCAGATCGTGGCCGCAGGCGTGCATCACCCCGTCCGTGGCGGAGGCGTACGGCAGTCCGGTCGCCTCCGGAACCGGCAGCGCGTCCATGTCGGCGCGCAGCAGCACGGTCGGGCCGTCGCCGTTGGCCAGCCGGCCCACGACCCCGGTGCCGCCGACGCCCTCGGCCGTCTCGAACCCCGCGTCCGCCAGCCGGCCGGCCAGCTTGCCGGCGGTGCGGTGTTCGCGCAGGGACAGCTCGGGGTGGCGGTGCAGATCGCGGTAGAGGTCCTCCAGGCCGGCGACCGGGAGGTCGGCGGTGAGGTCCAGCGCGGTGCGGGCGGCGGCAGAGGTCATGCGGGCAGGGTAGGCGGGTCCCGTGGTTTCCGACACCGGTTGTTCAGTGCCGGGACGCCGGCGCCTCAGCGGTGGTCCGCACGGCGGGAGCGGCCGGTGCCGTGGCGCGGGCCGGGCCGGCGTTGGCCGCGAGGATGAGCGAGGTGGCGGCGACCACGGCGGCGGCGACGGCCCTGCGCGCGGTGGAATTCCCGCGGGAACCGGGTGTACGTCCGGACACGGCGACCTCACAACACGACAGCGGCGTATTAAGCAGGTTTAACCCGCCGTTTAACCTAGAGGCAGCGGGAGCCGAACAGCAAGGCGGACAAGGGGAGTTGGGGGTGCCGGTGGTGCGGGAAAGGGACGATCCGGGAACGGTGGGACGACGGGTGCAGCAGTTGCGCGCCCAGCGCGGGCTCACCCAGCGGCAACTGGCGGAGCCGGCCTACACCCCGGCGTACATCTCCACCCTGGAGGCGGGCCGGGTGCGCGCCTCCGACGAGGCGCTGCGGCACATCGCGGACCGGCTCGGCGTGAGCTTCGAGGAACTGGCGCTGGGCCGCCCCGCCCACCTCGCCACAAAGCTGCGGCTGCGGCTGACCGAGGCGCAGCGGCTGCTGGCCGACGGCCGGGCCGAGGAGGCGGCGGCGCGCTACGCGGACCTGCTGGCCGAGGCGGAGGCGCACGCACTCGTTCCCGAACAGGCCGCCGCGCTGCTGGGGCTCGGCGAATGCGCGCTGGAGACGGGCGCGTTGACGGATGCCCGGACCCACTTCGAGCGGGCCGAGGAACAGCTCGCCGACGCCTCCCCGGCGGCCCGCGCCCCCGCCGTGCGCGGCCGCGCGGTCGCCCACTACCTGGCCGGCGAACTCCGTTACGCCGTCTACCTGCTGGAGACCACCCTCGACGAACTCAACCGGGGCGGGCTGCACGACCCGGACGCGCTGCTGCTCCTGTACGCCAGCGCCATCGGCCCCTACCTGGACATGGGCGCGCACGCCCGCGCAGCCCAGGCCGCCGAGTTCGCCCTCGCACTCGCCCCGCGCTCCGGCGACCCGGCGCTGATCGCCCGGATGCACCGCTCGGTGGCCCGCACCCTGCTCGCCGAGGGCCGCGCCGCCGAGGCCGACGCCTCCCTCGCCAAGGCGGCCGAGCTGTACCGCCAGCTCAGCCTGCGCACCGAGCTGGCGCACTGCCACTGGATGCGCGGCTACGTCCACGCGCAGAACAACCACCTCGAAGCCGCGGAGACGGAGCTGCGGCAGGCGCTGGACATGCTGTCGCGGACCCGGGCCGCCCTCTACCGCAGCCAGGCCGCGGTGGAACTCGCCGATGTGCTGCACCGGCGCGGCCGGTCCGCGGAGGCCGCGGAGCTGCTGGAGGGAGTGCTGGGCGACTTCTCCTCCGAGCGCGGCGCCGTGCACGCCGCCGCCGCGCACCGGCTGCTCGGCATCATCGCCGAGGACGGCCGCGACACCGAGTCCGCCGAGGAGCACTACGTGCGCGCCCTCAGCCTGCTGGAACGCGCGGGCGCCGCCGGTGACCTGGCCGACCTGTGCCGCCTCCTCGGCGATCTGCTGCGCCGTACCGGACGGGTCGAGGCCGCCCTGGACGCCTACCGCACCGGCCTCGGCCACCGCGCTGCCCCGGGCACCACGACGCTGGGCCCGGCACCGGCGCAGCCGCCGCTCTGATCCCGGCCTACACCTCCGCCCGGCCCTCCCTGCGTACCTGCGCGAGTCGCAGCGCTCCCACCTGGACGGCCGCCTGGGTGGCGTCGTTGGGGACGTCGGCGAGGCCGCCGTTGGTCAGGGCGAAGGCGTCGTTGCCCACCCGGACGGCGGCGACGTCGAGGGTGAGGTGGCTCTCCTGGTCGTCGGAGGTGGTGGCGTCGAGGGTGATGTGCAGGCCCTGGCGGGCGTCGCCCACCTCGGGCAGGGGGAGTTCGGCGACCCGGACGTCCTCCTGGGTGTCCTGCTGGGTGGTGGCCGTGAACCGGGCGCACTTGGCCGGCATCGTGCGCAGCCAGGCCAGCGCGGCGTCCACGTCGGACGGGCGGCGGGCGCCGATCTGGTAGCGCAGCTGGGCGTCGGTGTCGGCGTCGTCCAGGCCGACGGCGGCGCGGGCCGGGGCGCCCAGCAACCGGTCGCTGTAGAGCGCGTCGAGGAGTTTCTGGCAGTCGCCGGCCGAGGTGTTCGCCTTGAGCAGCCCGTCCCGCCAGGTCGCCGCGCCGCGGGTCGCGGCCCAGGGGGCGCCGAGGTCGGACTGGGTGAGCAGCGCGGACTGCGCCTGGCCGTCGGTGAGCGTGGAGCCGTCGGGCCGGGCCGGGGCCTGCTCGCCGCGGGAGGGGCGGTCGATCGTCGGGAGGGGCTGCGGCGCGGTCGCCGGCTGCTTCAGGGTCAGGGCCGCGCAGCCGCCGACGCCGAGGAGGCCGGCGCCTATGAGGCAGGTCAGCAGGCGTCCGTGCGGTCGTATGCCGTCGTACATCGCGGTGCCTCCCGGTGCCGGTGCCTCCTCTCACGGCACCACCGCCCCGGGCGCCCCACCAGCGCGCGGGCCCGGACGGGTGAGGGCCGGCCGGGCGGACGGGGGAGCGGACGGGCGGGGAAAACCCGTCGCCCGGCCCGCCCGGCCGTTGCTAGCCTCCCGGCCATGCAGCGCGCCCCGCAGTGCCCGAGCCCGTGCCCGAACGGCACGACGACGCCGGAGACCGTCCCGGCGCGCTGACATCCGACCTGTCCGAAGCCCCGGGGCGAACGCCCCGGGGCCGCTGGCGTGTCACGGGGTCGTCCGCCTCCGTCGAGCCGTCGAGGAGACACCGTGCACGACCAGCTTCCCGACCACCGCCGCATCGGCCGCGACCTCGGCCTGTTCGGCACCGATCCCCTGATGGGCGCCGGGCTGCCGTACTGGCTGCCGGACGGCGCGGTGGTCCGGCACACCCTGGAGGAGTACATCCGCGAGGCCGAGGTCCGGGCCGGGTACCGGCACGTGTACTCGCCCGCGCTCGGCAAGCGGGAGCTGTACGAGATCTCCGGCCACTGGGACCACTACCGCGACGACATGTACCCGCCCATGCGGCTGGGCGCCGAGGACGTCGTGCTGCGGCCAAGTCTCTGTCCCCACCACGCCCTGATCTATCGTTCCCGCGCCCGCAGCTACCGCGAACTTCCGCTGCGGCTCGCCGAGTTGGGCACCATGTACCGCGCCGAGCCGTCCGGGGCGCTGGGCGGGCTGACCCGGGTGCGGGCGATCCGGCTCAACGACGCCCATGTCTTCTGCACCCTGGACCAGGCGGTGGCCGAGTCCCGCGCCGCCCTGGAGCTGATCGCCCGCGCCTACGCCGACCTCGGCATCCGTGCCGTGCGCCACCGGCTCTCGCTGCCCGGCGCGGGCGGCAAGTACGTGGCCGACCCCGCGCTGTGGCGCCGGGCCACCGCGCTGCTGCGGGAGGTGCTGGACCGCGCCGGCATGGCGTACGAGGAGGCGGCGGGCGAGGCCGCCTTCTACGGACCCAAGATCGACGTGCAGATCGCGGACCCGGCCGGGCGCGAGTCCACCCTGTCCACCGTGCAGATCGACTTCCACCAGCCGGCCCGCTTCGGTCTGCGCTACACCGGCGCCGACGGCGCCCGGCACCGCCCGGTGATGGTGCACCGCAGCGTCATCGGCAGCGTGGAGCGTGCCGTGGCCCACCTGGTCGAGGTGCACGGTGGCGCCTTCCCGGCCTGGCTGGCGCCGGTCCAGCTGGCGGTGCTGCCGGTCGGCGCCGAGCAGGAGGAGCGGGCGGCGGCCGTCGTGGCCGAGGCGCGGGCGCGGGGGTTGCGCGCGGAGTTCGCCGGGCCCGGCCAGGGCTCCCTGGGCGCCCGCGTCCGCGCCGCGCGCCTGGTGCCGTACGTGGCGGTGATCGGTGCCCGCGAGGCCGCGGCGGACCGGGCCGCGGTACGGCTGCGGGACGGGCGGCGGCCCGGGGAGCTGCCGGTGGCGGAGCTGCTGTCCCGGGTCGCCGCGCGGGTGGCGGCGCGCGGGACCGGGCTGTGGGAGTGACGGGAGGGCTGAACTAGTGTTCGGGTCCCGTCAGACGAAGGAGTCCGCAGTGCCCGGTCCGCAGCCCGTCCCCGTGATCATCGACTGCGACACGGGTGTCGACGACGCCCTCGCGCTGCTGTTCGCCGTGCGCCACCCCGGCCTCGAACTGCGCGCGGTGACCTGTGTCGCCGGGAACACGGACGTGGACCGGGTGGTCCGCAACACCCTGACCGTGCTGGAGCAGGCCGGGGCGCCGGAGATACCGGTGGGGCGCGGCGCCGAGCGGCCGCTGCTCGAACCGGCCCGGACCTCGGGCTGGCACGGCGGCGACGGCATGGGGGACCTGGGGCTGCCGGAGCCGGTCCGCGCCCCCGCCGACGTGGACGCGGTGACCCTGCTGCGCCGGGAGATCCTGGCCTCGCCCCGGCCGGTCACCCTGGTCCCCACCGCGCCCCTGACCAACATCGCCCTGCTGCTGCGCACCCACCCGGAGGTGACCCGCCACATCGAGCGGATCGTCTTCATGGGCGGCGCGGTCGGCGCCGGGAACGCCACGGCCGTCGCCGAGTTCAACGTCTGGCACGACCCGGAGGCGGCGGCCGTCCTGCTCACCGCCGGGGTCCCGATCACGATGTACGGCCTGGACGTGTTCCGGGAGGTGGTGGTGACCGGCGCGCGGGCGCGGCGGCTGCGGGCGAGCGCCGAGCCCGGGGCCCGGCTGGCCGGCCGGCTCCTCGGGCACCGCCCGGACGGGCCCGAGAAAACGGGGTGCCTCGGGGACGCGGGGGCGGTGTGCGCGGTCGCCGATCCGGCGGGGCTGACCACCCGGCCGCTGCCCGTCGAGGTCTGCCTCGCCCCCGGCCCCGCGCGCGGCCAGACGATCGTGGACCGCCGCACGCGCCCCGGTGAGTCCGAGGCCCATCACGGACGTCGCGAACAGGCCCTGGTCGACGTCGCGTTGGCGGTGGACGCGGAACGCTACGCGCGGCTGTTCCTGGAGACCGTCGGCGGCCGCTGACGGACCGGTCCGGTTTCCAAGGTTCGCTTTCCGGGCAATGTGGACAGATTCCCTACAACCGTCTTGAAGGGAGCCCGCATGGCAGACCTCTCCTCCCGGAACCCCGACTGGTGGCGTCAGGCCGTCATCTACCAGGTCTACCCGCGCAGCTTCGCGGACGCCGACGGCGACGGGCTCGGCGACCTCCGGGGCATCACCCGGCGGCTCGGCCATCTCGCCACGCTCGGCGTGGACGCCCTGTGGCTGAGCCCGTTCTACCCGTCCGAACTCGCCGACGGCGGCTACGACGTCGCCGACCACCGGGACGTCGACCCGCGCCTGGGCACCCTGGACGACTTCGACGCCCTGGTCGCCGAGGCGCACCGGCTGGGCCTGAAGGTCGTGGTGGACCTGGTGCCCAATCACACCTCCCACCAGCACCCCTGGTTCCAGGAGGCGCTGCGGGCCGGCCCCGGCTCCGCGGCCCGCGAGCGGTACGTCTTCCGGCGCGGGCGCGGTGCGCACGGTGAACTGCCGCCCTCCGACTGGCAGTCGGTCTTCGGCGGCAGCGCCTGGCACCGGGTGCCCGACGGCGAGTGGTACCTGCATCTGTTCGCCGCCGAACAGCCCGATCTCAACTGGGACAACGAGGAGGTCCGCGCCGACTTCCGCACCACCCTGCGGTTCTGGTCCGACCGGGGCGTGGACGGCTTCCGCGTGGACGTGGCGCACGGCCTGGCCAAGGACCTGACCGAGCCGCTGCGCGACCTCGGGGACATCGGCGCCGCCGGGGAGACCGCCCTGCTGCGCGTGCCGCCCGGCGACCACCCCCACTGGGACCGCGACGAGGTGCACGAGATCTACCGCGACTGGCGCAAGGTCTTCGACGCCTACCGGCCGCCGCGGAGCGCCGTCGCCGAGGCCTGGGTGCCGGGCCCCCGCCGCGCGCTGTACGCCCGCCCCGACGAACTCGGGCAGGCCTTCAACTTCGAGTACCTGCAAGCACCGTGGGACGCGACCGAGCTGCGCCGCGTGATCACCGAGGAGCTGGCCACCGCGCGCGCCGCCGGGGCCGCCGCCACCTGGGTGCTGTCCAACCACGACGTCGTGCGCCACGCCTCCCGACTGGTCCTGCCGCCCGGCACCGACCCCGACGCCTGGCTGCTGTCCGGCGGCCACGCGCCCGCGATCGACCCGGCGGCGGGGCTGCGCCGGGCCCGCGCGGCGACCCTGCTGATGCTGGCGCTGCCCGGGTCGTCGTACCTCTACCAGGGCGAGGAACTCGGGCTGCCCGAGGTCGCCGATCTGCCCGCCGAGGTGCTCCAGGACCCGATCTGGGAGCAGACCGGGCACGTCCGCAAGGGCCGCGACGGCTGCCGGGTGCCGCTGCCCTGGACGACGGACGGACCGAGTTACGGCTTCGGGCCCGGCGGCGCCTGGCTGCCGCAGCCCGCGTCCTTCGCGGCGTACGCCGTCGAGGCGCAGAGCGGGGCGGCCGGGTCGACGCTGGAGCTGTACCGCACCGCCCTGCGGCTGCGCCGCAAGCTGCTCTGCGGGGAGGAACTGGAGTGGACGCCCGGATGCCCCGGGCAGGTACTGGACTTCAGGCGGAGCGAGGGGTGGCGGTGCGTCACCAATCTCGGGCCGGAGCCGGTGGCGGTGCCGCCGGGTGAGGTGCTGCTGGGCAGCGCGCCGCTGCCGGGGGACGGCGGGTTGCCGCCGGACACCACGGTTTGGCTCGCCTGACCGGCCGAAGACCGCCGGTGACCTGGGGATTGCCATGTGTTGGTGTACATGACACACGATTGGGGAAAGGTTGACCGGTCCTCGGGAGAAGGCCGCGCGGGCGCGGGCCTAGATTCGCCGCATGCCCCCACAGCCGGCCTCCGGGCCGCCCGCGCCCCGGCCCGCGGGCGCGCTGCCCGTCCTGCCCTACCGCAAGCCGACCCGGGGCCGCGACTACTGGGTCCTGGACGACGTGCTGCCCGATCCGGACGCGGTGCGCGCGCGGTGCCTGGCCAAGGACGACTGGGCGAAGGGGTACCCGTACACCTCCGAGACCTGGCCGGGCCTGCGCGCCATGCCCGGCCTGGAACCCGGTGAACTCGCGGTCGTCGAGAAGCTGGTGCGCGAGGCGACCGGCGCCGGGAAGCTGTGGGTGCAGCGGGCGCCCGGCGGCGGCACGCTCAACCACAACTGCGTCCAGGTCGTCGGCGCCGGCGAGAGCGAGCCACGCCCGCACACCGACTCGCGGGCGCTGTGCCGGTACGCGGCCGTGCTGTACCTCAACCCCGGTGTCCCCAAGGACTGCGGGACCAGCTTCTACCGCCAGCACCTGCCCGGCGGCCGGCTCGGCGGCAATGTCGTCCAGGCCCCGCACAACAACCTGGTGGACGCCCTGGGCACCCGCTTCGTGACCCCGGACGCCTTCGAGGAGGACGTCCGCGTACCCCACAGGTACAACCGGCTGCTCCTCTACAACGCCAACCTCGTGCACAGCGCCACCGGTTACACCGGCGACACGCTGGAGGAGAAGCGCATGACCGCCGTGTTCTTCTGGATGGCCTGACCGGCCGGGGTGCGGGGCGGGCCGCCGTGGGGTACGGATGGTGGGCGTGAGCACCATCGCCATCGTGGGAGCGGGATTCGGGCTCGGCGCCGCCGCCGCCCGCCGGTTCGGGCGGGAAGGGTACGACGTCGCCCTCGTCGCCCGCGACCGCGACCGGCTCGACGCGCTGGCCCGGGAACTGGCCGCGGACGGCGTCCGCGCGCGCGGCTTCCCCGCCGATGTGCGCGAGCCGGAACGGCTGGCCGGTGCGCTCGCGGAGGCCGGGCGGGAACTGGGGACCGTGGAGGTGCTCCAGTACAGCCCGTTGCCGCACCGGGACTTCATGCGGCCGGTGCTGGAGACCGGGTACCGGCAGCTGGTCGGCCCCGTCGAGTTCTCGGTGTACGGGCCCGTGGCCGCAGTCCAGCAGGTGCTGCCCGGGATGCGGGAGCTGGGGCGCGGCACGATACTGCTGGTGAACGGGGGTACCGCCGCCGTGCCGCACATCGGGCGGGCCGGTACGTCCATCGCGTTCGCCGCGGAGAGCGCCTACGGGCACCTGCTGCACGAACGGCTGGCCCCCGAGGGCGTCCACGTCGCGCAACTGGTCATCCCGGGCGCCATCACGCCCGGACACGCGCGCAAGGACCCCGCCGTGCTGGCCGAGATGCTCTGGGGCATGCACCGGGAGCGGCACGGCTTCCGGCACTTCGCGGACGACCTCGACAGCCGCTGACGGGCGGGCACCCACGAAGGGGTGAGGTCCCCCGGCTCACCCTGCGTGAAGAGCATTTCTGCCGCAATATGGTGACGTTGGCCGTATTGCTCCTCCTCAAGGGGGCCCTTCATGGCTGTCGAGATCCCGTCGCTGATCAAACCCTCCAAGCTGCGCGCCAGAGGCGGCCTGCTGGGCGAGTGCCTGGCGGAGTTCCTCGGGACGTTCGTCCTCATCTGCTTCGGCTGCGGTTCGGTCGCGATGGCCGTCGCCGCGCTGCCCGGCTCGGGCCGTGCCGCCACCCCCACCACCATCTTCCTCGCCGCCGGCGACTGGCTGCTGATCACCTGGGGCTGGGCGATGGCCGTCGTCTTCGGCGTCTACGTGGCCGGCGGAGTCAGCGGCGCCCACCTCAACCCCGCGATCACCCTGGCGATGGCCGTGCGCCGCGGCTTCCCCTGGGTCAAGGTGGTGCCCTACTGGTGCGCCCAGGTGGTCGGCGCCTTCACCGGGGCGGCCTTGGTCTACCTGGTCTACCACCAGGCGATCCACGCCTATGACGCCGCCGCCCCCGGCCCCAAGGTGAACGGGCACACGAACGCCACGTTCTCCATCTTCGCGACCTTCCCCGCCGCCTACTTCCACGGCGGGTTCTGGGGCCCGCTGATCGACCAGATCGTCGGTACGGCGTTCCTGGTGATGCTCGTGGTGGCCGTCCTCGACCTGCGCAACCAGGCCGTGCGGGCCAATCTGGCCCCCCTGATCATCGGCTTCGTCGTGGCCGCCATCGGCATGTCCTTCGGCGCCAACGCCGGCTACGCCATCAACCCGGCCCGCGACTTCGGGCCCCGGCTGCTCACCTACGCGGAGGGCTGGGGGAGCCTGGCCTTCCCGGGCAGCCTGTCCGGCGTGTTCGCCCACTACTGGTGGATCCCCATCGTGGGCCCGCTGATCGGCGGGGTCATCGGAATCCTGGTGTACGACCTGTTCATCGGGGACGTCCTGGTCACCCGCGCCCGGCAGGACAAGCTCCCCGAACCGGGCCGGGCCCGCCCGGAACGGCCGGTCGACGAGTAGCCTCCGGCACGTTCGGCGCGCGGCGGTTTCAGGAACGCGGCTGGGTGAAGCGGATGCGGTTGCCGAAGGGGTCGCGCAGCGGGTACATCGCCCGTTCCACCCGGCGGCGTTGCAGATGGCGGTGGGGTGTCTCGCCGAACGTGGCCCGGAAGGTGCGGCTGAAGCGCGCGGGTGACACCTGCGCGATCCGGGCCAGGGCGGAAACGTCCAGCGCCCGCGCGTAGTCGCGGTCCATCGCGTCCCGCGCCCGCAGCATGCGGCGGTTGGTCTCCTCGGCGGCGCGGCTCACGGCTTTCCTCCCGGTCACAGCGGCTGGCCGGGCCAGCCGAGGAGCCGGGCCCCGATCACCGCCGTCTGGAGCATGTACCGGTGCGCGGGGTCGGCGGGGTCGGCGGAGGTGAGTTTGCGGATGCGCTCCAGGCGGTAGGTGAGCGCGCGCACGCTGAGCGAGAGCCGGCGGGCCGCCTCGGCGGCCACGCAGCCGGAGTCGAAGTAGGCGACCAGGGTCTCCAGCAGCGGGCCCGCGCCGCCCCGGGCCTCGGCCAGCGGGCCCAGCGTGTGCTGCACCAGGTCGGCCATGGCCTGCCGGTCGCGGGCCAGTACCGGGTAGACCAGCAGGTCGGCGGCGCGCAGCACCGGCCCCGGCAGCCCCAGCCGCTCGGCCATGTCCAGCGCGGCCAGGGCCTCCTCGTACGACTGCACGACCCCGCCGGGGCCGGGCTGCGGGCGTCCGATGGCCACCCGGCCGCCCTCGGCGGCCGCGCACGCCTGCCGGGCGAAGTGGTCGAGCACCTCGCCGTTGTCGCCGGGGGCGACGCACAGCAGCCGGCCGTTCTTGGTGGTGAGCAGGATGCTGTGGGAGTCGAACCGGGCCAGCACCTCGCCCTCCACCCGCCGGGCCACCGGGCCGCCCTCGACGTACGGCTGCGCGCCCTCGGCGACCGCGACCGCGTGCGCGCGCGAGAGGCGCAGCCCGAACCGCTCGGCGCGCTCGGCCAGCCGTCCCAGGTCGCTGCGGCCGTAGAGCAGATCGTCGATGAACTCCCGGCGGGCCGCCTCCTCCCGGCGTACCGTGAGCCGCTGGGCGCGCTCGAAGCCCTCGGCGAACGCGTCGACGGCCTGTTCCACGGCGGCCAGCGCGGCCAGCGTGCTCTCCGCGCTGCCGGGGCCGACGGGCCAGGCGCCGCGCGCCGCGGCCAGATGGGCGACGACCAGCGCGCGCAGCCCGAGCCCGGCCTCGGCGGCCTGTTCGCCCAGGGTGCGGCGGGCCTTGATCTCCTCCCGGGTCAGCCGCCGGCCGGTGGCCGCGACCTCGGCCAGGATCGGGGCGAAACCGTCCAGATAGCGCCCCGGTATCTCGTGCTCGGCCACCCTGCCCCGTTCCCCCCGTGATTTTGACGCGCCGGTGACGCTTTCTTAGCGCATGTCCGGCATGCAGACAGTAGTGAACACTGCCGGAAACCGGCAATGCGCGAACGGCTGTTCCCGGCGCACCATCTGCGCGGGGAGCACTACGGAGGGTTCCGCCGCGGGGGCATGGGCGCATGCCTCCGCGGCCGGGCCTCGGGGGGAGCTCCGACCCACCGTCTGACGCAAGGACGTATGCCATGGAAGCCCTCGGTGTGCTCGTCGCCGCCTGTGTGATCGTCGCCCTGCTCCTGTTGTTCGGGTTCTCCCGGCTGTACCGCAAGGTCGACCAGAGCCAGGCCCTGATCGTGTCGAAGACCCGGCGGGTCGACGTCTCCTTCACCGGCCAGGTCGTGCTGCCGATCCTGCACAAGGCCGAGGTCATGGACATCTCGGTGAAGACCATCGAGATCAGCCGGGCCGGCCGGGACGGGCTGATCTGCCGGGACAACATCCGCGCCGACATCCGCATCCTGTTCTTCGTCAAGGTCAACAAGACCGTGCAGGACGTCATCAAGGTCGCCCAGTCCGTGGGCACCGAGCGCGCCAGCCACCAGGACACGCTCCAGGAGCTGTTCCACGCCAAGTTCTCCGAGGCGCTGAAGACCGTCGGCAAGCAGATGGACTTCACCGACCTGTACACCAAGCGCGAGGAACTGCGGTACCACATCATCGAGTTGATCGGTGTCGACCTCAACGGGTACCACCTGGAGGACGCGGCGATCGACTACCTGGAGCAGACGCCGCTGAGCCAGCTGGACCCGGCCAACGTCCTCGACGCCCAGGGCATCCGCAAGATCACCGAGCTGACGGCCGTCGAGCACGTGCGCACCAACGAGGCCAAGCGCACCGAGCAGAAGGAGATCACCCGCCAGGACGTCGACGCCCGCGAGGCCATCCTGGAGCTGGAGCGCCGGCAGGCGGACGCCGAGATCAAGCAGAAGCGGGAGATCGAGACCTCCCGGGCCCGCGAGGAGGCCGAGACCGCCCGCGTGGTCGAGGAGGAGCGGCTGCGCGCGCAGGGCGCGTTCCTGCGCACCGAGGAGCAGCTCGGCGTGCAGCGGGAGAACCAGGCGCGGGAGATAGCGGTCGCCGCGAAGAACCGCGAGCGGGTCATCGCCGTGGAGAACGAGCGCATCGAGAAGGACCGCCTGCTGGAGGTCATCGCCCGCGAGCGGGAGACCCAGCTGACCCGGATCTCCGCCGAGAAGGAGGTCGAGGCGGAGCGGCGGGACATCGCCGAGGTCATCCGGGAGCGGGTCGCGGTGGACCGTACGGTCGCCGAGCAGGAGGAGTCCATCAAGAAGCTGCGCGTGGTCGAGGAGGCCGAGCGCGAGCGGCAGGCCCTGGTCATCGCCGCCGAGGCGGAGGCGCAGGAGAAGCTGGTCAAGGACATCAAGGCCGCGGAGGCCGCCGAGCAGGCCGCCACGCACCGCGCCGCCGAGGAACTCACCCTCGCCGAAGCCCGGTTGAAGACCGCTGACCTCGACGCGCGGGCCAAGCTGCGGCTCGCCGAGGGCATCCAGGCGGAGTCCGCCGCCGAGGGACTGGCCGCGGTGCAGGTGCGCGACAAGGAGGCCGAGGTCACCGTGAAGGCCGGCCGCGCGGAGGCGGAGGCCACCCAGGCGCGGCTGCGCGCCGAGGCGGAGGGCGCCCAGGCGAAGGCCCTCGCGGAGGCCGAGGGGACGCGGGCCAAGGGGCTCGCGGAGGCCGAGGGCGCGCAGGCGGCGGCCGCGGCGACCGAGGCGCGGCTCAAGGCGGAGGCCGAGGGCGCGCGGGCCAAGGCGCTCGCCGAGGCGGAGGGCGCGAAGGCGGCGGCGCTCGCGGAGGCGTCCGGCATCGGCGAGAAGCTGAAGGCCGAGGCGGCGGGGCTCACCGAGAAGGCCGCCGCGATGGCCGCGCTGGACGAGGCGTCGCGCGGGCACGAGGAGTACCGGCTGCGGCTCCAGGCCGAGAAGGAGATTCGGCTGGCCGGACTGGAGACGCAGCGCCAGGTCGCCGAGGCACAGGCGACGGTGCTCGCGACCGGGCTGGAGAACGCCGACATCGACATCGTCGGCGGGGAGTCCGTCTTCTTCGACCGGCTGGTCTCGGCGGTCTCGCTCGGCAAGGGCGTCGACGGCTTCGTGGCCAACTCCCGTACCGCGCAGACGCTGGCGAAGCCGTGGCTGGACGGGTCGGCGAGCTTCACCGAGGACCTGAGCCGGGTGCTGGGCTCCCTGGGCACGGCCGACGTGCAGAACCTGACGGTGTCGGCCCTGCTGATGAAGCTGATGAACGGGGGCGGCGCGGAGGCCGCGCAGTTCCGTCAGCTGCTGGAGAAGGCGGGCGAGCTGGGCCTGGCGGACACGCCGCTCGCCTCGCTGAACGGGGCCGGGCGGAACTGAGGCCGGGCGGCACCGGGGCCGGGCGCGGCGGGCGCGTCCGGCCACCACGCGCCCGGCCGCGCGCCCGCGCCCCCCGGCGCGCCCCACCTTCCCGCACACGAAAGGGAACCCCATGTCCACCGCCCCCGAGCCGGAGGCCTCCGTCGACGCCGGCACCTACGACGTCCTGCGCGACCGGCTGGCCGGGCACGCGGCCGAGCTGGCGCGGCGGGCCGAGGCACTGAACGCCCGTCGCGCCGAGGAGTTCGGCTCGACCCGGCTGGAGCTCGCCGCCACCGCCCGCCTGAACACCCCGCACGCCTGCGTGCGGCAGGACGTCGTGGCGGTCGGCGACGCGCTCCTGTTCGGCAGCACCGGCCGCGGCGGCGAGAACGCGGCCGTCGCCGACGTGCTCGCCCTGTACGACCGCGACGGCGGACGGCTGGCGCAGGACGCCGTCCCCGGACTCCTCGACGACCCCGCGTTCGTGCGGGAGTTCACCGCCCTGCACCGCTACTACCGCGACGCCCGGCTGCTCCGCCTGCGCCGCACCGACGCGCGCCTGCTCGCGGTGTTCCGCACCGGCGAGAAGGCCGAGGACGTCCGCGTCCTGCGCTGGCGGCTGACCGAGGACGGCCGCGCGCGGTTCCTGGACGCGCGCGGCGACCGCGACGACGCCGTGCCGCCCGCCCAGGACGTGACCTGGACCGGGACCGGCCGCGCCGACCACGTGCTGGGGCGCGAGCCCTATGTGGCGGTGCCCGGGGGGCTCGGCGTCTCGGCCGTCGGCGGCACGCTCACCGTGCGCACCCGGGACGGCGAGGAGCTGTACGCCGAGCCGGTGGCGGAGCCGTTGCAGTCCCTCGCCGACGCCGCCGTGGCGCACGCGACGACCGGTCCCCTGGTGCTGCTGCGGGTGCGGCCGTACAAGGAGGACACCGACCGCTACCTGGTGTTCAACACCCTGACCCGGACCGTGGTCCGCCTCGACGGCCTCGGCCGGGCCTGCCGGTTGCTGCCCGAGGAGCAGGGCGTCGTCTTCCCGGGCGGGTACTGCCTGGCGAGCGGCCGGCACAAGACGTACGAACTCGACGTGCGCGGGCTGGAGTTCGAGCAGGAGGTGCGCGCACCCAACGGGGAGGACGTGCTGTACGCCTTCCGGGACCGGTCCGGGGGCGGCACGCTGCTGCTGTCGTACAACACCCTGCGCAAGGAGATGGCGACCCCGCTGCCGTGCCAGGGCTGGGCGCTGTTCGAGGACGGCGCGCTGGCCGTGCTGCGCGCCGGGGTCGGCGAGCCCGCGCACACCCACCCCCTCCAGTGGTGGACCTCCCCGTACGTCTCCGACACGCACGCCGCCGCCCTGCGCACCGGCACCGGCGCGCTCGCCCGGGTCGGCAACGCGGACCTGGTACGCGGCCTGGCCGACTGTCTCTCGGTGGCCCGGCTGGTCGCCGACGGCATCACGACCGGCGAGGGCTACCGGGCGCTGACCGCCGCCTGTGTCCGCGCGGCGGACACCCACCACTGGCTCGCCGAGCCCGAACTCGGCTCCGTCGGCGAGCCGTTGACGGCGGTCCGGGAGACCGCCGAGCAGGTGCTGGCCGAGTACGAGACCGTACGGGAGCTGACCCGGCAGGCCGCCGAGGCGCTGGAGGAGGCCGCGGAACGGATCGCGGCGGTGGTGCGCCGGCTGCGCGGCGAGGCACCCCGCGAGGCCGCCGCCTGGGTGCGCGGACTGACCGAACTGCGGCACGCCCACGGTCATCTGCTCACCCTGCGCGAGCTGCGCCACGTGGACGCCGAGCGGGTGGCGGAGCTGGCCGCCGAGACCGAGGACGACCTGGCCGCCTTCGGCAGGCGGGCGGTGGCGTTCCTGGCCCGTGAGGACGCCTTCACCGGCCAGCGCGCCGAGGTGGAGCGGCTGGTGGCGCAGGCGGCAGCGATCGAGACGGTGGCCGGCGCCGAACCGGTCGCCGCCCGCCTGGACGAACTGGCCGACGGGCTGCGCACGGTCACCGAGGTCGTCACCGGCCTCCACATCGCCGACGCCACCGTGCGCACCGCCGTACTGGAACGGATCGCCGACGTCCTCGGCGGCGTCAACCGGGCGCGCGCCACGCTGGACGCCCGCCGCCGGTCCCTGCGGGACCAGGAGGGCCGCGCCGAGTTCGGCGCCGAGACCGCGCTGCTCGCCCAGGCCGTCACCGCCGCGCTCGCCGCCTCCGGCACCCCCGAGGCCTGTGACGACCAACTGGCCGCCGTGCTCGCCCGGCTGGAGGACCTGGACGGCCGGTTCGCCGAGTTCGACGACTTCCTCGGCGAACTCGCCGACAAGCGCGCCGAGATCTACGAGGCGTTCGCCGCCCGCAAGCAGTCCCTCGCCGACGCCCGTGCCCGCCGCGCCGAGCAACTGGCCGTGTCGGCCGGGCGGATGCTGGAGACGGTGGCCCGGCGCGCGGCCACCCTCGCCGACGCCGACGCGGTCACCGCCTACTTCGCCTCCGACCCGCTGGTCGCCAAGGTCGCCCGGACCGCCGGTGAACTGCGCGAACTCGGCGACAGCGTGCGCGCGGAGGAACTCGACGGCCGCCTCAAGGCCGCCCGCCAGGAGGCCGCGCGCGCCCTGCGGGACCGTACCGACCTGTACGCCGACGACGGCCGCACCCTGCTGCTCGGCGGCCACCGCTTCGCCGTCAACACCCAGCCGCTGGACCTCGCCCTCGTCCCCCACGGCGACGGCCTGGCCCTCGCCGTCACCGGCACCGACTACCGGGCCCCGGTCACCGACCCCGACTTCGCGGCGACCCGCGCCCACTGGGACCGGCACCTGCCCTCCGAGTCCCCCGCGGTCTACCGCGCCGAGCACCTGGCCGCCCGGCTGCTCGCCGAGCACGGCGCGGCCGCCCTCGCCGCCACCGACGACCTGCCCGGACTGGTCCGCCGGGCGGCGCAGGAGGCGTACGACGAGGGCTACGAGCGCGGCGTCCACGACCACGACGCCACGGCCGTGCTGACCGCGCTCCTGCCCCTCCACGACGCCGCCGGCACCCTGCGCCACGAGCCCGCCGTCCGGGCCGCCGCGCAGCTCTTCTGGACCCACGGCACGACGGCGCAGGCCAGGACCGCCTGGACCCGCCGCGCCGTGTCCCTCGCCCGCGCCCGGGACGCCTTCGGGCCGTCGGCGGCACCGGGCGAGCTGGTGGCGGAGCTGGCCGCCGCCATCGGGGAGTGGGACCGGGAGACGGACGGCGCCGGCCCCGACCGGTCGCACGCCGCCGCCGCGTACCTCTTCGACGAGCTGACCGGCGGCCCCGAGGGCTTCGTGCTCGGCGCCGCCGCCCGCGCCCTCCTGGAGAAGTTCCGGCAGGCGACGGCCGGCTCGGAGTACGGCCGGGACCTGGCGGGGCTGCCCGAATGGCGGGACCGGCGGCAGGTGGCGCAGGCCTGGCTCACCGCGTACGCCGGCGCGAGCGGCGCCGACGCCGGGCCCGGCGAGCTGGCCGAGGCCGTCGCCGCCGAACTCTGCCCCGACCTGCCCCGCTACGACGGCGACGCCCCGCTCACCGCCACCGTCGAGGGCCTGCTCGGCGCCCACCCCCGGGTGGCCGGCGGACGGATGGAGCTGCGGCTGGACGAGTTCCTCGCCCGCACCGCCCGGCACCTGGCGCACGACGTGCCCGGCTTCCGCGCCTACCAGCGCCGCCGCACCGCCCTGCTGACCGCCGAGCGCGAGCGGCTGCGTCTGGCCGACCACCGTCCCCGCGTGAGCCCCGCGTTCGTGCGCAACCGGCTCGTGGACGAGGTGTACCTGCCGCTGATCGGCGACAGCCTGGCCCGCCAGCTCGGCACCACGGGCGCCGGCAAGCGCACCGACACCGGCGGACTGCTCCTGCTGGTCTCCCCGCCCGGCTACGGCAAGACGACGCTCATGGAGTACGTCGCCGACCGGCTCGGGCTGATGCTGGTCAAGATCAGCGGCCCGGCGCTCGGCCACACCGTCACCTCGCTGGACCCGGCCGACGCCCCGAACGCCACCGCCCGCCGCGAGATCGAGAAGATCAACTTCGCGCTGGCGGCCGGCAACAACACCCTGCTCTACCTGGACGACATCCAGCACACCTCGCCCGAACTCCTCCAGCAGTTCATCCCGCTGTGCGACGCCACCCGGCGCGTGGACGGCGTCCGGGACGGCGAGCCGCGCACCTACGACCTGCGCGGCAAGCGGTTCGCGGTGTGCATGGCGGGCAACCCGTACACCGAGTCGGGCGAGCGCTTCCGCATTCCCGACATGCTCGCCAACCGGGCCGACGTGTGGAACCTCGGCGACGTCCTCACCGGCAAGGAGGACGTATTCGCGCTGAGCTTCGTGGAGAACGCCCTCACCGCCAACCCGGTGCTGTCCCCGCTTGCCGGACGCGACCGGGCGGACCTGGACCTGCTGGTCCGGCTGGCCGCGGGGGACCCGACGGCCCGCGCGGACCGCCTCGCCCAGCCCCTGCCCCCGGCGGAACTCGACCGGGTCCTCGCGGTGCTGGCCCATCTGCTGGCGGTGCGCGACACCGTCCTCACGGTCAACGCGGCCTACATCGCCTCCGCCGCCCAGTCCGCCGACGCGCGCACCGAGCCGCCGTTCCGCCTCCAGGGCTCCTACCGCGACATGAACAAGATCGCCCAGCGGCTGCGCCCGGTCATGAACGCCGCCGAACGCGAGGCCGTGGTCCAGGACCACTACACCGCCGAGGCGCAGACCCTCACCACGGGCGCCGAGGCCAACCTCCTCAAGCTCGGCGAGCTGCGCGGCACGCTGGACGCGGGCCGGGCGGCCCGCTGGGCCGAGATCAAGGCCGCCCATGTCCGCACCCGCACCCTCGGCGGCCCGGAGGAGGACCCCCTGACCCGCGCGGTCGCCGCCCTCACCCTGCTGGCGGACCGGGTGGCGGCCGTGGAGTCCGCCATCGACCGGGCCGTGGCCGAACGTCCCGGCACGGGCCCGGCCAGGTGACGCCGGGCCGCGCCGTCCTCCACGGCGCGGCCCCGTTCAGGGGCGGGCGTTCGGGTCGTCGCCCAGCGGGCAGCGCCAGGACAGGACGCCGTTCGCCGCACGAGGGGCCGCCGGATGGGGGTGGCCGGGCACCGGGCAGGGGGGCACGGGGCGCCCGCCGGTGGACTCGATGACGCTGTCCTGGAGCTGTTCCGCCAGGAGGGTCAGCGCCGGCCGGTCAGGCAAGGCGTCGTCCAGGTCCACCGTGACGGAGGAGCCGTCCGGGTAGGCGAGGGTGACGTGCACCCCGCCGCCGGTGCCGGGGGCCGTGCCCTCCGCGACCCGGAGTTCGGCCCCTTCCGGCGCCCCCAGTTCGCGCAGCACGGACTCCGCCCAGCTCCGTACCGTCCCCACGTCGAGCGCCATGAGCCACTCCCCGTCCGCCGCTCCTACTTCTTCGCCGTCACGTCCGCCGCCCAAACCAGGGAGCCGGTGCCCGGCCGGCCGCCGATGCGGACACGGAAGGTCATGTAGTCCTGGAACTGGACGTGGTCGCCGTGCTTGACCGGCTTCAGCGTGCCGTGGAAGTGGTAGCTCTTGCCGACGACATGGCCCGCGTTCTTCGGCATCCGCTTGCCGTTGCGCCACCACGAGACACCGGACTCGTTGACGTTGCTCGTGATGACGGACTGCACCCGGGCGGAGATCTTGAAGCCCCAGTTGATGTTCGAGTAGGGGCAGTTGAACCGGGCCGCCAGGGTGCCGTTGGCGTCGCTCCAGCTCGGGTTCCTGTCGCAGCGCAGCACCGCGGAACGGCGTTCGGCGGCGGCGCGCTGCGCCACCGTTCCCGTCACCGCGTGCAGGCCGCCCTTGCCGAGCCCGAGTTGCGCGCCGACGCGGTCCAGGTCCGCTCGGGAGAGTTTCGCGCCGCCGTCCAGGGCGAAGCGCAACGTCGTGGTCCCGCCCCCGGTCGTCGTGGTCGCCGCGTAGGTCTGCGCCGCGGAGGCGGTGACGGCCCCCGTGCCCGCCCGGGCGCCGGCGCCGGGCGACCCCGGGGCCGCCTGGGCCGCCGGAGCGGCCAGCATCACGGCGGCGACCGCGGTCACGACGGCCAGCCTCCCCGGTACTCCCCTGCCGCCACGTCCCTTGCCGTCCACCATGCCGTTCCCCCTTTTCGTCGGCGTGGGTTCTCCACTTGTCCGTGTGGGACCTCCACGCCGTGATGCTCTCCCGCGGCATCCCGGACGAAGCGCGAACAAGCGGACATTCACCTGACAGAGCGACGGCGCACCCGGTTTCAGGGCACCCCCCGCGCTGAAACCCGCCTGAAGCCGCGCTGAATCCCCCGGGGCGCACGCTCTGGGACATGACGAACGCGGAACTCGCCATCGCGGCCCACGGGTTGCGGAAGGCGTACGGGGACAAGACGGTGCTCGACGGGATCGACGTCGAGGTGCCGGCGGGGTCGGTCTTCTCGCTGCTCGGGCCCAACGGGGCGGGGAAGACCACGGTGGTCAACATCCTGACCACGCTCATCTCGGCCGATGCCGGGCGGGCCCGGGTCGGCGGGTTCGACCTGGCCGCCGAGGCGCAGAAGGTGCGGGGGGCCATCGGGGTCACCGGGCAGTTCTCCGCCGTGGACGGGCTGATCACCGGCGAGGAGAACATGCTCCTCATGGCCGACCTGCACCACCTGTCCAAGACGGAGGGCCGGCGGGTCACCGCGGCACTGCTGGAGCGGTTCGACCTGCTGGAGGCCGCGAAGAAGCCCGCCTCCACCTACTCGGGCGGGATGAAGCGGCGGCTCGACATCGCGATGACCCTCGTCGGGGAGCCGCGGATCATCTTCCTGGACGAGCCCACGACCGGTCTCGACCCCCGGTCCCGGCACACCATGTGGGGGATCATCCGCGAGCTGGTCGCGGGCGGCACGACCGTCTTCCTCACCACCCAGTACCTCGACGAGGCCGACCAGCTCGCCGACCGGATCGCGGTGCTCAACGGCGGCCGGATCGTCGCCGAGGGCAGCGCCGAGGAACTGAAGCGGCTGGTGCCCGGCGGACACGTGCGGCTGCGGTTCGCCGACCCGGCCGGCTACGAGCAGGCGGCGGGCGCGCTGCGCGAGGCCACCCGCGACGACAGCGCGCTCACCCTCCAGATCCCCAGCGACGGCACCCAGCGCGAGCTGCGCGCCATCCTCGACTGGCTCGACACCGCCGGCATCGAGGCCGACGAACTCTCCGTGCACACCCCGGACCTGGACGACGTGTTCTTCGCGCTCACCGGCTCCGCCGACGTCCCCGCCCAGACCAACGGTTCCACCGAAGCCACCGAGAAGGAGACCGCCCGATGAGCGCCGCAGCACCGTCCCCCCGGGCCCACGCCCTGCGCGACAACCTCACCATGCTGCGGCGCAGCCTCCTGCACGCCCGCCGCTACCCCTCGTTGACCCTGAACGTGCTGCTCACCCCGGTGATGCTCCTGCTGCTGTTCGTCTACGTCTTCGGCAACGTGATGAGCGCCGGCATGGGCGGCGGCCACGCGGACCGCTCCCAGTACGTCGCCTACATCGTGCCCGGCATCCTGCTGATGACCGTCGGCATGATCTCCCTCGGCACCGCGGTGTCCGTGGCCACCGACATGACCGAGGGCATCATGGCCCGGTTCCGCACCATGGCGATCTCCCGCGCCTCCGTGCTGGTCGGCCACGTCATCGGCAGCGTGATCCAGACGATGCTGGCCCTGGTGCTGATCCTCGCCATCGGGCTCGCCATCGGCTTCCGTCCGAACGCCACGCCGGTCGAGTGGCTGGCGGCGGCCGGGCTGATGGCCCTGGTCAGCCTCGCGCTGACGTGGATCGCGGTCGGTATCGGCCTGGTGAGCCCGAACCCCGAGGGCGCCAGCAACCTCGGCATGCCGCTGACCATGCTGCCGCTGCTGTCCAGCGCCTTCGTGCCGGTCGACGCCATGCCCACCGGGTTCCGCTGGTTCGCCGAGTACCAGCCCTTCTCGCCCGCCATCGAGACCCTGCGCGGGCTGCTGCTCGGCAGCGGGATCGGCACCGAGAACGCGGTCCTGGCGGTGGGCTGGTGCCTGGCGCTGACCGTGCTCGGCTACGTGTGGTGCAGGGCGCGCTTCAACCGCGAGCCGCGGCGGTGAGCTCGCGCAGGGCCTCGGCCCGCAACTCCTCCGGCCCCAGGGCGGCGTACGCCGATCTCGTCTCGGCGTACGCCGCCCCGGCGGCGTTCTCGGCCGCCTGCCGGCAGCGCGCCGAGGACAGCGTGGGGTAGTCCCGCAGTACCGGCATCCGCTCCGCGAGCGCCATCAGCCGCACGGCCGCCGTCTCGCCGCGGGCCAGTCCGGCGAAGCCGAGCGCCACCAACACCGTGCCGTACACCGGCAGTTCCACCAGTTCACCGGCTTCGGACGAACCGGACAGCATGGCGAGCAGCTTCTCGCGCAGCCGCTCGGCCAGCCCGGCCACCGGCTCCAGCCGGCCGTGCTGCGCGTGCGCCGCGAGCGCGGCCGCCTGCATCTGGAGCGACCAGGAGTCCGCGAAGGGATCGCCGGCCTCCAGGGCCCCCTCCCGCATCCGTGCCGTCGCCTGGCGCCACAGGCCGAGCCCGACCTCGCTCAGCCCCCGGGCCAGTGCCACCTCCGCCCGCGCCGACAGCAGTTCCGGGGACGCGGTCCCCGGCTGCTGGTCCCCGGCCGCGAGGCCCAGCCAGTACTCCGCCTCCTCGATCTCCCCGCGCTGGAGGCAGGCGGAGACCAGCCCGTAGCGGACGCCGATCAGGTCCGTCCAGTCGCCGTACTCGCCGAGCGCCTCCGCGGCCCGCAGATGGTCGTACGCCTCCGCGCCGCGCTCCAGCTTCAGGCACAGCTCGCTGATCCGGCCGTGACCGAGCAGCAGCGTGGACGGGTTGGCGCGGGGGCCCAGCGCGGCCAGCATCCGGCGGGCGCAGTCCAGGGCGCGCTCCGTCTGCTGCTCGGCCTCCCACACATAGCTGGCCACACCCGAGGCGATGCCCGCCAGCATGGGCTCGGGGGCCTCGCACAGCCGCTCCAGCCGCTCGTACCCGGGCGGGCGCGTCTCCGGGACGGCGGCCAGGACGACCGCGAGGGCCCGCAGCGCGGTGTCCGGCGGGGCGGGCGGCAGCCGGCGCAGGGTGACCAGATGGCGTCCGGCGCGCGGTCCGTAGCCCATGAACAGGCAGGTCGTGCAGACCACCGCCGCGCTCCGGGCCGTCTCCACGTCCTCCGGGTGCTCCGGCCGGAAGTGGGACAGCGGGCCGGCGGTCTCGGCGACGAGGGCGGTGAGCCGGGTGTAGCTGTTGCCGGCGGACCACAGGGCGGCCAGTACGGCGGTGAGGGCGGCGGTGGCCGGGCCGTCGGCGCGGGCCAGGGCGTGTCGCAGCGCCAGGACGAGGTTGTCCTGTTCGGCGCGGGCGAGGTGGAAGGAGGACGGCGCGTCCCCGCCGAACAGCACGTCGTGGTGGGCCCGGCCGAAGTCCCGTGCCCAGGCGAGGAACCGGTCGGTCACCGCCTCCTCCTCGCCCGCCTCCGCCCGCCGGGCCGCGCTGAACTCGCGCAGTGTCTCCAGCATGTGGAAGCGCACCCCGAAGGGGCCCTCGCCCACCTTGATCAGGGACTGGGCGGCGAGCTGCTCCAGCAGGCCGAGCGCGTCGCCGTCCTCGCCGAGCACGTACTGGGCGGACTCCTCGGTGAAGCCGCCCGGGAACACCGACAGCGCGCGCAGCGCCGCCCGGCCGTCCGGCTCCAGCAGGTTCCAGCTCCACTCGACCACGGCGCGCAGCGTGCGGTGCCGCTCGGGGACGTCCCGGGCGCCGCCGCGCAGCAGCGCGAAGCGGTCCCGCAGCCGGTGCGAGATGTCGGCGACGGACAGCACCCGCACCCGGGCCGCGGCGAGTTCCACGGCGAGCGGCAGCCCGTCCAGGTGCCGGCAGATCTCGGCCACGCGGTCGGCGGGCAGCTCCACACCGGGCCGGGCGGCCCGCGCCCGCTGCTCGAACAGCTCGATGGAGGTGGCCAGGGAGAGTTCGGGCACCGCGTAGACGGCCTCCGAGGTGAGCCCGAGCGGGGCCCGGCTGGTGGCCAGCACCCGCAGTTCCCGGGAGCGCGAGACCAGTGCCTGGGCGAGCGCGGCCGCCCCGGCGAGCACGTGCTCGCAGTTGTCCAGCACCAGCAGGGCGGGGCCGGGGCCGAGCGCGGCGGCGACGGCGCGCACGACGTCGCCGTCGCCCGGGCCGGGGGGCTGGCGCGCCTCGCCGGCACCCACGGCCGAGGCCACCTCCGCGGCCACGTCCTCGTCGGCGATGACACCGGCCAGCGGCACGAAGTGCACCACCGGATGGTCGACGGCCCGGCTCACCGCGTGCGACAGGCGGGTCTTGCCGAGCCCGCCGGGGCCGAGCAGGGTGACCACCCGGGCCTCCCGCAACAGGGCGGTGACGGCGGTGACGTCGGCCTCCCGGCCCAGCAGCGGGTTGGGCTCGTGCGGCACGCCGTGCCGGGTGGGGGCGGTGTCGGGGCGCAGCAACTCGGTGTGCAGGGCGCGCAGTTCGGCGCCCGGGTCGGCGCCCAGTTCCTCGCGCAGCCCGCGCCGGTACTCCTCGTACCGCAGCAGCGCGGCGGGTCGTCCCGCCGTGGCGGCCTCGCAGCGCAGCAGCTGCGCCAACAACTCTTCGTCGCGCGGGTGTTCGCGGTGCAGTTCGGTGAGGAGCGGAAGGGCCTCGGCCGGGCGGCCGAGGCGGGCGAGGGCGAGCGCCCGGTGCCGTATCAGCGCCCGGTACGGCCGCACGCGGGCAGCCCGCAGCGCCGTCACCGGATCGTCCGCGTCGTCGTCGCCCACGCTCCCGTCCCACAGCGCGAGACCGGCCTCGCTGCGCGCCAGGGCGCCCGCGTGGTCCCCGGCCCGGGCGCACGCGGCGCTCGCCGCCTCGTGCGCGAGCAGCGCGGAGCTGTCCACCTGGGTCTCGTCCAGCGCCAGCCGGTAGCCGGTCGGCGTGCTCACCACCACGTCGGCGCCGAGCTGGGTGCGCAGCCGGGACACCAGCACCTGCACCGCCTTGCCCGGCCGCTCCGGCTGCTCGTCCGGCCACAGTCCCGCCACCAGCCGGCCGGTGCCGCACCCGGCGCGCAACTCCTCGGCCAGCAACGCCAGTAGCCCGCGCAGCCGGGGCGCGGTGATCTCACGCCCGCGGTAGGCGACGCGGGACAGCAGGGCCAGCTCGGTGGTCACGGGGGCACACCCTAGCCCCAGGGCGCCTGGTTCGGGGCGCCTGGTTCGGGGCGCCTGGTTCAGGGGTGGTGATGGCCGTGCTGCTCGTGCTCGTGCTCGTGCTCCTCGGTCTCCTGCGGGGAGCCGCCCATCATGCGCAGCATCGCCGGGCCGCCGGTGCGCAGGAAGCGGACGACGAGGCAGGCGGCGAGCAGGAGGAAGGCGATGTTGAGCCAGGTCGTGTAGTTCCAGCCGATGCCCTCCTCGGGGAGCCGGGCCACGGCCTGGTCGGGGACGAGGCCGAGGCCGCCGAAGACGAACTCCACGACGTAGCCGGCCACCGCTATGGCGGCGAAGAAGGCGGCGAGCAGGAAGCCGGCCATGCGGGCGCCGTAGTACTTCCGGTAGATGTTGAGGATCGGCAGGATCAGCAGGTCGGCGTAGATGAAGGCGATGACGCCGCCGAAGCTGATGCCTCCCTTCCAGAGCACCACCGCGAGCGGCACGTTGCCGATGGAGCAGACGAACGTGGCGATGGCGACGACCGGACCGATCAGCGGTCCGACCAGCTTGGCGGCGAGGGGGTGGCCGGCCAGGAAGAAGGTGTGCCAGAAGTCGCCCGGCACCCAGGCGGCGATGGCCCCGGCGATCAGCAGGCCCACGACCAGGTCGCGCAGGATCGCGGCCCACTCCATGACGAAGATGTGCGACACGGAGGTGAGCCCGTCCCGGGACAGCAGCCGGCGCAGGAAACCGCCCTCGCCCCCGACGGACATGTCCATCGCCGCGTGCCCCTCCATCGACCCGGCGAGCCCGCGCTCGGCCTGCCGGCGCGCCTCGCGCAGCAGCCGCTCCCGCAGGAACACGCGGAACAGCACCGCGAGTACGACGATCATGACCGGGCCGCCGACGAACTCGGCGGCGGTGAACTGCCAGCCCATCAACAGGGCGAGGATCACGCCGAGTTCGATGACCAGGTTGGTGGAGGCGATCTCGAAGGCCATCGCCGCGGTGAAGTCGGCGCCCTTGCGGAACAGGGAGCGGGCGAGGGCGACGGCGGCGTAGGAGCAGGAGGACGAGGCCGCGCCGAGCCCCGCGGACAGGGCGAGGGTGCGCGGCCGGTCGTCGCCGAGCAGCCGTACGACCGTCGAGCGGCGCACCACCGCCTGGACGACGGCGGAGAGGGTGAAGCCGAGGATCAGCGCCCAGGTGATCTCCCAGGTCATCGAACCGGTGATGGACAACGCGTGCCCGATCGCGTGCATGCGGCGCGCTCCCTTCACGGTGGTGCGGTTCCGCCACTCGGCGGAGAGTACCCCCTCGGGGTATTCGAAAACGCCGGGAAGGCCCCAGTCCGGTGATCGGTATCCTCCCGCCATGGATATCCGTGTAGAGGTCGTCCGGGAGGCCGGCCAGGAACTCGTCGACGCCTTCGGCAGGCTGCTTCCGCAGCTGTCCCGGACCGCCGAACCCCTGGACCGCGCCGCGCTCGACCGGATGGTGGCCTGCGACGCCAACACGGTGCTGGTCGCCCGGACGCCCGACGCGATCGTGGGCGCCCTGGTCCTGGTGCTGCTGCCGCTGCCGTCCGGGCTGCGGGCCCGGGTGGAGGACGTGGTGGTCGACGGCGCGGCGCGCGGCCGGGGCGTCGCGGGGCTGCTGCTCGAAGAGGCCGTGCGGCTCGCCCGGAAGGCGGGGGCGCGCACAGTCGACCTCACCTCCCGCCCCGACCGCACCGCCGCGAACCGCCTCTACGACCGCATCGGCTTCCGCCCCCGCGAGTCCACGGTCTACCGCCTGGCGGAGTGACACCGCCCGGCGGCACTCGGCTCAGCGGGTGGCGGTCAGGCGGCGCAGGGCGGCACGGGCCGGCGGGCCCCAGGCCGGTTTGCGTCCGCGGTGGTCGGCCGCGGAGATCAGGAGGCAGCCGAGGGCGCGTGCCAGGGCCCAGCCGCGCGCCCGGCGCACGGTCGCGGGGTCGGGGGCCGGGCGGTACGCGGCGAGGCAGCGGTCGGCGGCGCCGTCCGGCAGGAGGGTCCAGGCGGCGGCCAGGTCGCAGGCCGGGTCGCCCGCGCACAGGTCCCCGAAGTCGATCACCCCGCAGAAGGTGCCGTCCGCCGTGAGCACGTTGGCCGCGTGCAGATCGCCGTGGAGCCAGACCGCCGGTCCCGGCCACGCGGGCGCGGCGACGGCGTCCGCCCAGAGCGCGCGGGCCGCGCGCGCCGTCCCGTCCGGCAGCAGGCCCAGCTCGGCGGCGTGGGCGAGGCCGCCACGGACCCGCGCGTCGTGGTCGGCCAGGCTGCCGCCCCGGTCGCGGCCGGCGGGCGCGTCGGCGGGGGCGGGTTCGTGCAGCGCGGTCAGGAAGGCGGCCAGGGCGTCGGCGGCCTGCTGGGCGCGGGTCGCGGGGGCCAGGTCGGCGGGGGTGCCCGGCAGCCAGGTGGTGAGGAGCCAGGGGCGCGGGAACCGGTCGGAGGGCTCGCCCAGGTGCCGGGGGACGGGCACCGGCAGGGGGAGGCGCGGGGCGAGGAGGGGCAGCCAGGCGTGCTCCTTGCGCAGCAGCGTGTCCGCGTCGGCGGTGGCCCACGGGAGCCGGACCGCGAGGTCGTCGCCGAGCCGCCACAGCTGGTTGTCCCAGCCGCGCGCGCCCAGTCGCAGGGGCCGCTGGGCCAGGTCCGGGTGGCGGGCGCGGAGGAGGTCGCGGATCAGGTCCGCGGTGATCTCGGTGCCGGAGTGGGCCATGCCGGACAACGGTAGTGGTCCGGCACGGCACGGGCCGTGCGTACGGCGCGCACGGCCCGGTCGGGCGTCAGGACGCCTGTGACGACAGCAGCGGGCGCAGCGCGCCGGCGCGCAGCCGGTCGACCAGTGGCGGCGCGAGACGGCGCAGCACCAGGACGGTGATCAGGGAGACCACGCTGCCGACCAGCGCGCCCACGGCCACGTCGTGCGGGTAGTGCGCGCCGACGTACACCCGGGAGGCGCCCATCGCGATCGCGGTGATCAGGGCGAGGGAGCCGAGCCCGCGGGCGATCAGCAGCAGCGCCACCGCGAAGGCGAAGGCGACGGTGGTGTGGTTGCTGGGGAAGGCGTAGTCGTCGGGCGCCGGGCACGCCTCCAGGAGGAAGTCGTGCGGGAGCGCCCGGCACGGCCGGGGTTCGTCGAAGACGTCCTTGATCCCGCTGTTGACCACGTAGGCGAGGACGACCGCGATCGGCGTCGCCAGCACGGCGGCCATCGCGGTGCTGCCCTGCCCCCGGGCCCGCCACCAGGCCACCAGCAGGTACACCACGAACAGGCCGATGCCGATGGAGCTGAACACCGTCGCCGGCTCGTTCAGCCAGTGCGTGTGCCGGGCGAAGTCGGTGACGTCGGTGTAGAGGCCGCCGTCTATCGCCGCGCCGTCGAGCGCCAGGGCGGTTGGGGAAGAGGTCGTCATCAAATGGGTCTCCGGGCCGTGCAGCATGTGCCGGGCGCTCCGCGAGAACGGGAGCGGACACAGATCGGACGTACGGATGAAGCTCGGACGTCTCCAAGGTAAACGTCTACAAGTATGTAGACGATACCAGGTCCCCGCATCCCGGCGTGCCTCCCCCTGACCCGAACGGCCCCGCCCTGCTCGCGCCCGCGCCCGGACGGCGTTGCGCTGGCAACCGGAGCGGCCTTCGGCGGCGGCCCGGAACGATCCGTACGGTGCGGAGGTGCGCGGTGACGAACGACGCGACCCCCGGCGGTCCCGGCCGCCAGGAGCCGGCCCGGCCCGCCTCCGCCACCCCGCGGCCGGGGCGCGGGGTCCGCCGCCTCGCCTCCGCCCTCGCCGGCCCGCTCCTCGTCCTCGGCTGTCTCCTCGTCCCGCTCGCCGTCGTCGCCACCTGGGCCGCCGACCTGGTGGGCGACACCGACCGCTACGTCGCCACCGTCGCCCCGCTCGCCTCCGACCCCGCCGTGCAGGAGGCCGCGGCCGACCGGGCCACCGACGCGCTCATGGCCCACATCCACCTGCCCGACCTGCTGGCCGGCGTGGCACCGAAGGACCGGCCCGCCCTGGAGAAGGCGCTGGGCACCGGGCTCGGCGGCGCGCTGCAGGGCGCCGTGCGGGACTTCGTGCACGACCGGGCCCGCAAGGCCGCCGCGTCCCCCGCCTTCGCCACCATCTGGACCGACGCCAACCGCGAGGTGCACGGCGTCCTGGACAAGACCCTCACCGGCACCGGCGCGGTCCGGCTGACCGACGACACCGTGACCCTCGACCTCGCGCCCCTGGTGGACGACGTGAAACGGCGCCTGGTCGGTGACGGCATGGCCTTCGCCGCCCATCTGCCCACCCCGCACGCCGAGTTCACCCTGCTCCAGTCCCACCAGGTCGGCACGGCGCGCACGTACGTCCGGCTGCTGCGCAGCGCCGGGAACTGGCTGCCCTTGCTCGCCGTCGTGCTCATCGCCGCCGGGGTGCTGCTGTCCCGGCGGCGGCGCCGGGCCCTGGCCGCGGGCTGTCTCGGCGCGGCCGTCGCCACCGCCCTGCTCGGCATCGGGCTGCGGGTCTTCCGCGGGTTCTACCTCGACCGGCTGCCCGCCGACGTCTCCCCGGCAGCGGCCGGCGCGGTCTACGACACCCTGACCCGGTTCCTGGCGACCGCCGTGCGCACGGTGATCGTGCTCGCCGTGGTGATCGCCCTGGGCGCCTGGCTCACCGGCACCGGACGGCGGGCCGGGCTCGTCCGGGGCCTGTGGACCTCCGGCATCGGCGCGGCCCGGTCCACCGCCGGCCGCGCGGGTCTGCGCACCGGCCCGGCCGGACCGTTCGTGCGCCGCCATCGCGCCTGGTTCACCTGGCCGCCGGTGGCCGCCGCCGTGGCGGCCTGCGTGCTGTGGCCCCGCCCCACGGGGTGGGTGGTGCTCGGCATCGCCCTGTGCCTGCTGTTCGTGCTGGCGGTGGTCGAGTTCCTGGCCGCGGGCGCCGCACAGGAGTGCCACGGAGCGCATTGCTGATCCAGCAGCTTCTCCCCGGTGCAGTAGCTTTCCGGAGCCCTTGGACTCCCCGACCGCACCGGAGACCCGCCATGCCCCGACAGGCGCCCTACCTCGCCGTGGCCGACGCGCTGCGCGCGCGGATCGTCGCGGGGGAGTGGGCGGTCGGCGGGCGGCTGCCGTCCCGGGCACGGCTCGCGGTGGCGTACGGCGTCGGGCGCAACGTCGTCCAGCGGGCCGTGGACCGGCTGATCGCCGAGGGGCTGCTCGAAGGGCGCGCGGGTTCGGGGACGTACGTCCGCACGCCCCGCGAGCGGCTGCCGATGATCCGTGCCCGCCGCCACGGCCGGGGCGGACATCCGGCCACCGCGCTGACGGAGCGGGGCCGCGCGGGCGCCTGGGACTTCCGCACCCTGGTGCGCGTCCCGGCCCCCGAGGCGATCGCCGCGCGGCTCGCCATCGCGCCCGGCGACCTCTGCGTCAGCACCCACTACGAGTTCCTCGCCGACGGCGTCCCCGTCCAACTCTCCCATTCCTGGGAGCCGTTGGCGCTGACCGGCGGCACCCCGGTGGTGCTGCCGGAGCGGGGGCCGCTGGCCGGCAAGGGGGTGGTCGAGCGGATGCGCGCCATCGGGGTGAGCGTCGAGACCGTGGCCGAACTGCCCCGCCCGGCCCGCGCCACCCGGGAGCAGTCCCATCTGCTCGGCATCGCCGTCGGCGACCTGGTGCTCCGCATCGAGCGGACCCTCTACGACGCCGGGGGCCGCCCGGTGGAGACCGCCGACATCGTCATCCCGGACGCGCGCCGGGAAGTGCTCTACGAGTTCGCCGTCGACCAAAGGCGGCAGCCGTCCTCATGACCCCTCCCCGCAGCCTGCTGCGCGACCGGGACTTCCGCCTCCTGTTCGCCGCCACCGCCCTCGGCCAGCTCGGCGACCGCGTCGTCTTCCTGGCCCTGCCGCTGGTCGCCATCACGGCCCTGGGCGCCGACGAGTTCCAGATCGGTCTGCTGACCGCGACGACCACCGCCGGCTCCCTCCTCGTCGGACTGCCGGCCGGCGCCTGGGTGGACCGGGTGCGCAAACGCCCGGTGCTGATCGGCACCGACCTCGCACGGGCCCTGGTCCTCCTGTCGGTCCCCGCGGCCTGGTGGGCCGGAGCGCTGACCGTGCCCTTCCTCTGCGCGGTCGCCCTGGCGCACGGTCTGCTCGGTGTCTTCTTCGACGTCTCCTACGCCAGCTTCCTGCCCCGTCTGGTCGGCCGCGACCGGCTGCTGGAGGGCAACTCCACGCTGTCCGCGGTCCGTTCGGTGACCAGCATCAGCGGGCCGGCGCTGGCGGGCCCGCTGGTCGGCGGCCTCGGAGCGGCCCCGACCCTGGTGGCGAGCAGCGCCGGGATGACCGCGTCGGCCCTGCTGGCGCTCGCCATCCGGGGCCGCGAGGACAAGCCGAGGCCGGCCGAACGCCCGCGTCTGCGCCGGGACGTCCTTGTGGGCCTGCGCTTCGTGCTCGCCCGTCCGGCCCTGCGCGCGACCGTCCTCGGCGACGCCCTCTTCAACCTCTTCCTGGCCATGTACCAGACCATGCTGCTGGACTTCCTGGAGCGGCGGCTGGGACTCGACGCGAGCGGTGTCGGACTGGTCCTGTCCGGCATGGGCTGCGGCGCCCTGCTGGGCGCGCTGACGGCCACCCGGCTCGCGCGCCGGCTCGGGCAGGGTCCGGTCATCTGGCTGGCGCCCCTGCTGACCTGCCCCCTCACCGTGCTGACGCCCCTGGCGCACCCGGGCGGCGCCGGCGTGTACGCGGCGGCGGCCGGACTGGCGGCGCTGTCCTTCGGCGGGGTCGTGCGCGTCGTCGCCCAGTCCAGCCTCCAGCAGGCGCTCACCCCGGACGGGCTGCTCGGCCGGATGAACGCGACCGCCCGGTTCGTCTCCTGGGGCGGACTCCCGCTCGGCGGACTGCTCGGCGGCGCCTCGGGCACGGTGTTCGGCGACCGGGCCACCCTGTGGCTCGCCGCGGCCGGTATGACCCTGAGCTTCCTGCCCGCGGCGCTGTCCCCGCTGCGGGGCATGCGCGCCGCGGACCGTGCGCACGGCGCGGACGCGCGCCCTTGACACGGTCGGCCGAACCGGCCTCACCCGCACGGAACGTGTACGGACGACCGACACCGACGCCCCCAGCGACCACTACCCGGCCGGTACGACGTTCCGGATCGGCTGAAGCCGCGCCGGGCGCGGTCCGGCGGACCCGGTGGCCCGCAACTCCGTCGTGGGCCACCGGGGTTGGCGAAGGCTAGGATCCCGGTCATGGCCCTGACGGCGAGCGAAGTGGACCGGTTCGAGGCGTCCAGGCACCGGCTGGAGGCCCTCGCCTATCGCCTGCTCGGCTCGGCGAGCGAGGCCGAGGACGTCGTGCAGGAGACGTTCCTGCGCTGGCAGGGCGCCGACACGGGGCGCATCGAGGTCCCCGAGGCCTGGCTGACCAAGGTGCTCACCAATCTGTGCCTCAACCAGCTGACGTCGGCCCGCGCCCGCCGCGAGACCTACGTCGGCGCGTGGCTGCCCGAGCCGCTGCTCGCCGGGGACCCGATGCTGGGCCCCGCCGACACCGCGGAGCAGCGCGAGTCGGTGTCGTACGCCGTGCTCACCCTGCTGGAGCGGCTCACCCCCAACGAGCGCGCGGTGTACGTGCTGCGCGAGGCCTTCGACTACCCGCACCGGGAGATCGCGGAGATCCTCGACCTCACCGAGTCCGCCAGCCAGCAGATCTTCCACCGCGCCAAGAAGCACGTCGCGGACGGCCGGGCCCGCGCCGAGATCGACGAGGCGGCCGCCCGGCGGATCGTGGACGAGTTCCTCGCCGCCGCCACCAGCGGCCGTACCGAACCGCTGGTGCGGCTGCTCACCGAGGACGTCTTCGCGATCGGTGACGGCGGCGGCAAGGTCCCGGCCCGCGCACGGGCCTTCGAGGGAGCCCGCGCGGTCGCGACGTTCATGCGGGGCCTGTTCAAGCCGGGCAAGGCCAAGCGCAACCTGGTCGGCGGCTCCCCCGACGTCCATGTGGAGGACGCCAACGGCATGCCCGCGATCGTGGTGGTGCTCGACGGCCGGGTCATCGGCGTCACCTGCCTGGAGATCACCGAGCAGGGCATCACCGCATTCCGCAGCCAGGTCAACCCGGACAAGCTGGTCCGCGCGACCCGGCGGTGGGCGGCCGGCGAGCACGGCGAACCCGTGCTCAGCCTCTTCTGATCCTCGTGTGACCGGCGTCACAGCGCACTCCTGTCAGGAAACGGCGGGCCGCCCGGTTCAAGGGGCGAACCGCGCACGACGCGGCGCACGCACGAGCGACAGGAGCAGGCAATGCAGCACCGCATCATCGTCCTCGGGGCCGGATACACCGGAGCCATCGCCGCCGGCCGCATCGCCCGCCGGCTGCGCCGCGAGGACGTCGCCATCACCCTCGTCAACGCCGAACCCGACTTCGTCGAGCGCGTCCGGCTGCACCAGCTGGCCGCCGGGCAGGACCTCAGGCCCCGCCCCCTGGACGCGATGTTCGCGGGCACCGGTGTGGCGCTGAAGGTCGCGAAGGTCACCGGGGTGGACGTCGACCGCAAGGCCGTGACCGTCGCCGACGCGCGGGGCACGCGGGAGGAACTGCCGTACGACAGCCTCGTCTACGCCCTCGGCAGCACCGGGCACGACCAGGGCGTCCCCGGAGTCGCCGAGCACGCCCACGACATCGCCGGCCGGCCCGGGGCGCTGCGGCTGCGCGAACGGCTGGCCCGCCTCGACGCCGGGGCGCCCGTGGTCGTGGTCGGCGCCGGGCTCACCGGGCTGGAGGCCGCGACCGAACTCGCCGAGGCCCGCCCCGACCTGGCCGTCGCCCTCGTCGCGCGCGGCGCCCTCGGGGACTGGCTCTCGCCCAAGGGCCGCCGCCATGTGCGCGAGGTCTGCGACCGGCTCGGCATCACCGTGCACGAACACACCACCGTCACCGCCGTCACGCCCGACCGCGTCACCACCGCCGACGGCACCGGCATCGCCTCCCTGGCCACCGTCTGGACCACCGGGTTCGCCGTCCATCCGATCGCGCGGGCCACCACCCTGGAGACCGGCGACAACGGGCAGATCGTGGTCGACTCCTCCATGCGCTCGGTCTCGCACCCGGACGTGTACGCCGTCGGGGACGCGGCCCTCGCCATGGGCCCCGGCGACAAGCCGCTGCGGATGTCGTGCGCCTCGGGCGTGCCCGGCGCCTGGCAGGCAGCCGACGCCCTCGTGGCCCGGCTGACCGGGACGAAGGTGCCCACCACCGCGGTGCGCTACTACCAGCAGTGCGTCTCCCTCGGCCGGAAGGACGGCCTGATCCAGTTCGTCACCGCCGACGACCGCGCCGTCGACCGGGCCCTGACCGGACGCCTGGCCGCCCGCTACAAGGAGGCGATCTGCAAGGGCGCCACCTGGGGCGTCGCCCACCCGCTGCTGCTGCCGGCCCGCGTCCGCCCGGTCGCGCCGGCGGCGCGGCGGACGGCGGACCCGAAGGTGGACACGGCCGCCTGAGCGGCCGCCGGACCGCGTCCGTCCACGGAACGGCGGTGGACGACGACGGGGGAGGGCGGGGTGGCGGTGAGGGCGGCGCAGGGAATTCGGGGACGTCCTCGTGCGCGCGGCGGTGTCCGGCAATTCTCACGACACGTGAGGGTCGGGCCGTGTTCACCCGGTCTTCGGTCGGCTTCACACCGGGCGCGTTCTCGCACTACGTTGGGGGCGAACGACCGGGTGCCGCCATGGGTCGTGCCGTGTCGGCGGCCGCGTTCGCTCCGTCCCGAGCGCGCAAGGAGCCCGCATGCCGCACTCGACCTCGCCCCCCGACGCCGTGCCCGCCCGTGAGACACCGGGGGTTCCGCGCCTGCTGACCGCCGCCGTGCGGCTCGCCGGCGCCCTGCCCGCGACGCGCTCCACCCTCGGCGTCGTCCGCGGCCGGCACCAGTCCGACCGTCAGCGGGCCGGTGCCCTGCGCGCCCGGCTTGCCGAACGGGGAGTGGCAACAACGGAGTTGAGCCCGCTGCCGGAACCCGGCGAGCGCGGCGGCTCATACGGCCTGCCGGTGCGGGCGGTGGGGCTGCTGCTGCACACGCCGGGCGTGCGCCCGGAGCAGGCGATGCGGGCCGCCGCGTTATGGCGGCTGCCGCTGCTGACCGAACGCCCCGAGGGCGCGGCGGGCGGCGAGCCGGGCGGGCTCGGCGGCCGGCGGAGCGCCGTCATCGGCATCCACCTCGCCGACCGGGGCTATGAACTCGCCCTGCACCGCGTGGGGTTGGTGTCCCTGCGCCCGGACCCCGGGCCCGCCCGCCTGATCCTCGACAACGAGAAGATCACCGTGCCGGGCGGCCGTCCCCTGTGCGTCACGGTCACCGGATCGGGGCTGCTGGAGGTGCGCGGCGACTCCTTCGGCACCCGCCGGGTACGGCGGCTGCGCTTCGAACGGGCCTCAGGCGCACACCGGTTGGACCTGGACGGCACCCCCGTGCGCGAGGTGCGCGCCCCGCTGCGGATGGCGGCCGAGCCGGGCCGGCTGCACCTGCTGTACCCCTGAGTCTCAGCCCTTCGCGCCGAGGCGGCGGCGCAGGGTGGCGGCGAAGTCCTCGGCCATCTCCAGCCGGGCCCGCAGGGTTTCGCAGCGGGCGTCGGCCACCTTGCGGTACGCGTCCAGCCGCTCCCGCAGCCGCTCCAGCTCCGCGCCGGCGGGCGGCTCGTCGGCCGCGCCCAGCCGGTCGGTGATCTCCAGCAGGTCCCGCATCTCCTCCAGGGAGAAGCCCAGCGGCTTCATCCGGCGGATCGCCATCAGCCGGTCGACGTCGGACTCCGTGTACAGCCGGAAGCCGCCCTTGCTGCGGGCGGAGGGGACGACCAGCCCCACCTCCTCGTAGTGGCGCAGGGTGCGCGGCGACAAGCCGGTCCGCTCGGCCACCTCACCGATCCGCATCCGCGGCTGCTCCGTCATCGCCCCTGATCCCCTTCCCGGTGTCCACGCTCCGGTCGCGTCCCATACTCTCCCCTTACGTCAGGGCAGAGTCGTGGGGTTCGGGGGAGGCGCGCGCCCGAACGGAAACGGCCGCATGTCCTCACCCCTGCCCGCGGCGCCCCGACTGCGCACGACTGGCGGGGCAGCCGGCACAGGGCCACTGAGCCCGCTCGGGCGTGTGGCGGAACCGTGTAGAAAACCCGCACGGTTCCTGGTCGTCGGTGCCCTTTGGGTGCTCGGCGCCCCGGCGGTCGGCGGGCGCGTGAAAGAGTGGGCCGACCGTTGACGATCAAGGAAAGGCGCGGGCATGGCGGCGCGGTTGACCGAGCAGGTGCGGGGGCGGCTGGAGGCGCCGAACTTCTGGTTCGTGGCCACGGTGACACCGGACGGAGCGCCGCACGTGACGCCGATGTGGGTGGGGCTGGAGGACGGGCTGATCGTCTTCAACACCTCGGTGGGCCGGATCAAGGAGGAGAACCTCCGTCACGACCCGCGCGTCCACCTCTCCCACATCGACGCCGACAGCCCCTACGACCGGGTGCAGATCTCCGGCCGCGTGGTGCGCCTCGTGACGGGCGAGGAGGCCGAGCGCGGCATGGACCGGCTGGCCCGCAAGTACCTGGGCCTGGACGGCTACCCCTGGCTGATCGAGGGCGAGCAGCGGGTGCACGTCCTGGTCGAGCCGGAGCGCGTGCGCCACATCGTCGGCGTCGAGCCGTTCCGGCCGGGGATCATCCCCGCCTGACGCGCCTGACGCGCCTGACGCGCCTGACGCGCCTGACGCGCCTGACGCGCCTGACGCGCCTGACGCGCCTGACCCGCCGGGCCTCGGCGCACCGCACGGGACCGCCCGGCCGCCGGCCCCGGCACCTACACTGTCCGGGCGCAGTGTGTCGGCTTCGGGGGCGGGACGGGAGGGCGGCGGGTCGTGGGGGAGAACGGCGGTGGGTTCGAGGATCCGCCGGCCGAGGTGCTGGCGGCCGCCGCCGGTGCCTTCGGGTTGCTCGCCTCGTCCGTCCGGCTCCATCTGATGTGGGCGCTGTCGCAGGGGGAGAGCGATGTCACGCACCTCGCCGACCGGGTGGGCGGCGCCCTGCCCGCCGTCAGCCAGCACCTGGCGAAGCTGAAGCTCGCCGGGCTGGTGCGCTCGCGCCGGGAGGGCCGGCGGCAGGTCTACTACATCGACGACCCGGACGTCGTGACGCTGGTGCGAGTGATGATCGGGCAGCTGACGGCACGGTCCCACCAGGGCGCCGCGCCGATCCGGCTTCTGCACGGGACCAGTGGCTGAGACCACCGCGGCCTTCGACCGGGACGCCGGGCCGCCCGCCGCGGTGGCCGTGCCGGCAGCGGATGCCGCCCCCGGCGAGCCGGGCGCGGCCGCGCCGACCCTGCTGGAGGTCCTGCGGCGGCTGGACACCGGCCCGCGCGGGCTGACGGAGGCCGAGGCCGAGGCGCGCCTGGCCCGGTTCGGCGCGAACACCCTGCCGGCCCGCCGCGCGGCCGGCCGGTCCCGGCTCTTCGTGCGCAGCCTGCGCGACCCCTTCACGGCGGTGCTGCTCTGCCTCGGCCTGGTCTCCGCCGCCGTCCTCGCCTGGGGCACCGCCTCGGTGATCCTCTTCCTCGTCGTGGTCAGCTGCGCGCTGCGCACGGCCGGCGAGTACCGGGCCGACCGGTCCACGGCCGCGCTGCGTGAACTGGTCGCCACCACGGCGACCGTGCTGCGGCGCGCCGACGAGGAGGCGGCGCCCACCGCCCGCGAGATCCCCGTGGAGGACCTCGTGGCCGGCGACGTGATCCGCCTCGGGCCGGGCGACCTCGTCCCCGCGGACGTACGGCTGCTGCGCGCCGGCGGACTGACCGTGCACCAGTCCGCGCTCACCGGCGAGACCGCACCCGTCGCCAAGCACGCCGATGCGGTGGCGCCGGGCAGCGGGCCGTTCGACCAGCCGCAGTGGTGCTTCCAGGGCAGCGGCATCGCCTCCGGCAGCGCCACCGCCGTGGTCACCGCGACCGGCGCGCGCACCCGGTTCGGCGCCGCGCACGGCCGGGCGCCGGGCCGCCCGGAGCCGAGCGCCTTCGACCGGTCCGTGCACGGCGTCTCCTGGATCCTGATCCGGTTCATGCTGCTGACGCCCCCGCTGGTGCTGATGGCCAACGCGGCGCTGCGCGACCGGGGCCTGGAGACACTGCCGTTCGCGGTCGCGGTGGCGGTCGGGCTCACCCCGGAGATGCTGCCGGTCCTCGTCACCACCTGCCTGGCCCGCGGCGCCGCGCTCCTGGCCCGCACCCGGGGCGTGATCGTCAGACGGCTTCCCGCCTTGTACGACATCGGCGCCGCCGACGTGCTGTGCCTGGACAAGACCGGCACGCTCACCCAGGACCGGCCCGTGGCCGACCGCGGCCTCGGCCCGGACGGCGAGGACGACCCCGAGGTCCTGCGCTGGGCCGCCCTCAACTCCTGGTGGACCCTGCAACTCGCCGACCTGCCCGAGCCCGACGCCCTGGACGAGGCGCTCCTCGACGCGGTCGACGAGGACGACCTCCTCGCCCACGACGGCGTCGCCGCGCTCCCCTTCACCCCGGCCCGCCGCCTCGCCACCGCGGTCCTCCGCACGCCCGGCCGGCTCGGCACGCACACACTGGTCGTCAAGGGGGACGCCGAGGCCGTCCTCACGCGCTGCGCCCTCGACGAGGAGGAACGCGGCCGCCTGCGCGACCTCGCCGCCCGGCAGGCCGAGGACGGGGCGCGCGTCCTGGCCGTGGCCACCGCCGAACGCCCGGCCCGCGCCCGCGGCTACACGGAGGCCGACGAACGCGGCCTCGCCTTCCGCGGTCTGGTCACCCTGCGGGACGCGCTCGCGCCCACCGCCGCCGAGGCGCTGAAGGTCCTCACCGGTCAGGGCGTCACGGTCAAGGTGCTCACCGGGGACCACCCCGGCACGGCGGTCCGCGCCTGCCGCGACCTCGGCGTCCCGGTGTCCGCCGACGCCGTCCTGACCGCCGGTGCCATCGACGCCCGCACGGACGCCGAGCTGACCCAACTCGTCGCTCACGCCACGGTGTTCGCCCGCTGCACCCCCGAGCACAAGGCCCGCGTGGTCCACGCGCTGCACCGCGCCGGGCACACCGTCGGCTTCCTCGGCGACGGCGTCAACGACCTGCCCGCGCTGCGCGCCGCCGACGTCGGCATCGCCCCGCAGGGCTGTGCCGACGCGGTCCGCGAGCGCGCCGACGTGGTGCTCGCCGAGAAGGACCTCACCGCGATCGCCCACGCCATCGACGCGGGCCGGCACGCGGGCGGCAACATCGCCACCTATCTGCGGATCACACTCTCCTCCAACCTCGGCAATGTGATCGCGATGCTCTGCGCCGGCCTGCTGCTGCCCTTCCTGCCGATGCTCCCCGCCCAGGTCCTCGCCCAGAACCTGTGCTTCGACGCCGCCCAGCTCACCTTCGCCCACGACCGTCCGCACCGCCTGGCACGGCGCCGGCCCAGCACGCTGCACCCCCGCGAACTGCTGCGCTTCATCACGGGGTTCGGGGTGCTCAACGCCGTGGCCGACGTCGCCACCTTCGCCGTGCTCGCCCTCGCCCTGCACGGCCTCGGCCGGGGGGTGGCCGAACCGGTCTTCCACGCGGGCTGGTTCACCGAGAACCTGCTCACCCAGGCCCTGGTGATGGTGCTGCTGCGGACCGGCCGCCGGGCCGCGCGGGACCGCGGGCCCGGACCCGTCGGCCGGGCCGCGCTCGCCCTGGCCGTCATCGGCCTGGCACTGCCGCCCTCCCCGCTCGGCCCGCTGATCGGCCTCGCCCCCCTGCCCGTCGTCTACTACCCGCTGCTCGGCGTCGTCCTCGCCCTGTACACCGCGGCCCTGCTGGTCGCCAGAGCGCGCCACGAGCCACCGGGCGCCCCGGACGGCGGCAGCGCCTCACGCCCGTCTTAGGGTCTTTCGTTTGGATCAGGCCGGATCAGGGAGCGGGGTCTGGTGCGTGCAGATGCAAGGCGGAGGAGGGAGTCAACGCGGAGCGTTGGCGACCGACGACAACGCCGCAGATGTGCGTGCCAGACCCCGCGAGCCCGGCATGATCCAGACGAGAGGCCCTAGCTCCTCCGCGGTACAAGGGCGTCGGCTGACGGCAGACGCGGGAGGCCGGAGTCATGGCGGAATCGACGGCACCGAGGCGCGGCCGATGGCTGCTCCTGGCGCTCCTCGCCCTGGTGCTGTACGGCATCGTCCGGCCCACGGGCACCCCGTCCACGCCCGAGGCGCCGTCCCGCCCGAAGGCCGGCCCGTCCGCTTCCCGGGCGGCACCGCGCACCTCGGGCCCGCCGTCCGCACCGGCGTCCGCCGGGTACGACCCCGCCGACTACGCCGTCCAGGTCCGGACCCGTGCCCGCGAGGCGGGTGTCAGTGCCCGGCTGGTGATGGCCGTCCTCTACAACGAGTCGTACAAACCGCACGACCCGTCCTTCGAGCGGGCCTGGCAGAAGTACAAGCCGGACGCCGCCTTCGGCATCGCCGACATGCACCGCGCCACCTTCGACGAGGTCAAGCGGGGCCGCCCCTTCGCCGGCCGCCGCTGGGAGGAACTGCCCGACGACCGCGACCTGGCGATCGAGGCCGAGGCCTGGTACCTGCGCGACCTGGCGGACCGACTGCCCGCGCACTGGGCGGGCCCCTACACGAAGGACGAGCTGCTGGCGCTCGGCTACAACACGGGCGCGGCCAACATGCTCGCGTTCGCCCGCGGCGCCGCACCGGGCGGCCAGGCCCGCTCGTACCTGGACCGGCTGCACGGGAACTGGGCCGAGGCCGGGCGGGCCGTCGGCGCCCGCTGACGCCCCCACACCAGCCTCCGCACCTCCGTGACTTGCGAAATTGCGCAATAATCGCAGCCGTCCGGGGCGCGTCCCGTGGTCCGGGGGAGGAGGGGCGTCCATGTCGCGCGGTGACATCCGGCGGGTGCGTGAGGCGAATCTGCGGCTGGGTGCCGCCCTGGCCGAGGTGGAGGGACTTTACGCGGCACTGCTGAGAGCGGGCACCTCGGCCCGTCGCCGGGAGTTGCAGGCCGAACTGGCGCGCGCCGCCGCCCGTCTCGCCTCGGTGGCGCGCGCGTCGGCACCGGCCCCGTCCCTCGGTGTGCCACGCTCGCGGCGGGCGCGGCGCAGGGTGCTGGCACAGCGCGGCGCCGCCTGGATCATGGCGCGCTACGGGCGGGGCGGTCGCTGAGCGCGGCGTTGGCCGCGGGACCGGGAGCGGGACCGGGGGATTCGCACGGCCCAGGCTCATGGTTGCCGGATTGCGCGAACAGGCAAGTGTCTCGTGGTGGCGGCCTGCGCCCGTCCGTGACGGCCGCGACCGCCGGCCGTACCCACCGATGGCCCGGCCCGGCCCGTGCCGACCGGACGCCGGCCAGGCCGGGACCCGCGCCGCGGCCGGCCCCTGCAAGACGGTCGAGCTGGACGGCGTATCCATGACCCCCGCCCATGCCTGAACGCGGGCCTGGAGCAAGCCGGATCGCCCCTCAGGCGCCCTGCCGGGACAGCGGCCCGGTCGACGCGGCCGCTATCGCCTCGTCCAGGACCTCCCGCGAGCGGACCAGGTCGGCGATCAAGCGGTCGATACGGTCGCGCTCCTCGGCCAGTTCGTCCACCAGCCGCGCCGTGGCGAACTCGTTCGGCCCGCCGTCCGCGTCCCGCATACAGGGCAACAGCCGCGCGATCTTCTTGCTGTGCAGACCGGCCGCGTACAGCGCCTGGATGCGCACGACACGGTCGACGGCCCACTCCCCGAACTCCCGCTGCCCGCCGGGACTCCGCTCGGAGACCAGCAGCCCCTGACTCTCGTAGTACCGCAGGGAACGCTCGCTCACCCCGCTGCGCCGGGCCAGCTCACCGATCCTCATCCCTCACCTCGCATGCCGAAGCGGGCTTGAACCTGACACCGGTGTCAACTTCTACCGTACGGCCATGACGAACGCACCCGCCGATTCCGGCCTCTTCGAGCCTGCCCGCCTGGGCCCCCTGCACCTGCCCAACCGCCTGGTGATGGCCCCCCTGACCCGCAACCGCGCCGCGGCGGACGGGGTCCCCGGGCCGCTCATGGCCACCTACTACGCACAGCGCGCGTCCGCCGGGCTGATCATCGCCGAGGCCACCACGCCGAACGCCGTGGGCCAGACGTACCCCGGCATCCCCGCCATCCACGACGCGGCCCACGTGGCCGGCTGGCGCCGGGTCACCGACGCGGTACGGGCCGAGGGCGGCCGGATGTTCCTGCAACTCCAGCACGGCGGCCGGGTCGGCCACCCCGACAACAGCGGGCTGACGCCGATCGCCCCCTCGCCCGTCCCGCTCCCCGAGACGATCCACACCCCCACCGGCCGCCAAGAGGCCGTCGTACCGCGCGAGATGACGCTCGCCGACATCGAGACCACCGTCGCCGACTTCGCCACGGCCGCCCGCAACGCGATCGACGCGGGCTTCGAGGGCGTCGAAGTGCACGCGGCCAACGGCCACTTGCTGCACCAGTTCCTGGCGGCGAACACCAACCACCGCACCGACGCGTACGGCGGCCCGGTCTCCGGCCGGATCCGCTTCGTGGTCGAGGTGGTGCGCGCCGTCGCCGCCGCGATCGGCCCCGAACGCGTGGGGCTGCGGATCTCCCCCGGGAACACCGTCAACGGCATCGCGGAAGGGGCCACCGGGGAGATCTACCCGGCACTCGTCGAGGCCCTGGCGGACACCGGACTCGCCTATCTGCACCTCGTGTTCGCCGACCCGGACCAGCCCCTCTACCACGAACTGCGCGGGGCCTGGCCGGGCACACTGATCGCCAACCCGGCGCTGGGGTGGGGCGAACCGCTCCCGCCCGACGGCGGCCGACGCGCGGGCGAGCGGCTCCTCGCCGCGGGCGCCGACCTGATCGCCCTCGGCCGCGCCTTCCTCGCCAACCCCGACCTCGTCGAACGACTGCGCATCGGCGCACCGCTCAACCAGGTGCGGGACCGGTACGCGATGTACACGGGCGGAGCGACCGGCTACACCGACTACCCCACCCTGGCCGCCGCCGGCTCCCCGGTCGCACAAATGAACTGACAGCACGGCCCGGTGGTGCCTATCATGCCCGCGATGAAGAACTACTCCTCGCTCGGATTGGGGGACTCGTTCGCGCAAGGTGAGTGCTGATGGCACACCACGTCGCGAACGACCTTCCGCCCCACCTGCCGATGTGGCAGCGCGTACGCGAGTACGCCGTGCCACCGTCCATGATCGAGACCGCGACCGCCCGCCGCGCGGTCGGTGACTGGGCGGGGGCCTGCGCCGCCGCCCGGATCGACGTCGACCTCGATCTGCGCGCCGTGCGCGACCGCCACGGCACCGATCTCGTCACCCGCCTCCGCGCGGATCTGCGTCGGCTGGCACCCGACCTGCTCCGCTGGCACATGCCCCGGATCGCCCCCGACGGGCGCCTGCGGCCCGGCCTCACCCTCTCTCTCGCCCGGTACGGCGATCCGGGCACGCCCCTGCACCTCGTGGTGCGGACACCACCGGCCCGGGCGGACGCCGGACAGCGCATGTCCCTGTCCCTGTGGACGGGCCCGGGGGACGGCGCTCCGCGCCACCATCCGCACCCGCACCCCGACCGCCGTTTCCGCCTCGACCTGCACCGGCACCTCTGGGACGCCACCCGCAGCGGCGAACTGGCGCGGCGCAGCGGCTGGTCCGGCACCCCCGCGGTGCCGTCCGCCGACCCGCCCTGGGCCAAGGACCGCTGGGCCGCCGAGGCGGAGCTGCTGCTGCGCGCCGAGGGCCGGTCCCGAGGGGCCTTCACGGTACGACTGGCCGCGCGCAGCCGCCTCGTACTCGAACTCGTCGCCCCGGACGACGCCCACGTCCCGGTGCTCCGGCCACCGCGTGCCGCCCCGCCGCCGCAGGAGGCCGCCGCGCTCCCGGTGCTGCCGGAGGCGGCGGCCCGGCTCCTGCCGGACCTGGAACTGCTGCGGGCCGGGCTGATCGCGCCGGAGCGGCTGCACCCGCTCGTCGCCGCGGCCCTGCCGGTGCCCGGGCCGGCACCGGCGGCCGCCCCCGCGCCCGAGCCCGGCGATCCGCACCGGGTGGAGTGCCGGGGCGAGGTCCACCGGCTCGCGCTGCGCGACGGCGTGCTCACGGCCGTCGACCACGACCCGGACCAACTGCGCCGCGAGGAACTGCTGGTGGCGCTCGGCGGCCCTCCGCTGCCCTGTCTGCGGGCCATCGACGCGGTGCACCGCAACCCGCAGGCGCTGCCCGCGGTCCGGGAGCGGCTCGGCCACGGTGACGTCACCGGTGCGCTGGCCGTGGTCGAGGGCCTGCTCGGCCCCGGCGCGGTGCTGCGCGACGGACCGCTCCGGGCGGAACTGGAGTCGGCGGCCGCCCGCCGTGTCGACCACGGCCTGTTCCGCTCGGGGCTGGTCGCCGAGCACCCCGGGGCCCGCGCGGCCGGGGGCGGGGGCGTCGCGGACCCGTACCAGGGCCACCGCCCCCGGCTCGACCGCCGTAGCCGCCGTACCCCTCCCGTGCTGCTCGACAAGCGGAACAGCCGCTCCCGCCCCCGCACCGGCCAGCCCTGACCCCGACCGGCGCCCCGCCGGAACCCGGCCCTTGCCGAGCCCGCCGACCGGCGGACGAGCCGGCATCCGTTTCCCGCGCCACCGGCACCCGTGTGCCGTGCCGCGCGCACCAAGACGTCCGCGACGGCTCCTCGCCCGTCCCCTCCTCCCACCCCAGGTGATGCCCATGACCTCCAGCGCCCTCCTGCCCGCCCCGCCCGCGACCGGCGCCCGACTCGCCGTCGCGGACGACCTGTTGTCCCTGCTGCGGACGACCACCACCGAGCCACGCCCCGACGAGCAGCTCGAAGCGCTCACGCTCGCCGTCGCCGCCGACCTGCCCGTGCTGCTCTGGGGCGAGCCGGGCATCGGCAAGACCGCGGCCCTCACCCAGCTCGCCGCCTCCCTCGACCTGCCGCTGACCACCGTGATCGCGAGCGTCCACGAGCCGTCCGACTTCTCCGGGCTGCCCGTCCTGGGCGACGACCCGGCCGTCCAGGGGGTGCCGATGGCGCCACCGCAGTGGGCCGTGGAACTGGTTCGCGCCGGACGGGGGCTGCTCTTCCTCGACGAACTCTCCACCGCCACCCCCGCCGTCCAGGCCGCGCTGCTCCGGGTCGTCCTGGAACGGCGGGTCGGCGCGCTCCGACTGCCGCCGGGCGTAAGGATCGTCGCCGCCGCCAACCCGCGCGCGTCGGCCGCGGACGGGTGGGAGCTGAGCCCGCCGCTGGCCAACCGGTTCGTGCACCTGCACTGGGTGCACGACCGGGAGGTGGTGGTCCGCGGACTCGGCGGGGTCTGGCCCCGCGCGGAGCTGCCCCGGCTGGTGCCGGAGCGGCTGGCGGAGGCGGTGGCGTTCGCCCGTCGGGTGGTGTGCGGGTTCCTGGAGGCCAGGCCGACACTGATCCACCGGCTGCCGAGCACCGAGACCCGGCGCGGCGGCGCCTGGCCCTCGCCCCGCAGCTGGGAGGCCGCGCTGACACTGCTGGCCTTCGGCACGGCCGCCGGCGTCTCCCGGGACGTGCTGGCGCTGCTGGTGCGCGGCGCGGTGGGGGACGGGCCGGGGCTCGAACTCCTCGCCCACATGGACCGGATGGACCTGCCGGACCCGGAGTCGCTGCTGGCCGACCCGCCCACCGCGGAGCTGCCGGTGCGGGGCGATCTGCGCCAGGCGGCGCTGGAGGCGGTCGTCGCCGCCGTCGGCGCGCGGCCCCGGCGGGAGCGGTGGGAGGCGGGCTGGGCGGTGCTGGTCCGCGCCCTGGAGACCGGCGCCCCGGACCTGGTGGTGGCCCCGGCGACGGCACTGGCCGCGCTGCGACGCGACGACTGGGAGGTACCGGACACCGTGGAACGGCTGGCCGGAGTGATCGACCTCGTCCGGCGGGCGGACCGCTCGGTGGCCCGGGCCAAGACCCCGGCCACCGCCGGGCACCCGACGGGAACGGCCCGGTGAACGGCTCCGCGCGTACCCGGCGCCCGGCCCCGGGACTGACGGACCAGGCGTCGCCACGCCCCCTGCCCGCACCTGCCCGGCCCCCGCTGCCGCGCCCGGTGCCCCGCCCGACGGCCCGGCCCGCTCCGCCCCGCCCGGTGCGGGCCGCCGCACCGAAGCCGCCGGGCGGCTCGGCCGCGCCGCCCCTGGACATGGAGAAGCTGCTGGCCGCCCGGCTCCACGCGGTCAAGGTCCGCCCCTACCTGGCCGACGCGCTGTTCGCGCTGCACGTCGTGGAGGACCGGTCGGTGCCGACGATGGCGGTGGACCCGTACTGGCGCTGCTACGTGTCACCCGCGTTCGTGGCGCGCACCCCGGTCGAGGAACTGGCCGGCGTGTGGGTGCACGAGGTCTCCCACCTGCTGCGGGACCACCACGGACGTGGCGAGCGCCACGCACGCGCACACGAGGAGCAGGGGCCGGGCGCCGGGGACCGCGCGGCCGAGGACCGCAGCAGGCTGCGCCGCAACATCGCGGCCGACTTCGAGATCAACGACGACATCTACGGCGACGGGCTGCCCCGGCCCGCCGGTGCGGTGCTGCCGTCGCTGCTGCGGCTGCCCCCCGGGCTGCTGATGGAGGAGTACCTGCGGACGGCGTCGATGACCGGGCTCACCGCGGAGCTGGCCTGGCTGGACTGCGGCAGCGGCGCCGACGGGCAGCACCGGCCTTGGGAACTGGGGCCCGAGGGCGCCCACGGACTGACCAGGCAGCAGCGGGACGCCGTCCGCTTCCGGGTCGCGGAGGGCATCAAGGGCCGGCCGGGCGACGCGCCGGAGGGCTGGCGCCGGTGGGCGGACGAGGCGTTCCATCCCCCGCAGCCGTGGCGGCAGCTGCTGGGCGCCGCGGTCCGCTCCGCGGCGGGGGCACCGGGGGTGGGCGAGAACCACAGCTACCGGCGCCCGTCGCGGCGCTCGGCCGGTGTCCCCGGGGTGCTGCTGCCGAGTCTGCGCCGCACGCCGCCCCGGGTCTGCGTGGTGATCGACACCTCCGGCTCGGTCAGCGACGCGGAACTGGGCGGCGCGCTGCTGGAGGTGGCGGCGATCTCACGGGCGGTCGGCGGGCGGCGGGACCTGGTCTCGGTGGTCTCCTGCGACGCGGCCGCCGGCATCGCCGTCCCCCTCTGCCGCGCCGAGAGCATGACGCTGATCGGCGGCGGCGGAACGGACCTGCGCTCCGGCTTCGCCCAGGCCCTGCGCTCCCGTCCCCGCCCGGACGTCATCGTCGCCCTGACCGACGGCCAGACCCCTTGGCCCTCCGCCCAGCCGCCCTGCCGCACGGTCGTCGGCCTCTTCCCGCGCCCGGCCCGCGCCGTCGACGAGGAAGACCCCGACTACACCCCGGCCGGCCCGCCGCCGTGGGCGCGGGTGGTCACCATCGGCTGACGGGACCGGCACGGCGGCACCGGCCAGGAGTGGACGGCGCCGGGCGAGGACCGTCGGCGTCAGTTGCTCCGCGGGGCGGAACGACGGGTCCGCGCGCCGGCCCGCCCGCTCCCGCCACGGCCGGCGCCGGAGCCGCGCCGCCTGCGCCCGCCGGACCCACCGCGCTCGGCGCCCTCGGCGACCGGTACGGCGATGACGACGGGCACCCCGGACGGAGTCCGGGCGCCGGTGATGCGCTGCAACTCGGCATCGCCCGGGCGCACCATGGCGGTCCGCGGAGCGATGTCGGCGTCGGCCATCAGCCGGTCCATCGCGCGCCGCTGGTGCGGCAGCACCAGGGTGACGACGGTGCCGGACTCGCCGGCCCGCGCGGTACGGCCGCCCCGGTGCAGATAGTCCTTGTGGTCGCCCGGCGGGTCGACGTTCACCACGAGGTCGAGCCCCTCCACATGGATGCCACGCGCGGCGACATTGGTGGCCACCAGCGCCGTGACCTGCCCGTCCTTGAACTGGGCGAGGGTCCGGTTGCGCTGCGGCTGGGACTTTCCGCCGTGCAGGGCCCCGGCCCGCACCCCGACGGACAGCAGGTGCTTGACCAGCCCGTCGACCGCGTGCTTGGTGTCCAGGAACATGATCACCCGCCCGTCCCGGGCGGCGATCTCGGTGGCGGCGGTGTGCTTGTCGGCGTCCCGCACGTGCAGCAGATGGTGCTCCATCGTGGTGACCGCCCCGGCGGACGGGTCGACCGAGTGCACGACCGGGTCGTCGAGGTAGCGGCGGACCAGCTGGTCGATGTTGCGGTCCAGGGTGGCCGAGAACAGCAACCGCTGCCCGTCGGCGGGCACTTGGTCGAGCAGCTCGGTGACCTGCGGCATGAAGCCCATGTCGGCCATCTGGTCGGCCTCGTCCAGGACGGTGACGGCGACCTCGTCCAGCCGGCAGGCGTCGCGCTCGATCAGGTCCTTGAGCCGGCCGGGTGTCGCGACGACGACCTCCGCGCCGCCGCGCAGCACACCCGCCTGCCGGCCGATGGACACGCCGCCCACCACGGTGGCGAGCCGCAGGCGCAGGGCGCGGGCGTAGGGGGTGAGCGCGTCGGTGACCTGCTGGGCCAGTTCCCGGGTGGGGACGAGGACCAGGGCCAGCGGCTGCCGGGGCTGGGCCCGCTGCCCGTCGAGCCGGGCCAGCACGGGCAGGCCGAAGGCGAGCGTCTTGCCCGAGCCGGTACGGCCCCGGCCCAGGACGTCCCGGCCCGCCAGCGCGTTCGGCAGGGTGGCCGCCTGGATCGGGAAGGGCGTGGTCAGGCCCTGCTGGACGAGGGCCGCGGTCAGCCGGGCGGGCATCTCCAGTTCGGCGAACGTCTCGACCGCGGGGAGCGGCTCGGTGAGGGTGACCGGCAGGGCGAATTCCTGCCGTCGCGGGGCCGGGGACGTGCCCTGGCGGCCCGGCTTGCGGGAGCGGAAGCGGCCACCGCGGTCGGCGCCCGCCGAACGTGTGGGCCTGCCGCCGGTATGACGGGTGCGGTTCATGGAGGAACCCTCCTCGATGCGGCGTATCGAGGAATTCCGTCAGCGGAGGTGACCGCGCGAGATTCGCAAGAATGTGCCGAAGAAAAAGTGTGGAGAGGCGGCCCGTTCGGGAAACGGGCACAGCAATGGGCTGGGGCCCGCACCCCGAGGGCGCGGGCCCCAGCCGCATGATGCGCGAACCAGCGGCTCGCTAAGACTGGCGTCAGTGTCAGGCGGGAACGATGTTCTCGGCCTGCGGGCCCTTCTGGCCCTGCGTGACGTCGAAGGTAACCTTCTGGCCTTCCTGAAGCTCACGGAAGCCGCTGGTGGCGATGTTCGAGTAGTGGGCGAACACGTCGGCGCCGCCGCCGTCCTGCTCGATGAAGCCGAAGCCCTTTTCCGCGTTGAACCACTTCACGGTGCCAGATGCCATATTGAATCTCCCTTGAGGGGCAGTGCCGGACTCCGCACTTTACGGAGCCGAGTCGCCGCGATGATCACCCCTCCGGAAAGATCCGGAAAGTTTGCAAAGAAAAAATCTCTGGCAACCAAAACTGCAACTGCTATCACGCTAACACAGGTCGGTTCGCCGCGCCCGGACGTTTTTCCGGGTGTCGCGAAAGTATCCCCCGTCACGGACCGTAATTCTGTACCAGCGAGACCAGATAATCGTGGTGTCCTCGTCCGGTGCCCGGCGCATTGCCGGGTCCGGTGGGGCGCGCCGTCCGGTCGGCCCCGAGGACGACGATGGGGTACGCGGCCTCGGCCCGGGTCCCTGGCCGGTCGGCACCCGGTGCGGGCGGCGGTGTGTGGCGGGTTGCGCGCATACCGGCGGCGGCCGCCATCCGACCACGGCAGGATGATCGCCCTTACGTCACTGGATCAGAAAACATGCACTGGTCGCGACAGGTTTCCAGCGCGGTCGGCGAAGCCGATGCCTCACCCCGGTTCGGCCGTATGAGAGGTGTCTCTCGTGCCGGACCCCGAAATCCAGGGCGCGGAGCCGGCCCGCGCGCCGAGATCGGGCAGGCCGGGGATCACGGTGGACGCGGCGGACCGTGCGGGCGTCGGCGATTCGCACGGCCCGGGCGGCCCCGGCCGCGTGCGACCGCGACGCCCGGCGCGTGGTCACCGGGAGCCTGCCGCGCGCGGGTTCAGCCGGAGCCGGAGCCGCCCGCCGACTGGCCGGCGGCACGGCGGTACTCGGCGTTGATGCGCTGCGCTTCCTCAAGCTGGTCCTCAAGGATGACGATGCGGCACGCGGCCTCGATCGGGGTCCCCTTGTCGACGAGCTCGCGGGCGCGCGCGGCGATCCGCAGTTGGTAACGGGAGTACCGGCGATGCCCTCCCTCCGAGCGGAGTGGAGTGATCAGACGAGCCTCGCCGATGGCTCGGAGGAAGGCCGGGGTGGTCCCGAGCATCTCGGCTGCCCGGCCCATGGTGTACGCGGGGTAGTCGTCGTCGTCCAGACGATCGTTCAGAGAGTTGTCCGATGTCATGTCACCTCGCTGTGCAACGCGTCGAGGGGCCCTGGCGCCGAACGGCACCAGGGCCCCGAAGGAAATTCAACACCATCGGTCGGCGCCTACTGCTGGGCCGACCTTCTGTTTCCGCTACCCGGCCCGGCAGGGCGGAGCGGGGGATCGCAGCTGCGTGACCGGGGACCACCATCCATTCCGGGGTCTTGCGGTACCCGGGCCGAGTGCCTCTCGGACCGGGCGATCCTGATGGCGTCTACTCCTCCATTCCTCTCTGAACCGAACCAGCCACCGGATGAGCCGGTGCCGCTGGCGGCGGCTCCTCGTCGGACGAGCCGCCCAGTGCGGCTCCCGGTCCCGCCGACGTGTCGGAACACGGGGGCTTGAGGCTGGGAGCCGCACTGACCTGCGTTACTTCGTGTTCAGGCTGCCGCCAGTTCGTGTCTGGCGGGTCTCGTTCGACCGTGTCTACAAGAAGAAGCATACCCACGATGGGAATGAAAAGCTACTCCCACAAGAGTAGATTTCACTCTTCCGCTGGAGAAAGAACGCTGGCCTGGACGGGCCGGGCCCTCAGCGGTCGCCGGGAACCGCCCGCCGGAGCGCGGCCGCCTCGGCTCCCGCCGGAGGCCGGGGCGCGGGGCCGCATAAGCTCTGGTGTCATGTCGAACCCTGATGAGCTGCTTGTCGTCCTCTCCGCCGCCGTGGAGTCCGAGCGAAGCAATCAGATGGTCCTGACGGTGGTTCTCGGCGGCACCGTCATCACCGGCCGGCTGGCTCCCGAGGCCGTGTGGCGGGAGCGGGTGGCGGAGGTCCTGAAGGACTCGGACCGTCTCGGCCCGTTCGCGGACGTCTTCGCCGGCGGTCCGCGGGAGGACCGCCCCGGTCGCGGCGAGGCCCCCACGCATCTGCATTTTCATCTCGCCCGGATCGTGCAGGGCAGCATCGGAATCCCGGAGACGGGAGGCATGTACCGGGTCGCGATCAAGGACGTCAGCGCCTGGAGCGTGGGGGACCTGGTCCACTTCGACCGGTGAGACGTCCTCCGCGCGCCTCTTCCGGCCGCGGTTTCCGAACGGGCGGTGACATGGCGGTGGGGGCCCTGCCGACGCGCGTCGGCAGGGCCCCCACCGGGTTCCCGCGGCGGTCTCCCGCCTGTCCGTTTGTCCTCCCGGCCCGCGTCAGGGCGCCGGGGCAGCGGCGGTGGCCGCCGGTCGCCGACTCAGCCGTGACCGATCGGCGCCCGGTGCCCTCCATCGAGGCGTCCCGCGCCGCCGGGGAATCCGCCGGGCGAGGGCGGTGATCCGGCGAGAACGTCCCGCAGGCGGATCCGATCGGAGTAGGCGGCGGTGGCGCGCAGGACGGTCAGCCGGACCCGGGTGATCGAGCCCGTGCTCTCGTCGTCCCCGTCGCACACGGTCAGGTACTCGACCCCGGCGCCCGCCATGACGGCCAGAGCCACCTCGACGGTCATGTCGTCGGACACCCGGGGCCCGCGCCCTTCGCCGTCGTCGGCCACGCGGGCGGGGGCGGGGTCGGTCCTGCGGTACTGCGTCCGTGCCGGCGTCAAGGGTGGCTCCTTCGCTGAGGGTTGGTCGGCCTGATGGCCTGTGCGGTCCCGGTCCGGACGAGAGGCCCTAAGCGGCCGAGTCGCTACCGGGCCGCCGCTGTGCTCCGCGCCGCATCCCCGCGCCGACGGTGCGGCCCCGGTGGCCGCGGGACGGCGAAGAGGCGCGCCGGGGGCGTTCCGCGACGGGCGCGGTGATGACCACCGGCACGCCGGAGGGCGTCTGGGCACCGGTGATGCGGCTCAGTTCCGCCTCGCCCGAGCGGACCGGGGTGACGCGCGGGGTGATACCGGCCGAAGCCATCAGCCGGGTCATGCCGCGGCGCTGGTCGGGCGTCACGAGGGTGACGACGCTGCCGGACTCCCCGGCGCGGGCCGTACGGCCGCCGCGGTGCAGGTAGTCCTTGTGGTCGGTGGGCGGATCCACGTTGACGACCAGGTCGAGGCTGTCGACGTGGATGCCGCGGGCCGCGACGTTGGTGGCCACCAGGACGGTGACGTGGCCGGCCTTGAACTGCGCCAGGGTACGGGTGCGCTGCGGCTGGGACCGGCCGCCGTGCAGGGCCGCGGCGCGGACACCGCTCTTCAGCAGGTGCGCGGTGAGCCGGTCCACGGCGTGCTTGGTGTCCAGGAACATGATCACCCGACCGTCCCGGGCCGCGATCTCCGTGGTCGTGCGGTGCTTGTCCGAGTCGTGCACGTGCAGCACGTGGTGCTCCATCGTGTCGACGGCACCGGCGGACGGGTCGACGGAGTGCACCACCGGGTCGGTCAGATAGCGGCGGACCAGCAGGTCGACGTTGCGGTCAAGGGTGGCCGAGAACAACATCCGCTGGCCCCCGGCACGGACCTGGTCGAGCAGGGCGGTGACCTGCGGCATGAAGCCCATGTCGGTCATCTGGTCCGCCTCGTCGAGAACCGTGACGCCGACGTCGGTGAGCCGGCAGTCGCCCCGGTCGATGAGGTCCTTGAGCCGGCCGGGTGTCGCGACGACGACCTCCGCGCCGGCGCGCAGCGCACCGGCCTGCCGGGCGATGGACATACCGCCGACGACGGTGGCGAGCCGCAGGCGCACGGCGCGGGCGTAGGGCGCGAGCGCGTCGGTGACCTGCTGGGCCAGCTCACGCGTGGGGACGAGGACGAGGGCCAGTGGCCGGCGCGGCTCGGCGCGTCGGCCCGCCGTACGAGCCATCACCGCGAGGCCGAAGGCGAGGGTCTTGCCCGACCCGGTGCGGCCGCGGCCGAGTACGTCACGGCCGGCCAGGGAGTTCGGCAGGGTCGCCGCCTGGATCGGGAACGGCACGCTCACGCCTTCGTGGCCGAGCGCGGCCAGCAAGGGTGCCGGCAGGGCGAGATCGGCGAACGACTCGACGGCGGGCAGCGCGGGCGTGACCGTCTTCGGCAGGGCGAACTCTCCTCCCGCCTGCTGTCGCTTTCCGTAACCACCGGAGCGGCGCGGAACGCCGGAGCGGCCCGCGGCGGTGCTTTCTCCGAAGCGGTCGGACGGGCGATTGGCGCGTGTGCGGGGGGTACGTGTGCGGTTCATGCGGAACCTTCCTCGATGCGGGCGCGTATCAAGGAATTTCCGCAGCATGAGGAGCGGCGCAGAGAATCGCGAGAACGGGCCGGGAATGACAGGGGGCAATCACCCTGGAAATGAAGCTGGAATGAAGCAGGCTGGGGCCCGCACCCCAAGGTGCGGGCCCCAGCCGTCAGATGTGCGTCAGTGCCGGTGCGTCAGGCGGGGACGATGTTCTCGGCCGTCGGGCCCTTCTGCCCCTGCGCGATGTCGAACGACACCTTCTGGCCTTCCAGCAGCTCACGGAAGCCGCTGGTGGCGATGTTGGAGTAGTGGGCGAAGACGTCGGCGCCGCCGCCGTCCTGCTCGATGAAGCCGAAGCCCTTTTCCGCGTTGAACCACTTCACGGTGCCAGTAGCCATTTTGTTTCTCCTTCGGAGGCGGTGTCAGGAACCCGCACTGCGCGGATCCTGTGTCGCCGTGATGATTACCCCGTCGGAAATGAACCTGCTGGCAACCACGACTGCAACTGGGATCGACACTAGCACGGTGCGATCGGCCCTGCGCGGTCCGCAATTCCGATCCGTCCGATGGCCGAGGAATACTTTCCGAGCCCCGTGCCTATATCTCATTTCACGAGTGCAGTTATTACTCTCCGTGTGGACCGATTTTCTGTCGTGTGCGCCCGGCTCGGCTCCGTGACCTCCGTGAACGGGCAGATGTGCCGCTGCCACCGCCGTCGGCGCGGGCACGACGGCGACCGCGCCGGGACTCCCTGCACGCGAGGAAGGTCACATCTCCCGGCCCCTGCCTCCGGCTGGAGGTGCCCCGGCGGTGCGGGCGGGCGGACGACGCCGGCCAGGAGAGGCAGATCTTCGCCGACACGGCGGCGGCAGTGGCCGTCGGTCCGGCAGCAGGCCGACAAGGGCCGCTGCCGGTGATCACCGGTGTCAGACTCGGGACACTGTGCCGGAAGCGTGCTGGAAACTGTCGGCCCCGTACCCTTCCCAGTCCACCGTCATGGCCCTCTCCGTCAGGCCCCAGACCCTGCCCACGGTCCGTTTCGCCCGCGGATCGTCGCACCGCAGGCGAATGGTGTGGATGCCGTCCTCCTTGGCGACGGTGCCTTCGCACCGCTGCCCCCCGCCCGACAGCACGACCCGTCGCCCGACCACGTTGAGCACCAGGGTGGGGCCGTGACCGAAAGCCGCCCAGGATCCGTTGAGAGCGCTGTCGATCTCATCCGCGGTGGATCGCGGTCCGGGCGCCTCCGTGGCCGGAGCCGATGAGGAAGGCGTCGGTGCGCCTTCCGCCCCCGAAGGGGAACCGCACCCGGCCAGGCCGAGCATCACGAAGACGGCCATGACGGTGGACATGCGCTTCATCGCTTGAGCCCTCCGGGGCTTACCACCCGTGGCCGGGTGTCGAAGAGGTGCGGTCGGTGGCGGCAGACGGTATCAGGGTGCGGACTCTCCCCCGGTGCTGGGGAGCTGCCTCTGTCGCCGGCCCACAACGTCGGCGACCCGCCCGGCAAGCCCGGCTGCCATCACCGCGGTCGGCGTCTCGCACTGCGGCGCCGGTTGCACGCTCGGTGACATCATCGCCGAATTCGCGGTCTTCGCCCTCGGCGTCACCATCGGCGGGATCGCCCTGCCGGCGGAGTGCATCGGTGATTACGTGCTCGCCCTGCTCCTCGGGATCGGTTTCCAGTACTTCGCCATCGCCCCCATGCGCGGGCTGGGCCTGCGCAAAGGCCTGATGACCGCGGCCAAGGCCGACGTGCTGTCCCTGACCGCCTTCGAAGTCGGGCTGTTCGGCTGGATGGCCCTGATGTTCTTCGTGTTCTTCCCCGCCCCGCACCACCTGCACCCGAACGACCCCGTGTACTGGTTCCTGATGCAGATCGGCATGATCACCGGCTTCTTCCCCGCCTGGCCGGTCAACACCTGGCTCATCCGCTCCGGGATCAAGGAAGTCATGTGACGCCTCGGCGCGGGGAACGCCTGTTCGTACGAAGCGCGGGCGGACCGTCGCGGGCGCGGTAGAAAGGACCTATGGCGGAGCGACAGACCCCCACGGGTGCCTTGGACGATGTCGATGCGGTCACCAGAGCGGTGCTGACCGCGTCGCGCCTGCTGGTGGCGGTCTCGGCGCGCTCGCTGGCCGCGGTGGAGGACCGGGTGACGGTCGCCCAGTTCCGGATGCTGGTGGTGCTGTCCACCCGGGGTACGACCAAGCTGGTGGCGCTCGCCGACATGCTCCAGGTGGCGCCTTCGACGGCCATGCGCATGGTCGACCGGCTCATCGCCGCCGGGCTCGCCGACCGGCAGCCCAACCCCGCCAACCGCCGCGAGACGCTGCTGCGGCTGACCGAGCAGGGGCGGCGCACCGTCGAGGAGGTCACCGCCCGGCGCCGTGCCGAGATCGCCGCGATCGTCGAGCGGCTCCGCCCGATGGAGCGGCTGGCGCTCGTCGAGGCACTCAACGCCTTCAACGAGGCGGGAGGCGAGCCCCCGGCGCCGGGTGGGGACGGACCGGACCCGTACCCGCTCGGCTGGATCGTGGACGGCGCGCTGACGCACGACGCCTGACCCGGCCGGGGCCGGCTCCCGCGAGGGGCCGCGTCACCTCTCGTAGAGGTGCGCCGACGCCACGCGCCCCGGCCGCATGATGCGGATCTTGCGGCCCTCGCAGTCGGGGCAGCGCGGCCACTGCAACGGCGAGGGCACGAGCCTGTCGCCGAGGTGGTAGGTGGCGATGATCCGTCCGTGATCGTCCACGGTGACGTCGATGTCGTAGGCGGCCTCCCATCCGTGTCCGCAGTCGAGACAGACGAACGAATAGGCGCGCCTGACGTGCTTCTTGTCCACGGTTCACCTCCTTGGAGCGACCGGTCCTTCGAGGTTCCCGTACCCCTTTTTGCATGATGCAAAAAGTGTTGGGGGCATGGGCCGGCTCGATGCCGTGGCGCCCGGCGCCGTCAGGCCGGCGCGTGCACCGCGCGCAACGCGCTCTGGTGACTGAGCCACCCGACGGGCTCTCCCCGTTCGGTGTCCAGCACGGGCACCCCGGTCCCGGTGGCCGACAGCAGGACGTGCAGGGCCTTGCCGAGCGGCTGCTCCGCGGTGACGGACGCGGGCGGCTCGGCGAGCGGCTCGATCGTCCGCGGTGCGGCGTCCGGCTGTTCCGCGAGGGCCTCGGCCACGGCCTGGGCGGTGACGACGCCGAGGTACCTCCCGGTGCGGTCGATGACCGGGAGCGCGCCGTGGCCGGAGAGGCTGAGCAGGTCGGCGGCGTCCGTGAGGGGCGTGGCCGCGGGCAGGGGGGACGGCAGGGGCTCCATGACGGCGGCGACGTTCTGGGTGCCGATCGCCGCCCCGGGGACGGGGCCTTCGAGATCGATGCCGCGCCGGCGCAGCTTGAGGGTGTAGATGGTGTCCCCGGACAGCAGCCGGCTGGTGGCGGTGGCGAGCACGATGGCCAGCATCAGGGGCAGGATGATCGAGTACTCGCCGGTCAGCTCGAAGAGGATGACCACCGCGGTGATGGGCGCCCGGGCCGCGCCGGCGAACACCGCGCCCATGCCGACGAGCGCGTACGCCCCCACCGCTCCGGCCGAGGCGGGCAGCAGGTGGTGGACACCGATGCCGTACGCGGAGCCGAGCATCGCGCCGATGAACAGGCTGGGCGCGAAGACGCCGCCCGAGCCGCCGATGCCGATGGTGAGGCTGGTCGCCAGCATCTTGCCGACGAGGAGCAGGAGGAGGAAGCCGGCCGCGTAGCCGCCCTCGGTCGCCTTCTCAAGGACCGGGTAACCGACGCCGTACATCTGCGGCAGCGCGAGCAGCACCAGGCCGAGCGCCAGCCCGCCGATCGCCGGGCGCAGCCACTCCGGGCCCCGCCACAGCCAGTCGCAGGCGTCCTCGACCAGATAGAGGAAGCGGGTGAAGCCGACGCCGACGGCGGCCGCGACGATGCCGAGCAGGGCGAACAGGCCGTACTGGGTCAGGTGGTCGACGTGGAAGCCGGGGAGGTCCAGGAAGGCGTTGTCGCCGAACGCGGCCCGTCCGATCACGCTGGCGGTGACGCTGGCCAGCACCGTCGCGCCGAACGCCTCCGCGGAGAACGTGCCCAGGATCAGCTCCATGGCGAAGAAGACCCCCGCCAGCGGCGCGTTGAAGGTGGCCGCGATGCCGCCCGCCGCGCCACAGGCGACCAGCAGTTTCATCCTGCCCTCGGTGGCCCCGGTCAGCCGGCCGAGGGTGGAGCCGAGCGCCGAGCCGATCTGCACGATGGGGCCCTCCCGGCCCACCGAGCCGCCGGAGCCGATGGTCAGCGCGGACGCCAGCGTCTTGACCACGGCGACCTTGGGGCTGATCCGTCCGCCGCGCTGAGCGACCGCGAGCATCACCTCGGGTACGCCGTGCCCGCGTGCCTCCTTGGCGAACCGGCTGACCAGGGGGCCGTAGAGCAGACCGCCGAGCACCGGCGCGAACAGCACGAAGTACGGGCCCAGCCAGGCCACATGGGGGTTGCCGGCGCCGGGGGAGGCGGCGTAGTCGGCGTGGCCGGACAGCAGCCGGGTGAACGACTGGATGCACCAGCGGAAGACGACCGAGCCCGCGCCGGCCCCAGCGCCGACGAGCACGGCCAGTCCCATGACGGCCCAGGAGGCGTTCCGCAGCCCCCGGACCGCTGTCGTGGGTGCGCGGCGCCTCGCGCTCGTGCCGACCGCTCGTTCCCTGCCTGCCGCTGTCCGTATTCCGCTCATCGATTCTCCTTCCTCACTTTTGCATTATGCAAAACGAGTCAAGGGTGCGTGCGGCCGACCAACCCGGTGAGGGCGCTGTGACAGGGCGGCATCAAAACCGCGTAAAGATTGCCGGAAGCAGGCAATGCGCCCTCACGGCCGCGTGCGTGAACATGGCTGTGCCGACGGGGGGACGGCAAGGAGGGACGGAGGCGCCGGCACCCGGGTCCCGGGGGCCGGCCTCAGGGGGCGTCTCTCCTTGCCGCGTCGCGCGGGCCCGACCGGTCCTCCCCCACGACGCGCACGCCTGCCCGTCCGGCCGCGCCGCCCCCGGGAGGCAACCCGCTTGCCGGGCAGGTCACTTGGGCCCGTCCGGGCTCCGGGAGAAGGCCGTGTCGCCGGCCGTCGCCACGATCGCGTCCTCGACCAGCAGCACGCGCGGGGGATAGGCCTGCGTCTTGTCCCCGGGGTCGGCCGGCGCGGAGGTGCGCCAGACCTCCGCTCCGGTGCGGCTGTCCAGTGCCAGCAGACGGCCGAAGCGGTTGCAGAAGTAGACCCGCTTGTACGTCGTCGACACGGCGGGCGCGGACAGACTCTCCATGTCCGTCGCCCTCTGCCACCGTTGCCTGCCGCTGTCCGCCGACACCGCGGTGACCGACCCGTCGGACCGGACGAAGTAGACGACGCCGTCCACGAGGGTGGCCGCGCCGGTCAGCGGATGCGCCAGTGGCATCCGTCGGACCTGCCCGGTTTCCGGGACCACTTGCAGCAGCGCGTTGTACGGCCGTTCGTACCCGGCTTCGTACACGTCCTTCGCGGTCTGGGGGGCGAGGAACAGGGGCTGCCCGCCGACAGCGCCGAGCGCTTCCGCCTTCTCGGGCAGCGTGGCGATCGCGGTCAGGTCGCCGGGTTCGAGCTTCATCAGCTCGACCGGGGCCTGGCCGGGCTCGGTGCCCTTCGAGCACAGGCCGTAGGGGACGCCTCCCAGTGCGGACGGAGTGCAGTACTCGGCCGGCGCCGGCGCCCGCCACAGCTCCCGGCCGGACGGCCCGTAGGCCACGAACGACGAGTAGTCGGGAGACAGGGTCAGCAGACCGCCGTCGTAGAGGACCGCCTCCTCGGACTTGTTGATGTCGCGTTGCCACCGCCGGTGCCCGGTGGCCGCGTCCAGGGCCACCACGCGCCTGGTCGTGTCGTCCGGATCCTCGTACACATAGACCAGACCGTCGCGGACGCCGATCGGCTGCACCCCCTGAGGGCGGGTGCCGGTCCGCCACAGTGTGCGGCCGGAGGCCGCGTCGATCCGGGCGACCGTGAAGCCCGTACCGCCACAGAACAGGGCGCTTCGCTCCGCCACGCATCCAGGGTTGTCGTAGTCGAGCGGAACACCCTTGACGTCGTCCCGCAGCTGCGTGCGCCACGGCCGCCAGCCGTCGGGCAGCGACGCGGCACGGGTGCTTTGGGCGGCGGCGGTGGTGTGCGCGTCGGACGAGAAGACACCCACCCCGGCGACCAGCCCCGTGACGGCCAGCGCCGCGCCGAGGCCGGCGAGCAGCGTCCGCGCCCGGCGCCGCCTGCCGGTTCCGGCGCCGGTCGCGGCACCCGCCGAGGCGGGGGCCGGGCTCGGAGAGGCCGACCGGCGCCGGGTGTCCGAGGAATCGGCGGCGTCGGACTCCGGCAGCTCCTGGAGCATGCGGTGCAGCTCCGTCAGTTCCGGCCGCGCGGCCGGGTCCTTGTCCAGGCAGCGTTCGACGATGCCCAGGAGCGCCCCGGGCACCCCGTCGAGATCAGGGGTCCCGTACACCACCTGGTAGCCGGTTATGTAGGGGCTGTCGGCGTCGAACGGCCCCGTGCCGACCGCCGCGAACACGAGCAGTGACCCCAGCGAGAACACGTCCGAGGCCGGGGTGACGTCCCGGGGAGCCGCGAGTTGTTCCGGCGACATGAAGGGCGGAGTACCGATCATCCGCCCGGTCGCGGTGAGGTTCTGGTTGTCGGCGGCGCGCGAGATACCGAAGTCGATGACGCGCGGCCCGTCCTCGGTCATCAGGACGTTGCGCGGCTTGAGGTCCCGGTGCACCAGACCCGCCCGGTGGATGTCGCGCAGCGCCTCGGTGAGCCCGAGCCCCAGCGCGCGCAGTTCCCGCAGGCTCAACGGGCCGTCCCGCTCCACGACTTCGGCCAGGTTGAGCCCGGGCACGTAGAGCGTCGCCATCCACGGCCGTTCGGCGTCCGGGTCGGCGTCCACGACCGGCGCGGTGAAGGCACCGCTCACTCGGCGCGCCGCCGCGACCTCCTGCCGGAAGCGCGTCCGGAACTCCTCTTCCTGGGAGTGGGGCCCGTGCGCGAGCTTGACGGCGACCTGCCGCCCCGAGGCGGAGACTCCCAGATAGACGACTCCCATGCCGCCCGCGCCGAGCCGGCCGAGAAGGGTGTACCCGCCGATGGCCTCCGGATCCCCGGTGCTCAGGGGCGTCATCGCCGATCGTCCTTCCGAGCGCCTGTCTGCCTGACGGGGATCAGCCTAGGGCCTGCGGGCGACGGGCCCCGCGCGGATCCGCCGGGAGCCTTCCGCTCCCCTCAAGTCCCGGTGCCACCGGCGGATTCCGGTGACCGCCGCCTGCTCCGGCAGGAACCCGCGGAAGCGGTCACGACGAGAACGGGGGCCGGGCTCCGGCGATCACGGAGACGACGTCAGTGCTCGCGGCGGCCGCACTCGGCTGGGCACAGAGCAGAGTCCGGAAGTAACTCCGACTGGGTCAAATGGAGTTGGGCACACACGGCGCCCGAGGCGTCGACGGTCAACGCGTCGATCCGGACACCGGCTGCGGGACCTTCGGAGAGCGGGCTGTGCAGCTCGGCCTCGACCGGTGTCCCGAAGGGTGTGCCTTCGAGCGTGGCCAGTACGGTGACCGTGCCGTGGGGGTGGGGTTCCGTCTCCTCGATGGTCAACCACCAGTGAAGCTCCGCCTGCGCCAGGAGCTGCCCGCCGTACTTCCCGTGGGCGAGAAGAGCACCGCGACGGCCGCGGATGTGGCGGGCGATGGCGCAGCACAGCGGGACGTCGGTGCCGTAGGGAGTGTCCACCCGGTTGTGGCCGGCGATCGGGAAGCAGTCCAGCGCGTCCGCCAGGAGGCCGAGGGCCGCGTCCCGAATGCGCGGCCGCCGGCCGTGCTCGACGAGATCCAGCAGGATTGGGGTGGCGGCGTAGGCCGCGGGAAACACCATGGCGGCGTGGCCGCAGACGAAGCCACGACCGGCGAGGCGGGCCGCCGCGTCACCCGTCTCGTTGGCGGTGGTGGACACGGTCAGCAGCCGGAGCGCGCGAGCGACGTCCTCCGGATCGTCCCACCGGCTCCCCGTCGGGTTGGGTATCGCCGACCAGTCCACGGCGTTGATGGCGTCGAGTGACACGCTCGCATTGTGCCGGAGCGTGCGACGGGCACGGGCGGCGCGCCGGAAGCGAGCGCCGGCCGGGGCGACTTCGCCGGAGTACGGGCAGAGGGGATCCGGTTCAGAGCTGCGAGCCGCCCGTGGCGTCGATGACCTGCCCCGTCACCCAGCGGGCGTCGTCCGAGGCCAGGAAGGCGACGACGTCGGCCACGTCCTCCGGGCGGCCCACCCGGCCGAGTGCCGAGAGCTGCGCGGCGGACTGCTCGGCGGCCGCGTCGCCCCGGAGCCAGGAGGCGTTCATGTCGGTGTCGATGATCCCGGGCGCCACCGAGTTGACGGTGATGCCCCGATTGCCCAGGGCCTTGGCCAGGGTGAGGCTGAAGGTGTCGATGGCACCTTTGGTCATGCCGTAGGCGATGATGTCGATCAGGGCGATGCGCGTCGCCCCGGACGAGACGTTGATGATCCGGCCGCCGTCCCGCAGCCGCTCGAGCCCCTGCTGCACAAGGAAGAACGGGGCCCGCACGTTGACGGCGAACACCTCGTCGAAGGCGGCGGGGGTGACCTCCTCGATGCGGCCGCGGGGCGTGATGCCGGCGTTGTTCACCAGGATGTCGAGACCGGTGCCGTCGCCGTGCTCGGTGACCTGGCGGTCGAACTCGGCCCACAGGGTCTCCACGTCGCCGTCCGTGCCCAGTTCGGCTCGTACGGCGAAGGCCGTGCCGCCCGCCGCGCGGATCGCCGCCACCACCTCTTGCGCGGCACTGGCGTTGCGCCCGTAGTGCACGGCCACGAGGGCGCCTTCCCTGCCGAGCCGCTCGGCGGTCGCACGCCCGATGCCGCGGCTGCCGCCCGTCACCAGAGCCGTCTTGCCCGTGAGTGAACCCATGACGTCCCCATCTGTAGCGGTCACTATGGAATACAGCTTAGACTGTTCCGTAGCGATCGCTTTAAAATTCAGGCATGACGGTGGCGAAGCGGGGACGACCGCGAGGTTTCGACCGCGAGGCGGCGCTCGCGCAGGCCACGCGGCTGTTCTGGGAGTACGGCTACGAGGGCACGTCCATCGCCGATCTCACCCGGGCCATGGGCATCTCGCCGCCCAGCCTGTACGCGGCCTTCGGCGACAAGCGAGCCCTCTTCGCGGAGGTCGTCGACCGCTACGGCGCCACCTTCGGCGCCTTCATGAGCAGGGCCCTGGACGAGGAGAACGATGCCCGGGCGGGCTTCGACAGGATGCTGCGCGAGGCCGCGGCGGCGTACACCGACCCACTGCATCCGGCCGGTTGCCTCGTCATCACGGCGGCGACGAACTGCTCGGCGCAGACGGCCGATGTCCAGCGGGACCTGCGGGAGCGGAGGGCGGCGAACGTGCGCCGCTTCGAGGAGCGACTGACCGAGGCCGAGAAGGCCGGGGTGCTGCCCGAGGGCGTCGAACCCCGCTCCCTGGCCGTCTACTTCGCGGCCGTGATCCAGGGCATGTCCCAACAGGCACGGGACGGCGCGAGCGCGGCGGAACTGCAGCGGGTGGCCGAACTGGCCATGACGGCGTGGCCGGCGCGACGAGGGGCGTGAGCACAACCGTCAGGCCCCGGCGGAGCGGCGCCCGCCCACCGGCGCTTGGGTGGGCTCTACGCCTCTGACCTGTGCGGACGGTGGGAAGGCAGCCGCCGCGTACCGCGCCCGTAAGAAGACCACGCCCGCGGCGGCCCACTGACCGCCCTGCGACACCTGCCATGCCGACAGGCCGAGGCGGTCAGATCCGTACCGGCCGGTCTGCCATCGAGCGGAGGTGTTCGATGCCGGTGTCGAGCGCCGCCTTCAGGTGGGTCGAGTCCCCCGTGGACATCATGATGGCCACGCCTCCCTGGATGCCCGCCAGCAGCGCAGCGGCCGTCCGGTCCACATCAAGGGCCGCTGACGCCAGACCGTTCGCCTGGAGGGCGCGCATGCCGCGGGCGAGCTGCTCCTGCCATTGGCGCATCAACTCCGTCACGATCGCCCGGGCACCGGAGCCGGACCGCCCGACCTGCAAGAACAGTGCCCCCAACGGGCAGTGATCGCCCTGGCGTTCATAGCGTTCCACCACGACGTCCCGCCACCGCTGCCAGGACTCCCACGAGTCCAGCCGCCCCAGGTGTGGCTGCTGGTCCTCCAGGACGCGGTCCGCCTCGAACCGGGCCACCGCCAGCAGCAGTTCGTCCTTGCCGTGGGGAAAGTAGTGGAACAGCTGGCTCTTGCTCGTGCCGGTCCGGCCGCGGATGTCGTCGAGCGTCGTGAAAGCGACCCCCTGCTCGCGCAACACCTCGGCAGCCCCCTCGACGATGCGGGCCCGCGTGGCGCGGCCCTTCGCGGTCGGCGCGTCCGGCATCCGTCCTCGTCTCTGTGAGTAGGCCGATGATTCTGGACTTGCTGGTCCATTTTATCCGGCGCACAGTTGTCCGCACACTGCGAGACGAAGGAGGTCGCGTCATGGGTGAACGACTGCGGAGCAAGACGGCGTTGGTCACGGGGTCGACCAGCAATATCGGGCAGGCGATCGCCGAAGCGTTCGCCGCCGAGGGGGCCCACGTCATCGTGTCCGGGCGCAATGCGGAGCGGGGCGCACGGGTCGTAGAAGGGATTCGGGCGTCCGGCGGCCGGGCCGATTTCCTGGTGGCGGACCTCGACGGCAGCGCGCAGGCCTCCCAGGGCCTGGCCGATCGGGCCCGTCAGGCCTTGGGCGGGCGGATCGACATCCTGGTGAACAACGCCGGCATCTATCCGGCCCCCGGCACCACCGCCACCGATGAGAAGACGTTCGACAAGGTCTACGGGGTGAACGTGAAGGCGCCGTTCTTCCTCACCGCCGCCGTCGCCCCGGCCATGGCGGAGTCCGGTAGCGGAGTGATCATCAACCTTGGCTCGTGGATCGCGCGCCTGGGAGTCCCGCTCGGCGCCCTCTACAGCTCCACCAAGGGCGCCATGGAGACGCTCACGCGGGCATGGGCCGCGGAGTTCGGCCCGATGGGTGTGCGGGTGAACGCCGTCTCGCCGGGAGTGATCCTGCCTCCGGCCCCGGAAGGCAGTGAGCCCCATCCGGGCGAGATCATGATGAAGGGCACCCCGGCTGGTGGCGTCGGCACACCGGACGCCGTCGCGCATGCCGTGGTCTGGCTGGCCAGCGACGAAGCGGCCTTCGTGCACGGCACCGTGGTGGACGTCGACGGGGGCAGAACGGGGGTCGCGGTCATGGCCGCGTAGTGCGGGGGCCGAGCCCTCGCTTGGCGTTGGCGGCTGATCCTTCGACCGACGCGACTTCCGGCCCGTACGTCCCTTGGGCCGCCACAAGGCGTTCCGGGTTCTCCCCGACGAACTCCCGCTCTGATCCACTCCTTCGCAGCCGAGGTACGTTTGTTGGTGAGTCGTTGCTGCGTTTCACAGGCGCTCCTGCGCCCGCAAGCCCCAGGCCACTGACCTGGGGCTTCAAGAAGAGCGGGTGACGAGAATCGAACTCGCGCTCTCAGACGGTGCTTGGATAGGTTCCGTGTGCCCTGACCAGCACAGATGCTTGGTCCTTGAGGCGGTCGCGTGGGCCGGATTGCACCGCTGCTGACCGTAAGTTTGCGTCCTTACGGGCGCGCTATGGACACGGCGCCGGAGCCATTGGTCTGGGCGATGGGGCGACGGACATCGGGAGGATCCCGAGTCCAGGCGTGTCGCGTCCAGGACATGCGTGGGTTGCCGAGGATCCCGAGTCCAGGCGTGTCGCGTCCAGGACATGCGTGGGTTGCCGAGGCTGTCTCTCCATCCCTGGCCAAGACCCTGTAGCCCCCATGCGGGCAGACCGGCGACGGTGGTGCCGATACACCTCGGCGACGGCCATGGCCGGGTTTACGGAGGCCTGAAAAGCTTATGGACCTGGCCTATGAGGCGTGCTCGGCCGACCCTCGATAACGAAATGGCGGATACATCAATTTGGTACATGGACTACGCTTGGTACATGTCCATGAAACGCACCAACGTCTACGCCGACATCGAAGACCTGGCGATCATCAAGGAGGCCGCCAAGCGCCGAGGTATAAGCGAGGCCGAGATCATCCGCCAGGGCATCCACCTTGCGGCCATGGCGAACCGGGTCTGGGACGAGCCGCTGTTCTCGCGCACCTTCGAGGGTCCGGGGCGCACGCTGCCCAAGTCGGAAGTCCGCGACACGGTCGCTGAGGCTGTCCGGCGTGAGACCGGCTCGGGCTCCGGATCCGCCGCGTGATCATCGTCATCGCCGATACGTCCGGCCTTCTGGCAGCCCTGGACTCGGCTCACCCGGAACACCGGGCGGCGAACGAGGCCATCATGGCGGCGGGCCTGCTGGTCATGTCCCCGCTCCTGCTGGCCGAACTGGATCACGTGGCGACGCGTGAGTTCGGCAGGGAGGCCGCCCTCAGCGCTGTCGACGACCTGCGGCGCTGGATGAGCCGGGGTCGTGTCGTCCTGCCGGAGATCACGGAGGACCACCTGGGCGCAGCCCAGTCCGTCCGTGTCCGTTACCGCGCGCTGGACCTCGACCTCGCCGACGCGGTGAACGTGGCGCTTGCCGCCGACTACGACACGGACGCGATTCTCACCCTCGACCGACGAGACTTCCGGGCCGTACGCCCGCTGGGCCGTTACAAGGCGTTCCGGGTACTCCCCGACGACCTTCCGCTCTGACGCAGGGCCTCGGCGGTCAAGAGGCCGCTTCTACGAGGGGCTTGTGCCCGCCCACGCGGCATCGGCCCCTCAATGAACAAGCCCCAGGCCACTGACCTGGGGCTTCAAAAAGAGCGGGTGACGAGAATCGAACTCGCGCTCTCAGCTTGGGAAGCTGATGTTCTACCATTAAACTACACCCGCGTAAGTGCGGACAAAGCCCCCGAGAGGGGTCCGTGTCCGACGCTCGCTCACTGTACCTCATCGCAGGCCCCCGGTGCTCGGACCCGGGGGCCTGAGTGCGTTTCAGGGTGGGGATCCGGCTGCGGGCGGCGGGAGTTGGGGCGTACGGTGGGAGGCGTGGGGGAGGGTCCCGGAGGGGCCGGAGTGCCGCCTGGAGAGTCGTCTCTTTGATCCCGTAATGTGGCTTTTGTCGTCGGGTTGGTCAGCCCGACGAGGCTCTTGGGGAAGGGACTTAAGGGACTTGATGGAACGCACCGTCGTCCGCTGTGCGGACGGGCACGTCTTCAGCACCGCTTCGTTCCCGATGCAGCAGGCCGAGCGGCTCGGCCCCGGCCGGCTCATGAGGTGCCCTCGGTGTGCCCGGCTCCGCAGCGTCGTACCGGTCGCCCTGGAGAAGCAGGGGTAGCGGGCAAGCGGACGGGACCGGCTGTAGTCGGCCCGTCACCACCGGCGCGCGGAGTCGTCACGATTGTCATGGCTCCGCGCGCCTTGCGTATCCTCGCTACGTGCTTCTCTCAGACAAGGACATCCGGGCCGAGATCGACGCCGGGCGGGTGCGCATCGATCCTTATGACGAATCCATGGTGCAGCCGTCGAGCATCGATGTCCGGCTGGACCGTTATTTCCGGGTGTTCGAGAATCACCGGTACCCGCACATCGACCCCTCGGTCGAGCAGCCCGACCTGACCCGGCTCGTGGAGCCGGACGGGGACGAGCCGTTCATCCTGCACCCGGGAGAGTTCGTGCTCGCCTCGACGTACGAGGTCATCTCGCTGCCCGACGATCTCGCCTCGCGACTCGAGGGGAAGAGCTCGCTCGGCCGGCTCGGGCTCGTCACGCACTCCACCGCCGGGTTCATCGACCCGGGGTTCAGCGGACACGTCACCCTGGAGCTGTCCAACCTCGCCACCCTGCCCATCAAGCTCTGGCCCGGGATGAAGATCGGGCAGCTGTGCATGTTCCGGCTGTCCTCGCCCGCCGAGTTCCCGTACGGCAGTGAGCGGTACGGCTCGCGGTACCAGGGCCAGCGTGGGCCGACCGCCTCGCGGTCCTATGTCAATTTCCATCGGACCCAGGTGTGAGGGCATCCAGATCATGAGTGACGTGCGGGAGAACCTGTCCTACGACCAGTTCGGCGGCGCCGTCCGCGAGCTGGCGCAGACCATCGCGGACGACGGCTACCAGCCGGACATCGTGCTCAGCATCGCGCGGGGCGGCGTGTTCGTCGCGGGCGGCCTCGCCTACGCGCTGGACTGCAAGAACATCCACCTGGTGAACGTCGAGTTCTACACGGGCGTGGGCACCACCCTGGAGATGCCGGTCATGCTGGCGCCCGTGCCCAACGTGATCGACTTCTCCGACAAGAAGGTGCTGATCACCGACGACGTCGCCGACACCGGCAAGACGCTGAAGCTCGTCCGCGACTTCTGCCTCGACACCGTCGCCGAGGTCCGCTCCGCGGTGATCTATGAGAAGTCCCACTCCCTCGTGAAGTGCGAGTACGTCTGGAAGCGCACGGACGACTGGATCAACTTCCCGTGGAGCGTGGAGCCGCCCGTGGTGAAGCGCGACGGCCAGGTCCTCGACGCCTGAGGACGACCGGCCACCCGGACATGCGGAAGGGCCCCCGGCATCGAAGCCGGGGGCCCTTCCGCATGCCAGGAGCCGGTCGGGGCTAGAACGTGCCCAGCTTCACGATCGACAGCAGCGCGATCAGCTGGATCGCCGACGCGCCCAGCGCCCTGGGCCAGGGCAGGTCGTGCGAGCGGGACACCATCAGGGTGAGCAGGGCGCCCGCGCCGAGCCAGGTGGCCCAGCCGAGTATCTGCACGAAGCCGGCGTCGCCGCCGAAGAACATGGCGAAGACCAGGCGGGGCGCGTCCGTGAGGGCCGTGATCAGCATGGACAGGCCCACCGTGGGCTGCCAGGCGCCGTCGCCGCCGAGCTGGCGGGCCAGGGTGTGGGTGACCACGCCCAGCACGAACAGGCCGAGCACCATCACGATCGCCGTGATCAGTACGATCGGCACCGCGTTGGACAGGGTGGCCCCGATGGCCTCCTTGCGGGCGTTGTCGAAGCCGAACACGGCGAGCAGGCCGTACAGGAAGGTCACGATCAGGGCCGGGCCCCACATCGTGTAGTCGCGCATCCGCAGGAAGGTCTGGTGGGGAGCGAGGACGACGCCCTTCAGCAGTTCCTTCCAGTGCAGCGGCGGGCCCGTCGGCGCGGCGGGCGCGGCGGCGCCGGCCTGGTAGGTCGCGCCCTGGGTGTACGCGGCGGCCTCGTCGACCGAGAAGGCCTGGGTGTGCCCCGCGTTGTTGGCCGCGTACGGGTCCGGCGCGCCGTGGCCGTGGCCCGCGTAGCCGTCGTCGAAGTACTCCGGGCCGTCGTCGGCCTGACCCTGGTAGCCGTACGGCGACCGGCCGCCCTGCTGCGGGTACGGCGCGTGCCCGTACGGCTGCGGCGGCTGCGGTGCCGGCGGGTAGCCGTGCGGGGTGCCCGAGGGCCGTCCCGCGGGCTGCCCGTACGAGGGGCCCGTGCCCTGCCCGTACGGCTGCCCGTGCTGCCCCTGCTGTCCGTACGGCGACGGCGCCCGCCGGCCGCCCGACGGGCCGGGCCGGCCGTACGACGGGCCCTGCGGCGCCTGCTGTCCCTGGGGGGTGCGGTCGTCCTGGCCCCCACGTCCGATCCTGAATCCAGCCACGTCATCGAACGTACCTGGTCCCGGAGGGCCACGTGCCGGGCCCGGGTGTCCGGGCCCGGCATTGCGGCCGACCTGTGACATCCCCTAAGGGGCGGTCGGCCGTGTCCCCAGGGATCATTGGGGGTTTGGACGGACTCAGTCGGCGAAGACCGAGCCGAACTGCGGTATACCGCTGGTCGAGACGCCCGCGGCGGCCGCCGACACCGCGCGGGAGCCGGTCGCCGTGATCTTCGTGCCGGTCGACGGCAGGTAGGTGACGGCGCCGTCGCCGCCGTTCTCGTACGAGCCGATCAGCAGGTCCGCCTTGCCGTCGCCGGTGACGTCGTCCAGCTTGACGTCGGTGCCGAACAGGTCGTTCTTCTCGTCGTCGCCGGGAACGCCCGGGGTGCTCTGGGCGAAGGCCTGGGCGCCGGAGGTGGTGTTCACGCCGGACTTCGAGCCGTACAGCACGGTGACCATGCCGGTGTTGCTCACGCCGGAGATGTCCTCCTGCGGGGCGGTGACGACGAGGTCCTGGTAGCCGTCGCCGTTGATGTCGCCGAGGTCCAGTTCCCAGCCGAAGGTGTCGCCCTTCTCGGAGCTGCCGGGGACGTTTCCGGTGTTCTGGGTGATGGCGGTGGTGCCGGCCGGCCCGGCGGCGGAGCCGTAGGTGACGCTGACCTTGCCGCCGTTGGCCGCGTCCGGTATCGCCTTGCCGTCGCTGCCGGTGGCGTCCCAGTCGGCGCCGCTGACGATGTCGCCGTAGCCGTCTCCGTTGATGTCGCCGATGGCGGTGATGATGCCGGGCTTGAGCGTCTTGGCGGCCGAGGCGTTGAGGCCGCCGGCGGTGCCCGGCAGCCAGTAGTTGGTGTTCCAGCCGTTGCCGGTCTTCGTCTCGAAGCCGTCGACCACGAGGTCGGTGCGGTGGTCGCCGTTGACGTCGCCCGCGGTCAGGTTGATCGGGCCGTAGGGGCTGCCGCCGGAGCCCGACTGGACCGGCGCCTTGACGGTGGTGCGGCTACCGGGCTTGCCGGCGGTGGTGAAGCCGCCCCGGTAGAGGTAGAGGGTGCTGGAGCTGCTGCTGACGACCAGGTCGGCCTTGCCGTCGCCGTCGAAGTCGCCGGCGGCCAGGCTCTTGCCCCAGTAGTCGTGGGAGCCGGGCGCCGGGTCGGGGACGTCGGAGGCCTTGCCGGTCAGACCGCTCTTGGAGCCCCACAGGATGGCGACGGCGCCGCCGTCGGTGTCGGTGCCGACCTTCTCGTAGGGGCTGCTCACGGCGAGGTCGTCGTAGCCGTCGTGGTTGAAGTCGGCGTAGGCGAGGTCGTCGCCGAACATGTCGCCGGCCTCCGCGGTGCCGGGGACGCCGCTGGTGTTCTGGGAGACGACCGTGCGCTTGGCGGCGGAGACGCCGGTCTTCGAGCCGTACAGGACGACGACCTGGCCGGCGTTTTTGTGGCCGCTGATGTAGGCGGTGGCGGCGGAGGTGGCGAGGTCGCCGATGCCGTCGCCGTTGAAGTCGGCCTTGGCGACCCTGGTGGAGTCGGCGGCCGTGGCGGGGGCGGAGGCGAAGGTGAGCAGACCGCCCGTCAGCGCGGCCGCGGTGGCCGTCGCGAGGGCGAGTCGGCGGTGCGTGTGCATGCGTTCTCCTGGCATGCGGGGGATGCCCGGTGGGCATCCGCGGTCGATGGGTGCGGACCGCCCGCGGCCCAGGGGCTCCCGCGGTTCGCGGAGCCCTGCTCCCGGGTGCACACGGGCGGTCGGCGTTCAGGAGACCCGCCGTGGTGCGCGAGGGTTGCGCGTGGATCGGGTAAGACCCCGGTAAGTGTGTGAGGTGCGCGGCGAGTTACCGGGTGCCCCTGCGGCGGAGCCGGGCGGGCAGGCGCAGGATGGTGTCATGAGCGTAGTGAAGATCAATGTGCTGACCGTGCCCGCCGAGCAGCGGGAGGTCCTGGAGAAGCGGTTCGCCTCGCGGGCCCACGCCGTGGAGAACTCCGACGGCTTCGAGTGGTTCGAGCTGCTGCGGCCGGTCGAGGGCACCGACCAGTACCTCGTCTACACCCGCTGGCGGGACGAGGAGTCCTTCCAGGCGTGGATGGAGGGCCCGATGAAGGCCGCGCACCAGGGCGGCGTGGAGGGCGACCGCCCGAAGCCGGCGGCCTCCGGCTCGACCCTGTGGTCCTTCGACGTGGTCCAGCAGGCGGCCCCGAAGCAGTCCTGACGACACCCGCCCCCGATACGCGGCAACGCCCCCTGCCTGTGCGGAGCAGGGGGCGTTGTGGTTCCCGGAAGGGACCGGGAAGGGCCGTGGGGGCCGTTACTTCACCGGCTCCGGCTCCGGCGCCGTCTCGGACTCCGTGGCGTCCGTCGGGTCGGCCGGGGTCTTCACCGAGTCCAGCAGGAGCTGGGCGACGTCGACGACCTGGATGGACTCCTTGGCCTTGCCGTCGTTCTTCTTGCCGTTCACGGAGTCGGTGAGCATGACGAGGCAGAACGGGCAGGCGGTGGAGACGATGTCCGGGTTGAGGGACAGCGCCTCGTCCACGCGCTCGTTGTTGATGCGCTTGCCGATGCGCTCTTCCATCCACATCCGCGCGCCGCCGGCGCCGCAGCAGAAGCCGCGCTCCTTGTGGCGGTGCATCTCCTCGTTGCGCAGGCCCGGGACCTTGCCGATGATCTCGCGCGGAGGCGTGTAGATCTTGTTGTGGCGGCCCAGGTAGCACGGGTCGTGGTAGGTGATGATGCCCTCGACCGGGGTGACCGGGACCAGCTTGCCCTCGTCCACCAGGTGCTGGAGCAGCTGGGTGTGGTGGATGACCTCGTAGTCGCCGCCGAGCTGCGGGTACTCGTTGCCGAGCGTGTTGAGGCAGTGCGGGCAGGTGGCGACGATCTTCTTCGCCGACTTCGGCTTCCTGGACTCCGCGGTGACCTTGCCGTCGTCGTCCAGCTCCTCGCCGAACGCCGTGTTCAAAGCCATCACGTTCTCCATGCCGAGCTCCTGGAACAGGGGCTCGTTGCCCAGGCGGCGGGCGGAGTCACCGGTGCACTTCTCGTCGCCGCCCATGATCGCGAACTTGACGCCCGCGATGTGCAGCAGCTCGGCGAAGGCCTTGGTGGTCTTCTTGGCGCGGTCTTCCAGGGCGCCGGCGCAGCCGACCCAGTACAGGTACTCGACCTCGGTGAGGTCCTCGATGTCCTTGCCGACGACCGGGACCTCGAAGTCGACCTCCTTGGTCCACTCCAGGCGCTGCTTCTTGGCCAGGCCCCAGGGGTTGCCCTTCTTCTCCAGGTTCTTGAGCATCGTGCCCGCCTCGGACGGGAACGCCGACTCGATCATGACCTGGTAGCGGCGCATGTCGACGATGTGGTCGACGTGCTCGATGTCGACCGGGCACTGCTCGACGCAGGCGCCGCAGGTGGTGCAGGACCACAGCACGTCCGGGTCGATGACGCCGTTCTCCTCGGCGGTGCCGATCAGCGGGCGCTCGGCCTCGGCCAGGGCGGCGGCCGGGACGTCCTTCAGCTGCTCCTCGGAGGCCTTCTCCTCGCCCTCCATGGTCTTGCCGCCGCCGGCCAGCAGGTACGGCGCCTTGGCGTGCGCGTGGTCGCGCAGCGACATGATCAGCAGCTTCGGGGAGAGCGGCTTGCCGGTGTTCCAGGCGGGGCACTGCGACTGGCAGCGGCCGCACTCGGTGCAGGTGGAGAAGTCCAGCAGACCCTTCCAGGAGAACTGCTCGACCTGGGAGACGCCGAAGACGTCGTCCTCGCCGGGGTCGGTGAAGTCGATCGGCTTGCCGCCCGAGGTCATCGGGAGCAGCGCGCCGAGCGAGGTCTCGCCGTCGGCGTTGCGCTTGAACCAGATGTTCGGGAAGGCGAGGAAGCGGTGCCAGGCCACGCCCATGTCGGTCTTCAGGGCGACCGTGATCATCCAGATGAAGGAGGTCGCGATCTTCAGGCCGGCGAAGAAGTAGGTGAGGTTCTCGAGCGTGCCGACGCTCATGCCCTTGAACCAGGCGACGACCGGGTACGAGATGAAGAAGGACGCCTCGTAGCCGTCGACGTGGTGCTGGGCGCCCTCCAGGGCGTGCAGCGTGAAGATGCAGACGCCGACGATCAGGATGACGGCCTCGACGAAGTACGCCTGGCCGAAGTTGGAGCCGGCGAAGCGGGACTTGCGGCCCGGCTTGTCCGGCTTGCTCAGCTGGCGGATGGCGATCAGCACCAGGATGCCGAGCGTCGTCATGGTGCCGAGGAATTCGACGAAGACGTTGTACGGCGCCCAGTCGCCGATGACCGGCAGGATCCAGTCCGCCTTGAAGAGCTGCCCGATCGCGTTGACGATCGTCAGCAGCAGGGAGAAGAAGCCCACCGCCACGAACCAGTGCGCCACGCCCACGACGCCCCAGCGGTTCATCCGGGTGTGGCCGAGGAACTCCTTGGCCACGGTGATGGTGCGCTGTCCGGGTTCGTTGGTCCTGGTCCCGGCCGGCACCGGCTGGCCGAGACGCATGAAGTTGTAGATCTGGAGGAGGGCGCGGCCGAACAGTGCCACGCCGACCACGATCAGGACCAGCGACACGATGATCGCGGCGAGTTGCATTGGGGCTCCTGAGGGCGGCCTCGAATTAACCGAGCAACATTACTAAGCGGTAACTTATGTAGTCCTCTGAGACTACCCCTATCTTCCGTCGCGATGCAGGGGAGCGCGGGGTGATATGGGTCGCTGAGGGGTCGCCCATCGTGTCCCGCCGATCACCCCTCGGGCAATCTGATCGTGTTATTCATCCCGAATTGCTACTTTCACCCCTACCTTAGAGCCGTGCTCTACGGGATCGCCGCGGCCACCGCCGCCCTGCTGCTCACCGCCGTACTGGCGGCACTGCTCCGGGTGCCCGCGCTGCGGGCGGGGGTCGTCGACCGGCGCTGCCGGCGTCCCCTCCCGCTGCTCGGCGGCCTCGCCGTCGTCGTCGTCACCTGCCTGGTCGCCTGGACGGGTGAGTGGACGCGGGTCGCCCCCCTGGGTGACGGGGTGGGCAGGCTCCTGCTGGCCGCGGCCGGGGTCGCCGCGCTCGGGCTGGTCGCCGACGTCTGGCGGCTGCGCGGCCGGGTGGTCGTCGCCGGTACGGCGGTGGCGGCGGCCTGCGTGGTGCCGTACGACGAGACCGGGGTGGCCGGGGGCGCGCTCGCCGTCGGCTGGATCGTCGTCGCCTCCCTCGTCTTCCGGGGGCTCGACCACGCCGACGGGCTGGCCGGGACGGTCGGCGTGGTCACGGCCTTCGGCGCCGGGGCCTGTGCGGCCATCGAGGTGATGGACGGCCTCGCCGTGGTGCTCAGCGTGTTCGCCGCCGCCCTCACCGGCTTCCTGATGCACAACTGGCACCCCGCACGGGTCGGCCTCGGCGCCTGCGGCTCGCTGTTCTCCGGATTCCTGCTGTCCGCCTCGGTTGTCTTCACGCGCGCGGGGTACGCGATCGGGCCGAGCGCGGCGGTGGCGTTCTGCCTGGTCGCCGTCGCCGTCGCGGACGCCGCCCTGGTGGTGCTCGTACGGCTGCTCGGCCGGCGCCCCGTGCTGCGGCGCGGGCCGGACCACCTCGCGCACCGGCTGCGGCGGCTCGGGCTCACCCCGCCCGGGGCGGTGGTGCTGCTCGGGTTCTGCTCCTTCGTCACGGTGGTCGCGGGGGTGCTCGTGCACATGGGGTGGGTGGGGGAGGAGCCCGCCCTGTGGGTGGCGGGAGGGGCCGTCCTCCTGGTGCTCGTGCTCCTCAGGGTGCCGGTTCGCATCCCTGTCCAGCAGCCCCGCCGTATGGCGTCCACGCAGGTCAGAAGCCAATTGCGTGTAAGGAACGGATAAGACTTGAGCCTGGTTGACTCAGGTCTGTTGACCCGGAGGGCCCGCTCGTGCACACTTGAGTCTGTTCCACTCAAGTCAGCTGGAGGAATCAACCATGGCACGTGCGGTCGGCATCGACCTGGGCACGACTAACTCCGTCGTCAGCGTTCTGGAAGGCGGCGAGCCCACCGTCATCACCAACGCCGAGGGCGCCAGGACCACGCCGTCCGTCGTCGCCTTCGCGAAGAACGGCGAGGTGCTCGTCGGTGAGGTCGCCAAGCGGCAGGCCGTCACCAACGTGGACCGGACCATCCGGTCCGTGAAGCGCCACATGGGCACCGACTGGAAGATCGCGCTGGACGGGAAGGACTTCAACCCGCAGCAGATCTCCGCCTTCATCCTGCAGAAGCTGAAGCGGGACGCCGAGGCCTACCTGGGCGAGAAGGTTACCGACGCGGTCATCACCGTCCCGGCGTACTTCAACGACTCCGAGCGCCAGGCGACCAAGGAGGCCGGCGAGATCGCCGGTCTGAACGTGCTGCGCATCGTCAACGAGCCGACCGCCGCCGCGCTGGCCTACGGCCTCGACAAGGACGACCAGACCATCCTCGTCTTCGACCTCGGTGGCGGCACCTTCGACGTGTCCCTGCTGGAGATCGGCGACGGTGTCGTCGAGGTGAAGGCCACCAACGGTGACAACCACCTCGGTGGCGACGACTGGGACCAGCGCGTCGTCGACTACCTGGTCAAGCAGTTCCAGTCCGGCCACGGCGTGGACCTGTCCAAGGACAAGATGGCCCTCCAGCGCCTCCGCGAGGCCGCCGAGAAGGCCAAGATCGAGCTGTCCTCCTCCACCGAGACCTCGATCAACCTGCCCTACATCACGGCGTCCGCCGAGGGCCCGCTGCACCTGGACGAGAAGCTCACCCGCGCCCAGTTCCAGCAGCTGACGGCCGACCTGCTGGAGCGCTGCAAGACGCCGTTCCACAACGTCATCAAGGACGCCGGCATCTCCATCAACGACATCGACCACGTCGTGCTCGTCGGTGGCTCCACCCGTATGCCCGCCGTGGCCGAGCTCGTCAAGGAGCTGACCGGCGGCAAGGAGGCCAACAAGGGCGTCAACCCGGACGAGGTCGTCGCCATCGGCGCCTCGCTCCAGGCCGGTGTCCTCAAGGGCGAGGTCAAGGACGTCCTGCTGCTCGACGTCACCCCGCTGTCCCTCGGCATCGAGACCAAGGGCGGCATCATGACCAAGCTGATCGAGCGCAACACCACGATCCCGACCAAGCGCTCCGAGATCTTCACCACGGCCGAGGACAACCAGCCGTCCGTGCAGATCCAGGTCTACCAGGGCGAGCGCGAGATCGCGGCCTACAACAAGAAGCTCGGCATGTTCGAGCTGACCGGTCTGCCGCCGGCGCCGCGCGGCGTCCCGCAGATCGAGGTCTCCTTCGACATCGACGCCAACGGCATCATGCACGTCACGGCGAAGGACCTCGGCACCGGCAAGGAGCAGAAGATGACCGTCACCGGCGGCTCCTCGCTGCCGAAGGACGAGGTCGACCGCATGCGCGAGGAGGCCGAGCGCTACGCGGAGGAGGACCACAAGCGCCGCGAGGCCGCCGAGACCCGCAACCAGGGCGAGCAGCTCGTCTACCAGACCGAGAAGTTCCTCAAGGACAACGAGGACAAGGTCCCCGGCGAGGTCAAGACCGAGGTGGAGTCCGCCGTCGCCGAGCTGAAGGAGAAGCTCAAGGGCGAGGACACCGCCGAGATCCGCACCGCCACCGAGAAGGTCGCGGCCGTGTCGCAGAAGCTGGGCCAGGCCATGTACGCCGACGCCCAGGCCGCGCAGGGTGCCGCCGCCGGTGCCGGTGAGGCCAAGGCCGACGACGACGTCGTCGACGCCGAGATCGTGGACGACGAGCGCAAGGACGGTGCCGCGTGACGGAGGAGACCCCGGGCTTCGAGGAGAAGCCCGACGTCCCCTCCGGCGCCACCCCTGACGACGCCGAGCCGAAGGCCGCCCCCGAGGAGGGGGCGGCCCCGGCCGGGGACGCGAACGCAGACGCCGGTCTGGTCGCCCAGCTGGACCAGGTGCGCACCGCGCTCAACGAGCGCACCGCGGACCTCCAGCGCCTCCAGGCCGAGTACCAGAACTACCGCCGCCGGGTCGAGCGGGACCGGGCCACGGTCAAGGAGATCGCCGTCGCGAACCTCCTGTCCGAGCTGCTGCCCGTGCTCGACGACATCGGCCGCGCGCGGGAACACGGCGAACTGGTCGGCGGCTTCAAGTCGGTGGCCGAGTCGACGGAGACCGTGGCGGCCAAGCTGGGCCTCCAGCAGTTCGGCAAGGAGGGCGAGCCCTTCGACCCGACCATCCACGAGGCCCTGATGCACAGCTACGCGCCGGACGTCACCGAGACGACCTGCGTGGCGATCCTGCAGCCCGGGTACCGCATCGGCGAGCGCACCATCCGCCCCGCGCGGGTGGCCGTGGCCGAGCCGCAGCCGGGCGCGCAGGGCGCGAAGCCGGAGAAGGCGGGCAAGGCCGAGGGCGCCGAGGAGAAGTCCGAGGCGGCCGACGACAAGGAGAACGGTGGCCCGGAGGAGGGCTGACGTAATCACTGCAGACGGGAAGGAGGGACGTCGGGGATGAGCACCAAGGACTTCATCGAGAAGGACTACTACAAGGTCCTCGGCGTCCCCAAGGACGCCACCGAGGCCGAGATCAAGAAGGCGTACCGGAAGCTCGCGCGCGAGTTCCACCCGGACGCCAACAAGGGCAACGCCAAGGCCGAGGAGCGCTTCAAGGAGATCTCCGAGGCGAACGACATCCTCGGCGACCCCAAGAAGCGCAAGGAGTACGACGAGGCACGCGCCCTGTTCGGCAACGGCGGGTTCCGCCCCGGGCCGGGCGCCGGCGGCTCCTTCAACTTCGACCTGGGCGACCTCTTCGGCGGTGCCGGGGGCGCCCAGGGCGGCGGCTTCGGCGGCGGACTCGGTGACGTCTTCGGGGGCCTGTTCAACCGGGGCGGGGCCGGCGGGGCGACCCGTACCCAGCCGCGCCGCGGCCAGGACGTGGACACCGAGGTCACCCTCAGCTTCACGGAGGCGATCGAGGGGGCCACGGTGCCGCTGCGGATGACCTCCCAGCAGCCCTGCAAGGCCTGCTCCGGCACCGGCGACAAGAACGGCACGCCGCGCGTGTGCCCGACCTGCGTCGGCACCGGCCAGGTCGCCCGGGGCTCGGGCGGCGGCTTCTCGCTGACCGACCCCTGCCCCGACTGCAAGGGGCGCGGCCTGATCGCGGAGAACCCCTGCCCGGACTGCAAGGGCAGCGGCCGTGCCAAGTCCTCGCGCACCATGCAGGTCCGCATCCCGGCGGGCGTCACCGACGGGCAGCGGATCCGGCTGCGCGGCAAGGGCGCGCCCGGCGAGCGGGGCGGCCCGGCGGGCGACCTGTACGTCACCGTGCACGTGGGCGAGCACCCGGTGTTCGGCCGCAAGGGCGACAACCTCACGGTGACCGTCCCGGTCACCTTCGCCGAGGCGGCCCTCGGCGGCGAGGTGCGGGTGCCGACCCTCGGCGGTCCGGCGGTCACCCTGAAACTGCCGCCCGGCACGCCGAACGGCCGCACCATGCGGGCGCGCGGCAAGGGCGCGGTCCGCAAGGACGGCACCCGCGGCGACCTCCTGGTCACCGTCGAGGTGAGTGTCCCGGGCGATCTGTCGGGGAAGGCTCGTGACGCACTGGAGGCGTATCGCGAGGCGACCGCGGGCGAGGACCCGCGGGCGGAGCTGTTCGAGGCCGCGAAGGGAGCTTGAGAGTGATGGACGGCCGTCGGCGCAACCCGTATGAACTGACCGAGGAGACCCCGGTCTACGTCATCTCGGTGGCGGCCCAGCTCTCCGGACTCCACCCGCAGACGCTGCGCCAGTACGACCGGCTCGGCCTGGTCTCCCCGGACCGCACCGCGGGCCGGGGCCGGCGTTACTCGGCCCGTGACATCGAACTGCTCCGCCAGGTGCAGCAGTTGTCGCAGGACGAGGGCATCAACCTGGCCGGAATCAAGCGCATCATCGAACTGGAGAACCAGGTCGCCGCGCTCCAGTCCCGCGTGGCGGAACTGGAGGCGGCCCTGGACGGCGCGGCGGCCGCCATGCGCCAGCGCGAGGCCGCCGTGCACGCCTCCTACCGCCGGGACCTGGTCCCCTATCAGGAGGTCCAGCAGACCAGCGCGCTGGTCGTCTGGCGGCCCAAGAGGCAGCAACAGCAGGGCGACTGACCGCCTCGGGCGGTTCGGCACGCGGGGCCCGCGGACACATCCGTCCACGGGCCCCTCGCCGTGGCCGCACGACCCGTTCTTTGCCGCCTCGTGAACTCCCCTTGGGTGGAGGGTCCGTAAAGGGTGTTTGGAGAAGTTTCCGCATTGCCTTCACGGGATCGACGGCGTGTGGTGTTGCGCAGTCGTTAAGTAAGTCTCCTTGACGTCGACTGTCGGGTCCGCGTTGTCTTTTCAGACACCTGGGTCGTATAGCAGCACCCACGTCCGGATCGCACCTGAAGTGAGCCCCTGTATGCGCCGTATCGCCCTGTCCGTGGCCCTGACCACGGTGACCTTCTCACTGGCCGGATGCGGCATGCTGAACGCGACGGGGGACAGCGCGAGCGCCGGCCCGACCAAGGGCAACGACCTGACGGTGGGCCTGCTGCTGCCGGAGAAGGCCAACACCCGCTACGACAAGTTCGACTACCCCATCATCAAGAGCAAGGTCGCCGACCTCACCGGGAAGCGGGGCAAGGTCGAGTACGCCAACGCCGACGCGGACGCGGGCCGGCAGGCGACCCAGATGCAGAAGATGATCGACGGCAAGGTCGACGTCATCCTGCTGGACGCCGTCGACTCCCACGCGATCGCCGGCGAGGTGAAGAAGGCGCAGGACGCGGGCATCCCCGTCATCGCCTACGACCGCCTCGCCGAGGGCCCGATCGCCGCGTACGTCTCCTTCGACAACGAACTCGTCGGCGAGGTCCAGGGCCGCTCGCTGCTGGAGGCGCTCGGCTCCAAGGCCGGCAGCGCCGCCAAGATCGTCATGATGAACGGCTCGCCCACCGACCCGAACGCCCGCCAGTTCAAGGAGGGCGCGCTCTCCGAGCTGAACGGCAAGGTGACCATCGCCGCCAGCTACGACACCGAGGGCTGGAAGCCGGAGAACGCACAGGCCAACATGGCGAAGGCGATCAGCCAGATCGGCGCCGCCAACATCGCGGCCGTCTACTCGGCCAACGACGGCATGGCGGGCGGCGTCATCAAGGCGCTGAAGGCCGCGGGCGTCACCAGCCTGCCCCCGATCACCGGCCAGGACGCCGACCTCGACGCCGTGCAGCGGGTCGTGGCCGGCGAGCAGTACATGAGCGTCTACAAGTCCTACCCGGACGAGGCCGAGGCCGCGGCGCAGATGGCCGTCGCCAAGGTCCAGGGCAAGGACATCCAGTTCGACGCGCTGACCCAGGACCGCGTCAACAGCCCCACCACCAAGAACATCCCGGCCAAGCTGGTCCAGGTGAGCGCCCTGACCAGGAAGAACATCAACGACACGGTCATCGCGGACGGCATCTACTCCGTCGGCGACATCTGCACCGCCAAGTACAAGGCCGAGTGCGGCGCGATCGGCCTGAAGTGACGCCGAGGTGACCCGGGGCCGTACCGCGCCACCCCCGTGAGCGCGGTACGGCCCGGTCAACGATGCCCCGGCCCGACGGGCGCCACCACCGTCATCTTGTTGCAATGCGAGGGGCGGAGCCTGGGAGATACCCGGACACAGCAGTGGTTAACGACCGCCGCGCCGTGGGGAGCCGTGTTGCGGAGCGGGTCGGCGCCACGCATAGTTGCGCTGCGGAAGAGGCAGCACACCGGGGGTGGAATGCGCGATGGCCGGGCGGAGGGCGGAGCAGCATCCTCACGGTGCCGACCGGCTGTGCGAGGCCGGGGACCGCGTGTACTCGCGGGCCGTGCGCCGCGGCCGGGTGCCGCGCACCGACGCCGAGGCGGTGCCCTGCCTGCTGGAACTGGCCCTGCTGCACCCCGACCCCGACGACATGGACTGGCTGGTTCCCACCTCCCCGCAGGAGGTGATGACCCGGCTGCTGCGCGGGGTCTACGACGAGGTGAGCGAGAGTCAGCGCCGGGTGGGCTCGGCGGTGGCCGCCGCCGAGTGGTACGCCGGTCTGGGGCGGCTGGACGCGCTCGCGGCGCCGGCCGGCGGCAGCGCCGTACGGGTGCTGGACGGACTGGCCCGGATCCAGGCCGCGATGGACGAGGCGACCCAGGCGTGCACCACCGAGGTGCTGACCGTGCAGCCGGGCGGCATCCGCCGGGAGGACGAGCTGACCGAGGGCCTGCACCGGGCGCTGGCGCTGCGCGGCCGGGGCGTGCGCATGCGCGACCTGTACACGCATGTGGCCCGGCACGGCCAGGGCCTGCTCAACTACCTGGAGCTGATGGGGGACGCGGTCGAGGCCCGGACCCTGGACGAGGTCATCGACCGGCTCATCCTCTTCGACCGCACGGTGGCCTTCATACCGGCCAACACCGAGCGCACCATGGCCCTGGAGGTGCGCCAGCCGGCGCTGGTGGAGTATCTGGTGACCGTCTTCGAGCGGCTGTGGCGCCTCGCCATCCCGCTCACCGCGCCGCTGCCGGACACCGGCATCGAGGGGATCTCGCACCGGGAGCAGTCCATCGCGGCGCTGCTCGCCGAGGGCCACCAGGACGCGGTGATCGCCGAGCGCCTCGGCATCAGCGTGCGCACCTGCCGCGCGCACATCGCGCGGCTCTCGGAGACGCTGGGCGCGGCGAGCCGTACCCAGCTCGGGGTGCGCATCGCGCAGGCGGGGCTGGACGGCAGCGGCCGGGGCCTGCCGGCGCCCGCGCGGGACGCCTCGCTATGACGGCTGGGCCTCGTCCGTGCCGCGCAGGATCTCCGACCGGCCGATGAGATAGCCGAGTTGGGCGCGGCTGACGCTGCCGAGGGCGGTGGACAGCTTGGCGATGTGCAGGCGTACGGTGCGTACGTTCATGCCCAGCCGGTCGGCTATGGCCGCGTCGGTGTGGCCCTCCACCAGGAGGGCGGCGATGGCCCGCTGGCGCGGGGTGGCGCCGTCCGCGGAGGGGCGCGGGGGGAGCCGCGGGTGCAGCGGCGTGGCCAGGTGCCAGAACCGGTCGAACACCGTCGCCAGGTACTGCACGATGGCCGGCTGGCGTACCTCCAGGGCCATGGCGCGGTCCCGGCTCGCCGGGATGAAGGCCACCGCCCGGTCGAGCACGAGCAGGCGCTCGGTGACCTCGTTCAGGGTGCGGGCCTGCACATCGCCGCGCAGGCGCTCGTAGCGGGCCTGGACGCTGGGGGCGTGGCGCATCGTGTGCTGGTAGAGGGTGCGGATCCGGCCGCCGCGGTCGAGCAGCGCCTGGTCGCGGTCGAAGGCGAGGGCGTGCAGTTCGGGGGGCGTGCGGGTGTGGGTGACGTGCGGCTGGATGGCGAGGAACTCCTCGCCGGTCTCGGCCATCGCCCGGCTGATGGCCTGGTTGATCCGGTCGATGCCGCTGTGCACCCGGACCACCGCGGGGCCGTCGGTCCCGGTGCGGGGCAGGTCCCGGGCCAGCCGCAGCAGCGGTTCGAGGCTCTGGGCGACACGGGCCTCACGGCGGCGTTCGGCGGCCACGCGCTCGGCGGAGGCGTGCAGCAGCTCCCGCAGCGCCACCGCGGCCGCCACGGGCTCCAGCAGGCGGGTGTCGGCGGCGGTCGGCTGGAGCAGGCCCAACCGCAGCAGGCAGGGCGCCGCTTCGGCCTCGGCGGCACCGATCCGGCCCTCGCGCACGGCGTGTTCGTACAGCGCGCGGCCCTGTGCGCACAGTTCCTCGACGCCGTGCTCCGGGTGCGGCGCGCTCGTGGTCATCGGCTCACAGGTCCCGGTCCAGCATTCCGGACTGGGCGATCAGGAAGCCGAGCTGGGCCCGGCTGCCGCTGCCCAGGGCCTGCGCCAGCTTGGCGATGTGGGCGCGGCAGGTGCGTACGTTCATCCCGAGCCGGCGCGCGATGGCCTCGTCCACATGGCCCTCGACCAGGAGTTTGGCGATGGAGTGCTGGACCTCGGTGATGCCGTCGGGCGCGGTCTCGTAGGGGGTGCCGGCGGTCAGCGGGACGGCGCGGTTCCACATGAACTCGAAGACCTTGATGAGGTACCGGATGAGTCCGGGGTTGCGCAGCTCCAGGGCCACCTGCTGGTCGTCGCGGGTGGGGATGAAGGCGACGGACTCGTCGCAGATGATGAGCCGTTCGACCAGCTCGTCGATGGTGCGGTACTCCACCTTGCCGCTGGCGAGCTGGGAGACGTAGCCGATCTGCTTGAGGTTGTAGCGGACCGTGTGCTGGTAGAGGGTGCGGATGTGCACGCCCCGCTCCACCAGGGCGGTGTCCCGCTCCAGGCCCTGGCGTACGTTGCGTTCGGTGAAGTGGTTGCTCGGCTGCACGGTGAGCACCGAGGAACGGCATTCGGTGGTGGCCAGGTCGAGCGCGGCGTTGATGCGGTCGTTGCCCTCCAGGACGGTGATCGAGTCGGTCGCCGAGGCCGTCTGGGTGCTCAGCGCGAGGAACGGCTCGAAGACGTCGGAGAGTTCGACGGCCCACCGCCTGCGGTCGGCGATCTCCCGCTCCAGGGGGGACAGCCGCTGGGCCAGGGCCACGGCCGGCGGCACGGGGCGCAGCCAGTCGGGGTCGTCCGGGTCGGGATGGAGCAGGGCGAACTCCATCAGGCACGGGGCCGCCGCCACGTCGGCACGCGAGACACGCCCGGCGCGCAGGGCGTTGGCGTAAAGTCGGCCCCCTTCGTCGCACAGCTCGGTGACCGCATGGGGATGTGCGGCGTTGTTCCGATTTGGTGTCAAATCTCCACCCCCCAGGGTCCTGAACATGCAGGAACATGATGCACTGATTGTGTGGTCATGATGTGCCTGAATGAGCCATCGTCTTATCCGACGGGGGAAGAAGGGGACCTTCAAGTGAGGACGAAGTCGACCATGGGCAAGAAGATGATTCGCTCGGTGCTGGTCGCCACCTTCTCCGCCGTTGTGGCCCTTGGAGTGCTGAGTGGCCCCTTCGGCGCGAAGAGCGACGTGCGCGCGGACACGAAGTGGCCTTCGGTGGCGACGCTCGACGCGAACAGCGTGGTGCGTGCGGACACCAAGTGGCCGACCGACACGAAGTGGCCTTCGGCGCAGGCGCTCGGCGCGGAGAACGTCGTGCCCGCGGACACCAAGTGGCCGACGGACACCAAGTGGCCTTCGGTATCGGGGAGCTGATGTGACCACGCCACCCGACGACCGCTCCTTCCGCCGTGAGATGGCCACCGCCTACCGCTCCGGCTGGCACTTCATCGATCTGGTGACCGCGATCCCCCACCCCGGGGACTCGCTGATGGTGACCGTCTTCGGTGAGCCGGTCGTCGTCACGCGCGACGAGGAGGAGGACGTCCGGGCCTACCGGTGCCTGCGCAAGCCGCGTGGGGCGCCACAGCCGGTGCGGTGTGCCATACGGTACGGAATGATCTTTGTGAATCTGGACCAGCGGGACCACCGGCTCACCGACCCGGTGGAGCCCGACCTCCGGACAATCTCAGCCACCCCCCGCAGTGCCTGACGCGATTCCCCCGTCGTAAAAGATCGCTCAGGTGCTTCCCCCCGCAGCGGCGTCACCGTGACCTGAACACGGTGACGCCGCTGTTGTTTGTGCCGACATTTCGGTCTCTGCCCCGGTCCTCACAGTGGCCGAAACTAATCGAACAGACCGGACGCCCGGTTCGTTCCATGGAGCGGCCGCGACCGGGGGCTTGCGCCCTCGCCGTCCGGTGTGGTGGGGCCGCCGTCCTTCACGTTGGGGACGTTCCGTGGAGGAGTGACGGACGATGTCCGCGCCCGGCGCGCGGCCGGCCCCCTCGCCCCGCCGTCCGCCCCTGTTCTCTCACCCCCGCCCCAGCGCCCGTTCCACCGTGATCTCGATCACCACGCGGGAGGGGTTGGGGGAGGGGGTGCGGCCGTAGCGTTCCGCGTAGCGGCGTTCGGCTTCGGCGACGCGGGCCGGGTCCGTGGAGACGCGGGCGCGGCCCTCCAGGGTGGCCCAGCGGCGTCCGTCCACCTGGCAGACCGCGGCGCGGGCGCCCTCGGGGCCGGCGGCCCGGGTGTAGGCCGCCTTCGCGCTGGAGCCGTTGCAGATCACCCGGGCGAGCCGGGTCCCGGGGTCGTACGTGACCCCGACCGGCACCACGTGCGGGCCCCCGTCGGGCCGGATCGTCGTCAGGGTGCACAGATGCCGTTCCTGCCAGAAGCCGAGATACGCGGCGTCCGGGGAACCCGGATCCACGGAGTAGGTCGCCATGCCAGGAAACCTAGCCCCAGGGCCGTGCGCGACCAGCCTTGAGTGGAATAGACTCAACTTTGGTTACGCTGGTTAAGTCAGCAGAGGGTTGCAGAGGCACGCCTAGGAGGAGAACGCGAACGTGGACGCCGAGCTGACCAACAAGAGCCGGGACGCGATCAACGCGGCCAGCAACCGCGCCGTGACCGAGGGCCACCCGGACCTCACCCCCGCTCACCTGCTGCTGGCTCTGCTCCAGGGGCAGGACAACGAGAACATCACCGATCTGCTCGCCGCCGTCGACGCCGACCAGGCCGCCGTACGCGCCGGTGCGGAGAAGCTGCTCGCCTCGCTGCCGAGCGTGACCGGCTCCACCGTCGCGCCCCCGCAGCCCAACCGCGACCTGCTGGCCGTGATCGCCGACGCGGGCGAGCGCGCGAAGGACCTCGGGGACGAGTACCTGTCCACCGAGCACCTGCTCATCGGTATCGCCGCCAAGGGCGGGGCCGCCGGGGAGCTGCTGCGGGCGCAGGGCGCCGAGGCGAAGAAGCTGCTGGAGGCCTTCAAGAAGGCCAGGGGAGGACGTCGCGTGACCACCGCCGACCCGGAGGGCCAGTACAAGGCCCTGGAGAAGTTCGGCACCGATTTCACCGCCGCGGCCCGCGAGGGCAGGCTCGACCCGGTCATCGGGCGGGATCAGGAGATCCGGCGCGTGGTGCAGGTGCTCAGCCGCCGGACGAAGAACAACCCCGTGCTCATCGGCGAGCCGGGCGTGGGCAAGACCGCCGTCGTGGAAGGGCTCGCGCAGCGCATCGTCAAGGGGGACGTGCCCGAGTCGCTGAAGGACAAGCGGCTGGTCGCGCTCGACCTCGGCGCGATGGTCGCCGGCGCGAAGTACCGGGGTGAGTTCGAGGAGCGGCTCAAGGCCGTGCTCGCCGAGATCAAGGACTCGGACGGGCAGATCATCACCTTCATCGACGAGCTGCACACCGTCGTGGGCGCCGGGGCCGGCGGCGACTCCGCCATGGACGCCGGCAACATGCTCAAGCCGATGCTGGCCCGCGGTGAGCTGCGCATGGTCGGCGCCACCACGCTGGACGAGTACCGGGAGCGGATCGAGAAGGACCCCGCCCTGGAGCGCCGCTTCCAGCAGGTGCTGGTCGCCGAGCCGACCGTCGAGGACACCATCGCGATCCTGCGCGGTCTCAAGGGCCGCTACGAGGCCCACCACAAGGTGCAGATCGCGGACAGCGCCCTGGTCGCCGCCGCGACCCTCTCCGACCGCTACATCACCTCCCGCTTCCTGCCGGACAAGGCCATCGACCTGGTGGACGAGGCGGCCTCCCGGCTGCGCATGGAGATCGACTCCTCGCCCGTGGAGATCGACGAACTCCAGCGCTCCGTCGACCGGCTGAAGATGGAGGAGCTGGCGATCGGCAAGGAGACCGACCCCGCCTCCCTCGCCCGCCTGGAGAAGCTGCGCCGCGACCTCGCCGACAAGGAGGAGGAGCTGCGGGGGCTGACCGCCCGCTGGGAGAAGGAGAAGCAGTCCCTCAACCGGGTCGGCGAGCTGAAGGAGCGCCTGGACGACCTGCGCGGCCAGGCCGAACGCGCCCAGCGCGACGGCGACTTCGACACCGCCGCCAAGCTGCTCTACGGCGAGATCCCGCAGCTGGAGAAGGAACTGGAGGCCGCCTCCGAGGCCGAGGAGGAGGCCGCCAAGGACACCATGGTCAAGGAGGAGGTCGGCTCCGACGACATCGCGGACGTCGTCGCCGCCTGGACCGGCATCCCGGCCGGCCGCCTGCTGGAGGGCGAGACGCAGAAGCTGCTGCGCATGGAGGAGGAGCTGGGCAAGCGGCTCATCGGCCAGGGCGAGGCCGTACGCGCCGTGAGCGACGCCGTGCGGCGCTCCCGGGCCGGCATCGCCGACCCCGACCGGCCCACCGGCTCGTTCCTCTTCCTCGGCCCGACCGGTGTCGGCAAGACCGAACTCGCCAAGGCGCTCGCCGACTTCCTCTTCGACGACGAGCGGGCCATGGTCCGCATCGACATGTCGGAGTACGGCGAGAAGCACAGCGTGGCCCGGCTGGTCGGCGCGCCCCCCGGGTACGTCGGCTACGAGGAGGGCGGCCAGCTGACCGAGGCGGTGCGACGGCGCCCGTACAGCGTGGTGCTGCTGGACGAGGTGGAGAAGGCCCACCCGGAGGTCTTCGACATCCTGCTCCAGGTGCTCGACGACGGCCGGCTGACGGACGGCCAGGGCCGTACCGTCGACTTCCGCAACACCATCCTGGTGCTCACCTCCAACCTGGGCAGCCAGTACCTGGTCGACCCGGTCACGAGCGAGGTGGAGAAGCGGGAGCAGGTGCTGGAGGTCGTACGGGCGTCCTTCAAGCCGGAGTTCCTCAACCGCCTGGACGACCTGGTGGTCTTCTCCGCGCTGACCAAGCCCGAGCTGGAGCGGATCGCGAAGCTCCAGATCGACCGGCTCGGCAAGCGCCTCGCCGAGCGCCGGCTCGCCCTGGAGATCACCCCGGAGGCGCTGGCCTGGCTGGCCGAGGAGGGACTTGACCCGGCGTACGGCGCCCGCCCGCTGCGCCGCCTGGTGCAGTCCGCGATCGGCGACCGGCTCGCCCGGGAGATCCTCTCCGGCGAGATCAAGGACGGCGACACCGTCCGCGTGGACCGCTTCGGCGAGGGGCTGCTGGTCGGCCCGGCCACCGGGAAGACGCTGTGACGCCCACCCGGTGAACGCGGCGGACCGTACGGGGGCCCGGTCCGGGCCCCCTACGGCACGTTCGCCTGCGCCGGCCGGCCCCCGCCCCGTCCCGCCACACCGACCCCCCGTTCGTTCACCGGCCCGCCGCCCGGGCACTGGATCATGTCAGCCAAAGACCGACAGGCCCCGTCAGGGCTTGCCAGGCCCCTCCCCGCATGGTGGAGGATGGCGGGATCCGTACGAAGGGAAAAACACGGTGAGCATCGACCCGTCCTCGATTCCGAACTTCGGGGGCCAGCCCGAGCCGCAGCCCCAGGGACCGGCCGGCCCCGTCCTCCCGGATCAGGACCTCGTGAAGCAGCTCCTCGACCAGATGGAGCTGAAGTACGTCGTCGACGAGGAGGGTGACCTCGCGGCGCCCTGGGAGCAGTTCCGCACCTACTTCATGTTCCGCGGGGAGGCCGACCAGTCGGTCTTCTCGGTGCGGACCTTCTACGACCGCCCGCACCAGATCGAGGAGAAGGCGCGGCTCCTGGAGTCCGTGGACGACTGGAACCGCCGCACCCTGTGGCCGAAGGTGTACACCCACACCCACGACGACGGCACCGTCCGCCTCATCGGCGAGGCGCAGATGCTGATCGGCACCGGCGTCGACCTCAACCACTTCGTCTCCTCCACGGTCAGCTGGGTGCGGGCCGCGATCGAGTTCGACAAGTGGCTGGTGGAGCAGCTGGGCCTGGAGCAGGACGTCGAAGGGACCGACAAGCCCGAGGACGGCGAGGCCGGCTCCGGGGAGTGAACCCCGGCGACCGCTACAGCGGCGCGTGCCCCAGCACCAGCAGATACGCGCCGTAGAGATACGACAGCCCGGCCAGGGCCGCGACCACCACGGCCGCGTGCCAGGGCCGGGCTTTCGCCGTGCGGACCAGCGCGCGGGCGGGCGGCAGCAGCAGCGGGAAGGCCGGCAGCAGGAAGCGCGGCTTGGACTCGAAGGTCCCGGACCCGGCGAGCACCACCAGCAGCAGCACCGCGCTGTAGACCAGCAGCGGCAGCGGGGGCCGCTCCAGGAGAAGCAGCGCGAACAGCACCACGCCCACGCCGACCAGCAGCAGCGCCACCGGGAACACCACCCGGCCGCCGTGCAGCAGCAGGACGCGCACGAACTGGAGCGAGCGGTGCCCGAGGTCGAACCGCGAGCCCCAGTCCGCCTGGACGTCGAAGTAGCCGTGCAGCAGATCGCCCCGGCGGTGGCCGACCCAGAGCAGGTACCCGGCCCAGCCCAGCGGGGCGAGCGCCGCGCCCGTCCACAGCCTGTGGACGACCCGGCCGCGCCGCCGCCACAGCTCCCAGCCGGCCGCGGCGAGCACGGCGGCGGCCACCGCGAACCCGTTCGGCCGGGCGAGCCCCGCGAACGCGGCCAGCGCCCCCGCCCACACCCAGCGCCCGGTCAGCACCGCGTACAGCGACCAGGCGGCGAACGCGGTCAGCACCGGTTCGGTGTACGCCATCGACAGCACCACCGAGTGCGGCAGCAGCCCCCACAGCAGCACCAGCGCGGTCCCCACGGCCCGCCCGTACACCGCGGTCCCGACGGCGTACAGCCCGGCCGCGGCCACGAGCGCCGCCGTCCAGGACACCAGCAGCCCGGCCGCGCCCCCGCCGAGCGGGCTCACCTCCGTCACCGCCCGCACCAGGGCGGGGTACAGCGGGAAGAACGCCATGTCGCTGTACCCGTGCCGGCCCAGGGCGTGGCCGTAGCCGTGGGCCGCGATGCCGAGGTACCAGACCGAGTCCCAGGAGCGGCCCAGCAGCGCCATGACGGGCCGCCCGGTTGCTTTGGCGAGCAGGGTGAGGACGGCGGCACCGGCGAGCCGCGCGCCGAGGAACAGTCCTACGGCGACGCCGCTCGCCCGCAGCAGTGAGGCACGGGCGCGCGCGCCGGGCGAGGGTTCGGGTGCGGTGACGGGCGGGGCGAGAACGGTGCTGGCGTGTGTCACACCTCCGCACTGTGCAAGGCCCCGGCCCCGGAAGCGAGCAGGGCACGGCCGACCGGCGGTGCCCCGTCCCTCACATGGCCCGCAACCGCGCCGCCGCCTCCCGCAGGACGTCCTCCTTCTTGCAGAACGCGAAGCGCACGAACGGGGCGCCCGCCTCGCGGTCGTCGTAGAAGACCGCGTTGGGGATGGCGACCACGCCGGCGCGCTCCGGCAGGGCGCGGCAGAAGGCGAAGCCGTCCTTCTCGCCGAGCGGGCGGATGTCGGTGGTGACGAAGTAGGTGCCGGCCGGGCGGAACACCTCGAAGCCCGCCTCCGCGAGCCCGGTGGCCAGGATGTCCCGGCGCTCGCGCAGGGAGCGGCGCAGGTCGTCGTAGTAGGAGTCGGGCAGGGCGAGTGCCTCGGCCACCGCGTACTGGAACGGGCCGGCGGAGACGTACGTCAGGAACTGCTTGGCCGAGCGGACCGCGCTGACCAGGGCGGGCGCGGCCGTCACCCAGCCGACCTTCCAGCCGGTGAAGGAGTACGTCTTGCCGGCCGAGCCGATGGTCACCGTGCGCTCGCGCATCCCCGGGAAGGTGGCGAGCGGGAGGTGCTCGGCGTCGTCGAAGACGAGGTGCTCGTACACCTCGTCGGTCACCACCAGCAGGTCCCGCTCCACGGCCAGTTCGGCGATCGCGGCCAGTTCGGCGCGGGTGAGGACCGTGCCGGTGGGGTTGTGCGGGGTGTTGATCAGCAGCAGGCGGGTCCGGTCGGTGACGGCGGCGCGCAGTTCGTCCAGGTCGAGGCGGAAGCGGCCCTCGTGCGGGCGCAGGGTCACCGGGACACGCCGGCCGCCGGCCAGCGCGATGCTCGCCGCGTAGGAGTCGTAGTACGGCTCCAGGGCCACGACCTCGTCGCCCGGCTCCAGCAGCGCCAGCAGCGAGGCCGCGATGGCCTCCGTGGCGCCCGCCGTCACCAGCACCTCGGTGTCGGGGTCGTACGACAGCCCGTAGCGGCGCCGCTGGTGCGCGGCGATCGCGGTGCGCAGCTCGGGGACGCCGGGACCCGGCGGGTACTGGTTGCCGCGCCCGTCGCGCAGCGCCCGCACCGCCGCCTCCCTGATCTCCTCGGGTCCGTCGGTGTCGGGGAAACCCTGGCCCAGGTTGATCGAGCCGGTGGCCGCGGCGAGGGCGGACATCTCCGCGAAGATGGTGGTGCCGAACTCGGCGAGCCGGCGGTTGAGCAGGGGGCGCGCGGTGGAGGTCATGCCGGTCATCCTGCGCCCAAGCTCTGGAGTTCCTCAACCCGGCTTTGACGGTCGCGCCGCGCGGGCATCCCAGGGGCACCGCGCGCGGCGCGGGAAGGAACGAGGCGCCCACGGGGGGTGGCTTCGGGGGACCGGGAGAAGGTGGCGCCATGGATCCGTTCGTGATCGGGCTGGTGGCAGTGTTCGTCCTGTTCGTCGTCATCGCGCGGGTGTCCGGCAAGGGCGGCAGGCGGGGCGGGGGCAGGGGCGCGGTCCGGGGCAGGGGCGGTGCGGCCGGCACCGCGGGCGGCAGCTGGTGGGCCGGGGACTCCGGCTCCTCGTCCGGCGGGCACCACGGGCACCACGGGGGCCACGGGGGCCACGGGGGTCACCACGGCGGGCACTCCTGCGGTGGCGGCCACTCCTCGTGCGGGGGTCACTCCTCGTGCGGCGGGGGTTCCTCGTGCGGCGGCGGGTCGTCCTGTGGAGGCGGCGGAGGCTGCGGGAGCAGCTGAGGCGGGCGGGCCGGACGGCGGTGCGGAGAGGCCACTGGGACGAGGGGTGCGGGCCCTCCGCGCCCGCGCCGGGCGTGCGCCGTGGTGGAACAGATGAGCTGTGAGCCCCCCCGGGGGATGGAATGCCCCCGAAGTTGGGTAAAAACGCTGTGGCAGCGCCTCTGTTCATGATTCCCTCTAAAACGCCAATGCAGCCAACGCAGCCCCCAGGACGTCTCGCGGACGCCTCGTACCGGCCGGGCCGGCTGGGCTGACACGGCCGATCTCCCCTCATTTGCGTGTTAGCGGAGCCGATCCATGCTCACGACCCTGAACACCAGTTACACCGATACGCGCGCTGCCGACCTCGCCTGGGCCCTGGGGCGCGAACCGCTCCCCGCCCTGGCCACCCTGGACCTCGAACTCACGGGCGCCAAACTCCAGTTGAGACTTCTCGGCGCCTCGCACCAAGTCCTCCTGGAGGAGGAGCGGGGCCTGTGCTCGGAGACGGTGGCCTGCATCCCCGGCTCCAGCACCCCGCTGCCGCTCGGCGTCGCCAAGCGCGTCGGCGACTGGGAGTACGAGTTCGCGGCGCGCGTCGAGATGCTCACCCCCGGCTCCTTCGCGGGCCGCGCCCAGGAGCTGCTCGCCCTGGTCGCCGACCACCCGCACGGCCTGGCCGGCGTCTTCCCCGGCAGCCCGCACGCCTTCACCGCGATGCTGGCCCAGCGGCACGACGACCATGTGCACTGGCGGACCTGGCACGCCTACCCGCAGGACGGCCAACTCGTCGCCACCCGCACCCGGGTGGGGGCGCGGGCGCGCACCCCCGAGCGCTCCGGGCAGCCCGGCGAGGACGCCTGGGCGGCATAAACCCGGACCGGGACAACTGCTCCCGGATCCACACCTTCGGGTGACGAAGCGTGCCCGTGAAGTAACGTAACGTCGCAGCGTGATCGATCCGCACGCTCCCGCGCCCCCGGGTGCCCCGCCCTCCTGGAGGGGCCCGGCACGGCTGCCCGTCCGGCCCGGCACCGGGCGGTTCCTGGTGCTCGCGTGCGTCTTCGTCTGCGCGGCCTGCGGGCTCGTGTACGAACTCGAACTCCTCGCCTTCGCCTCGTACTTGATCGGCGACTCCGTCACCCAGTCCTCTGTCGTGCTGTCCGTGATGGTCTTCGCGATGGGCGTCGGCTCGCTGGGCGCCAAACGGCTGCGCCGGCACACGGCCGCCGCGTTCGGCGCCGTCGAGATCCTCCTCGCCCTGGTCGGCGGGTGCAGCGCGATGGCCCTGTACGCCGTCTTCGCCTGGACCGGCGGGTGGGGCGGTCCCTGGACCGAGGGGCCCCGCTGCCTGCTGGTCGCCTTCTCGCTCGCCATCGGTCTGCTCATCGGCGCCGAGGTGCCGCTGCTGATGGAGCTGATCCAGCGCATCCGCCACCAGGACGCGGGCGGCGCGGTGGCCGACCTGTTCGCCGCGGACTACGTCGGCGCCCTGGTCGGCGGCCTCGCCTTCCCCTTCGTACTGCTGCCGTTCTGCGGTCAGTTGACCGGTGCGCTGCTCACCGGCACGGTCAACGTGGTGGCCGGCGGCGCCCTCGTCCTCGGCCTGTTCCGGCGCGACCTCGGCCGCCGCGCCCGCTGGACCCTGCCCCTCGTCGGCCTCGCCGTCCTCGGCGTGCTCGCCTCGGCCGCCGCCCTCTCCGGCGCCTTCGAACGCGCCGCGCGCGAGGCGGTGTACGGCCCGGACGTGCGGGTCGCCGTGCAGACCGGGGTGCAGGAGGTCGTCCTCGCGGGCGGCACCGACGGCCGCCCCCTCGACCTCTACCTCGACGGGCGGCTGCGCGTCGGCGGCCAGGACGCCCGCCGCTACCACGAGGCCCTGGTCGACCCCGCCCTCGCCGGACCGCACGCCCGGGTGCTGATCCTCGGCGGCGGCGACGGCCTCGCCGCCCGCGCGGTGCTGCGCCACCCCGGCGTACACCGCGTGGACATCGTCGAACTCGACGGACAGCTCGCGGAGTTGGCCCGCCGTGATCCCGGACTCGCCGCCGCCAACGGGCACGCCTACGCCGACCCCCGCGTCCGCCTCGTGGTCGCCGACGCCCTCACCCGGCTGCGCACCACGCCGGCCGCCTCGTACGACGTCGTGATCGCCGACCTCCCCGACCCCGGCATCACCGCCAGCACCAAGCTGTACTCCGAGGAGTTCTACGGGCTGGCCCGCCGCGTGCTCGCCCCCGGCGGCCGGCTCGTCGTGCACGCCGGACCGCTCACCGGCCGCCCCCGCGGCTTCTGGACCGTCGCCGCGACCCTGCGCGCCGCCGGCCTCGCCGCCACCCCCTACCGGGTCCTCGGCCACGACCCCGGCTTCCCGTCCGGGCCCGACCGCTCGGCCGGCGCCCCCGGGGCACCGCCCGACTGGGGCTTCCTGCTGGCCGCGCCCGGCCGCACCGCCCCGCCCCTGCGCCTGGACCCGGCCGCCCCCGCCGGCACCCTCACCCCCGCGGCCCTCGCCGCGGACCGGCGGGCCGCCGAGCGGACCCGGATCGGCGGACTGCCCGCCTCCACGCTGATCCATCCGCGGTACTGAACGGCCGCGCCCGCACGAGCCGGTTCCCGCGAGGGTACGACCCGGCCGCTCGTGGGTAGGCTCAGCCGACATGGAGCACCAGGTCTTCGTCCCGGTCCCGGCCGGCCGTCTCACCGCGGCACTCGCCGACCCCGCGCGTGTCGCCCGAGCCGTTCCCGGTCTCCAGCAGGACGCCGGCGCCCCGCCCGTCGCCGGCCGCCTGAAGCTGCGCGTCGGCGGACATTCCGTCACCTATCGCGGCACCGCGCGGGTGCACGCCCGCGAGGACGGCGGCTACGCCGTCGAGGGGGAGGCAGCCGAGGCCCGCGGCAGCGGCTCGGTCAAGCTCGCCCTCACCCTCCGCCTCGCCGGGACCGACGGCGGCACCACCGTCACCGTCTCGGGCACGGCCGACGCGACCGGGCGCATCGCGGAACTGCCCGCGGACGCGGTGGCCTCGGCGGCGACCCGGCTGCTGAACCGGTTCCTGGAGGCGCTCGGGGAGCGGACGCAGGAGGCGCAGGAGACGGGAGAGGCCCGGGAGACGCGGGAGACGGAGAGCGGGCACACCTCCGTCTTCGACACCGAGATTCCGCCATCCTCGCTCGACGCGGACAGCGACGACGAGGAGGAGGCGGGGGACGCGGAGGACGCGGAGGCGTCCGCGGGCGACTTCGCGGACACCGGCGTACCGCCCGCCGAGGCCGCGCACGCCCGGCGCACGATGATCGGCCGCAGCGCCGAGGAGGTCGACCACGCGCCGCCGCGGGGCCGTTATGCCCCGGTTCCGGCGCCGCAGACGGTCACCGCGAACCAGGCCCTGCGGTGGGCCGCGCCGGCCGCGGCGCTGGCGGTCGCCTCGGCGATCGTGGTGGGCAGAGCGCTGCGGAAGCGTCGTTGACGCCGTAGACGGTCCGCGGCGCCGCCGGCCCCGTCCGCGCGGCTAGGCCGCATATCGGACACGTCCCGGACCCGCCCGGGGCGGCTGCCCAGTACTGTCGCCTTGTGAGTGACGAAGACATCACGCTGACCGCGGGCGACGCGGAGGTGATCGTGCGGCCCGGGAACGGCGGCCGCATCGGCGGGCTGCGGGTCGGTGGCACGGAACTGCTGCGCCAGGGCCCCAAGTTCGGCTGTTTCCCGATGGTGCCCTGGTGCGGGCGCATCCGCGACGGCCGGTTCCTCGACGGCGGCACCGTCCGCCAGATGCCGCTCAACTCCCCGCCGCACGCCATCCACGGCACCGCCCGCGACGGCGCCTGGCGCACCGCGCGCGTCACGGAGAACGAGGCGGTGATCACGCACGAGCTGACGGACCCCTGGCCGCACTCCGGCCGCGTCACCCAGGTCGTCGCGCTCACCGAGGACAGCCTGACGCTGACGATGTCGGTGGAGACGTACGAGGACTCCTACCCGGCGCAGATCGGCTGGCACCCCTGGTTCCGCCGCAACCTCGGCGGCGCGGACGTGACCCTGGACTTCAAGCCCGCCTGGCAGGAGGAGCGCGGCGCCGACCACCTGCCCACCGGCAACCGCATCGACCCCGCGCCCGGCCCGTGGGACGACTGCTTCGGCATGCCCGGCGGCGTCGACGTCACCCTCACCTGGCCGCAGCAGCTGGAGCTGACGGTGGCCAGCCGCGAGGAGTGGGTGGTGGTCTACGACGAGCAGGCCGAGGCGGTCTGCGTGGAGCCGCAGACCGGCCCGCCCAACGGGCTGAACACCCAGCCGCGCCTGGTCACGCCCCTGGAGCCGCTGGAGGCGGCCACGACCTGGAGCTGGCGCCGCCTTTAAGCTGGGCGGCATGACGGACGTGCGTGCTGAGCTCCTTCAGCAGATCAAGGACAAGGCCGTGGTGCACGGCAAGGTGACCCTCTCCTCGGGTCTGGAAGCCGACTACTACGTGGACCTGCGCCGTATCACCCTCGACGGCGAGGCCGCCCCGCTGGTCGGCCAGGTGCTCCTGGATCTGACCGCGGACCTGGAGTTCGACGCGGTGGGCGGACTCACCATGGGCGCCGACCCGGTCGCGGCCGCCATGCTGCACGCCGCCGCCGTGCGCGGGCGGCGGCTGGACGCCTTCGTGGTGCGCAAGGCGGCCAAGGCGCACGGGCTGCAGCGCCGGGTCGAGGGTCCGGACATCACGGGCCGTCGGGTGCTGGTGGTCGAGGACACCTCCACCACCGGTGGTTCGCCGCTGACCGCCGTGGAGGCCGTGCGCGAGGCCGGTGCCGAGGTCGTCGCCGTCGCGACCATCGTGGACCGGGCGACCGGGGCCGCAGAGAAGATCGAGGCCGGCGCGGGTGTTCCGTACCGGTTCGCCTTCTCGAAGGATGAACTGGGTCTGGACTGACACGCTCCTTTGGCCTGGACTTGGGGGCGCCGCCAGGTACCCCCCGTCTGGTCGACGTGGACTCGGGGGGCGCCGTCCGGTACCCCCCGTCTGGAAAGATGGGGCCGACGACGACGTCACCCCCCAGGTTCTAGGTCAGGGCCGTACGCAGAACACGAACCCGCAACACAAGGAGCGGACAGATGCCCATCGCAACCCCCGAGGTCTACGCCGAGATGCTCGACCGGGCGAAGGCAGGCAAGTTCGCCTACCCGGCCATCAACGTGACCTCCAGCCAGACCCTGCACGCGGCGCTGCGCGGCTTCGCGGAGGCGGAGAGCGACGGCATCGTCCAGATCTCCACGGGTGGCGCCGAGTTCCTCGGTGGCCAGTACAGCAAGGACATGGTGACCGGCGCGGTCGCGCTCGCCGAGTTCGCGCACATCGTCGCGGAGAAGTACCCGGTCAACATCGCGCTGCACACCGACCACTGCCCGAAGGACAAGCTCGACGGGTACGTCCGTCCGCTGCTCGCCCTGTCGAGGAAGCGCGTCGAGTCCGGTCTCGCCCCGCTGTTCCAGTCGCACATGTGGGACGGCTCCGCCGAGACCCTCGCCGACAACCTGGAGATCGCGCAGGAGCTGCTGGAGCAGGCCCGCGCCGCCAAGATCATCCTGGAGGTGGAGATCACCCCGACCGGTGGTGAGGAGGACGGCGTCTCGCACGAGATCAACGACTCGCTGTACACCACGGTCGACGACGCGATCCGCACGGCGGAGGCGCTGGGCCTCGGCGAGAAGGGCCGCTACCTGCTGGCCGCGTCCTTCGGCAACGTGCACGGCGTGTACAAGCCGGGCAACGTGGTTCTGCGTCCCGAGCTGCTCAAGGAGCTGAACGAGGGCGTGGCCGCGCGGTTCGGCAAGGAGTCCCCGTTCGACTTCGTCTTCCACGGCGGCTCCGGCTCCACCGAGCAGGAGATCCAGACCGCGCTGGAGAACGGCGTGGTGAAGATGAACCTCGACACCGACACCCAGTACGCGTTCACCCGCCCGGTCGCCGGCCACATGTTCGCGAACTACGACGGTGTCCTGAAGGTGGACGGCGAGGTCGGCAACAAGAAGGCCTACGACCCGCGCACCTGGGGCAAGCTGGCCGAGGCGAGCATGGCCGCGCGCGTCGTCGAGGCCACGCAGCACCTGCGCTCGGCGGGCAACAAGATCAAGTAAGCGGTACGGCCACGGCGGGCCCGGCGTCCTCATGGCGCCGGGCCCGCCGTGTCGCCGTGTATGCCGGACCCGCCGTATCGCTGTATACGTGGGGGCATGCCCGATGTCCGGCTGGGCTCGTCCCAGGGCACCTGGATCCTGCTCACCACGGTGCTCGGCTCCAGCATGGCCATGCTGGACTCGACCGTCGTCAACGTGGCGCTGCCCCGCATCGGCCGCGAGCTGAACGCGAGCCTGGGCGCCCTGCAGTGGACCGTCAACGCGTACATGGTCACGCTGGCCGGGCTGATCCTGCTCGGCGGTTCGCTCGGCGACCGCTACGGCCGCCGGAAGGTGTTCGTGACCGGGGTCGTCTGGTTCGCCACCGCCTCCCTGCTGTGCGGCATCGCGCCGACCTCGGGTCTGCTGATCGCCGCGCGGGCCCTTCAGGGCATCGGCGGGGCGCTGCTCACCCCCGGTTCGCTGGCGCTGATCCAGGCCTCCTTCCATCCCGACGACCGCAGCCGGGCCGTCGGCCTGTGGTCCGGGTTCGGCGGGATCGGCGCGGCCGTCGGCCCCTTCCTGGGCGGCTGGCTGGTCTCCGGGCCCGGCTGGCGCTGGGTCTTCCTGCTGAACGTGCCGCTCGCCCTGCTGTGCGTGCCGGTGGCCCTGCGGCACGTGCCCGAGTCCGCCGACGAGGGCGCCCACGGCCGCTTCGACGTCCTCGGGGCGGTGCTCGGGGCCCTCGCCCTCGCGCTGCTGACCTACGCCCTCATCGAGGCGCGCGGCGGTACGGCGGCGGTGGTGGCCTGCGCGGTGGCCGGGCTGGCCGCGGCGGTCGCCTTCGGGTACGTCGAACGGCACCGCCCCGACCCCATGCTGCCGCCGGACCTGTTCGCCTCCCGCCAGTTCACGGCGGTCAACCTGGTCACGCTGTGCGTGTACGCGGCCTTCGGCGGCTTCTTCTTCCTCACCGCGCTCCAGTTGCAGGTGGCGGTCGGCTGGTCCCCGCTGGTCGCGGGCACGGCGCTGCTGCCCACCACCGCCTTGATGCTGCTGTTCTCCTCCGGCTCGGGCGCGCTGTCCGACCGCACCGGGCCCCGCCTGCCGCTGACCGTGGGGCCGCTGCTGTGCGCGGTGGCGATGCTGCTGATGCTGCGGGTCGGGCCGGGGGCGAGCTATCCGGTGGACGTGCTGCCCGCGCTGCTGGTGATGGGCGCCGGCATGGTCGTCCTGGTCGCGCCGCTGACCGCGACGGTCCTCGCCTCCGTCGACACCGCGCGGGCGGGCGTGGCCAGCGGCGTCAACAACGCGGCGGCGCGGGCGGCGGGCCTGGTCGCGGTCGCCGCGCTGCCGCTGCTGGCGGGGATGGGGGCGGACGCGTACCGCTCCGCGACGGCGTTCGACGCGGCCTTCCGGCGGGCGATGCCGATCTGCGCGGGGGTGCTGGTGGTGGGGGCGGGCCTGGCGTTCTTCCTGGTCAAGGGCAGGCCGACGGCGGACTGCCGCCATCCGCAGCGGCACACGCACTGCGCGCTCGCGGCCCCGCCGCTGGAACCGGACGGCGGCACCGGCCGTCGCCTCGGCACCGGGCCCCGCGGGACCTGAGCGAAGGACGACGCGCCCCGCCGCGACGACACCGCATACGCGAGACTGAACCCATGACCATTCACGAGAACCTGCTCGGCGGACCGCCCCCGACCCATCTGCCCGACGACCCGGAGCCCCGGGAGCAGCTCGCCGGGGGCACCGCCCCCGCGGAGGTCGCCGCCGCGCACCCCACCTCCTCCCTCGCCTGGGCCCAGCTGGCCGACGACGCCTTCGAGCGCGGCGCGGTCGTGGAGTCGTACGCCTACGCCCGCACGGGCTACCACCGGGGCCTGGACGCGCTGCGCCGCAGCGGCTGGAAGGGCCACGGCCCGGTGCCCTGGGAGCACGAGCCCAACCGCGGCTTCCTGCGCGCCCTGCACGCCCTCGCCCGCGCCGCCCGGGCCATCGGCGAGCAGGAGGAGTACGAGCGCTGCACCCAGTTCCTGAAGGACTCCTCGCCCACCGCGGCGCAGACCCTCGGCTGATACACCCCGTGTCACCTGTGTGGCCCGTCTGGCAGCAGGCGGGCCTTGCCGTACCCGGGGTGATTGCGGAGGATGCGAGTGGGGACCGGGGCCCCCGTGCCGGCATCGGCAGGGGCGGACCGCTACCCGGAGTAACAACAGGAGACAGCGATGTCCCAACAGGCTCACCCCCACGAGGCCGCTGAGCCCGAGACCCCGCATCTCGACTTCGCCGGTACCACGCCGTACGAGGACTACGTGCGCGCGGACCTGCTCACCCACCTCCAGCACACCCTCTCCGACGATCCCGGAGAGATGGTCTTCCTGGTCACCACCCAGGTGATGGAGCTGTGGTTCACGGTGCTCGTGCACGAGTGGGAGACCGCCGCGAAGGCGCTCCGCTCGGACGACGTGCCGACCGCGATCGCCGCGCTGAAGCGTTCCGTGCGCGAACTGGAGGCCCTGAACGCCTCCTGGACCCCGCTCGCCGCGCTCACGCCCGCCCAGTTCAACTCCTACCGCGGCGCGCTCGGCGAGGGGTCCGGCTTCCAGTCCGCGATGTACCGGCGCCTGGAGTTCCTGCTCGGCGAGAAGTCCGCGTCCATGCTCGTCCCGCACCGCGGCGCGCCCCGCGCGCACGCCGAGCTGGAGAAGGCGCTGCACGAGCCCAGCCTCTACGACGAGGTGCTGCGGCTGCTGGCCCGCCGCGGCCACGCCGTGCCGGACGCCGTCCTGGAGCGCGACGTCTCCCAGCGCTACGAGCCCTCGGAGGCCGTCGAACAGGTCTGGGCGGCGGTCTACTCCGGCGACCAGGACGGCGAACTGGTCCGGCTCGGCGAGGCGTTGACCGACGTGGCCGAACTGGTGTGGCGCTGGCGCAACGACCATCTCGTCGCCACCCGCCGCGCGATGGGCGCCAAGGCCGGCACCGGCGGCTCCGCCGGGGTCGCCTGGCTGGAGAAGCGCGCCCGCAAGAACGTGTTCCCCGAGCTGTGGACGGCGAGGTCCCATGTCTGAACTCACGCTGCGGGCCGAGCGGTTGGACACGGCGGACGCGCTGGCGCCGCTGCGCTCCCGGTTCGCCCTGGACGACGTGGTCTACCTCGACGGCAACTCCCTCGGCGCGCTGCCCGCGCACGTGCCCGACCGGGTGGCGGACGTCGTGCGCCGCGAGTGGGGCGAGCTTCGCATCCGCTCCTGGACGGAGAGCGGCTGGTGGACGGCGCCGGAGCGGATCGGCGACCGGATCGCCCCGCTGGTCGGCGCGGCGCCGGGACAGGTCGTGGTGGGCGACTCCACGAGCGTCAACGTGTTCAAGGCGCTCGTGGGCGCGGTGCGGCTGGCCGGTGACGACCGCACCGAGATCCTGGTGGACGCCACCACCTTCCCCACGGACGGCTACATCGCCGAGTCGGCGGCCCGGCTGACCGGCCGTACGCTGCGCGCCCTGACGCCCGACGAGGTGCCGGGCGCGCTCGGGCCGCGTACCGCGGCGGTGCTGCTCAACCACGTCGACTACCGCACCGGCGAGCTGCACGACCTGCCCTCGCTCACGGCCGCGATCCACGCCGCGGGGGCCCTCGCGGTCTGGGACCTGTGCCACAGCGCGGGCGCGCTGCCGGTGGGGCTGGACGAGCACGGCGTCGACCTCGCGGTCGGCTGCACCTACAAGTACCTGAACGGCGGCCCGGGTTCACCGGCGTTCCTGTACGTGCGCCGCGAGCTGCAACCGCGCTTCGACTCCCCGCTGCCCGGCTGGAACTCCCATGCCGAGCCCTTCGGCATGAGCCCGGACTACGCCCCGGCGGCGGGCGCGGCGCGCGGGCGCGTCGGCACCCCGGACATCCTGTCCATGCTGGCCCTGGAGGCGGCGCTGGACGTCTGGGACGGCGTGGACATCGGCGCCGTGCGCGCCAAGTCCCTCGCGCTGACCGACTTCTTCCTGGAGTGCGTGGCCGCGTACACCGAGCCGGGCCGGGTGGAGCCGGTGACGCCCGCGGAGCACGGGCGGCGCGGCAGCCAGGTCTCGCTGCGCTGCGACGACGCCGGTGAGGTGATGAAGCGGCTGATCGAGGCGGGCGTCGTGGGCGACTTCCGGCAGCCGGACGTGCTGCGCTTCGGTTTCACGCCGCTGTACACGACGTTCGCGGACGCGGAGCGGGCGGCGCGGATCCTGGGCTCCCTGTCGAGGTAGTCCCGGTGGGCGCCGGGGGGCGGCTTCCCGAAGGCCCCCCGGCGCCGCCAGGCGTTCCCGCCCCCGCCCCCGTACCCGCACGTCATCCGCCTGATACCGTCCCGCCAACGGCCGCCGTGATCATCCCGCCCGGCCGCCGAACGCCGCCCCGTCGATGAGAGGTTGGAGCATGCCGGACGCAGCCGCAGCAGCCCGTGCCGCCGCCGAGGAAGAGTCCGCGTTCTCGCACGCCCCCGTCGCGCCCGACGCCACCGCGGCCTACGGCTCCCACCCCGACCAGGTGATCGACTTCTACGCGCCGCGCACGGCGGGGGACACCCCGGCCCCGCTGGTCGTCGTCCTGCACGGCGGTGCCTGGCGCGCCCGCTTCGACCGTCAACACGCCACGCCCTTCGCGGACTTCCTGGCCCGCAGGGGCTTCGCGGTGGCCAACGTCGAGTACCGGCGCGGTGGTGACACCGAGAACGAGAGCGAGGGTGCCACCCCGCCCGCCGGCCGCTGGCCGGACACCTTCGCGGACGTGGCCGCCGCCCTGGACGCCCTGCCGGACCTGGTCCGCGAGGCGCTGCCGGACGCCGATCGGCGCCGTACCGTCCTCACCGGCCACTCGGCCGGCGGCCACCTCGCCCTGTGGGCCGCGGCCCGGCACGTCCTGCCCGCCGACTCGCCCTGGCGCACCCCCGAACCCGCCCCGCTGCGCGGCGTCGTCGCCCTCGCCCCGCTGGCCGACCTGGCGGTGGCCGAGGAACTGGGCGCCTGCGAGCACGCGTCCGTGCAACTCCTCGGCGGACCCGAGCACTTCGAGGAACGACGGCCGTACGCCGATCCCGTCCTCCTCCTGCCGACGGGCATCGCCACCACCGTCGTCCAGGGCCGCGCCGACCTGGTCGTGCCGCAGGAGGTGGCCGAGTCGTACGCGGACGCCGCCGCCAAGGCGGGGGAGGTGGTGGGTCTGACGCTGCTGGCGGACGTCGGCCACTTCCCGCTGATCGACCCGGCGGCGGACGCCTGCGCGGTCGTCGCGGAGGAGATAGCCCAGCTCGCCTGGTGAGCCCCGGGCGCCGGCCCCGTCATACCCGTAGTACCTGAGAGCCACTCCGCGGGACGGCTCCCCGGCGGGACGCCGACGACACCCCTCGGTCCATAACTTCCTTCCCAGTCAAGCCCGATGGCCGGGCTGGCCGGAAGGAAGCCGACCATGGGGCACCCGACCCGCACCCGACGCCGCCGAGCGCGCCGCGCACTCGTCGCCGCCCTGCTCACCGCGGCCCTCACCGTCCCCCTCTCCGCCGCGGCCCGCCCCCGCGTGCCGGCCCCCGCCCCCGCGGCCCTCCCGCGCCTCACCCCGGCCACCCTCGCCGCCGCCTACGCCGCGAACCGCACCGACGCCGGCCGCGCGGCCCGGATGGCCGCCGCGCACGGCGACTCCCGGCGCGCCGCCGCCGACCGCGCCCTGGCCGCGGCGGACCGCCGGCTGCTGGCGTTCGACGGGCGGGGCGCGGGCCTCGCCACCGAGGTGTTCGGCGATCTCGCCCACGCCGGCCACATCGCGGTCCTGGTCCCCGGCTCGGACACCTCCCTGGACACCTACGCCCGCTTCCACCGGGCGGCCGCCGCCCTGCACGCCGCCACCGGTCCGCGCACCGCCGTGGTCGCCTGGCTCGGCTACACCACCCCCGGCACGGTCAGCACGACGGTCACCACCACCACCCGCGCCGACGAGGCCGCCCCGCAACTACGGTCTCTGGTACGGCAGTTGCGCTCCCTCGCGCCCGCCCGCGCGCACCTCTCCCTGATCTGTCACTCCTACGGCTCGGTCGTCTGCGGCCGGGCCGCGCGCGGGCTCGACGCGGACGACATCGTCCTGGTCGGCAGCCCCGGCACCGGCGCGGACGACGTGTCCGCCCTGGGCACCACCGCCCGCGTCTGGGCGGCGCGCGGCACCGGCGACTGGGTGGCCCATGTGCCGCACGTCCGCGCCGACCTGCTCCTCGCCACCGTCGGCTTCGGCACCGACCCCGTCTCCCGCGGCTTCGGCGCCCGGGTCTTCGACGCGGGCACGGCCGGCCACAGCGGCTACTTCACCCCGGGCTCGGCCTCCCTCGCCAACCTGGCCCGGATCACCCGCGGCGCGACCTCCGAGGTGACCCGTGGCTGAGCGCACCGGCAACTCCGGCATACGACAGGCGGTACGGCGCGGCGCCCGGCGCATCGACGCCGCCACCCCCGACTCCCGCGACCGTGCCGTGGACGCCCTGCGGGCCTGGGCGATCCTCGGGGTCGTCCTCGGCCACTGGCTGGTCACCGCGCTGGTCGCCCACGACGGCGGGCTGCACACCGCGAGCCCCCTGCACCGCATGCCCTGGCTGGCCCCGATCTCCTGGGCCTTCCAGACCCTCGCGCTGTTCTTCCTGGTGGGCGGGCACGTGGCCACCCGGAGCCTGGCCTCGGCGCGGGCCCGCGGGATGTCGTACGGGCAGTGGTTGCGCGCCCGGCTCGCCCGCCTCGCCCGCCCGGCCGTCGCCCTCCTGGGCCTGTGGACCGTGGTCACCGCGGTGCTGCTGCTCACCGGCGCCCCGCCGGACACCGTCCACACCCTGGTCGAACTGGCCCTGTCCCCGCTGTGGTTCCTGCTGGTGTTCGCCGCGCTGACCGCCGTGACACCGCTCGTCGCCCGTCTGCACCCCCTGTGGCCGCTCGCGGTGGTGCTGCACGTGGACGTGCTGCGTTTCGGGCTGCACCTCGGCCCCCACTGGCTCGGCTGGCTCAACCTGGCCGCGGGCTGGCTGGTCCCCTACACCCTCGGCGCCGCCTGGACCCGCGGGGAACTGGACACCCGCCGCGCGGGCTGGACCCTGCTGACCTGCGGCGCGGCGGCCACCGCGGCCCTCGTCGCGCTGGCGGGCTACCCGGCCGCCATGGTCGGCGTGCCCGGCGCGGCGGTCTCCAACCTGAACCCGCCGACCCTCGCCGCCGTCACCTTCGGCCTCGCCCAGTGCGGCCTCGCCCTGCTGCTGCGCGACCGGCTGCGCCGCGCGATGCGCCGCCCGCTGCTCTGGGCGGCGGTGGCCACCGCCAACCTCTCCGCGATGACCGTCTTCCTGTGGCACCAGACGGCCCTGATGGCCACCACGGCCGCCGCGCTCGCGGCCGGCCCGCTGCCGGGCCTGCACACCGCTCCCGACGGCCCGGCCTGGATCGCCGCACGGCTGCCGTGGCTGCCGGTGTTCGCACTGGTCCTGGCGGTGTGCTGGGGCGCGTTCCGGTCCTGCGAGCAGGGCGGGGGCCGCCGGTCGCGGGCGCGGCGCGGCCGGGTCGTCCGGGTCCGCCGGGGCGGCGCGGAACCGGAGGCCGCCCCCCGTGTCGGGCGAGGCGCGCGTGTCTAAGGTGGTGGGCGTGACGGAAACGGGGGGTCGTCGGGGGTTCGCGGTGCGCGCGGACGGGGTGCGGCGGGGGCTGCGGGTGCTGCGGGACGACCTGTGCACCCTGCGGCGCGATCCGCTGCCCGTCTCCGTCTGGCTGCGCTGGCTGCCGCACGGAATGGTGTGCCTGGCCGCGTTCGGGGTGGCCCTCGGCGGGGTGGGGCAGCTCGCGGACCACGGGGGGCTGAGCCCGGGCGCGGCCTTCACGATCGGTCTGACGCAGGGCGCCGCCCCGGTGCTCGCGCTGCGGCGGCCCCTCGCGGCCTGGTGGGTGTCCCTGACGGCGACCCTGGTGTGCGCCGCCGCGGTGCACGGAAGCCTCGGCGAGCCCCCCGGAGTGGTGTTCTCCTGGCCCTGGACCGCGGCCGGCATCATCGGACACCTGCTCGTCCTGCTGCTGCTCGCGCTGCGGGTGCGCGCCCGGGTGGCGATCGAGGCGCTGGTCCTGACGGCACTGCTCACCTGGGCCCTGGAGGGCGGCTGGGGCGGGACGGACTACCAGCCGACCGGGGTCGCCGCGGTGGTGCTGTCCGCGGTGGTCGTGGTGCTCGGCGTCGCCGTGCGCGGCCGGCAGGAGGCGCGCGCCGAACTCGTGGAGCAGACCAGCCTCACCGCCGAGGAACGGGCCCGCCGCACCCTCCTGGAGGAGCGCAGCCGGATCGCCCGGGAACTGCACGACGTGGTCGCCCACCACATGTCGGTCATCTCCATCCAGGCCCAGGTGGCACCGCACCTCGTGGAGCGGCCCCCGCCCGAGCTGATCGAGAACCTCGCGGGCATCCGGCAGAACGCGCTGGAGGCCCTGACCGAACTGCGCCGGGTCCTCGGGGTGCTGCGCTCCGAGCACCCGGAGGACCCCGAGGGCCCCTACGGGCTCGGCGCCCCCGGCACCGGTGCCGCCCCCGACGCCCCCCAGCCCACCCTGGCCCGGCTCGGCACCCTGCTCGACAACACCCGCGCCGCCGGGATGGAGGTGAGTGCCGAGGTACGGGGGAGGGTGCGGCCGTACGCGCCGGGCGTGGAGCTTTCGGCGTACCGGATCGTGCAGGAGGCGCTGAGCAACGCGCTGCGGCACGCGCCGGGGTCCACGGTGCGCGTCGAGGTCGCGCACCGCCCCGACGGACTGCACCTGGAGATCGTCAACTCCCGCCCACGGGAAGCGGTCGCGCCCTCGCCGGGCGCCGGGCACGGGCTGCTCGGCATGCGCGAGCGGGCCGCGATGCTCGGCGGCCGGGTCACCGCCGCCGCGACCCCGCAGGGCGGCTTCGCGGTCACGGCCTTCCTCCCCGGCGGCGGCACCCGGCCCGACGGCACTCCGCCCGACGGGCCGTCCCCGGCCCCCTTGTCCACGACAGGAGAACAGACCCCATGACAAGCGGCGCCGGCACCATCCGCGTACTCATCGCCGACGACCAGGAGATGGTGCGGCAGGGCTTCACCGTGCTGCTCGACGCGCAGCCCGGCATCGAGGTGGTCGGGCAGGCGGTGGACGGCCGCGACGCCATCGCCAAGTCCGCCGAACTCGGCCCGGACGTCGTACTGATGGACATCCGGATGCCCGAACTCGGCGGTATCCAGGCCACCGAGCACATAGCGATGGCCCAACCGGGCGTCAGGGTCCTGGTGCTGACCACCTTCGACCTGGACGAGTACGTGTACGACGCGCTGCGCGCGGGTGCCTCCGGGTTCCTCCTCAAGGACGCCTCCGCCGACAAACTGGCCGAGGCGGTACGGGTGGTGGCCGGCGGCGACGCCCTGCTCGCGCCCGGTGTCACCCGGCGCCTCATCGCCGAGTTCTCCCGGCTGGACGGCGGCCGCCGCTCCCCGCTGCGCCGGCGCGTCGGCGAGCTGACCGAGCGGGAGACCGAGGTGCTGGCGCTGATCGCGCAGGGGCTCAGCAACGTGGAGATCGCCGGGCGGCTGGTGGTGGCCGAGCAGACCGTGAAGACGCACGTGGGCCGCATCCTGGTGAAGCTGGGGCTGCGCGACCGCACCCAGGCCGCGATCTTCGCCTACGAGTCCGGACTGGTCCGCCCCGGCACCCGGTGAGCCCCCGTCCCGAAGGCCGCGTGTAGTACCTGAGACGGACCCCGCGGAACCCCTCTCCAAGCTGACGACCGGCCCCGGTCCGCCGCCTACCGTTTTCCCCGTGACCGAGACGACGCACACCCACCCGACCCCGCCGGCCGGGGCCGGCCGGCCGCGCAGCCCGGAGTTCCGGCTGGCGGCCGACGCCCTCGCCGGGCTGCGGCAGGACCTGTTCCACGGGGCCTTCGCCTACCGCCCGCTGCCCCGCCTCGGCCCCGGCAGCCGGCTGGTGCGCGGCCGCTCGGGCCGGATGCGGGAGTACGCCGCCTGGGCCCCGCACGGCCTGGTGGCCTTCCTCGGCCTGGTGGCCATGTGGCTGGGCATGCTGCGCAGCGACATCTCCGGAGCGCCGACCCTGCTGTGCGGGCTGCTGACCCTGGTGCCGGTCCTGCTGACCCTGGTGCGGCCGGCCGGAGCCTTCTGGCTGTCCCTCGCCGCGTCCCTGGTCAGCGGGGTGGTCAGCGAGGACTACTGGGGCGGGATATGGACGCCGGGCACCTTCTTCTCCCACCTGGTGGTGCTCACCGTCGTGGCCGTCCGCACCCGCCCGCGCACCGCGGCCTGGATGTGGGTGCTGACCGGGGTGTACGGCGCCTTCGCCGCCAGCCTCCTCGCCCGGGTGGACGGCCGCAGCCAGGTCGCCCAGATGCAGCTGCTGTCCGCGCTGGTCCTGCTGGTGGTCGCCGTACGGCAGACCCGCAGGCAGGCCGCGGAGGAGGTCACCGCGCAGCAGTCGGTGACCGAGCACGAGCGCTCGCGCCGCACGCTGCTGGAGGAGCGCACGACCATCGCGCGCGAGCTGCACGACGTGGTCGCCCACCACATGTCCGTGGTGGCCATCCAGGCGGAGGCCGCACCGTACCGGGTGGAGAACCCGCCGCCGGAGCTGGAGAAGGCGTTCGCCACCATCCGGGAGAACGCGGTGGCGGCCCTGACCGAGCTGCGCCGGGTCCTCGGGGTCGTCCGCGCCGAGGACTACGAGGCCCCTGACGCCCCGCAGCCCACCCTCGCCGACCTCGACGCGCTGCTCGCCAACGTCCGGGAGGCCGGTCTCGACGTGACGAAGGCGGTGACCGGCGCGGTGCGCGGACTGCCGCCGGGCGTGGAGCTGTCCGCCTACCGCATCGTGCAGGAGGCGCTGAGCAACACCCTGCGGCACGCGCCCGGGGCGAGCGCCCGGGTGGAGATCGGCTACGTCCTCGGCGGCCTGGGCCTGCGCGTCGTCAATGGCCCGCCGCCCGCGCCGAGCCTGGTGAAGCCGTCGCCGGGCGCGGGGCACGGGCTCACCGGAATGCGGGAGCGTGTCACCATGCTGGACGGCGAGATGACGACGGCCCGGACGGACGAGGGAGGCTACGAGGTGACGGTCTTCCTCCCGGTCCCGGCCCCGGAGACCGAGGGCGGCGCATGACGATCCGCGTACTGGTCGCGGACGACCAGATGATGGTCCGCGAGGGGTTCTCCGTCCTGCTGAACGCGATGCCGGACATCGAGGTCGTCGGCGAGGCCGTCAACGGCCGGGAGGCGGTGGACCGGGTGCGCCAACTCGCCCCGGACGTCGTCCTGATGGACATCCGCATGCCCGAACTGAACGGCATCGAGGCGACCCGCGAGATCGTGGCGGCGGACGCCGCGGCCAAGGTGCTGGTGCTCACCACCTTCGACCTGGACGAGTACGTCTACCAGGCGCTGCGCGCGGGTGCCTCCGGGTTTCTCCTCAAGGACGCCTCGGCCCGTCAACTCGCCGACGGCGTAAGGGTGGTGGCGGCCGGTGAGGCGCTCCTCGCGCCCTCGGTCACCAAGCGCCTGATCTCCGAGTTCTCCCGCCTCCCGGAGGCCAGGCACCCGCTGGCCGTCGCCCACACGGCCTACGGCGACCTCACCGAGCGCGAGACCGAGGTCCTGGTCCTCATCGCCCAGGGCCTGTCCAACGCGGAGATCGCCGAACGCCTGGTGGTCGCCGAGTCCACCACCAAGACCCATGTCAGCCGCATCCTCGTCAAACTCGGCCTGCGCGACCGCACCCAGGCCGCGGTCTTCGCGTACGAGGCCCGCCTGGTGACACCCGGCTGACGCGCGCCCCTGGTCAGAACGCGCCCCGCGGGTTAGCGTCCCCGCATGTCAGGGCCACACGACCTCGCTTTCGACCCCTGGGACCCCGCGTTCCTCGCCGACCCCTACCCGGCCTACGCCGAACTGCGTGCGCGCGGCCGGGTGGTCCGGTACGAACCGAGCGACCAGTGGCTGGTGCCGCACCACGCGGACGTCTCGGCGCTGCTGCGGGACCGGCGGCTGGGGCGGACGTACCGGCACCGGTTCTCGCACGAGGAGTTCGGCAGGCAGGCGCCCCCGCCGGAGCACGAGCCGTTCCACACCCTCAACGACCACGGGATGCTCGATCTGGAGCCGCCGGACCACACCCGCATCCGGCGCCTGGTGTCGAAGGCGTTCACCCCGCGCACGGTGGAGCGGCTGAAGCCGTACGTGGAGGACCTGGCGAACGAGCTGGTGGCGGGGCTCGTCCGGGACGGCGGCGGGGACCTGCTGGCGGACGTGGCGGAGCCGCTGCCGGTGGCGGTGATCGCCGAGATGCTGGGCATCCCCGAGGCGGACCGGGGGCAGCTGCGGCCCTGGTCGGCGGCGATCTGCGGGATGTACGAGCTGAACCCGTCGGAGCAGACCGCGGCGGAGGCGGTCCGCGCCTCGCTGGAGTTCTCCGAGTACCTGCGGGAACTGATCGCGCAGCGCCGCGAGCACCCCGGCGAGGATCTGGTCTCCGGGCTGATCGCCGCGCACGACGAGGGCGACCGGCTGACCGAGCAGGAGATGATCTCCACCGCCGTACTTCTGCTCAACGCCGGTCACGAGGCCACCGTCAACGCCACGGTCAACGGCTGGTGGGCGCTGTTCCGCAACCCCGGCCAGCTCGCCGCCCTGCGCGCCGACCACTCCCTGGTGCCGACCGCGGTCGAGGAGCTGATGCGCTACGACACCCCGCTCCAGCTCTTCGAGCGCTGGGTCCTGGACGACATCGAGATCGACGGCACCACGATCCCGCGCGGCGCCGAGATCGCCATGCTCTTCGGTTCCGCCAACCACGACCCGGCCGTCTTCGCCGACCCCGGCCGCCTCGACCTCACCCGCCGGGACAACCCCCACATCTCCTTCAGCGCCGGCCTCCACTACTGCATCGGCGCCCCCCTGGCCCGCATCGAGCTGGCCGCCTCCATGACCGCCCTGCTCCGCCAGGCACCCACCCTCGCCCTGGCGGCGGAACCGGTCCGCAAACCGAACTTCGTGATCCGGGGCCTTCAGGGGCTGCGCGTGGAGGTGCGCTGATCACCCGTCCGGCTGAGCGGCGGCCGTTTTGGCATATGCCTCCCGGCGGCTCAGCGCCCCCGCGCGCCGACCGGCAGCACCAGCGTCCACGCCCCCTCGACCGCCCGCCAGGCCCGCCCCCGCACCGGGCCCCGCACCACCGCGTCCGCCCGGTAGTGGAAGTCGGGCCCGCTGACCCTGACCGCGCGCCCGGACGCCCGCAGGTGACCCCCGGCCGGCCGCCGGACCTCCACCTCGGCCAGACCGCCGGCCGGCCTGAGCGAGACCGACTCCACCGGCTGGTCCAGTTCCACCACCGTCTCCCCGTCCACCTCCACCCGCAGCCGGGCCGGTCCGGGCGCGGGTATCGCGGCCAGGCGGGGCGGGCGCGGGCTCAGGGTGCGGACCAGGGAGCGGTACCAGGGGCGTCCGGCCGCCGCCACCGGCTCCGGCACCGCCGCCCGCACCGGTGCCGGGGGCACGGTCAGCCCGGTCAGCACCAGCCCGTCCGCGTCGTCGGCCAGCAGGTCGAGGCGGCGCTCCTCGCCGTCCAGGACCGCCCGCGCCGCCGCCACGGCCCCCGTCGGCACGCCCAGGGACTCCGCCAGCGCCAGCCGTTCCCCCACCGGGACCATCGACAGCGCGCATCCGGCCAGTTCCCGTTCCCGGTGCAGCAGGGTCACCGCGCGCACCAGGGCGCGGTCGTCGCCCACCACCACGGGGCGCCTGGCACCCCGACGGCCCAGTGCCCGGGCGAATTCCGCCGGGCCCTCCGGGAGACAGACCTTGGCCGCCGCACCCGCGCTGAGCACGTCTTTCGCGATCCGTACGGACTCCCCGTCCGCTTGTCGGGCCGCCGGATCGATGATCACCAGCAGCTGTTCGGACGTCGCGAAAGTCGCCACCTCGGTCCTGCCTCGCTTCCTCGGGTAGCATCTTTGTGCAAGAGCCCCTTGCGCTATTGCGCCAGGGGCTTCGTCTATTCCGGGGCATCCGGTCCGACGGTTGTGCGGCCAACGACGGTCGCGGTGGCACGCGGCGGTGAACCTTACGCCCACGCCCCTGACCTTGGACATGCCCCGCCCGGAAGGGGTGTACGCGCGTGCCCGCACTTGTGCTGCTCGGTGCTCAGTGGGGTGACGAGGGCAAGGGGAAGGCCACCGACCTGCTCGGTGGATCAGTGGACTATGTGGTGCGATACCAGGGCGGCAACAACGCCGGCCACACGGTCGTCGTCGGCGACCAGAAGTACGCACTCCACCTCCTCCCTTCCGGCATCCTCTCTCCCGGATGTACGCCGGTCATCGGCAACGGTGTCGTCGTCGACCCGTCGGTCCTGCTCTCCGAGCTGAGCGGTCTGAACGAGCGCGGCGTCGACACCTCCAAGCTCCTCATCAGCGGCAACGCCCACGTCATCACGCCGTACAACGTGACGGTCGACAAGGTGACGGAACGCTTCCTCGGCAAGCGGAAGATCGGCACCACCGGGCGCGGCATCGGCCCGACCTACGCCGACAAGATCAACCGCGTGGGCATCCGGGTCCAGGACCTGTACGACGAGTCGATCCTCCAGCAGAAGGTGGAGGCGGCCCTCGACGTCAAGAACCAGATCCTCACCAAGCTCTACAACCGCCGCGCCATCGCCGCCGACCAGGTGGTCGAGGAGCTGCTGGGCTACGCCGAGCAGATCAAGCCGTACGTCGCCGACACGGTCCTGATCCTCAACCAGGCCCTGGAGGACGACAAGGTCGTGCTGTTCGAGGGCGGCCAGGGCACCCTGCTCGACATCGACCACGGCACGTACCCCTTCGTCACCTCCTCCAACCCGACCGCCGGCGGCGCCTGCACCGGCGCCGGCGTGGGCCCGACGAAGATCAGCCGGGTCATCGGCATCCTCAAGGCGTACACCACCCGCGTCGGCGCCGGCCCGTTCCCGACCGAGCTGTTCGACGAGGACGGCGAGGCGCTGCGCCGGATCGGCGGCGAGCGCGGTGTGACCACCGGCCGTGACCGCCGCTGCGGCTGGTTCGACGCGGTGATCGCGCGGTACGCGACCCGGGTGAACGGCCTGACCGACTTCTTCCTCACCAAGCTGGACGTGCTCACCGGCTGGGAGCAGATCCCGGTCTGCGTCGCGTACGAGATCGACGGCAAGCGGGTCGAGGAACTGCCGTACTCCCAGACCGACTTCCACCACGCGAAGCCCGTCTACGAGAACCTGCCGGGCTGGAGCGAGGACATCACGAAGGCCAAGTCCTTCTCCGACCTCCCGAAGAACGCCCAGAACTACGTCAAGGCGCTGGAGGAGATGTCCGGCGCCCCGATCTCCGCGATCGGCGTGGGTCCGGGCCGGGACGAGACGATCGAGGTCAACTCCTTCCTGTAAGCCGGAGGAAGGCTCCGGTTCACCGTGCGGCAGCGCCCGCCGGTCCGCCTCCACGCGGACCCGGCGGGCGCTGCCGTGTTCCGGCCCGGATGACCCATCCTTGACCTGGACATGGTCATTTACTGGTTTGCGGCGATGAGGGGCGCGAGCACGATCTACGCGGGTAGCCTCCGCCTTTGGAACGCCCCTCCGCCCGCACCAACTCCAGTCTCAGGAGCCTTGAATGACCCACAGTCGCATGAACCGCCGGGAGTTCGTGAAGAAGTCGGCCGTGACCGGCGCCGCCGTCGCGGCGGCGGGCGCGGTCTCCGGCGGTACCGCCGAGGCGGCCGACCGCGGTCACCACCCCGAAAAGGCTCCGCGCACCTGGTCGTTCTCCATCCTGGGCACCACCGACCTGCACGGCCACGTCTTCGACTGGGACTACTACGCCGACGCCCCCTACACCGACAAGGCCGGCAACTCGGTGGGCGTGGCCCGTGTCGCCACCCTCATCAAGCAGCAGCGCGAGGCCAAGGGCGAGCACCGGGTGCTGCTCGTCGACGCCGGCGACATCATCCAGGGCACCTCCCTGGCCTACTACTTCGCCCGCGTCGACCCGATCACCGGAACCGACGGCAAGCGCGGCCCCAGGCACCCGATGGCCACCGCCATGAACCACATGCGCTACGACGCCGCCGCGCTCGGCAACCACGAGTTCAACTACGGCATCGACACCCTGCGCAAGTTCGAGTCCCAGTGCGACTTCCCGCTGCTCGGCGCCAACGCCCTGCACGCCACGTCGCTGCGCCCGGCCTTCGAGCCGTACACCGTCAAGCGCATCGAGGTCCCCGGCGCCCCCGACATCAAGGTCGGCATCCTCGGCCTGACCAACCCCGGCATCGCGATCTGGGACAAGGACAACGTCGGCGGCAAGCTGGTCTTCCCGGGCCTCGTCGAGCAGGCGAAGAAGTACGTGCCCCGGCTGCGCGCCCTCGGCTGTGACGTCGTCTTCCTGACCGACCACTCCGGCCTGGACGGCTCCTCCTCCTGGGGCGACGAGCTGCCCTACGTCGAGAACGCCTCCAACCTGGTCGCCGAGCAGGTCCCGGGCATCGACGCGATCCTCGTGGGCCACACCCACGTCGAGGTGCCGTCGTACACCGTCAAGAACGAGCAGACCGGCGAGGACGTGCTGCTGTCCGAGCCGTACTGCTGGGGCTACCGCCTCAGCGTCTTCGACTTCGAGCTCGAACTCCGCCACGGCCAGTGGAAGGTGACGGGCAAGAAGGCGCAGACCCTCAACCCCAACGGCGTGGCCGAGGACCCGGAGATCAAGAAGCTCCTGGAGGCCGACCACGAGCTGGTCGTGAAGTACGTCAACACGCCCGTCGGCACCTGCACGGCGGACCTCTCGGCGGCGGACTCCTGCTGGAAGGACGTCCCGATCATGGACTTCATCCACAAGGTCCAGATGGAGACGGTCAAGACGGGCCTGTCGGCCGCCGACGCCGCCCTCCCGCTGATCTCGGTGGCCGCGCCGTTCAGCCGCACCGCCGAGATCCCGCAGGGCAACGTCACCATCAAGGACATCGCCGGGCTCTACATCTACGACAACACCCTGTACGGAAAGAAGCTCACGGGCGCCCAGCTGAAGGACTACCTGGAGTACGCGGCGAAGTACTACCACCAGGTGCCGGCGGGCACGAAGGTCGACACCGCCACGCTGACGAACGCCAACAGCTTCTGGGACTACATGTACGACACGGCGGCCGGCGTCGACTACGAGATCGACATCGCCCAGCCGGAGGGCTCCCGCATCAAGAACCTCTCCTACGACGGCGCCCCCGTCGCCGCCGACCAGGTCTTCGTCGTGGCCGTCAACAACTACCGGGCCAACGGCGGTTCCGGCTACCCGCACATCGCCTCGGCGGAGATCGCCTACAGCTCCACCAACGAGATCCGGCAGCTGATGATCGACTACGTCACCGCCACCAAGTCCCTCGACCCGGCCGACTTCGCGGTCACCAACTGGAAGCTGACCCAGGACGGCACGCCGGTCTTCTGACGTGCGCCGGCCTTCGCGCGTCCACTCCCGGCCCGGCCCGGCCGCGGGGTGGGCGCCGGGCCGGTCCGGCGGCGGTGGGGCTCAGCTGAAGACGATCATCGAGCCCTGGGCCAGCGACCGGGTCGTGGCCGCGTGCAGGCCCAGCCAGACGTGGCGCTCGCGGGCGAAGGGGCTGGGGTCGTAGGGCGTCGGGGCGGCCGGCTCCTCCAGCTCCGTGGGAGCCGTCGGCGGAGCCGGGGGCGCCGGCGGGTTGGCCGGGTCGATGCCGATGCCCGGGGCGATGTACTGGAGCTCGCGCAGCAGCGCCTGGGAGGAGCCCAATGGCCCGCCACCCGCGAGGAGTTCGTCGTTGGACAGGGGGTGCGGGAAGTCCACCGGGACGTACGCGCCCGCGTGGTCGTAGTGCCACACCAGATGTGACTGCTGGGCCGTGGACTCGAACATCTCCAGCAACTGCTCGTAGTCGCCGCCCAGTTCGTCCACCGGGGTGACCGGCAGACCGCAGGCCTGGAGCAGATAGGCGCGGCGCAGGAAGTGCAGGGCGTCGTAGTCGAAGCCGGCGACCGGGGCGACCTCGCCGGACAGCCCCGGCATGTACTGGTACACCGGCACCGGCGGCAGCCCGGCCGCGGCCAACGCGTCGTTGTAGTGCGCGAGTTCCTCGGCGAACGGGTTGTCCGGGGTGTGGCACAACACGTCCACGAGCGGTACCAGCCACAGGTCACAGGCCAAAGAGAGCTCCTCGCATCGGCGGCCGCGCGGACACGCACGGCGGCAGGTGGTCTGGGAAGCGTAATCGGTGCGCCACGCCTCCCATACCCCCACGTCCCTCAGCTGTCGGACAGATCCTCCAGCAACGCCAGCGAGTGCGCGTTCGCCGCCGCCACCGTCGTCCGCGCCGTCTCCGTGTCCCGCCGGGCCAGCGCCTCGACCAGCTCCGTGTGCCCGGCCCACAGCCGGCCGCGCAGCGTGGGCAGACGGCGCAGGTGCTGGACCGCGCAGACCCAGGCCTGGACCCGCAGCCGGTGCAGGAAGTCGCCGAGGTAGGGGTTGCCGAACAAGGCGCCCAGCTCGCGCCAGAAGCGCAGGTCGTAGCCGATCAGCACGGTGAGGTCGCCCGCGGTGGCGGCACGCTGGGCCTCCTCGCCGCGGCGGCGCACCGTGGCCAGGGTCGCGGCGGTGCGCGCGTCCTCGGCCGGGGCGGCGAAGGCGGGGTGACCGGCCGCGAGGGCCTGGAACATGCCGTCCGTGACCAGGTTGCGGGCCTCGATCATGTACCGGTAGTCCGCGAGGGAGTACTCGGGCACGCGGAAGCCGCGGTGCTGGTCGGCCTCCAGGATGCCCTGCGCGGACAGGTCCACCAGCGCCTCGCGGACGGGGGTGGCGGAGACGCCGTACTGCTCGGCGATCTCCTTCACGGTGAACGCCCGGCCCGGTCGCAGCCGCCCCGCCAGCACCTCGTCACGGAGCGCGTCCGCGATCTGCTGCCGCAGGGTGCTGCGGGTGACGGCGGTGCCATTGCCGGGCATGGCCGGTCTCTCCTCACGCGTACGGGTGACGTGCTCGCACGTTTGACCAATTCTTACGGGTCTTACGAGCACGTCACCTTACGCGTTCGGCCGGGGCCCACGGCAGCTTTGGACCGTCACACCGTGTACTCGTCGGCGACGGCCAGCGCGGCGTCGAGGGCGGCCAGGCCCTCCTTCAGCTCGGCCTCGCCGATGTTGCACGGCGGCACCACATGGGTGCGGTTCATGTTCACGAAAGGCCACAGACCGTGCTTCTTGGCGGCGGCGGCGAACGCGGCCATCGGCGCGTTCGCCTCGCCGGCCGCGTTGTACGGCACCAGCGGTTCGCGGGTCTCCCGGTCCTTGACCAGCTCCAGCGCCCAGAACATGCCGGTGCCGCGGACCTCGCCCACGCTCGGATGGCGGGCCGCCAGGTCGGCGAGGCCGGGGGCCAGCACCGTCTCGCCGAGCCGCTTGGCGTTCTCCACCACGCCCTCCTCGGCCATCACGTTGATCGTGGCGACGGCGGCGGCGCAGGCCAGCGGGTGCCCGGAGTAGGTCAGGCCGCCCGGGTAGGGACGCTTGCCGAAGGTCTCGGCGATCTCCTGGGAGATGGCGACGCCGCCGAGCGGGACGTAGCCGGAGTTCACGCCCTTGGCGAAGGTCATCAGGTCCGGGGTGACGTCGAACAGATCGGCCGCGAACCACTCGCCGGTACGGCCGAATCCGGCCATGACCTCGTCCAGGATGAAGACGATGCCGTACTTGTCGCACAGCTCGCGCACCCCGGCGAGGTAACCGGGCGGCGGCACCATGATCCCGGCCGTGCCCGGGATGGTCTCCAGGATGATCGCGGCGATCGTGCCGGGGCCCTCGAAGGCGATCGTCGTCTCCAGGTGCTCCAGCGCCCGTGCGGCCTCCTGCTCCTGCGTCTCGGCGTAGAAGCGCGAGCGGTACAGGAAGGGCGCCCAGAAGCGCACGACACCGCTGGTGCCGCTGTCGGAGGGCCAGCGGCGCGGGTCGCCGGTGATGTTCACGGCCTGCTGGGTGCCGCCGTGGTACGAGCGGTAGGCCGAGAGCACCTTGGGGCGGCCGGTGTGCAGCCGGGCCATGCGCACCGCGTGCTCCACGGCGTCGGCGCCGGCGTTGGTGAAGAAGATCTTGTCCAGGTCGCCGGGGGTGCGCTCGGCGATCAGCCGGGCCGCCTCCGAACGCGCCTCGATGGCGAACGCGGGCGCGAACGTCGTCATCTTCGCGGCCTGCTCCTGGATGGCCGCGACGACCTTGGGGTGCTGGTAGCCGATGTTGGTGTAGACGAGCCCGCTGGTGAAGTCCAGGTACCGCGTGCCGTCGTAGTCCCAGAAGTACGACCCCTCGGCGCCGGCGACGGCGAGCGGGTCGATGAGGTCCTGCGCGGACCAGGAGTGGAAGACGTGCGCGCGGTCCGCGGCCTTCACTGCGGCGCCGGCTCCGGAATTGGGCTGAGGGGTCATGCGGGCGAGCGTAAATGTCCGCGATGCGGAAGCGGTATCGGCGTCCTGTTCCGTGGGCGGGCGCAATCCACGACAGGTTGTCGACATCGGGCGCCGTGTCCTGTTACGGAACCGTGGAGAGCGAGGCTCCGACGCGCCCGGGGACGCGATTATTCTCGGGCCCGTTGCACAGCCGACGGGGTGGGAAGGGCGGGCGGTCATGGAGGAACTCGGGCCTGGGGATCCGCTGGAGATCGGGGGGTACCGGCTGCTGGCCAGGCTCGGTTCGGGAGGCATGGGTCAGGTCTACCTCGCCCGGTCGGAGCGGGGCCGCACGGTCGCCGTGAAACTGGTCCGCGAGGAGCTGGCCGCGCGCGAGGAGTTCCGGGCCCGCTTCCGGCGGGAGGTGGCGGCCGCGCGGCGGGTCGGCGGGTACTGGACGGCGCCGGTCCTGGACGCGGACACCGAGGCGGCGGTGCCGTGGGTGGCCACCGGGTACGTGGCCGGGCCCAGCCTGCGGCACGTCGTCGGGCACGAGCACGGCGCGCTGCCCGAGCGGTCGGTGCGGATCCTCGCGGCCGGGCTGGCCCACGCGCTCAAGGACATCCACGCGGCCGGGATCGTGCACCGGGACCTGAAGCCGTCGAACGTGCTGGTCACCATCGACGGGCCGCGCGTGATCGACTTCGGCATCGCCCGCGCGCTGGAGACGACCGGCGCGGGCGGCGAGCACCTCACCGTCACCGGCTCGCTGGTCGGCTCACCCGGGTTCATGGCACCCGAGCAGGTACGCGGGGACCGGGTCACCCCGGCCTGCGACGTGTTCTCGCTGGGCTCGGTGCTGGCCTACGCGGCGACCGGGCGGATGCCGTTCGGGAACGCCGGCGGCGGCATCCACGCGCTGATGTTCCGCATCGCCCGGGAGGAGCCCGACCTCGCGGGCGTGCCGGAGGGGATCGCCGACCTGGTCCGCGGCTGTCTGCGCAAGGACCCGGCGGCCCGGCCCTCCCTGGACGACCTGCTGGACCGCACCGGCGCGCAGGACACGGTGCACGGCGGCCGCTCCCGCGACCCCTGGCTGCCCGGGTCCCTGGTGGCCCAGCTGGGGCGGCACGCGGTGGAGCTGCTGGAGGTCGAGGAGCCGGCGGGGGCCAGGACGGGGACCGGCGCCGCCGGGCCGGAGTCCGCGCCCGGTGGCGCGGGCGGGCCGGACGCGTCGCCGGAGCACGCCGCCGTCCTGGACGGGGGAGAGCCGGCCACGGAGGGCGGGGGCGCCGAGCGGCTGGCGACCGTGGTGCCGGGCCGGCCGGCCCCGCCGGGGTGGCCGGCCGCCCCCGGGACGTACGGCCACCCCCAGCAGCACCCCCAGCAGGGCGCGCGGCCCCCGTACTTCGCGCCGGACGCCCCCGAGCCCGTCGGCCGGACCGGGTATCAGGGCCCGCCGTACCAGCCGTACCAGCCGTACGGGACCGAGCCCGGGGAGCCCGAGCGGCGCAGCGGGCGGTCGACCGCGCTGCTCGTCGTGATCGCGCTGGTCGTCGCGCTCGGGGCCGGCGGTTCGGTGTACGCGCTGCTGAACAGCGGCACCGACGGCAAGGACGGCGGTACGGCCGCGCCCGCCCCCGTGTCCGGCTCCGTGTCGCCCACCGGCTCGGGCGAGCGCGGCCCGGGTCCCGGCTCGGCCTCCCCCTCCGCGGGCGGCGCGGTCCCGGACGCCTACCTCGGCACCTGGCGCGCGACCATCGACAACGCCGCCGGCACCAGCACCCGCCGGCTCACCATCCGCCAGGGCGGGGTGGGCGACAGCGTGCTGACCCTGGTCGCGGACGGGCCGGACTACCACTGCGTCTTCGCCGCCCCGCTGAGCCAGGCGCCGCTCGGCCGGGGGCCGCTGGAGATCGGGCCGTCCACCGTGACCAGTGGTGAACCCGCCTCCTCCTGCACCCCGGGCGACGCGACCGAGGTCAGCCTGCTGCCCGACGGGCGGCTGCGGCGGGTGCAGCAGGGCGGCGGCGAAAGCCTGACGTACGCGAGGCAGTGAAGGCGCCCAACCGCCTTGTGCGCCAAGGTGGTTGAACGTCCGGCGAACTTCCGCGGACGTGTCCGGTTCGTGCCCTTGCGCGCGCGTACCGTGGCTTCCCCATCCGGCTCCGGGGAGTTGCGGGGGCACCCACATGGAGTGGCTGAGCGCGGAGAACGTCGTCGCCGTCGGTACGGCGCTGCTGGGCATCGTCGCGTCCGCGGGCATGGTCTGGTACGAGCGGCGGGTGCCCCGGCGCAAGCGGATCGGCTACCGCGTCCAGATGGACAACGCCATAGGCGACGACGTGCGGTCGGGGCGGGCCAACCGGCGGCTCGGGCTGTTCGACGAGGTGCCGGGCATGTCGGACGCCACGCTGGTGCTGCTGCGCATCGAGAACGACGGCTCGCTGGGCATCGACCGCGCCGACTACACCGGTCCCGAGGACCACGGCCTGACCGCGGTGTTCACCGACCGGACCGTGCGCGGGGTCTCGGTGACCCAGCCGAGCGACACCGGCCATCTGATGGACCACTTCACCGGGGAGCACGGCTTCGGCTACGAGGGCAACACCCTGCGCATCCCTCCCGTGCCGCTCAACAAGGGCGACCACTTCAAGCTGCTGGTGCTGCTGACCGGCGGGGACGTGGGGCGCGGGATACGGCTGATCGGCGGCATCCGGGACGGCGAGGTGCACCCCAACCGCAGCGCCACCCCGGACGACAAGCCGCCGCTGTTCAGCCGGGCCTCGCGCGGCATCACCATCATGCTCACGGTGTGCGTGGTGACCCTGGCCGCGATCGTGGTGGCCCGCGACGACACCCCGCCGCCGATCGGCTGCGAGAAGGGCACGCTGACCGTGGTCGGGTCCACGGCGTTCGAGCCGGTGGCGCAGGAGGCGGCGAAGAAGTACGAGCAGGACTGCCAGGGCTCCGTCATCACCGTCGACGCCCATGGATCGACCGCCGGGACACGGGAGTTGGCGGCCGAGGGGGCCGCGCGCAAGGGCAAGGGGGCGCCGCCCGTCGTCGCCCTCTCGGACGGGCCCCGGCCCGGTGATCTGTCCCGGCTGCGGGAGAACCGGGTCGCGTTGTCGGTGTTCGCGCTCGTCGTCAACGACGACGTGGGGCTGCGGAACCTGTCCACGGCGGACGTGCGCCGCCTGTACCGGGGGGAGATCGCCAACTGGGCGCAGCTGGGCGGGCGTTCGCTGCCGGTGCGCCTGGTCAGCCGGGACGCCGACTCCGGGACGCGGCAGGTGTTCCAGCGGCGGGTGCTGGGACAGGGCGAGATGGCGAACACGTCCGTCGACTGTGTGCACACGGACTATCCGTCGGCGCCGGTGGCGCGGTGCGAACTGGACTCCACCCACCAGGTGCTGACCGAGGTCGCGCGGCTGCCCGGCGCGATCGGCTACAGCGAGCTGAACTCGGCGACCGGGGCGAAGGGGCTGCGCGTGCTCGCCCTGGACGGGGACGCGCCGTCGGTGGACGCGATCGAGCACGACCACAGCCGGTACCCCTACCGGGAGATCGAGTACGCCTACACCTACGGCCGCCCGCCCGCCGACTCCCTCGCCTCCAGCTTCCTGACGTACCTGACCCGGGGGAACGGCCAGGACGTCATCCGCACGCACGGACACGTGCCGTGCTGGACCCCGGAGGGCCTGAAGCTCTGTGCCTAGGGCCTCTCGTCTGGATCATGCCGGGCTCGCGGGGTCTGGCACGCACATCTGCGGCGTTGTCGTCGGTCGCCAACGCTCCGCGTTGACTCCCTCCTCCGCCTTGCATCTGCACGCACCAGACCCCGCTCCTTGATCCGGCCTGATCCAAACGAAAGACCCTAGGGGCGGTGCGGTCCGCCGCCCCGCGCGGGTGACCCGTTCCGGTCCCGGCTCAGCGGGGCTCCGGGGGCCGCTGCCGCGGCATGTTCGGGCGCGCCCCGCCCACCGGCGGCAGCGGGAACCGGCCGCCGTGGCCGCCCGCCTCCTGCCGGGGCACGCACCCCACCACCCCCTGGAGCCCCATCGGCGCCGCGCCCGCGCGGAACGACCCCATCCAGTCGGCCGTCTCCACCCGCACCAGTTCCGTCACGTCCTCCGAGAACCGCCGCAGCAGCACCACGCACCGCTCCGCCGCCTCGCTCGCCGTCCCCTCCGCCGGGCCCAGCACCTCCCGCATGCCCTCCGCCGCCCAGTCGAACTGGAGCGCCTGCAAGCGCCGCTGCACCGCCTGCGCCGTCGCCACGTCCCGCATCCAGCCGGACGTCACCCCGAAGTACCGGTCGACACCGGCGCAGGCGGCCGCCAGCAGCAGCGCCAGGCACCCCCAGCGGGCCGCGCCGGCCGTGATCCCGGTCAGGTCCAGCAGCGGCAGGGCCACCCCGGTCACCGCGCCCGCCGCCGCCCCGGCCCGCAGCACCCGCGCCCCGCGCCGCTTCCACAGCCGGTCCCGCAGGTACCAGTCCGCCGTGCGCAGCGCGCCGTGCTCCACCCAGCGGTACAACTCGTCCAGCCGCTCGCCGGGTTCGCCCCAGTCGCCGGGCGGCAGGGCCCGGCCGGTCAGATCGCCCGGCCGGGGACCGGGCGCGCCCTCGCCCCGCCCGTCCTGAGGCGGCCCCTCGGGCTGCATCTCCGGCTGACCCACCCGGCACTCCCTACTGATCACGACCGGTCACGTGGCGTGACATTCCCTGGCGACGTGCGTCACCCTTCCTACCGCCCAACGGGTGGCCCGGTCGGGACTTTCCCTGCTTTTCCGCCCGGAAGAGGGCCTTGATCAGGTATAGATCCGTCGTCTCCCTCACTCGAAAGAGTGGCGGCGCGAGGGCCGCCTGGACCACGTAGGCTCGTGCCAAGGAGAAAGACGTAGAGGAGCTGATCGTGATCCCCGGTGGTGGCCAGCCCAACATGCAGCAGTTGCTCCAGCAGGCGCAGAAGATGCAGCAGGACCTGCAGCGGGCGCAGCAGGAACTGGCGGAGACGGAGGTCGACGGGCAGGCGGGCGGCGGCCTGGTGCGGGCCACCGTGACCGGCGCCGGCGAGCTGCGCGGACTGAAGATCGACCCCAAGGCGGTGGACCCGGAGGACACCGAGACCCTCGCCGACCTGATCGTGGCGGCCGTGCAGGCGGCCAACGAGAATGCGCAGGCGCTCCAGCAGCAGAAGCTCGGCCCGCTGGCGCAGGGCCTGGGCGGCGGCACGGGCATCCCCGGTCTGCCGTTCTGAGGCCGTCCCCACTAGCGTACGTACCGAAAGGTCTCCAGGAAGGGCAGTCCGTTGTACGAAGGCGTGGTCCAGGACCTCATCGACGAGCTGGGGCGGCTGCCCGGCGTCGGTCCCAAGAGCGCGCAGCGGATCGCCTTCCACGTGCTTCAGGCCGAGCCGACGGACGTGAAGCGGCTCGCGCAGGCGCTCCTGGAGGTCAAGGCGAAGGTCCGCTTCTGCGCGACGTGCGGCAACGTCGCGCAGGAGGAGCTGTGCAACATCTGCCGTGACCCGCGCCGCGACCCCTCCGTGATCTGCGTCGTGGAGGAGCCCAAGGACGTCGTCGCGATCGAGCGCACCCGCGAGTTCCGCGGCCGCTACCACGTGCTCGGCGGCGCCATCAGCCCGATCGAGGGCGTGGGACCCGACGACCTGCGTATACGGGAACTTCTCGCGCGGTTGGCCGACGGGTCGGTCACGGAGTTGATCCTGGCCACCGATCCGAATCTCGAAGGCGAGGCGACGGCCACGTACCTCGCCCGCATGATCAAGTCCATGGGCCTGAAGGTCACCCGCCTGGCCAGCGGCCTCCCGGTGGGTGGCGACCTGGAATACGCGGACGAGGTCACCCTCGGCCGCGCCTTCGAGGGGAGAAGACTCCTAGATGTCTGACGCCACGCTGCACGCCACGTCGCAGGACCCCGACGACTTCGCGGTCCAGATCGCGGACCAGGTCGAGAGCTTCCTGGTCGCCGTCACGGAGGTGGCCAAGGGCGACGAGCCCGGCTCGGCCGTCCCGTTCCTCCTCCTGGAGGTCTCCCAGCTGCTGCTGGCCGGCGGCCGGCTAGGCGCCCACGAGGACATCGTCCCCGACGAGCGCTACGAGCCCGACCCGGGGCCGGAGGCCGACGTGGACGCCCTGCGCGAGAACTTCGCCCGGCTGCTGGAGCCGGTCGACGTCTACTCCGAGGTCTTCGACCCCTACGAGCCCCGCAAGGCCCCGGTGCCGGCCCGGATCTCGGACGACCTCGCCGACGTCATCACGGACCTGCGCCACGGTATGGCCCACTACCGCGCGGGCCGCACCACCGAGGCGCTGTGGTGGTGGCAGTTCTCCTACTTCTCCAACTGGGGCTCGACGGCCTCCGCGGTGCTGCGCGCCCTCCAGTCGGTGCTCATCCACGTCCGGCTCAACCAGCCCCTGGAGGAGCTGGACGGACTGGACACCGACCAGACCCCGATGGGCGACGAGACCCTGGAGTTCGAGGCGGGCCGCGTCATGGCCGAGGAGATCGGCGGCCCGCTGGGCATCCGGCCGGGGATGTGAGCCGGCCGGGCCGCGGCCCCGGGCTGTGACCCGGGGCACGTTTCGCGTGGCCCGGCGCGGGGCGGGCAGGAGGCCCTGCGGAAGCGGGCGCCCGGGGCCCCATCGGCGGATGTCTCACCATGCGGCAGCAGGGTGGTGGATTTCGGGCGCTCGTTAGACTGAGCCGACACAAACGAACCGAGCGAGGAGCGCACGTGGGCCTTGTCGTGCAGAAGTACGGAGGCTCCTCCGTAGCCGATGCCGAAGGCATCAAGCGCGTCGCCAAGCGGATCGTGGAAGCGAAGAAGAACGGCAACCAGGTTGTCGTCGTCGTTTCCGCGATGGGCGACACGACGGACGAGCTGATCGATCTCGCCGCGCAGGTTTCTCCGATGCCTGCCGGGCGTGAATTCGACATGCTGCTGACCGCCGGAGAGCGTATCTCCATGGCGCTGCTGGCCATGGCGATCAAAAACCTGGGTCACGAGGCCCAGTCCTTCACCGGCAGCCAGGCCGGCGTCATCACCGACTCGGTCCACAACAAGGCCCGGATCATCGACGTCACGCCCGGCCGCATCCGGACCGCGCTGGACGAGGGCAACATCGCGATCGTCGCCGGTTTCCAGGGCGTCAGCGCCGACAAGAAGGACATCACCACCCTCGGCCGCGGTGGTTCGGACACCACGGCCGTGGCCCTCGCCGCCGCCCTCGACGCCGAGGTCTGCGAGATCTACACCGACGTCGACGGCGTGTTCACCGCCGACCCGCGCGTGGTGAAGAAGGCCAGGAAGATCGACTGGATCTCCTTTGAGGACATGCTGGAGCTCGCGGCATCCGGCTCCAAGGTGCTGCTCCACCGCTGTGTGGAGTACGCCCGCCGCTACAACATCCCGATCCACGTCCGCTCCAGCTTCAGCGGGTTGCAGGGCACGTGGGTCAGCAGTGAGCCGATTGGGGACAAGAAGGTGGAGCAGGCCATCATCTCCGGTGTCGCGCACGACACCTCCGAGGCCAAGATCACGGTCGTCGGCGTGCCGGACAAGCCGGGTGAGGCCGCCTCGATCTTCCGGGCCATCGCCGACGCCCAGATCAACATCGACATGGTCGTGCAGAACGTGTCCGCCGCCTCCACCGGCCTGACGGACATCTCCTTCACGCTGCCGAAGAGCGAGGGCCGCAAGGCCATCGACGCCCTGGAGAAGAGCCGCGGCGGCATCGGCTTCGACTCGCTGCGCTACGACGACCAGATCGGCAAGATCTCGCTGGTCGGCGCGGGCATGAAGACCAACCCGGGCGTCACCGCCGCCTTCTTCGAGGCGCTGTCCGACGCGGGCGTGAACATCGAGCTGATCTCCACCTCCGAGATCCGCATCTCCGTGGTCACCCGCAAGGACGACGTGCCGGAGGCCGTGCGCGCCGTGCACACCGCCTTCGGGCTGGACTCCGACACCGACGAGGCCGTCGTCTACGGAGGCACCGGCCGATGACCGCCAAGCCGACGCTCGCGGTCGTGGGAGCGACCGGAGCCGTCGGCCGGGTCATGCTCCAGATCCTGTCCCAGCGCGCGGACGTCTGGGGCGAGATCCGTCTGTTCGCCTCCCCCCGCTCGGCCGGCCGCAAGCTGTCCGTGCGCGGGGAGGAGGTCGAGGTGGCGGCCCTGACCGAGGACTCCTTCGCCGGGGTGGACATCGCCCTGTTCGACGTGCCGGAGCCGGTCGCCGCCGAATGGGCGCCCCTCGCCGTCGCGCGCGGCGCGGTGGTCGTCGACAACTCCGGCGCCTTCCGCGCCGACCCCGACGTCCCCCTGGTGGTGCCCGAGGTCAACGCCCACCGGGTGCGCAACCGCCCGCACGGCATCGTCGCCAACCCCGGCGCCACCACCCTCACCATGATCGTCGCGCTGGCCGCGCTGCACGCCGAGTACGGGCTGCGCGAGCTGGTGGTGTCGTCGTACCAGGCGGTGAGCGGGGCCGGGCGGGCCGGTGTGGAGACGCTGCGGGCCCAGCTGTCCCTGGTCGCCGGCACCGAGCTGGGCACCGCGCCCGGTGACGTACGGCGGGCCGTGGGCGAGCGGACCGGCCCGTTCCCCGAGCCGGTCGCGCTGAACGTCGTGCCGTGGGCCGGTACGGCGGCCGAGGACGGCTGGTCCTCGGAGGAACTGCGGGTGCGCGACGAGACCCGCCGGATCCTCTCCCTGCCCGGGCTGCCGGTCTCGGTGACCTGTGTCCGGGTGCCGGTGGTCACCACCCACTCGCTCACCGTCCACGCCCGCTTCCAGGGCGAGACCGGTGTCGCCGGGGCCCGCGAGATCCTCGCCACCGCGCCCGGCGTGGTGCTGTGCGACGACCCGGCGGCCGGCGAGTTCCCCACCCCCGCCGACGTGGTGGGCACCGATCCCGCCTGGGTGGGCCGGCTGCGGCGGGCGCTGGACGACCCGACCGCGCTCGAACTCTTCGTCTGCGGCGACAATTTGCGCAAAGGTGCCGCACTGAACCTCGTACAGATCGCGGAGCTCGTCGCCCGGGAGTCCGCCGGGTGACGCGTGATGCCGCTTTGTAGGATCTGTGTGAGAAATATGGTCGGTTCCATGGTCGAAACCGCTTGAGCCGTCCCTCTCGGCGACAGAAGATGTGCCTCCCCGCCCTCCGCAACCGCGCGCAGGGCGGGGAGCGTCTTTGCGGTCACTCTTCGGGGCGAGGGGTGAGGGGCGTGGGGACGCCGCGAACGGACCGGGTGCGGGGATGCCCGTCCATATCGGACATAGGGGAAGAGCGGGACGCATGACGGCACTTGAGGCACCGCCGGCTGTCGCACATGTGACGCCCGGCACGTACAACCCTGACGGGGGCAGACGTGTCCAACTGGCGTGGCAGAGGTACTCGAACTCACCGCGGCCCGCGGCACGGCGGCCCTTCGGCCGCCGCGTGCGGCACTGCGGCCCCGTACGCCCGGCGGCATGCCGGTGATCGCGCCCATGCCCGCCGCGCGGCCCGCCCGCATACCCGGTCAGCGAGACGGCGCTGAGGACACCACCGCGGGCACGGCCACCGAGGCCGTCGCCGGCACCACCGTCGACCATCTCACCGAGACCTACCGGGCGCACTACCGCTCCCTGCTCGGTCTCGCCGCGCTCCTCCTCGACGACACCGCCTCCTGCGAGGACGTCGTCCAGGAGGCGTTCATCCGCGTCCACTCGGCGCGCAAACGCGTCCGCGACCCGCAGAAGACCCTCGCCTACCTCCGGCAGACGGTGGTCAACCTCTCCCGCTCCACGCTGCGCCGGCGCATCCTCGGCCTGAAGCTCCTCTCCAAGCCGATGCCGGACATGGCGAGCGCGGAGGAGGGCGCGTACGACCAGCTGGAGCGCCGCGACCTCATCAAGGCGATGAAGGGGCTGCAGCGCCGCCAGCGGGAGGTGCTGGTCCTGCGCTACTTCGCGGACATGACCGAGGCCCAGGTCGCCGAGACGCTCGGCATCTCCCTGGGCTCGGTGAAGGCGTACGGCTCGCGCGGGATCGCCGCGCTGCGGGTGGCCATGGAGCAACCCGTATGAACGAGGGACTGCACCGCGACGCCACCACCACACGTCATCGCACGCTGGGAACGAAACTGTGAACCACGGCCCCGACGACAGGAACACCGAGGGGCTCGCTCCGGCCGCGGACGACGTCCAGGGGCCGCGGGACTCCTTCGGTGAGGGCGAGGGCTCCGGCGGACCGGACGGCGGCCCGGAGTCCGGGGAACCGGCTCCGGCGCTCGGCGGACCCGGGTCGGACGAGGCGGTGCTGCGACTGCTGCTGCACTCCGCGGTCGACGGCATCGAGCCGCGCACCGGCTCCCTGGAGCACCTGCGCCGGGCGGTGCCCGCGCGGCGGGCCCGCAAGCGTCAGGCCGCCGTCGGCATGGCCGCGGCCGCCCTGTTCTTCGGTACGGCCATCCCGGCCCTCGTCCATGTCTCCGGCTCCGGCGGCAGCGACCCCGACACCGCGATGGCCGGCCAGTCCTCGCAGGCCAAGTCCGGCACCGGGCACGGCCGGGACAAGGGCGGCGAGACGAGCGGCGGCAAGGGCGCCGACGGCCGGCCGGCCCAGCCCGGCAAGGAGCCGGGCAAGCCCGGGGAGAAGGGCAAGGCCGGCGGCGCGGGCGCGGGTTCGGCCGCGGGCGCCGATCCGTCGGCCACCCTGGCCGCGGGCGTCCCGGTGTGCACGGCGGCCCAGCTGGGCTCCGCCACGGGCAGCACGGACGCGCCGGACTCCGCGGGGGTCGTCTACGGCACGTTCCACGTCACCAACGTCTCCGCGAGCGCCTGTACGGTCGACGGCGCGGGCACGGTGGGCGCGAGCGCGCAGGGAGCCGCGGAACCGGCGAAGATCATCGTCGTGCGGCATGCGGCGGGGGACGCGGCGACCGGGCTGCCCGACCCCTCGCAGGAGGTGAGCGGGCTGGTCCTCCAGCCGGGTTCGGCGTACGAGGAGAAGTTCGCCTTCGTGCCCTCCGAGACCTGTCCCACGGGCGGCGGCTCGACCGGCGGCCCGGCCGGCGGGGGCGCGACCCCCGACCCGACGCCGACCGCGACGGACGGCTCCGCCGACACCGGCGGCCCCTCCGGCGCCACCACCCAGCTGGGCTCCGGGGACACCCCGCCCAACGGCAACATCCTGCTCACCCACACCGCCCAGGCCGGCTCCCCGACGGCGTCCACCGTGGTGACGGGGGAGTGCGCGGGGACCGTGTACTACACGGGGCTGCTGGCCGGGTCGTAGCATCCGGGCCCGCCCGGCCGCGAGCGGCGAAGCTGGCTCAGCCGGCGGAGGACACCGTGACCGGCGCCGCGTCCTCCTCGGGCACCAGGCCCAGCTCGGCGTCCCGCGCGGCCTCGATCTCGCGCCGCAGCAGCCGGAACCACATGAACACCGTGAACCCGGCGAAGACGAACCACTCGCCGGTGTACCCCAGGTTCTGGAACGCCTTCAGGTCCAGCCCGGTGCCGTCGGGGGCCGCCGCCGGCACCGCCTTCATCCCCGCGTCGGCCTTGTCCAGCGTCACCCACGCGTCGTAGAGGCGGTACGGCACGAGGTTGACCAGCGAGGCCGAGCTGATCGCCGCCGTCTGCCCCGCCGGCAGCCCGCCCTGCGCGCTCACCCCGTTGTCCCCCGGCGTCTCGGACGCCTGCAGCGCGCCGGTGACGGTGACCTCGCCCCGCGGCGGCGCGGGCGCCTTCGCCGCGTCGGCCTTGCCCGGCAGCCATCCGCGCACCACCGGCAGCGCCTTGCCGGTGCCGGTGCGCAGCAGCGTCAGGACGTAGAACCCGTCCTTGTCGTCGAGCTGCCGGCCGGGCACGAGCAGCTGCGTCCCGTACTGTCCGTGCGCGGTCACCCGCCGCCCGGACGTCGCCTTGTCCACCGGCAGCATCGAGTCCAGCGGACGTGCCGCCTCGGAGCTGTCGGAGGCTGCCTGCCGGTTCGCGGCGTGCTCCTCCTGCACCCGCCCCTCGAACCGGCTCAGCTGCCAGGACCCCATGAAGATGCAGAAGGGGATGGCGAGCAGCACGAAGACGTTGATGCCCCACCAGCGCGGAGTCAGCAGAAACCGGTACACGCCCTCCACGGTACGGCGCCCGCCCCGCCGCCCGGACCGCAGGGTCAGTCCTTGACGGCCTTCAGCGAGTAGATCAGCGGGAGCCGCGGGTGGTCCGCGGGGAAGCGGTGGTAGCCGTCGCGCACCTCGAAGTTCTCGAAGCGCGGGAAGAGCGAGACGTCGTGCTCGTGCAGGAACTCCAGGCGCAGTCCGGTCGCGGCGAGCGCCGAGACGACGTCCCCGAGCGTGTGCTGCCACTCCACGCTGCGGTTGTGCACGGTGACGGCCTCCCGGTCGGCGTAGGTGCCGGGTTCGTCGTACACCTGTGCGTCCCGGGAGAAGTAGTCGCGCACCACCCGGCTGCCGGTCGCGTCGTCCAGGGCCTCGGTGATCGGGTGGAACTCGGCGAGGTAGAGGAAGCCGCCCGGCGCCACCAGGGACGCGGCGGTCTCGGCCCACCGCCGGATGTCCGGCAGCCAGCACAGCGCGCCGAGCCCGGTGTACACGATGTCGTACGACGCCTCGGGCACGGCCCGGACCGCGTCGTACACGTCGCCGGTGACGAAGGCCGCGCGCTCGGGCCCGTACCCCAGGTCGGCCGCGAGCGAGCGGGCCGCCTCGACGGCGGGCCCGGAGAAGTCCAGGCCGACGACGCGGGCGGCACCGCGGTGCGCCCAGGAGAGGGTGTCGAGGCCGAGGTGGCACTGGAGGTGCAGCAGGCTCCTGCCGGTGACGTCGCCGACCTCGGCGGTCTCGAAGTCCCGCGGCACGTCCGGGCGGGCGCGGAAGCCGTCCAGGTCGTAGTAGTCGCTGTCCACGTGGACGGGCACCCGCTCGTCCCACATGGCCCGGTTGTCCTCCCGCCAGCCCTCGGGCGCGGATGTGGACGGCGTCTGTGCGGTCATGCGCGGAAAGTTATCCACAGGCTGTGCCCACCCGCCACACAATTGTCCGCGCGGCCAGGCAGTATGGGCGCATGACTGGGGCGATGAGTGAGAGCAGGACGCCGGACACCTCGGGTATGCCGGACTGGGAGAAGCGCTTCCGCGCGCCGCGCGTGTCGCTGCCCGACTGGGCGGAGGACGCACCGCACCGCTCGCTGTTCGTGTCGAACGCGACGGGCACGTACGAGCTGTACGCGTGGGACCGCGCGACGGGCGAGCAGCGCCAGGCCACGGCCCGGCCGAACGGCACGACGAGCGGCGTGCTCTCCCCGGACGGCGCCTGGATCTGGTGGTTCGACGACAAGGACGGCGACGAGTTCGGCGTCTGGCGCCGCCAGCCCTTCGCCGGCGGCGCGGACGAACCGGCCGTCCCGGGCCTCGCCCCCTCCTACCCGGCCGGCCTCGCCCTGGCCCGCGACGGCCGCACCGCGGTCGTGGGCCGCTCCACGGACGAGGACGGCACGACGATCCACCTGGCCCGCGCGGGCGAGGAGCCGGTGGAGATCTACCGGCACCGCGAGTCCGCGGGCGTGGGCGACATCTCCCACGACGGCTCGCTGCTCGTCATCGAGCACACCGAGCACGGCGACGCGATGCACGCGGCGCTGCGCGTGCTGCGCCCGGACGGCACCCCGGTCGCCGAGCTGGACGACACCAAGGGCGGCACCGAGGAGCTGGGCCTGGAGGTGCTGGGCTTCGCGCCGGTGGAGGGCGACAACCGGCTGCTCGTCGGGCACCAGCGCCGAGGCCGCTGGGAGCCGCTGGTGTGGGACGTGGTGTCCGGGGAGGAGACGGACCTCGCGCTGGAGCTGCCCGGTGACGTGGCCGCGGAGTGGTACCCGGACGGCTCGGGCCTGCTGATCGTGCACAGCTTCGAGGCCCGCAGCGAGCTGTTCCGCTACGACCTGGCGAGCCGTGAGCTGACCCGTGTCCCGACCCCGCCCGGCTCGGTCTCCGGGGCGACGGCCCGCCCGGACGGCAGCGTGGAGTACCTGTGGTCGTCGGCCGCCGAGCCGCCGGCGGTGCGGTCCACCTCCGGCGGGGTGGTCCTGGACCCGCCGGGGATGGCGTGCCCGCCGTCGGTTCCGGTGGAGGACGTGTGGGTGGAGGGCCCCGGCGGCCGCGTCCACGCCCTGATCCAGAGGCCGGCGGGGGCCACCGGCCCCCTGCCCACCGTCTTCGACCTGCACGGCGGCCCGACGTGGCACGACAGCGACTCCTTCGCCGCGGGCCCGGCCGCCTGGGTCGACCACGGGTACGCGGTGATCCGCGTCAACTACCGCGGCTCGACCGGATACGGCCGCGCGTGGACGGACGCGCTCAAGCACCGGGTCGGCCTGATCGAGCTGGAGGACGTGGCGGCCGTCCGGGACTGGGCGGTCTCCTCCGGCCTGGCGGACCCCGCCCGCCTGGTCCTCACCGGCGCCTCCTGGGGCGGCTACCTCACCCTCCTCGGCCTCGGCACCCAGCCGCAGGCGTGGGCGGTCGGCATCGCGGTCGTCCCGGTCGCGGACTACGTCACGGCCTACCACGACGAGATGGAGGCCCTGAAGGCCATGGACCGCACCCTGCTGGGCGGCACCCCGGAGGAGGTCCCGGAGCGCTTCGAGGCGTCCTCCCCGCTCACCTACGTCGACCGGGTCGAGGCCCCCGTCTACATCTCGGCGGGCGTCAACGACCCCCGCTGCCCCATCCGGCAGATCGACAACTACGTCAAGCGTCTCGAATCCCGCGGCGCCACCCACGAGGTCTACCGCTACGACGCCGGCCACGGCTCCCTGGTCGCCGACGAGCGCATCAAGCAGGTCTCCCTGGAACTGGACTTCGCCAAGAGGCACCTCCCGGCGTAGCCGCCCCACCCGGCCGGAGCACCACCGAACGGGCCCGCCCGCCGCGCCGGCGGCGGGCCCTGGGCCGCCCGTCGTGTCACGCGTCCGGTCGGACGACACCCAGGATCGGCATCGAGCCCGCCCCCGCGACCGTCACCGTGCGGCCCGGGCGGGGGGCCTGGATGATCGCGCCGTCGCCTATGTAGAGGGCGACATGGCTGGCGTCGTCGAAGTAGATGACGAGGTCGCCGGGGCGCATGTCCTTCACCGCGATGTGCTTGAGCTGCTTCCACTGCTCCTGCGAGGTGCGCGGGATGGGACGGCCGGCCGCGGCCCACGCCTGGGAGGTCAGGCCCGAGCAGTCGAAGGAGTCCGGGCCCGCGGCGCCCCACACGTACGGCTTGCCGATCTGGGCGGTGGCGAACGCCACGGCCTTCTCGCCCTCGGCGGACGCCGTGCCGTGGATCTTCTTGAGGATGCCGGTGTCCAGCCAGGCGGTCTGCGCCTTGAGCGCGGCCTGCTGCTCCAGCTGGGCGAGCCGCTCCTTCTGCTTCTTCTCCAGCGACGACTCCAGCTTCTTCGCGGCGTCGATCTGCTGCTGGATCTTCTTCTTGGCGTCGGCCTTGGCCCTGCGGTCCGCGTCCAGCTTCTTCCACTGGGCGGCGGCGTCGTTCGCGTAGTCCTGCAACTGCTGCTGGGTGTCGGACAGTTCGCCGATCAGATGGTTGGCCGCCTGCTGCCCCTGGAGGACCAGGCCGGCGCCGTCCAGGACCTGTCCCGGGTCGTCGCTGAGCAGGAACTGGGCCGTGGGCGGCAGCCCGCCGCCGCGGTACTGCTCCCGGGCCGCCGCGCCCGCCTGGTCCTTGAGCTTCGCCAGCTTCTGCTGCCCGGCCACGATCCTCTCGGCCAGCGCGGCGATCTCGGCGGACTGCTTCTTCGCCTTCTCCTCGGCCGCGTTGTACGCGTCGGTGGCGACGGCCGCGTCGTGGTAGAGCGTGTCGAGCTTCTGCCGGACCTGTTCGAGGTCCTTGTCCGGCACGGGAGTTGGGCTGGGGCCGGGCGCGCCGGCACCCGGTGGCGGTGCCGGGGCGGCGAACGCCGCACCGGGCGCCGCGAGCACGGTCACCGCGCAGACCACGGTCAGGGCGGCCGCGAGCAGACCACGCTTGCCCGTACCCATACCTACCCCCCAGCTGATTTACCGTCAGTAACATACGGATGCCTGAGGGATCGTGCCACGGCCGCGCGCAAAGCGACAGAGGCCGTGAGGAAAGTCGGACTTTCCCCCATGCCTCGAACGCCCCGGCCGCCACGACGACCACCCCGCCCGTGTGACGAACGGCGCCCGGGGATCGTTCCGTTGACGGCCACCCGAAAGGGTGGTTTCAGTTCCGGGGCGCCAACGCCTCCCACGCCACGGTCACTTCGCCCTGCCGCCAGCGGCCCGGCGCGTCGGTCACCGGCCAGTCGCCGGTGAGGGAACGCACCGCACGCATCCAGCGCTGGCGCGCCCCGTACGAGGCGTACGGCGCGGCCCCCGCCCAGGCGCGGTCGAAGTCGCGCAGGAACGCGTGCACCGGTTCACCGGGCACATTGCGGTGGATCAGCGCCTTCGGCAGCCGTTCGGCGAGGTCGGAGGGGCGCTCCAGCGAGCCGAGACGGGTGGCGAAGGTGACCGTCCGGGGCCCCTCGGGGCCGAGCGCCACCCACACGTGCCGCCGCCCGATCTCGTCGCACGTCCCCTCGACCAGCAGCCCGCCGCGCGAGCCGCCGCCCGCGGGGGCCAGCCGCGCGCACAGCCGCTCCCAGACGGCGGCGACCTCGGCCTCGTCGTACTGCCGCAGCACGTTCGCGGCCCGGATCAGCGTCGGGCGCCCGGGCACCGGCACCTCGAAGCCGCCGTGCCGGAAGACCAGCCCGTCCCGCTCGTAGGGCCGGGCCGCCGTCACCCGCTCCGGTTCGATCTCGACGCCGACGACCCGGGTGCGCGGGGCGACGGTGCGCAGCCGGCCGAGCAGCTCGACGGCGGTCCACGGAGCGGCGCCGTAGCCGAGGTCGACCACGACCGGTTCGCCGGCCCGGCGCAGCTCGGCGCCGTGCGCCGCGGCGATCCAGCGGTCCATGCGGCGCAGCCGGTTCGGGTTGGTCGTCCCGCGCGTCACGGTGCCCACGACGGGCGCCCCGCCGCCCGGGCGCAGCCGGGAGCGGGGGAGGGTGGTGCGGGAGGCCATGCGTACGAGGGTAAGGGGCGCGGCCGGCCGGACGGAGTCGAGCCCGCGAAGGTAATGATTCGGTAAAGCCGCTTGTTCCGGAAATGGCCGGCGCCCCCGCCGCTGTTGCACCACCGTGGAGGGCGCGGGCGAGTCCTCCTGACGGCATGCCCACAAGGAGGACCGCCACGTGAGCCAGTACACCGGCAGGCTCGTGCGCCGCTCCCCGTCCGCCGCTCCCCGGCTCCGGCTGCACCGCAGGCCCCGCCGGGTGGCCATGCTCTCCGTCCACACCTCACCGCTGCACCAGCCCGGCACCGGCGACGCGGGCGGCATGAACGTCTACATCGTGGAGCTGGCCCAGCGGCTGGCCGCGCTCGGCATCGAGGTCGAGGTCTTCACCCGGGCCACGGCCGGCGACCTGCCCCCCGCCGTCCAGCTCGCCCCCGGCGTCCTGGTCCGGCACGTCGACGCGGGGCCGTACGAGGGGCTGGCCAAGGAGGAGCTGCCCGCCCAGCTGTGCGCCTTCACCCACGGGGTGATGCAGGCATGGGCCGGCCACCGCCCCGGCTACTACGACCTCGTGCACTCCCACTACTGGCTCTCCGGCCACGTCGGCTGGCTCGCCGCCCAGCGCTGGGGCGTGCCCCTGGTGCACGCCATGCACACCATGGCCAAGGTCAAGAACGCCAACCTGGCCGCCGGCGACCGTCCCGAGCCCGCCGCCCGGGTCATCGGCGAGATGCAGATCGTCGCCGCCGCGGACCGGCTGATCGCCAACACCGCCGAGGAGGCCGGCGAACTCGCCCGGCACTACGAGGCCGACCCCGCCAAGGTCGCCGTCGTCCACCCCGGCGTGAACCTGGAGCGCTTCCGCCCCGCCGACGGCCGGGCCGCCGCCCGCGCCCGCCTCGGCCTGCCGCCGGACGCCCTGATCCCGGTCTTCGCGGGCCGCATACAGCCCCTGAAGGCCCCGGACGTGCTGCTGCGCGCGGTGGCCGTCCTCCTCGACGAGCGCCCCGAGCTGCGCTCCCGCATCCTCGTCCCGGTGGTCGGCGGCCCCAGCGGCAGCGGCCTCGCCAAGCCCGAGGGACTCCAGAAGCTCGCCGCCCGGCTCGGCATCGCGGACGTCGTGCGGTTCCGTCCGCCGGTCGGCCAGGAACAGCTCGCGGACTGGTTCCGGGCCGCCTCCGTGCTGGTCATGCCGTCGTACAGCGAGTCCTTCGGGCTGGTCGCCATCGAGGCGCAGGCGGCCGGCACCCCGGTGCTCGCCGCCTCGGTCGGCGGACTGCCCGTGGCCGTGCGCGACGGCGAGACCGGCTTCCTGGTCGACGGGCACGAACCGGCCGACTACGCCCGCGTGCTCGGCCGGTTCGCCGACGAGCCCGCCCTCACCGCGCGCATGGGCGAGGCCGCCGCCCGGCACGCCCGGCGCTTCGGCTGGGACGCGGCGGCCGCGGCGACCGCCGACGTCTACACGGCCGCGACCCAGTCGCACCGCCGTCGCGTACGCTCCCATCATGGGTGATGTCGAGAAGGCCGGACAGGTGATCGAGGCCGTCCTCCAGGACGCCGAACTGGAGTGGGAGCGTCCCGAGCCCGGGAACTACGTGGTCAAGCTGCCCGGCACGCGCAAGCTGTCCACCACGGTCTCCTTCCTCGTCGGCCGGCACTCCCTCTCCCTCAACGCCTTCGTCGTCCGCCACCCCGACGAGAACGAGGCGGGCGTCCACCGCTGGCTGCTGGAGCGCAACCTCAAGCTGTACGGCGTGAGTTACGCCGTCGACCGGCTCGGCGACGTCTACGTCACCGCGCGCCTGCCGCTCGCCGCCGTCACCCCCGAGGAGATCGACCGCCTCCTCGGCCAGGTCCTGGAGGCGGCCGACGGCGCCTTCAACACCCTTCTGGAGCTGGGTTTCGCCACCTCCATCCGCAAGGAGTACGCCTGGCGCGTCTCCCGCGGCGAACCCACCCGCAACCTGGACGCCTTCAAGCACCTGATCGACCGCCCGGCCGAGTGACCCCCGGCGGTGACGCGCCGCGGCGCGCCCCGCGCCGGTAGCGGCCCGGCGGCACCCCGACCAACTTCCTGAAGTGCCGGGTGAGATGGGCCTGGTCGTAGAAGCCGGTCAGGGCCGCGACCTCGCCCGGCGGCAGCCCGTCCAGCAGCAGCCGGCGGGCCCGGCCGACCCGGCGGGACATCAGGTACTGGTGCGGGGCGATGCCGTACGCGCCGCTGAACGCCCGGACGAGATGGGCGGGATGGGCGTGCAGCAGCGCCGCCGCCTCGGCCAGGGCGACGCCGTCGACGAGCCGCGCGTCCAGCAACTCCCGCAAGCGGCGCGCGAGCCGGGGGTCGCGCCGGGGCCGCGGCGGATCCGTGCAGTGGCGCAGGTGGTCCCGCAGCCGCTCGCCGACCAGGGTCAGCCTGCTCTCCGCCTCCAGCTCGTCGCCGGGGCGGGCCAGGGCCGAGTGCAGCTGTCCGACGCGCCGGCGCAGCACGGGATCGCGCAGATCGGGCCCGTCGACGGCGGCCCCGATCAGCTCCTCGCCCAGCCGGCTGCTGTCGAGGTACACCACCCGCTTGCGGAAGCCGCCCGGGGTCGCCGGGGAGCCGTTGTGCGGCACGTGCGGCGGCAGCAGGCTGACCGTGTCCAGCGGGGTGCCGTGCTCATGACGGTCCAGGTCGTAGCGGACCGCCCCGTCGTCCACGATCAGCAGCGTCCAGGCGTCGTGGACGTGCATCGGGTAGGCGTACTCGGTGAAATGGGCGTGGAACACCTCGGTGACGCCCGGCACGCGGGGGCGCCACGCGTTCACTTCCTCCCCCGGGACCTCGCTCGCGGCCCTGCTCACGGCCATGCAAACAACGTACAAGACGGCGCCGGGCGGCGGTCGGCAGTCTCGACCCATGAGTTCCCTGAGCGCCGAACCCGTCCGTTTCGACACCAAGATCGCCGTGCTGCTGCGCGCGGACCTGGCCCCCTGGCAGCGCCTGAACGTCACCGCGTTCCTGGTCAGCGGCCTGGGCGCGACCCTGCCCGAGGTGGTGGGGGAGCCGTACGAGGACGCGGACGGGGTGACGTACCTGCCCATGTTCCGGCAGCCGGTGCTGGTCTTCGAGGGCGAGAAGGAGACCCTGCGCGCGGCGCACGAGCGGGCCCTCGGCCGGACCCTGCCCTGCGCGGTGTTCACGGCGGACCTGTTCGCCACCGGCAACGACCGCGACAACCGCGCGGCCGTACGCGCCGTGCCGACGGCCGATCTGGACCTGGTCGGGCTGGCCGTGTACGGCCCGCGCAACGGCGTGGACAAGGTGCTGAAGGGGGCGCGCATGCACCCGTGACACGCGCCCCGGCGGGACGTGCCCGTGCCGGCCGCCGCGCCCCGGCGGGACGGGCCGGCCGGACCCCCGTACCGGCCGCCGCCCCGCTGTCGGCCGGTCAGCCGAACATGCCCGGCCGGTAGTCGCCCGCCGGCTGCCGGACGATGACGTTCAGCCGGTTGTAGAGGTTGATCATCGCGATCAGGCCGACGAGGGCGGCGAGCTGCTCCTCGTCGTAGTGCTTCGCGGCCTCCGTCCAGGCCTCGTCGGTCACCCCGCCGGCCGCGTCCGCGATCCGCGTGCCCTGTTCCACCAGCTCCAGCGCGGCACGCTCGGCCTCGGTGAACACCGTGGCCTCGCGCCACGCCGCGACCAGGTGGAGCCGCTGGGTGCTCTCGCCGGCGGCCTCGGCGTCCTTGGTGTGCATGTCGGTGCAGAACCCGCAGCCGTTGATCTGGCTGGCGCGGAGTTTCACCAGCTCCTGGGTGGCGTGCGGCACGGTGGAGTCCGTGAGCACCTTGCCCGCCGAGTTGATGTACTTGAAGAACTTGGCGCCGACGGGGCTGGTCATCAGGTTCAGACGAGCATCCATGGTTGGTGCGCTCCTGTGGTGTGGTCGGTGCTGGCTACACCTCATTGACGGGAGCGGGCCGGGGAATGTGACAGCGCCGTATGTGACCCGTGCCACTTTTCACCCGGTCGGGCGCGGGGCGCCGGCTGCCGGGCTCGGGGCGTCAGGCGCTGGGCTCGGGGGCGGGTGCCGCCGCGCCTTCGGCGAGGGCGCCGCCGCGGGCACCGGCCTCGTCCGTACGGTCGTCCGTGCGCAGCCCCCGCATCAGCAGCCCGTAGCCGAGCCCGGCGGCGGTGCCCACGACGGCGCACGTCCCCCACAGCCACTCGGCCCCGAACCGGTCGATGACCTGCCCGGACATCAGCGGCGCGACCAGCGCGGCGACGGACCAGGACAGGCTGTACATGCCCTGGTAGCGCCCGCGTCCGTGCACGGGGGAGAGCCGTACGACGAGCCCGGTCTGGGTCGGCGCGTTGACGATCTCGGCGAGGGTCCACACGCACACCGTGGCCATGAAGGCGCCGACCGACCCGGCGAACGCGGTGAGCCCGAAGCCGTACCCCGCGAGCAGCGAGGAGAGGACCAGCAGGCTGCGCGGGTCGCGGTGCTCGATGAACCGGGTGACGGGGATCTGGAGGGCGACGATCAGGACGCCGTTGACGGCGATGGCGAGGCCGTAGTCCGCGGGCGAGAACCCGGCCCGGCCCATGGCCACCGGCAGCGCCACCGAGCCCTGCTGGAAGATCAGGGCGACCAGGAAGGACAGCCCGACCACGGCCATGTACCGGCCGTCGCGCAGCACGGTGCCCAGGCTGACCCCGGCCTCGGCGCCGGCCCCGGACCGCTTGGCCGGAGCGTCCGGCCGGGACTCGGGGACCTTCAGGAAGACGACGAGGGCGCAGGCGGCCGTCATCCCGGCCTCGATCAGGAACCCGGCGAGATAGCTGAACTCGGCGATGAAGCCGGCGGCCGCGGAGGAGACGGCGAAACCGAGGTTGATGGCCCAGTAGTTGAGCGAGAAGGCCCGCACCCGGTCCTCGGGCCGCACGATGTCGGCCATCATCGCCTGCACCGCGGGCCGGGAGGCGTTGGAGGCCATGCCGACGAGGAAGGCGACGCCGGCGATGGCGACCGGACCGGTCATGAACCCGAGCAGCGCGACGAAGACGGCGGTGGCCGACTGGGCGACGAGCAGGGTGGGCCGCCGACCGAGCCGGTCGGCCATGACCCCGCCGCCGAGCGCGGAGACGACCCCGCCCAGTCCGTGCAGCGCGGCGACGAGACCGGCGTACGAGGCGGAGTACCCGCGGTCGAGGGTGAGGTAGAGGGCCATGAAGGTGGCCACGAAGGCGCCGAGCCGGTTGACGAGGGTGCTGGTCCACAGCCACCAGAACTCACGGGGAAGCCCGGAGACGGCTTCCCGGGCAGCACGTCCGAGACGGGCGGCGGGCATGAGGGGACCCCCTGAAGTTGTAAGTGGCCGACAGCGCAAGCACAACTTACATAGGGGGTCTGACAGTGACCACTCGATTAACAGATGCCGTCAACGATCCACCCACTGGTCGGCCGCGTCGCCGCCCACGGGGCGTGGATTACGCTCTGAGGCATGGCCGACGCACCGTACAAGCTGATCCTCCTCCGCCACGGCGAGAGCGAGTGGAACGCGAAGAACCTGTTCACCGGCTGGGTGGACGTCAACCTGAACGAGAAGGGCGAGAAGGAGGCAGTCCGCGGCGGCGAGCTCCTGAAGGACGCCGACCTGCTGCCCGACGTGGTCCACACGTCCCTCCAGAAGCGTGCGATCCGCACCGCCCAGCTGGCCCTGGAGGCCGCCGATCGCCACTGGATCCCGGTCCACCGCAGCTGGCGCCTGAACGAGCGCCACTACGGCGCCCTCCAGGGCAAGGACAAGGCGGCGACGCTGGCGGAGTTCGGCGAGGAGCAGTTCATGCTCTGGCGCCGCTCCTACGACACCCCGCCGCCCCCGCTCGCCGAGGACTCGGAGTTCTCCCAGTTCGACGACGCCCGCTACGCGACCCTCCCGCCGGAGCTGCGCCCGCGGACCGAGTGCCTGAAGGACGTCGTCGTCCGCATGCTCCCCTACTGGTACGACGCGATCGTCCCCGACCTCCTGTCCGGCCGCACGGTCCTCGTCGCCGCCCACGGCAACTCCCTGCGCGCCCTGGTCAAGCACCTGGACGGCATCTCCGACGCCGACATCGCGGGCCTGAACATCCCCACGGGCATCCCCCTCTACTACGAACTCGACTCCTCCTTCAAGCCCGTCACCCCGGGCGGCAAGTACCTCGACCCGGAGGCCGCCGCGGCCGCCATCGAGGCGGTCAAGAACCAGGGCAAGAAGAAGTAAGCGCCTACGAGTAAGCCCCCTGCCTGCGGGTTCGCCGCGGGGAGGGGGCTTTTCTCTTGCTCTGGGCCGTCTGTGGGCCGCAGGTGCTGGAGGGGGCCGTCCGGGCGGTCTCGAAGACGGCGGCCACGGCCTTGCGGGTGCGCCGGCGGCCCGAGTGCCTCAGATACGCGGTGAGGGCCGGGGGCCGGCTTGCCCAGGATTCCCGGAAGAAGTGAGCGGAGCCCGCCGCTGGACAGGTGATCTCTGCGCGGGGGCGCCTGTCTCACAACGGCCAGGCATCGGCCATCACGAAGGAGACCACCGTTCCCCCGAAGCGGCTGGGCCCCGAGTGCCATGACTCGGCGATGGAGTCGACCAGGAGCAGTCCGCGCCCGTGCGCGTCCTCGGCGTCGGGCCGGCGCAGGCGAACATTCGCCGGGAAGCCGGGATTGTGCACCGCCACCCGCAGCGAGGTGCCATCCCGGAACCACTCCACCCGCACACGCCACTCCCCCTCCGACCGCCCGTAGAGGATCGCGTTGGTCACCAGCTCCGAGATCATCAGCGTGCAGTCGTCGACCGAACAGGCCGGGTTGTACGGAGCGATGAGCTTCCGGAACCAGCGCCGGGCCCGGGGTACGGACTCCGGAGTCGGATCCAGGATCATCGCTCCCAACCGCGGCGAGCCCTCGCAGGGATAGCGGTCGATCACGTAGGTCATCCGCGCTCACTCCTTGCCGCTGCCGTCGCAGTCGAGGCAGCGCCGCTTCGACGTGGCACGGGTGCGGTCATTGGCGGCGGCGAGGGCCACCGATGTGCGCGAACCAACACGCCCCCAGTCGCGCCCACGACATCCCCGGCAAGCTAAGTGCGCGCCCTGATCCGGCCGCCGACTGATCACGCCCGTACCCCTTCCGTAAGTGGCCTTAGCCAGTTACTGGATAGTGGCATTAGCCACTTGCGGCGCGCAAGCCGTTCACGCGAACTACCCCCCAGTCAGGCGAGGGGGTACCCCTGCTCGAACGCCCAGCGGTGCGGCGGGTAGGTCGCCTCGGAGAACTCCAGGGGCCGGTCCTGGAGGTCGTAGACCACGTGGTGGACGACCAACACAGCCGAGCCTGCGTCCAGTTGGAGTGCGACCGCTTCTTCGTCGGTGGCGGTCCGGGCGCACATGCGGTCTTCGGCGTAACTGCCCTTCCGGCCCGTCATGTTCTCGACGTACATCAGCGTCCCTTCCTGGATCCGCTCGGGCTCCAGGAGCTTGGGCGCACGCTGGCCGACCTCCGGCGCGAACCAGGATGTGGACAGGGTGATCGGCCCGTCCTGGTTGTTCGTGACCCGCCGGCGGTGCACCGCCCGACGATCCTTCGACAGGCCCAGGGCCTCAGCGACATGATCGGGCGCATCCAACCACCCGGTGGATGTGATCACCGCGTACTCACCGGGCGTGTAGATCTTCCCGGTCTGCCGAGCGCGGCCGTACAACTCCCGTGCGCGACGGTTCACTTCGAGGCTGCGCACGTAGGTTCCCGACCCCTGGCGCTTCTCGACGAGTCCCTGATGACTCAGCGCCTCCAGCGACCGGGCCGCAGTAGGCCGCGACACCTTCCAGTCCGCAGCCAGCTGCCGTTCCGACGGAACCTCGTCCCCCGCTCGCAGGTCACCCCGAAGGATCTGATCACGGATGTAGTGCGCGATCTGGAGATACTTCGGCTGAGCCTCCTCGATCTGCGGCATGTCCCCTCCTCGTAAAAGTGGCTATGGCCTCCGGCCACTATAGGGTGAATGGCCAATACCAGAGCCCGTAATGTGGAGCACATGACGCGGTTGATCGTCGCAGCAGGGGGAGGGGGCGACGCTGTCGCCGCCGCAATGCTCCACGCCGCCCTGTACGGCGACGAGGGCCAGGCGGTGATCCTCACCTACGCCTGGGACCGTCTCCTGGTCGACCCGGTCCCGGGCCCCCGCGGAGCCGACAACTTCACCGGGCTCGAACCTCTCACCCGCTCCGTCCGGTCGGTGCCGGCCACCGCCGAGCCGATCCCACCGGCAGGCTCCACACTCCCCCGACTCGCGGCAGCGCTCCCGCACACCTTCGCCTTGCTCGACCCTCACCACGGCGCCGAGGGCATCGCACGGCAGATGGAGGAACTGGTCGACCACCTGACCCCCACGTCGATCGACCTGCTGGACGTCGGCGGCGACATCCTCGCCCAGGGCGACGAACCCACCCTGAAGAGCCCACTCGCCGACGCGCTCACCCTCGCCGCCTGCTGCCAGGTCAACGCCCCGATCCGACTGCTGATCGCAGGCCCAGGACTGGACGGCGAGATCCCACCCGCCGATCTACGCCCGTTGCTGGGACCTCTTGTCCACACCTTCACTTCCAGAGATGTGGAGACGATCAGCAGCGTCCTGGAGTGGCACCCCTCCGAGGCAACCGCGATGCTCGCCGCGACGGCCCGAGGAGTCCGCGGCATCTGCGAAGTGCGCGACGCCGGCCTCCCCGTCCCCCTCACCGACGAGGGAGCCACCGTCCACGAAGTCGACCTGGACGAAGCGGTCAGCCGCAACGCCCTGGCGCGCGCCGTCATGACGACCGCCGCCCTGGACGAAGCCGAGGCGTACAGCCGGGAGATCTGCGGCTTCTCGGAGATCGACTACGAACGCAACAAGGCAACCTGGCTCAACGGGCCGGCACCGGCGAAGCTGGAACCCGACGACGTACTGTCCCGGCTCGACCAGTTCCAGCGCGAGGCCCAAGCCCGCGGAATCACCCACACAACCTTCCGCCGCATCACCGAGGCCCTGAACCTCAGCGGCTCCCAACGCGAAGAGCTACGCCAACTCCTCATCAGCAGCCGCCCGGAGCAGTACGCAGCTCCCTTGTGGCGCATCCCAGCCGAGGACTGAGTTACAACCTTCTCTACGGGTTCAAGGCGGCTCGCTCCGCTCACCGCCGGCCGGGCCTGCGCTCCTGTCTCCGCCCCGCTCCAGCCCGGCCAGCGCCCGGGCCGCGCGCACAGTGATCCCTGCTTGCCGTAAGGGCAAACTTGCACGCTCCCGATGTGCCGCGAGATAGCGAGTCTCTATTACTCGTTCGAACGGCGAGCCAGTCCGCTTATTTATTCCGGAGCCCAGCCCAGCTCTCGACTGTAGTTCCGAAGTTTCCTGAGACAGTAAGCCGCGATATTTCCCCGATTTTTAGCGACCATGAAGTCGCTAGCCCGCCAGGTGTACTCCAGACAAATGGCCTCCTTCTCAAAGTTGAGGGAGTTGTCTGGAATTAGAGGGCAGAAGTCCAGCTTCTTTTCTGCCGTGGTCGTGTAACTGAGACCTTGCGCAGAGGCGAATGCGGTCAACGCCTCAGCTAGAGCATAGTTCAGCGCCTTGTCGCGACCGGCGGTGAAGCCAGACTCGGCGAGGTATTGAAAGGCGAGGAGTGACGTTGTGGTCGGCGTTCCCTTGGTCTCCAAAATCGCTTTGGACTGCCCTAGCAAGTACTTACCAAGGTCGCAACGCTCAATATTCCTTGTCACTACTGAATCGCCAGGGAGGCGCACTCCGAGGCTGTTCAGATTTTCCTTAACTTCCTCTGGTCCATATCGGCGCAAGATGCCGACAGACGCACTGGGGGGTAGGCTAAAAGCTCTCGCATCCAGTCGGACGATCGTGCTGGTTAGTAGGCCTCGCCTGGCCTTCCACCACTTCCCAACCTCGCTGTCAGGCGAAGAATCCAGCAGGGCGCTGCCGTCAAGGAGTCCGAACTGATTACTGCTGGTCAAGTGCGTAAGGATTCCTGCATCGGAACTTTCGCTGGCAAAAACGATGGCAAGTCGCAACGACTTTCGCATCTCCCTGCGTATGCTGGTAACAAGTTTGGCGAAGTCGTCAGAGATTTCCCTAAGAAATCCACCTAGGGACGTGAATCCACTTGGATCGTAGCTGCTTGGCTCAACTCCCAGATCTTCAAGCGAATCGATAGAGTTTACGAGGCGGAGGGTCGTTTTTGCGATCTCTTGCCACGTCTCCCGGGGTGGGCCAGAGATGGCCACGGGGAGATCGATGGGGGGCTTTCCTGCGATATCGCTGTAGGCCCGAGACATGGCTTCCGAGAGTTCCCTTTGAGTGTCCGGCCACAGGATGAGGGCCTTGGAACCACCTTCGGGGTGGCGCAAGAAACGTTTGATCTCCGCCAACTCCTCTCCTGAGGGTGGACTCCCCTCGCGATGGTCGATATTGATGGGGACGATACGCTTATCGTTCACTGCAAACTTACTCAAATGATGCGCAGTTTCACGCTGCAGTGCATCGGCGTTAACGCTCCCGGAGAAAAGGATGGTCGGCAGGAAGAGGCCGGGAAGAAACTTGTCTAGATTGTTTGCAAGGGTTGTCTTGCCAGTTCCCGAAGGGGCGTAGATGGGAAGAAATAGTCCTTCCCCACGCGCCATTAGCCCACGCGCCGCATCTTCTAGAAGATTCTGGGTCTCGACTTCAGGTGTCACGAGTAGCGAAGCGAGTTCCGCCCCGAGGTGCGAGGCCAGCGCTTCGTAGCGAGCAGGGAAAATGAGTTGCTCTAGCAGATGCAGGCCTGGACTCGCGTTCACGTACAACTCCCGCTTGACGCATTGTGTGTTGAGCGTGGCAGGGGTCAAGTATGTCCTCAGGTGCCCCCTGGCGTCAGACCGGTGATCGGATTGGCACTCGGTGACGCCAACTCGACACTGCGGGCCAAGACGGGAGGTGAGCGCGACGGGTGGGCCGAGGCACCGTTACGCCGGGCCAGCCGCCATGATGCTCTGGCCGACGACATCGGCAGCGTGGCTGAGGCCGGTGAGGGTGCAGCGAGGTATACGCGTGCGTGGTCGCTCCGTGCACCTACCATCGGGGCTGACTGTCGTCGGCTGAGGTTCGGGCTGGGTGCGTCGAAGGTGCCGGCCGCCAGTCGAGCGCGCCGAAGCTGGGCCGTCTCTGGGCCGTCCGAGGCCACTCAACAATGACCAACGACGACCACCAGACGCACGGGCCAACCGTCTCTGAGCAGCGAAAACGCAGGTCACCAAGATCCCCGGCAAGACCCAGGGCAAGAAGAAGTAACCGCGCACGAATGAGCCCCCTGCCTACGGCTTCTTCGGACGGCCCAGCTTCGGTGCACGCTGCTGACGGCCGGCACTTCCCGCTGGGGGCATCTCGCTGCCTCTGGCCCTCGCGGCGAAGGGGCCGTGCACTCTCCCGGCTCCGGTGTCTGCCCGCACTCCGCACTTCCCTGGACACAACCCTTTCAACGCCCCCGTGCCCGCGCCCCTCCACCCCCCGTGCGAGACTCCCTGCCTGGTCAGAGGAGGGGCAAGGGCGTGGAGAAGTCCGAGGCGGGGCAGCTGCTGGAGCGGGCCCGCGAGATGTGGGAGGCGCAGGAGTGGCTGCGTTCGGCCGAGTTGTACGAGCAGGTCCTCGCCCGCTATCCGGACGAGGGCCCCAGCGCGGAGTGGTGGTACGACGCGGCACTGGCGCACAAGTTCCTGCGCAACTGGGCAAAGGCGTACGAACTCGGCCGTGAGGCTGCCGCCCGATCGCCGCGCGGCGAGCAGGACCCGGCGTTCTGGAACCTGGGATCGCCGCCACGATCCAGCGGGACTGGGCGACCGCACGTGACGCCTGGGAGGGCTTCGGGATACCCATGCCGGAGGGCGAGGGCGAGATCAACGGCGCCTTCGGTCCGGCATGCGTACGGCTGGACACCGGTGGCGAGCGCGAGGTGGTCTGGATCCAGCGGCTCTGCCCGACGCGCGGACGGGTGATGAACGTCCCGGCCACGAAGGGCCGTCGGTTCGGCGAGATCGTCGTGCACGACGGGGAGCCGAACGGCGAGCGGACGTACAACGGGCGGCGCGTCGCCGTCTTCGACGAACTGCTGCTCTTCGAGGCTTCCTCGCTGCCGACGCTGCACACGACCGTGCACGCGGCGGACGCATCCGACGTCGACGCCCTGGTGGACTCGTTCTTCGCGCGCGACTTCGGCGCCGAGCCGGCGAGCGGCTTCCACATGCTGTGCGCATGCTGCAGCGAGGGCCGGGTCGACTACGACGAGACCGGCGTGCGGACGCACAGCGGCTCGCAGACCGTCTGGCTGGCCGCCCCCGAGGCCGAGGCCCGGGAACTGCTGGACGCGTGGGCGGCGGGCGGCGAACGCGGCTGGGAGGGACTGGAGCTGTTCGGCTGAGCTCCCAAAAGTGAGCGGCATACGCGGCGAACGGCCGCCCCCGGGCGGTGAGACCCGGGCGGCGGCCGTTCAGGGGCGGTGCGTCAGTTGGAGAAGTACAGGTACTTCCACGAGCCGTACGTCGTCGTGTTGACGTTGTCGCCCGAGGAGTTGTTGATGTACGACGAGCGCATGCGGGCCTTGATGCCGGAGGTGCCGGGGGCGCCCAGGCTCACGGCCGACTTGCCGTTCGAGGCCAGCTTGAAGTACTCCGGGCTGCCGTCGGCGGTGTACCACTTGCCGCCGTAGTAGACCTGGAGGTCCATGCGCTGCATGCGGCCCGGGTAGTACGTCATGGTCGTGGTGAGCAGCGGGTCGGTGTTCTTGTGGAACCAGTAGTACGTCGTCGACCCGATCTTGGCCGTCTTGTAGTACTTCGTCACCGCGGTGGAGGTCTTCACCTTGGCGTAGCCGGTGGACTTGACCGTCCTCGGCTTGTAGCGGGAGTCGCCCTTGAAGACCGCGGTGACGTCCGTGTCGCGGGTCATGTCGACCGTCGCGGAGATGTTCCCGTGGGAGTCGACCTTCCCGGACTTCAGCAGCTTGTTGGGCTTGTCGCCGCCGTAGGGGTTGGCCCAGATCTCGACCGTGCGGTTCTTGTAGGTCGTCCCGAGGTGCGCCGTGAACTTCACGTCGGCGCCGTAGGAGTAGACCTTGCCGTTGTTGTTCAGGCTCAGCGAGGCCGTGGCGCGGGAGACGTCGACCTTGTCGGACGCGGTGACCGCGGAGTGCGCGGCGTCGCCCGCGTAGGTCACCTTGTAGGTGACCGTGCCGCCGGCGGACGGGGTGTCGGTGAAGGAGTACGTGCCGTCGGTGCGCACCGTGACCGCGGGCAGTGCCTTGCCGCTCGGGGAGTCCAGGTCGACCCGGGTGACCTGGAGCTTCGCGCCGGTCGGCAGCGGGACCGTCGCGGACAGCCGGCCGGTGACGGTGAGCTGCTTGGCGCGGGTCGCGCTCGACGGGGCGTTGACCGTCAGGGTCGGGTTGTTCAGCGCCGGGCCGGTGAGCACCTTGAGGGTGTAGCCGGCGTTCTGGGCGGGCGAGCCGACCAGCGCGAAGATCCGGGAGTCGTCCGGCGCCCAGGCGAGATCCGCCGTGCTGGACGTGCCCTCGTCGTAGGTGCGCAGCGGCAGGGTGGCGCCCGGCTGGTACGTCATGATCTTGCCGCCGTTGACCTGGGCGACGAGTCCGTTGGAGGCGACGTCGGCGAACTGGCCGCTCGGGTAGGAGCCGGCGGCCTTGAACGTGCCGTCCGCGTAGGCGTCCCGGTCCCGGCCGTTGACCAGCACCTGCTTGCCGCCGGGCACCAGGTCGATGTCCCCGATGCCGTTGTTCAGCGAGTAGTCGCCGTTGTGCCAGGCGACCAGGGCGGCCTTGCCGCTGGAGACGTCGAGCACGGCCATCGAGTCCGAGGACAGCCCGGTCTCGGCGACGCCGAGGATGCCCGGCTGGGTCGGGTCGGTGTCCAGCAGGGCCTGACCCCAGATGCCCACCGAGGTGCCCTCGGTCGGGAACTGCTCCAGCGACACCGGGTCGGTGCCGCTCGCCGGGTCCACCGAGGGGTCGACGGAACCGAGGTCGCCGTCCCACTGGTCGCCGTAGGAGAACCAGACCTTGCCGCCGCTGAACGCGACGTAACGCGGGCCGGTGTTGGTGGCGACGGTGTAGCGGGCCTTGACGGTGAGCGTGTTCGCGTCGATGGCCCAGATCTCGTGGATCTGCGGGGCGGCCGCGTACACGGTCGCCCCGTCGTCCGAGACCGCGAGGTCGCTGACGCCGGTGACCCCGGCGACCGAACCGAGGACGGCACCGGAGTAGTCGGTGGCCGTGACGGTGCCGTTCGTGCTGTCGCCGACGAACACCCGCTGCGCGGCTCCGTCCACCGCGAGGCCGCCGGGCGAGGTGACATGGGCGGCCGGAGCGGCCGAGGCGGTGCCGGCCGCGCCGAGGCTCAGCGCCGCCGAGCCGAAGAGGACCGCGAGCGCCGTCGCGGTCGAGATGCTGCGCATACGCACAGTGCTGCTACCCCCACAAGGAAACCCGGTGCGTCACCGGGGAGATGAGTGCGCCGCGCAGCACCCGGGCACGACCGCCGTTTCACGGTGATGCGCGGGGCGCGGCTGCTGGAGGCAGCGTATGGCATGGCTGTGACAATTGTGGAGGGGGTTTCCCGTGTGGGGAGATCCCCTGCAGGCGCGGGCCCGTCGAAGGACGCGCGGGAGCGCGGACTTCGCGAGCGCCGACCGGGCGGATACGGGTCGGCACGGGCGACACGGGCGACACGGGCGACACGGGCGACACGGGTCGAGCGGGCCGGTGCGGAGCCCGTCCGCACCGGCCCGCTCGCCGACCGTCCTACGACGAAGCCGCCGTAGAACCGTCCTACGACGAAGCCGCCATGGAACCGCTCCACGACGACGCGGTAGCAGGCCGTCCTACGACGATGCCGTCGTCAGCCGCACTGGCAGGGGCCGCCCGACTGGCAGCCGCAGCCGCAGCCGGAGCCGCAGCCGCACGCGGCGACCAGCGGCAGGCTCCTGATCTCGGCGACCTGTTCGGTCTCGCGCTCCTGCGTGGGGTCGGGGGTGGTGCTGGGGGAGTCGGTCATGGGTCCCTCCTAGACGCCGGGGCCAGGTGGCGGGGGCAAGACTGCCCTCACCCATCTCATGCCCGCGCCCCCGGGCGCATCAACGGCGCACGGAGGCGCCCCCGGCCGGTCCTCAGTCCGGCACCGCCGGGCGGACCCGGCCGGGTCACGCCCCTTCGACGCCCGTCACCGGCTGGATGTCCGACTGGAGTTCGTCCGCGTGCTCGCCGGTGACCAGGTAGACGACGCGCTTGGCGACGGCGACGGCGTGGTCGGCGTAGCGCTCGTAGTAGCGGCCGAGGAGGGTGACGTCGACGGCCGTCTCGATGCCGTGCTTCCAGCGGTCGTCGATGAGGTGCTGGAAGAGGGTGCGGTGCAGCAGGTCCATCTCGTCGTCGTCCTGCTCCAGCTGGAGCGCGAGGTCGACGTCCTTGGTCACGATGACCTCCGCGGCCTTGGCCATCAGGCGCTGCGCGAGCTGGCCCATCTCCAGGATGGTCGCGTGCAGGTCCTGCGGGACGGCCCGCGCGGGAAAGCGCAGCCGGGCCAGCTTCGCCACGTGCTGGGCCAGGTCGCCGGAGCGCTCCAAATCGGCCGACATGCGCAGCGACGTGACGACGATCCGCAGATCGGTGGCCACCGGCTGCTGGCGGGCCAGCAGGGCTATGGCCCGGGCCTCAAGGTCGTGCTGGAGTTCGTCGACCTTCTGGTCCGCCTCGATCACGCTTTCGGCGAGCTTCAGGTCGGCGTCCAGCATGGCGGTCGTGGCGCGTCCGATGGCCGAGCCGACCAGCCGGGCCATCTCCACCAGACCGTCGCCGATCGAGTCCAGTTCCTCGTGGTACGCGTCCCGCATCAGGGTTCCCTCTCGTACGTGTGCTTGGGGGGTTCGGGGTCGTTGTCCGGGGGCCCGGCGGCAAAACCGGCGGCGCGAACCCCACGCTCCCACGTTCCGCCCCGTACGCGTCCGTTTCCGGCTTCCCAAATGAACCGGTACTGGCTCCAAGGTGAACTCTGGGCGACGAGTGTTCGAGGTCGCACCCTCACGGCTGTGGGCACGTCCTGCCCCATGCCTAACCTGGACGCATGGACGTGAACGCGGCGGTCGCCGCAGCGGCAGCGATCGCCGGAGTGCTCACCGGCGTCATCGCCATGCTGGCGTTCCGCTGGAGCGAACGCGACCAGAAGCGACCGACCAGGACTTCCTTGCACACAGATCCCGTACTCCCGCCCGGCGTGGACACCGTTCTCTCGGTGCTGCGCTCCTCCGCCGTCGTCCTCGACGAGGCCGACGCCGTCGTCAAGGCCAGCTCCGCCGCCTACGCCCTCGGGCTGGTGCGCGGCGGCAAGCTGTCCATCGAGCCGATGCTCCAGATGGCCAGGGACACGCGAAGAGACGGCGAGATACGCCAGGTCGAGCTGGATCTGCCCCGGCGCGGCAGCGGACGCGGCGAGGCCCTCGCCGTCTCCGCGCGCGTGGCGCCGCTCGGGTCCCGCCTGGTCCTGCTGCTGGTCGAGGACCTGACCGAGGCCCGGAGGATCGAGGCCGTACGACGCGACTTCGTGGCCAATGTGAGCCACGAGCTGAAGACGCCGGTCGGCGCCCTGTCCCTGCTGTCCGAGGCCGTCATGGACGCCTCCGACGACCCCGAGGCCGTGGAGCGCTTCGCGGGCCGCATGCAGATCGAGGCGACCCGGCTGACCAACCTGGTGCAGGAGCTCATCGACCTGTCCCGGGTGCAGAACGACGACCCCCTGGAGGACGCCGAGTCCGTCCAGGTGGACGAGCTGGTCGCCGAGGCCGTCGACCGCTGCCGGCACCAGGCGGGCACCAAGCAGATCACCATGGCCGCCGGAGGCACCGCGGACCTGCACGTCTGGGGCAACCGGGGGCAGCTGGCCGCCGCCCTCGGCAATCTGGTCGAGAACGCCGTGAACTACTCGCCGGCCCGCACCCGCGTCGGCATCGCCGCCCGCCGGGTGAGCGCGCCCGGCGGTGACATGATCGAGCTGGCCGTGACCGACCAGGGCATCGGCATCTCGGACAAGGACAAGGAGCGCATCTTCGAGCGCTTCTACCGCGTCGACCCGGCCCGCTCCCGGGCCACCGGCGGCACCGGCCTGGGTCTCGCCATCGTCAAGCACGTGGTCGCCTCGCACGGCGGGGAGGTCACGGTCTGGAGCGCCGAGGGCCAGGGTTCCACCTTCACCCTCAGACTGCCGGAGGCGGGCGCGGCCCGCGACCGCGCGCAGCACCACGAGCCCGGCCTCGACGAAGAGGCCGGCGGTCCCACCGAGTCATCCCCGTACGAACCGCTTCCCGCCCCGGAGGTCCTTCCGTGACCCGAGTGCTCGTCGTCGAGGACGAGGAGTCCTTCTCCGACGCCCTGTCGTACATGCTCCGCAAGGAGGGCTTCGAGGTCGCCGTCGCGGCGACCGGCCCCGACGGCCTCGACGAGTTCGAGCGCAACGGCGCCGACCTCGTCCTGCTCGACCTGATGCTGCCGGGGCTGCCCGGCACCGAGGTCTGCCGCCAGCTGCGCGGCCGTTCCAACGTCCCCGTGATCATGGTGACCGCGAAGGACAGCGAGATCGACAAGGTCGTCGGTCTGGAGATAGGGGCGGACGACTACGTCACCAAGCCCTTCTCCTCCCGTGAGCTGGTCGCCCGTATCCGCGCGGTGCTGCGCCGGCGCGGGGAGCCGGAGGAGGTCACCCCGGCAGCGCTGGAGGCCGGTCCGGTCCGCATGGACGTGGACCGGCACGTGGTGACCGTCGGCGGCTCCAAGGTCGACCTGCCGCTGAAGGAGTTCGACCTGCTGGAGATGCTGCTGCGCAACGCCGGCCGGGTGCTGACCCGGATGCAGCTCATCGACCGGGTCTGGGGCGCCGACTACGTGGGCGACACCAAGACCCTGGACGTGCACGTCAAGCGGCTGCGCGCCAAGATCGAGCCGGACCCGGGCGCGCCGCGCTACCTGGTGACGGTGCGCGGCCTCGGCTACAAGTTCGAGCCGTAGGCCGCGGGCCGTCGCCGTACGGCGACCAGCGGTACGCCGAAGGGCGGCCCCCCGGTGCGGGGGGCCGCCCTTCGGCTTGGCCGTACGACCGCTCAGTGGCCCGCGGCCGACTGCGACGCGGAGTCGCTCGGGGTCACGTCGGTGCCCGCGCCGGCCGTGGCGGTGTCGCTCGCGGTGGCCGACGGGTTCGCGGTGCCGTGCTTGCCGGGCTTGGCGCTGCCCGAGGCGGTGGCGCCGGGGGCCGGGGAACCGGTGGCCGCGGGCGCGGGCATCTGGTTCGGGCCCCACTTGTCGAAGTAGCTGGTGGCCGGGACCACGAAGGCGTTCAGGCTCACCGCGCCCGTCTTGCTGAAGGTGAAGGTGACCTTCTGGGCGTTGCCGTCCTGGACGCTGCCGCGGCCGCCGGGGATCTCGGCGGAGGCGTTGCCCGGGCCGCCGAGCATCAGGGAGCCGTGGGCCGGCACGGTCAGGCTCTGGCCCTTGGCCGGGGTGAGCTTCACGGTGTCGCTGGTGCCCGGGATGGTGACCGACTGGAGGGTCTGGTCGGTGGCGCCCTGGTTGAACAGCCGCGCCGAGACCACGGCCGGACCGGTCGCCTTCGGGTCGGGCTGGGTGACGATCACGGCGTTCTGGATCTTGATGTCGCCGACGGTGGTCGCCGCGTTGTCCGGCTTGATCTGCAGGGTCTGCGAGTCGTTGCCGGCGCCGCAGGCGGCGAGTGAGGCGATCGAGAAGACAATGGCAGAGGCGGCGAGGGCGCCGCGTCGAAGGCTGCTGCTCACGGCGGCGGCAACTCCTTGAACGCAGGGGCGGCTTCCTTGTAAAGCCGCCCTAAGTGTCTGTCCGGCGGCCCCAGGTTACCGAGCCGTTCCGGCGCGGCCGCACCCGACCCTCCCCCTGGCGTCCGGCATCCCGCCAGGTGGGGGTACCCGGCGTCGCCCTCGGCACGCCGGTCACTCCTGTCACAAGTGGCTCATCAGCCACTTTGCCGAGGCCGGGTACGCCATTCGTATAACCGGGCGCAAAATTTCCGTGAAGGAATGCGTGATCAACCCTGATATTGATCACGGCATCACCCGTCCGGCGGCCCTCGATCAATTTCGGAAACGGCCCGCACCGCCCCCTGGCCACCGAACGGAGTAGCGGAAGTCGTACGCTTGGAACCGGACAAATCGGGACGTTCATCCACTTGGAGTGGGCGCGCAAGGTGTGTAACGTACGCGTTTCTCCCCGTCCGGACAGCCCCTCCCACCTGCGAATTCCCGCCTTCCGAGGCCCCGCGCAGCACGTTCCGGTTGCACTTGTCAAGCCCCGAGATATGCCCTGACCTGCGAAAACGCCATTCAGAAGACGCCGTATCCGTGTTACCCTGGATAGCCACGGAAGGGGTACCTGTCACATGACGTTCAAGGTTGGCGACACCGTGGTCTATCCCCATCACGGGGCCGCGCTGATCGAGGCCATCGAAACTCGCCAGATCAAAGGCGTGGACAAGACCTACTTGGTGCTGAAGGTCGCCCAGGGTGACCTGACGGTACGTGTGCCAGCGGACAATGCGGAGTTCGTCGGCGTGCGTGATGTGGTCGGTCAGGACGGACTGGACCGGGTCTTCGAGGTGCTGCGCGCGCCGTACGCCGAGGAGCCCACGAACTGGTCCCGTCGCTACAAGGCAAACCTGGAGAAGCTCGCCTCCGGCGATGTCATCAAGGTCGCGGAAGTCGTGCGTGACCTGTGGCGTCGTGAGCGCGAGCGCGGACTGTCCGCCGGTGAGAAGCGCATGCTCGCCAAGGCCCGCCAGATCCTGGTGAGCGAGCTCGCCCTCGCGGAGAACACGAACGAGGACAAGGCCGAGGCCCTGCTCGACGAGGTGCTCGCCTCCTGACGTGCCCGCGCCGTGGGTGGCGAAGGCAGGCCGGCTGACCGGCTGACCCGCCTGCGCCCCGCACACTCGTAGCACGCAGCACAGCGAAAATGCCGCGGTGCCCGATGACACTGAACCTGTCGCCGGGCGCTGCGGCATGTTTCGTCCCCGCGGCGCCTACGTGCCGTACACGGGAAGCCCCCCGAAAAGGAAGCAGGCCCCCCGATACTCGGTGTGCCGGGCCCGGGTGGATGGCTCGACCAGGGTCACGGAAAGGGTCCGGTCAAGGCGTCGCGCCCGGCACTCCTCCAGGCCATACCCAACTAGGTCGAGCACACAAACCTGACAGGAACCGATGTCTGACGAATCGCGTCCCTCGCCCGCGCAACCGCCCCTCGCGCCCGCCCGCACCCCCGTCGCCGCCGTGATTCCCGCCGCCGGCCGGGGCGTACGGCTCGGCCCCGGCGCCCCCAAGGCGCTGCGCGCGCTGAACGGCACGCCCATGCTCATCCACGCGGTCCGCGCGCTGGCCGCCTCCCGCCATGTCTCCCTGGTCATCGTCGTGGCCCCGCCGGACGGTTCCGCCGAGGTCAAGTCCCTGCTCGACGCGCACGCGCTGCCCGGGGGCACGCCCGGCGGCGGCCGGGGGAGCACCGACTTCGTGGTGGTGCCCGGCGGGGAGAGCCGCCAGGAATCGGTCCGGCTGGGGCTCGCCGCCCTGCCGCCCGAGTACGGCGTCGTCCTCGTCCACGACGCGGCCCGCCCCCTGGTCCCGGTCGACACGGTCGACGCCGTCATCGAGGCCGTGCGCGACGGCGCCCCCGCCGTGGTGCCCGCGCTGCCGCTGGCCGACACCGTCAAGGAGGTCGAACCGGCCACCGAGCCTGGTGCGCCCGAGCCGGTCGTCGCCACGCCCGAACGGGCCCGGCTGCGCGCCGTCCAGACGCCCCAGGGCTTCGACCGCGCGACCCTGCTGCGCGCCCACGAGACCGTGACCGACGACGTGACCGACGACGCCGGCATGGTGGAGAAGCTGGGCCTGCCCGTGGTGACCGTGCCCGGCCACGAGGAGGCGTTCAAGGTGACCCGCCCGCTCGACCTGGTCCTCGCCGAGGCGGTCCTGGCCCGCAGGAGGCTGAACGATGGCTTCTGAGACCACTCCGATGCTTCCCCAGGTCGGCATCGGCACCGACATCCACGCCTTCGAGGAGGGCCGCGAGCTGTGGTGCGCCGGCCTGAAGTGGGAGGGCGAGGGACCGGGACTCGCCGGGCACTCCGACGCGGACGTGGTCGCGCACGCCGCCTGCAACGCCCTCTTCTCCGCGGCCGGCCTCGGCGACCTGGGGCAGCACTTCGGCACCGGACGGCCCGAGTGGTCCGGCGCGTCCGGGGTCACGCTGCTCACCGAGGCCGCCCGGATCGTGCGCGCGGCGGGCTTCACCATCGGCAATGTCGCCGTCCAGGTGATCGGCCCCCGGCCGAAGATCGGCAAGCGCCGGGACGAGGCGCAGAAGATCCTCTCCGAGGCGGCCGGCGCACCGGTCTCCGTCTCCGGCGCCACGACGGACGGCCTCGGCTTCCCGGGGCGCGACGAGGGGCTGATGGCGGTGGCGACGGCGCTGGTCGCGAGGGTGGCCTGAACCCCGCGCCCTCCTGGTGCGGGTGAGCCGAGCGCGTGCGAGGGTACCCGGAGAGTCACGTCCACGGCTTTCCGGAGGTACCCATGCCCGCCGCCCTGTCCGACCGGCTCAAGTCCCTGCTCGACGGCAAGGTGTTCATCGTCGTCGGCACCGTCCAGCCCGACGGCAGTCCCCAGATGTCCCCGGTCTGGGTGAAGCGGGACGGCGACGACCTCCTCTTCTCCACCACGGTCGACCGCCGCAAGAAGAAGAACCTCGACCGCGACCCCCGCGTCACGGTGACCGTCATGGACCCCGAACAGCCCTACGAGTACGCCGAGATCCGCGGCACCGCCGAGACGACCGCCGACGGCGCGCAGGACCTCATCGACGAACTGAGCCTCAAGTACACGGGCAAGAAGTACGCCGAGTTCAACCCGGACTCGGTGCACGACGCCGATCGGGTGGTGGTGCGGATCACCCCGCGCAAGGTCGTCGGCCGCCTCTGAGAGGCGACGCGCGGATACGCCGGCGAGGAGCGCGCGGCGCGGTAAAGAGGGGAAGGGGCGTGAGGCACTGGCCCGCGCCCACTACCCTGGAGTGGTGACTATTCGCCTGTACGACACCAGCGCCCGGCAGATCCGTGATTTCACCCCGGTCAACCCGGGTTGTGTCTCGATCTACCTGTGTGGCGCCACCGTGCAGGCGGCCCCCCACATCGGGCACATCCGCTCGGGCCTCAACTTCGACATCATGCGCCGCTGGTTCGAGTACCGCGGCTACGCGGTGACGTTCGTCAGGAACGTCACCGACATCGACGACAAGATCATCGCCAAGGCCCACGAGCAGGACCGCCCGTGGTGGTCCATCGGCTACGCAAACGAGCGCGCCTTCAACGACGGCTACACGGCCCTGGGCTGCCTGCCCCCGACCTACGAGCCGCGCGCCACCGGTCACGTGACCGAGATGGTCGAGATGATGCGCACCCTCATCGAGCGCGGCCACGCCTACGAGGCCGACGGCAGCGTCTACTTCGACGTCCGCTCCTGGCCCTCCTACCTGGAGCTGTCCAAGCAGGACCTGGACGAGATGCGCCAGCCCGCCGAGGAGGGCATCACCGGCAAGCGCGACCCCCGCGACTTCGCCATGTGGAAGGCCACCAAGCCGGGCGAGCCCGACTGGGAGACCCCGTGGGGCCGCGGCCGCCCCGGCTGGCACCTGGAGTGCTCGGCGATGGCCCACAAGTACCTGGGCTCCGTCTTCGACATCCACGGCGGCGGCCTGGACCTGATCTTCCCGCACCACGAGAACGAGATCGCGCAGGCCAAGGCCTTCGGCGACGAGTTCGCCCGCTACTGGGTGCACAACGCCTGGGTCACCATGAGCGGCGAGAAGATGTCGAAGTCGCTCGGCAACAGCGTCCTGGTCTCCGAGATGGTCAAGCAGTGGCGCCCCATCGTGCTCCGCTACTACCTGGGCACCCCGCACTACCGCTCGACCATCGAGTACAGCGAGGACGCCCTGCGCGAGGCCGAGTCCGCCTTCGCCCGCATCGAGGGCTTCGTGCAGCGGGTCACCGAGCTGGCCGGCAAGACCGTGGAGCCCGCCGCCGAGGTCCCGCCCGCCTTCGCCGAGGCGATGGACGACGACCTGGGCGTCCCGCAGGCCCTCGCCGTGGTGCACACCACCGTCCGCCAGGGCAACAGCGCGCTGGCCGCCGACGACAAGGACGCCGCGGTCGCCCGCCTCGCCGAGGTGCGCGCCATGCTCGGCGTCCTCGGCCTGGACCCGCTCGACCCCCGGTGGGCCGGCGAGTCCGACCAGAGCGAGGACCTGCACGGCGTGGTCGACAGCCTCGTACGGCTCGTCCTCGACCAGCGCGAGTCCGCCCGCGCCCGCAAGGACTGGGCCACCGCCGACGCCATCCGCGACCAGCTCGCCCAGGCCGGCCTCGCCATCGAGGACAGCCCGCAGGGCCCGCGCTGGACGCTGGGCGCGCGCTAGCCGCCGGGCCGCCCGGCCCTTGATCGATTGTGCCGCCCGGCCCCCCGGGCGGCACACTGCATAAGACGTACGTACGAACCAAGCTCACGGAACGGATGACTCATGGCCGCGAACAACCGCCGCATGTCCGGCAAGAAGGGCGCGCAGGTCGGCAGTGGCGGCCAGCGGCGCCGGGGCCTGGAGGGCAAGGGCCCGACCCCGCCCGCCGAGATGCGCAAGGGGCACGCCAAGCAGCGTGCCGCCGCGGCCAAGGCCCGGCGCGCGCTGGGCGGCCGCCCGCAGCAGCGCAGGGGCGGCGGCCGGTCCACGTCCGAGCTGGTCGTCGGCCGTAACCCGGTGGTCGAGGCGCTGCGCGAGGGCGTGCCCGCGAACACGCTGTACGTGCAGCAGTTCATCGACAACGACGAGCGCGTCCGCGAGGCCCTCCAGCTCGCCGCCGAGCGCGGCAACATCAACCTGATGGAGGCCCCGCGCCCCGAGCTGGACCGGATGACCAACGGCCTGAACCACCAGGGCCTGGTCCTCCAGGTCCCGCCGTACGAGTACGCGCACCCGGAGGACCTGCTCGACGCCGCCGCCGACGGGGGCGAGGACCCGCTGGTCGTGGCGCTCGACGGGGTCACCGACCCGCGCAACCTCGGCGCGGTCGTCCGCTCCGTCTCCGCCTTCGGCGGGCACGGCGTGGTCGTGCCCGAGCGCCGCTCGGCCGGTATGACCGCGGGCGCCTGGAAGACCTCCGCCGGCACCGCCGCCCGCACCCCGGTGGCCCGCGCCACCAACCTCACCCGGGCGCTGGAGCAGTACAAGAAGGCCGGGCTCACGGTGGTCGGTCTGGCCGCGGACGGCGAGGCCGAACTCGGCGATCTGGACGCCCTCCAGGGCCCGGTCGTGATCGTGGTCGGCAGCGAGGGCAAGGGCCTGTCCCGGCTGGTCGGCGAGACCTGCGACTTCCGGGTGCGCATCCCGATGCCGGGCGGCGCCGAGTCCCTCAACGCCGGTGTGGCCGCGGGCATCGTGCTGTACGAGGCCGCCCGCCGACGCGCCTGAACACCCGTCCGGAACTTCACCCTTACGCGGGAATTCCGGCGTCCATATGGCGTGCGACGCTGCTTTGACGGGGCCCGGACACATCCGGCCGGTCAAAGCAGTGTCCTAACTCCACGTCACTCGGTTAGATGAGTGTGGACACCAGAACACCCCGCACACCCACGGGGGACCGCTCGTCGGGATTCGACGACGCTCCCGCGCTGAGCATGGTGAAGGTGCCGAGCGATCCGGCGCAGGTCATCGTCAACCACGCCAGCTTCCGCGTGCAGCTGGGCGCGTCGGCCCGGCGCACCCGGTCGCCGCGGATCGCCCGTCACCTCAGCACCGGCCAGGACACCGCCCGGATGCCCGTCGCGGCCCCGGCGGGCAGGGCCGGCGCCGGCCGTCGCCGTCCCCTCGTGTGGAGCGGCAAGTCCGCCCCCGACGACACCGGCGCCCACCGGCTCCTCCAGGCCGTGCGGGGCAGCATCGTCGGCCACGCCGACGAGCCCGACACCGGCGCCACCCGGGTCATCCCGCGCGTCGGCACCACCGACTACGACGACGCCTACGACGCGCTCGGCGAGACCGTCGAGACCCCCGTCGTCGGCCACCAGCGCACCGCGGCCGACGACGGCGGCACCCGCCTGCTGCCCCATATGCGCACCGGCTCCTACGACCAACAGCCGTACGTCCGGCCCGGATTCAGGTCCGACGACGAGTACGACGAGTACGACGGGTACGACGAGGACACCGGGTCCCACCCGCTCGCCGAGGAGTACGACCCCGACGCCCCGCGCTCCGCCAAGCGGGCCGCCGACGATCCGGGCAGGCACGCCTACTACCCCGGCCGCCGGATGAACCTCGGCGTGGTGCTGCTCCCACTGCGCATCTTCCTGGGCTTCATCTCCATCTACGCCGGCATGGGCAAGCTGTGCGACCCCGTCTACTTCGACGGCGGCAAGCGCGGTTCCATGGTCACCTGGCTCAACACGCTGCACCCCTGGGACGTCGCCGAGCCGCTGCGCCAGGTCGCCCTGCACCACCCGGTCGGCTCGGGCCTCGTGATCGCGTTCCTCCAGGTCGTGGTGGGCGTACTGACGATCCTCGGCTGCTGGCAGCGGGTCGCCGCGGTGGTCGGCGCGCTGCTGTCGGCCGCGCTGATCGTCACCGTCAGCTGGAAGACCGTCCCGGCGTACGACGCCCCCGACATCATCTATCTGGCCGCCTGGTCCCCGCTGATCATCGCCGGTGCCCCCGTCTACTCGGTGGACGGCCGGCTCGCGGGCAGCGCCTGGCGGCGGCTCGGCCCGCGCGCCGACATCTGGGAGCTGCGCCGCTACGTGCTGCGCCGCGGCGCACTGATCACCGCGCTCACCGTCGGTCTCACCCTGCTGGTCGGCTCGCTGCTCGGCGGCGCGGTCCGCGACTCCAGCCGGGTGGTCGTCCCCGGCCCCGGCGAGGCCCCCCGCAACAACGTCCCCGGCTCCCCGCTCCCGGGCGAGCCCGGCACCCGGCAGAAGCACACCCCCTCGGCCCCCGCCTCCCCCTCGGGCGGCGCCACGACCGGCGCGAGCCCGTCCGGCGCGGCCGGCACCCCGGGCGCGACGCACAGCGCGGGCGGTACGACGACCACGCCCAGCCAGACACAGGGCACCACGGGCCAGCTCCCGCCCCGCCAGTCCGCGCCCACCGGCGGCGCCCCCAGCACCACGGCCGGCCCCACCAGCACGGGCGGCACCGCCACCTCCGGTGGCACCTCCCCGGGCGGTGCCACCACTTCCGGCGGCGGCTCCACCGGCGAACCGGGCCTGGTCGGCGGCCTGTTGGGCTGAGGTGACGCCACGGAAGAGGGCCCCCGCACCTGCCCGGTGCGGGGGCCCTGTCCTGTACGGCGCGCGCTCGGTGCTAACGGCCCAGCCCGGCCAACTCCTTGGCCGCCTCGGTCAGATCCTTCGCCGTGTCGATGGCCCGCCAGTACGCCCCCTGCGGCAGCGGGAACCCGGCGAGCTTCCGCGTCCGGGCGAGACCCGGGAACGTGGTGCGCTCGTGGTCGCCCCGCTCGGGCAGCAGCGCGGTGAACTCCGGTGAGAACACGTACACACCGGCGTTGATCTCGAACGTGGACGGCGGCGCCTCGATGAAGTCGGTGATGTGGCCGAAGCCGTCGGTCTTCACCGCGCCCCAGGGGATGCGGGGCCGGGCCAGCGCCAGGGTCGCCACGGCGTCCCGCTCGGTGTGGAAGTCGGCCATGTCCCGCAGCGAGAAGCGGGTCCAGATGTCGCCGTTGGTGGCGTACCAGGGCCGGTCGGGGCGGGGGAGGTGCGCGGCGGCGAACTTGAGTCCGCCGCCGCGGCCGAGGGGCTCGGTCTCCACGACGGTGCGCACGGAGACCGGCAGCTGGGCCGAGTCCAGCCAGTCCTGGAGGACGTCGGCGAGGTGGCCGCAGGAGACCACCACGTCCGTCACACCCTCCTCGGCGAGCCAGGTGAGCTGGTGGCCGATGATCGGGGTGCCCGTGCCGGGGATCTCGACCATCGGCTTGGGCCGGTCGTCGGTGTACGGACGCAGCCGGGAGCCCTGGCCGCCGGCCAGGATCACGGCTTGGGTGGGGCGCGACGCGGCGTTCGGATGGGTCATGAACCGCACTGTACGTGGCGCCCCGGGCGGGGTTCAGCCGCGTGCGGCCAGCACCCCGGTGGCGAAGGAGGTGTCGCACACCGGGCGGGCGTACGACTGGGCGCGGGAGGCGCCGTAGATGCGCACCGCGGCCTTGCCGAGGGCGCGGGCGATGGCGGAGCAGTGCCGGGCGAGCGACGGGCGGCCGTTGACGGCCTCTTGGAGGTGGGTGAGGACCACGCCGGGGTTCTTCTCGTGCAGCTCGCTCATCAGGCGGTCCCGCAGCACGTCCTCGGGGGCGTGGGCGACCGCCTTGGGGGCGGCCTCCGCCGAGATGACGTCCGAGGCGGTGAGCACGGAGCTGGCGGGGCTTCCCGTCCAGTTGACCCGGGTGACCGCGAGGGTTCCCGAGAGCACCAGGACGACGGGCAGGACGAGGGCGAGGGAGCGGCCGACCCGGCGGGCAGGGCCCCGGTGGCTGCGTCGCGTCTGAGTGGTGATGGAGTGCTTCACGCGTGTGAGGGTAGCGGTCGGTAATGCCACCGGGACGTTCAGTCACTCTTACGGGGGATGAGAAACGACGGTTTTCGGGGTAGGGGGTTGACGGCCACGCCCGGAACGATCATGCGAAGAGGGCCCAGCGGCGCACCGCGGGGCCCTCTCGTCGGACGGTGCTCAGTCGGACAGCCGCTCGCCGGTGGAGGTGGAGAAGACGTGCGTCTCGCCGGGCCGCGGCACGACGTGCAGCGTGGCGCCCTTCTCCGGCACCTGGCGGCCGGGCACGCGCACGACCAGCTCCTTCGACTCGCCGCCGAGGTCGGCGCTGCCGTAGACGTAGCCGTCGGCGCCCAGCTCCTCGACCACGTTCACCGAGACGGCGAGGCCGGCCGGGGCGTCGGCGGTGTCCTTGCTGAGGGCGCTCGCCGCGCCGCCGTTGTGCTCGACCACGTCGAAGTGCTCCGGGCGCACGCCGACGGTCACCGTACGGTCACCCTTGTCGGTGGCGGCCTTGAGGGCGTCCCGGTTGACGGGCACCACGCTGTTGCCGAACTTCACGCCGCCGTCGGTGATCGGGACCTCGACCAGGTTCATGGCCGGGGAGCCGATGAAGCCGGCGACGAAGAGGTTCGCGGGCTTGTCGTACATGTTGCGCGGGGTGTCGATCTGCTGGAGCAGACCGTCCTTGAGGACCGCCACGCGGTCGCCCATCGTCATGGCCTCGACCTGGTCGTGGGTGACGTAGACGGTGGTGATGCCGAGCCGTCGCTGGAGCGAGGCGATCTGGGTGCGGGTCGAGACACGGAGCTTGGCGTCCAGGTTGGACAGCGGCTCGTCCATGAGGAAGACCTGCGGTTCGCGCACGATCGCGCGGCCCATCGCGACACGCTGGCGCTGACCGCCGGAGAGTGCCTTGGGCTTGCGGTCCAGGTACTCGGTGAGGTCGAGGATCTTCGCGGCCTCCTCGACCTTCTGCCGGATCTCCGCCTTGTTGACACCGGCGATCTTGAGCGCGAAGCCCATGTTGTCGGCGACCGTCATGTGCGGGTACAGGGCGTAGTTCTGGAACACCATGGCGATGTCCCGGTCCTTGGGCGGCAGGTGGGTGACGTCGCGGTCGCCGATGCGGATGGCGCCGCCGTTGACGTCCTCCAGGCCCGCGAGCATCCGCAGCGAGGTGGACTTCCCGCAACCCGACGGGCCGACCAGGACGAGGAACTCGCCGTCCTCGATCGCGATGTCGAGCTTGTCGACGGCGGGCTTGGTGGAACCCGGGTAGATCCGGGTCGCCTGGTCGAACGTGACAGTGGCCATGGTGAATGGGCCCCCTTCTACCGGCAGGAACGTGCCGGACGATCCGTTGTAGGAAGGTGGTTGGCGTAGTCCACGTGAGTGAACTGAACCGAGACGGTACCCGGCGATCACCGGTCTGTCAGTACATGGGCGACTGTGAACTTCGGGGAAATTTTCGACAGGCCCACGAGGCGACGTGGGTACACTGCACAGGCAGGTCCGCACAGACGCGGACCAGGCCTCCTTAGCTCAGCTGGTCAGAGCGCCGCTCTTGTAAAGCGAAGGTCGTCGGTTCGAATCCGACAGGGGGCTCTTGGTTTGAACAGCGCGAACGCCCCGGCCGATGATCGGTCCGGGGCGTTCGACATCTACGGGTGACATCAACGCGGGCGGTCACTCACGCTCGACACGGCGCCTGAGCAGGCGATCCATGTGGCTGATGGCCTCGCGCTGCGTGTCCGACGCCACGTGCGTGTAGACGTCCATGGTGATGCTGATCTGGCTGTGCCCCGACGAGCACGCATGTCTGCGAACCGTCAGTGCAGGTGATCGCCGCACCAGCGCAAGGCCAGCCGGGCATCCAAGTTGCTTCGGGACGAAGCGGTCGCTCCGTTAAGGTGCGCGGCATGACCGACGACGCCCCGGCCTGTCCCGCGTGCAGCCAGCCCATGAGGTCCGGCGGGTTCGTCCTCTCCCAACGGAGGAACGACGGCCGGCGGACCTGCCGGGCGCTATGGATGTGTACCGGTCGGCATGTCTGGTGGCGCTGGGCCGACCAGCCCGACGCGCCTTTGGAGGTCTGCCCGGTACCGGGACTGTTCCGCTGACATCAAATGCTGACATCAGCGACCCCGGACGGTTGCAACACGCAGCAGGCGGTCATGGCACCGGTGCACGAGGCGGGCCTCCGGCCAGGCCGGGGAGAGATCGAACTTGCGAAGCGAAGGTCGTCGGTTCGAGTCCGGCAGGGGGCTCCGCTGAGGCCGAGGCCCAGGTCAGAGCGTTACTGACCTGGGCCTTTCCGGGATTCGTGGGAACCGGACGGGCCGGGTCTTCCTGGATAGGGCGCGCGGCTCAGGTGACGGCGGCTACCCCGTCGCAGACCGGCCGGCCGGACTGTACCGCGAGCACCTCGTAGCTGCGTGTCCCGTTCGTGCCGGTGGGGCGGAGGTGGAGGGAGCACGGGGTGTCGGGGACCGTGTAGCCCGTGAACCTGCTGGAGAAGTGCGTCACCCGGGCGCCGCCGGTCTGGTCGCGCACCAGCTCCAGCAGGGCTTCGGCGAGGGTCATCCCGGGGATGTGGTCCACCGGCGCGCCCCGGAAGGTCAGCTGGTCCGGCCGTGGACGGAACTCCCGGGCGGACGACCCGGTCCATGGCGGCGCGTCCGGCGCCGCCTCCCCCGGCGTGCCGCGGACGAACCGGTACACGGCCGGGGAGAGGAACGCGAAGTCCACCTGTCCGGTGCCCAGCGAGCGGTCGTCGGTGCGGACCTCGCCCCTGAAGCCCGCGCCGACCAGCTGTCCGCGGCGCAGGTCGGGGCCGAGGCAGTCGAGGCCGATGGTGATCGGGGTGCCCGGCGGCAGGGCGAGCGGGCCGGTCTCCGCGGGCGCGCAGGACACGGACCGGAAGACGCAATGATGGCCCCGGGGCACCCGGTACGCCTCGTGGGCGACCGCCAGGGCCGCGAGCCGTACCGCGTGCGCCAGGACGAGCGGCTGGTCGCCGCTGTCGTAGCGGGCTTCGATCTCGAAGCGGTGCCCGGCCCGTCGCCGCCAGCCGGCCGGGGTCAGGCCGGACGCCGGGTCTGCCAGGTCGTCGGGGATCGCGTGGACCGTGGTCGCCGGCCGCTGCTCGTCGCTCGTGACGGACATGCCGTCCTCCTCTCGTCCTCAGTGCCCGCGTCGCCGCAGCGACGCGTCGGCGAGTTCCGGTGGGCTCCAGCCGCCGTCCTCCGGGTTGAGGGTGCGACCCGGCGGGACGATCTCGTCGATCCGGTCGAGGACGTCCCGGGGGAGCCGTACGTCGGCCGCCCCCAGCTGGCTCTCCAGTTGTTCCATCGTGCGGGGCCCGACGATCGCCGAGGTCACGCCGGGATGCTCCAGGACGAAGGCGAGGGCGAGATGGATCAGGCTGAGGCCCGACTCCTCGGCCAGCACGGCCAGTCGCTCCACCGCGTCGAGCTTGCGCTGGTTCGCCTCGGTCGACATGTCGTACCGCTTGCCCCAGCGGCCGGCCCGCCCGGTCCGGGCGATCTCCTGGCCCTTGCGGTAGCGGCCGGTGAGCCAGCCGCCGGCCAGCGGGCTCCATGTGGCCGTGCCGATGCCGTACCTGAGACAGGTGGGCAGCACGTCCGTCTCGATCTCGCGGGCGAGCAGCGAGTACGGGGGCTGTTCGCAGACGAAGCGTTCCCGGTGGCGGCGTTCGGCGGTCCACTGGGCCTCGACGATCTGGTGGGCGGGGAACGTCGAGCTGCCGAAGTAGCGGATCTTCCCGGCCCGTACGAGGTCCGTGAGCGCGCCGAGGGTCTCGTCGATGTCCGTGTGCGGGTCGGGCCGGTGCACCTGGTAGAGGTCGATCCACTCGGTGCCCAGGCGGCGCAGGCTGTTGTCCACCGCCTGGTGGATCCAACGCCGCGAGTTTCCGCGCGAGTTGGGGTCGACGCCCATCGGGGAGTGCACCTTGGTCGCCAGGATCACCCGGTCCCTGCGGCCGGACATCGACAGGGCCTTGCCGACGATCTCCTCGGACTCGCCGCGGGAGTAGGAGTCGGCCGTGTCGATGTAGTTGATGCCCGCTTCGAGTGCGCGGTGGATGATGCGGACGGAGTCGTCGGCGCTCTTGTTGCCCCAGGAACCGAACATGAGGGTGCCCAGGCAGAGGCTGCTGACGCGGACGCCGGTGGTGCCCAGGTGGCGGAACTTCATGCGGTGACCGCCTCCTGTGCCGTCCAGCCGGCCACCCGGGCCGCGACGTGGCCGGGCCAGTCGTAGAGGAAGTAGTGGCCACCGGTGAGGTGTTCGACCTCGACCGGGCCCGTGGTGTACGCCGACCAGCCGGGCAGCCGGTCGGGGTGCGTCATCTCGTCCTCGCGGCCCGCCAGGACGTGCACGGGCACGTCGATGAGGGGCGGCGGGTCGGTCGGGGTGTAGGCGTGCACCATGGCCTGGTCGTTGCGGATGATGTGCAGGAAGCCGTCGGCCATGGCGCGGCTGAGTCCCTTGGGGACTCCGCCCACGGAGCGCAGTTCCGCGAAGAGTTCGTCGTCGGGCAGCTTGGCCACCCGCTTGCCCCACTCGGTCTGCAGGTGCGGTGGGTTGCGGCCGGACACGATCAGGGTGTGCGGGGTGGGCAGGCCGGCGCGTTCGAGGTGGTGGACCATCTCGTAGGCGATCAGGGCGCCCATGCAGTGGCCGAGCAGGAAGAACCGGTCCGTGTCGAGCCGGTCGAGGAGCAGTCCGGCCAGGTCGGCGGCGGCCTGCGGCACCTGGGTGGCGAAGTCCTCCGAGCGGCGGGTGCCGCGCCCGGCGGGTTCGAGGGGGACCACGTCGATGTGGTCGGGGAACGTGCGCTGCCAGGGCCGGAAGACTCCGGCGGAGCCTCCGGCGTGGGGCACGCAGAACAGCTGGGTGCGGGGTGCGGTCACGGTGTCGCTCCTTTGCCTGCTGGTCCGGTTCACTTGTGCTGGACGGTCGCGGAGACGGGAACGACCGTGATCTCGGCGGGGCGTTCGCTGCGCAGCAGCAGCGGTCGCAGCGCCTCGTGGACCATGTCGTCGGTGACCAGGACCGGTTCGGAGGCGTGCACTTCGAGGTCGATGCGTGTCTCGCCGTCCGCGCCCCGGCTGACCCGGGGAATCGCGCGGGCGACACCGGGGATGGTCTGCGCGGCCTGCCGGACGGTGAAGAGGGAGACCTTCTCGCCGCGGACCACCACGAAGTCGGAGAGCCGGCCCTCGTAGTACAGGTAGCCGTCGTCGTCGCTCCGGAACAGGTCGCCGGTGGCGATCAGACCCGGCTCCAGGAGCGGTTGGCGCGCGGCGGGGCCGACCTTGCGCAGCAGTGCCGTGTCGGTGGCCACCAGGAGTTCCCCGACGCCGTCCGGCCCGGGTTCGCGGATCGTGGCGCCGACCCCGGCGAGCGGCAGGCCCACCGAGGCGTGGCGGTGCGCGGGTTCGGCGTGGGCGGCCAGCGTGGCCACCCGGGGCCCGGCCTCGGTGAGGCCGTAGGTGACGTACAGCTCGCCCGTGGGGTTGAGCGAGAGAAGACCGGCGACGTGCACCGGGTCCATCCGGTCGCCGCCGACCGCGAGCGACCGCAGCGGGGACGGCAGCCGCTCCCCCGTCTCCACCAACTGGCGTGCGATGGTGGGGGTGATGGAGGACGAGGTCACACCGTGCCGGACGACGGCCGAACGGTAGCCGGCCGGGTTGAACGGCGGTCCGGAGATGACGAGCCCGGCCCCGGTCACCAGGGCGGTCAGGGCCTGGGCGACGATCGCGTACGAGTAGTAGAGCGGCAGCGTGATCAGCAGCCGGTCGTCGGCCCGCGTGCCCACCGCCGCGGCGTGCCGGCGCGCGTTGCGCAGGAGCGAGTCGACCCGGTGCAGACAGGCGCTGAACATGCCCGAGGTGCCCGAGGTGAGCATCAGCGCGTGGCCCGGCGCGTACGCTCCCTGCGGCCCGCCGGCCGGCAGGAGCACGGCCTGCTGCTCGCCGACCTGGTGCACCCGGTCGGCGCCGTAGCGGGACGGGTCGACGCGTGCGGCGACGAGTGCCCCGGCGCGCAGATGTCCGGCCAGCGCGTTGACGCGGGCGGACGGGGTCGAGGGGGCGACGGAGATCGGGACGCAGCCGCCGAGGAGGACGGCGAAGTACTGCTTGAGCAGGTGGGTGCCGTTGGCGAGGGCGATGACCACGGGGGTCCCCTCGCGCAGACCGAGGCGCGCGAAGTCGGCCGCGACGGCGTCGAAGTCGGGGCCGTCGGGCACGTCGCCGGGCCGGCCGAGGTCGAGGGTACGGGCGAGCAGCGAGACGACGTCGTCCCGGCTGATGCCCAGGTCCACGGCGGAAGGTCGGGTGAGCATGGGAGAGGACACCTCGTTCAGCTGGCCGCGGCGACGGTCGTGGGGACCGGTGCCGCGAGGCGGGCGAGCGCGGACTCCGTGTGCGGCTCGGGAGCGCGGACGGACTGCAGTACGGCGCACCGGACGGCGTGGGTGTCACCGTCCTGCCGGTGGGTGCCGAGCAGGACGAAGCGGGCGCTGCCCCGGCCGAACCAGCCGGCGGCCACGTCCAGGGCCGCGCGCAGGGCCGCGGCCGGCGGCATGGAGAGGGTGAGCGTCGGCCCGCGGAACCCCTGCCGGATGCAGGCGAGTCCGGCGAGCGAGCCCGGGTTGGCGCCGGCGAACTTCAACGGCGACAGCCTTCCCCGGGGCGTGGCCCGGGCGATGAGGCGCATGGTGTCGAGCGTGCACACCTCGCTGATCGCGATCATGCCGACCAAGTCGCCGATCTCGGACAGGTCGCCGATCTCCGTCAGGCCGGTGCGGCAGTCCCGTGCGGCGGCCTCGGCGGCCTCGGCCATCAGCCAGGCCAAGGGGTCGGCGAACAAGGACGAGCCGTTGCGGGAGTGGCGCTCCGGCGCGTCGGTGACGATCTCCGCGTACCCGACAGGGGCCAGGGCGGCCGGCGTACGGGAATCAGTCATCGTCGCCTCCTGGCACGGAGAAGAGCAGCGCGGTGTTGAAGCCGCCGAAGCCCAGCGTCAGGCTGAGTCCCGAGCCCGGAGGTACCGGACTCGGCGCGCCGACCGGCAGGGGCAGGGGGAAGTCCTCCATCGGGGTCTCCAGGCCCTGGACGGCGGGTACCTCGCGGTCGGTGAGGGCTTTGATCAGGGTGATGGCCTCTATCGTCCCGCAGGCGCCGAGGCTGTGGCCCAGCGCGCCCTTGGTGCCGTAGACGACGGGGCCGCGCGGGCCGGCGCCGAACAGCGCCCGCAGGCTGGTGGCCTCCACGGCGTCGTTGACGGGGGTGCCGGTGCCGTGCGCGCTCACCACGGCGATGTCGTCGGTGCTCAGGCCGCTGCCGGTCAGGGCCCGTTCCACGGCCAGGCAGACGCTGCGGCCGCTGGGGTCGGGGGCGGTCATGCCGGCGGCGTCGTTCGCGGAGCCCGCGCCGCGCAGTACGGCGTGCACCCGTGCGGACCGGCGTCGGGCGTGCGCCGCGGACTCCAGGACGAGGACGCCTGCACCCTCGCCGAGGACCATGCCGTTGTGCCTGGTGTCGAACGCGCGCAGGGCCTCGGCGCTCATCGTGCCGAGCAGGGAGTGGCCCAGCCGCTTGGCGGCGGTGACGACGTCGACACCGACACAGACGCAGACCTCGCGGTGCCCCGAGCGGATCAGCTCGGCGCCCGTCAGGACGGCGTCGGACCCGGCGGAACAGGCGGTCGTGACACACAGCGGCGTGCCGGGGAAGCCGATGTGGTCGGCCGTGCGGCGGGCCCAGTCGTAGAGGGAGGGGACGTCGGGATCGTCGAGGTTTCCCGCGTAACTCGTCCCGAGGATCAACTCGGTGTCCGGGCCGCCCGGTGGAATTCCGGCGTCGGCCAGCGCCGCCCGCGCGGCACGTACGGCGAGTTCCTGCTGTCGGAGGTGCGGGTCAGCGGATAGCGGAACGGTCGGCACCATGGCTGCCAGCGGACTTCGGACGGGAATTTCGGAAGGTGTGTCGGCAATTCCCGACTTTCCTTCGAGCAGCTGTTTCCATACGTCGTCCACGGAATTCCCGAGAGGTGTCTCCCAGCCGATTCCGGTGACGTACGGCTCCAGCGTGGCGGTGTCGGCCACATCGCTCCATTCGTGTCTCACGCGCCGTTCGGCGCTGTCCGAGGCATCGGTCAAGCGGTGGCTGCTGCTGCCTTCAGGCTGTCTACCAGCGAGGTCAGGGACGCGACGCTGGCGAAGTGCTCCGGGGTGAAGTCGTCGTCGGAGATGGCGACGTCGAAGGCCTCCTCAAGCTGGACGCGCAGTTCGACGAAGCCGAGGGAGTCCACCCCCAGTACGTCCCGCAGGCTGTCCTGCTCGCCTATCTGCTCGACCGGGACCTCTACGTAGATGTCCGAGACGAGTATCTTCTTGATGGTGTCGGATGCAGACAAGGGTGTTTCCTTTCAGCGTTCTCCGAAGTTGTTCAAAGCCTACGAGCCGGTTATTTCCTGAGGGTTTCCGAAAAGCTCGGAGGTGATTACTTCGAGGAAGTCCGGCGCTGCGAAAGCGCGGCACCGGCCAGGATCACCACGGCCCCCACGGGCTGGTGCCAGTTCAGCGTCTCGCCCAGCACGACGACGCCGGCGACGGTGGAGACGATGGGGACGAGGTACGTCACCATGGACGCCACGGTGGCGCCCGCGTCCCGCACCAGCCCGTACTGGATCAGGAACGCGACCCCCGTGCCCACGGCGCCGAGGGTGAGCAGGGACAGCGACTGGGCGAGCGGGAACGCGTGCGGGAACGACGTCAGGAACGGAGTGACCAGGGCCAGTTCGACGGCGCCCGCGGTCAGCTGGGCGGCGGACAGCGACACGCTGGAGTGCCCGGAGTCGGTGAGGAAGCGGCGGACGTACACCCAGCCGGCGCCCATGCTCAGCGCGGCCGCCAGGGCCAGGCCCGCGCCCAGCGGGTCGCCGACGTCGGCGCCGTTCCAGATGCCGAAGACCACGAGGACACCGAGGAAGCCGATGGCCATGCCGGCCAGCCGGTTCCGGTTGGGCCGCTCGCTCGGCAGCGCGGTCATCGCCACGAGCAGGGTGAACAGCGGTGTCGTGGCGTTGCAGATCCCGGCGAGCGCGGAGGTGATGCGCTGCTCGGAGTAGGCGAAGAGGGTGAACGGCAGGGCGTTCAGCAGGAAGCCGGCGGCGGCGAGATGCAGCCACAGCGTCGGCCGGCGGGGCAGGGTGTCCCGTTTGACCACCAGCACGGCCAGCAGCGCGACGGCCCCGAACGCGACCCGTCCCAGGGCGACCTGGAGCGGCGCGAACACCTCTCCGCTGATCTTGACGAAGAGGAAACTGAGGCCCCAGACCAGGGCCAGGAGCAGGAAGCGGATGCGCCAGTCGAGGCCGGGGCGGTGACCGGCGGAAGGTGAACCCGGGGACGGGTCGGCGCCCCCGGTCTCGGTTGCGCTCTCGGCCGTGTCGTAGGCCGCGCGTTCGGTCGCGGAGGAGGCTGATTCCATGACCACCACTCTGGAATCAAGGGAAGCCCACGACAAGCGAGGTTTTGTGAGCTCAGTTTGTAGCATGCATTCACCATGCTGAACCTGGATCGACTCCGCAGCCTGCAGGCCGTGGCCGCCCACGGCTCGGTCAGCGGGGCGGCCGCGGTGCTGCATCTGACGCCCTCGGCCGTCTCCCAGCACCTGCGCAAGCTCGAACAGGAAACCGGCCACCAACTGGTCACCCGCACCGGCCGCGGGGTGGAACTCACGGCCACCGCACTGCTGTTGGCGAAGCGTGCCCGGCACATCCTGGCCCTGGTCGACGAGACCGAGGCCGAACTCCAGTCGTACAACGACCATCCCGTGGGCCGGCTGACGCTGGGCGCCTTCCCCACCGCGGCGCGCGGTGTGGTGCCGCGGGCCCTGCGGCTCCTCGCCGAGCGGGCGTCCCAACTGGAGGTGCGGGTACGGGAGGTGGACCACGACTCCCCGCTGCCACAGGTGGAGCGCGGCGAGCTGGACGTCGGCATCGTCCAGGACTGGGAGCACATGCCGATCTCCTGGCCCGGGAAGCTGAGCAGGCGCCTGCTCATGGTGGACACGGCGAGGGTGGCGCTGCCCGCGGACCACGCCCTGACCGACCGTCCCGCCGTACGCATCAGCGAACTCCTCGACGCGTCCTGGATCAGTCGGCCCCAGCGCTCGACCTGCCACGAATGGCTCATGCACACCATGCGGGAGCAGGGCGCCGAACCCCGTATCACCCACGTGGTGGCCGAACATCCCACCCAGATCGCCCTGGTCTCCGCCGGCGTGGGCCTCGCGATGGTCCCCAGCCTGGGCCTGGGCCACCTCCCGACGGACGTGGTGGCCCTGCCGGTCGAACCCGCGCTCACCCGCAGGATCTACGCGGTGTGGCGGCGGGAGGCGGCGGTGCGACCGGCGGTACGGGTCGTGGTCGAGGCGTTGACGGAGATCGGGAGGGAACTGACGGCTTGACACCCGTCCACCGTGGCCGGTGGTCTCCTCCTCGAACCACCCGGAGGGCCGGCTCGACCAGGGTGGCGAGCCGGGGCGCTTCACCTTCGGCGCCGACGGTGCGAGCGGCGTCGTGGGCTTCGGACCGGCGCGGGACCGCCCATCGGGCCGCCCCGCGCCGTTTCCGTGCTGGTCAGCCCGTGCGCAGGACCGCCTTCAGGGCCTCCCTCAGGGCCGTCTCCGGGTCGGGGACCGCGGCGTCCGCGCGCCAGGCGACGAAGCCGTCCGGGCGGACGAGTACGGCGCCGTCGGCGGTGACGCCGTGCAGTGCGGCCCAGTCGGTGCCCTCGGTGTCGTACATCAGGTCGGCGTCGGCGCCCGGGCCGATGCGGTAGGCGTCCAGGCGGACGCCGTCCGTGGCGGCGACGCGCCGGGCGGCGTCGTACCAGCCCGCGTCGTCGGGGGCGTCGGTGAGCAGCACCATGGAGCGCTCGTAGAGGTCGAGGGTGGACAGCCGCCGGGCGGCCTGGCGCAGCCACAGGTGGGGGGCGCGGGTGCCGGGGCGGCCGGTGAGGGCGACGTTGTCGGGGATGATCGGCGCCGAGGGGTCGGTGCCGAGGGCGGCGCCCTGCGGGTAGTGGTAGCCGAGGACGACGTTGAGGATGCCGCCGCGCTTGGCGCCGCCGACGCCGGGGGCCGGGGCGAAGCCGGGGTGGCTGTGCTCGACGGAGCGGGCGGAGGCGCGGGCGCTGGTGGCGACGGCGACCGGGCGGCGCTCCGAGCCGTAGGTGTCGAGGAGGGCGGGGGAGGCCCAGCCGTCGAGGACGGCGGCGAGCTTCCAGGCGAGGTTGTGGGCGTCCTGGATGCCGGTGTTGGAGCCGAAGGCGCCGGTGGGGGACATCTCGTGGGCGGAGTCGCCGGCGAGGAAGACCCGGCCGGACGAGTAGGAGTCGGCGACCCGTTCGGCGGCACGCCAGGACGCCATCCCGGTGATTCTCACGTCCAGGCCGGGCACGCCGACGGCGGCGGCGATGTGCCGCTGGAGCCGCTCCTCGGTGAACTCCTCCAGGGTTTCGCCGAGTTCGGGGTGCCAGGGGGCGTGGAAGACCCAGCGCTCCTTGTTGTCGACGGGGAGCAGGGCGCCGTCGGCGTCCGGATGGGTGAGGTAGCAGCAGATGAAGCGGCGGTCGCCGACGACGTCGGCCAGCCGGGTGGAGTCGAAGGTGACGCTGACGTTGGCGAACAGGTCGCCGGGGCCGCTCTGGCCGATGCCGAGGGCGCGGCGGACGGGGCTGCGGGGGCCGTCCGCGGCGACGAGGTAGTCCGCCCGGACGGTGTAGCGCTCGTCGGTGGAGCGGTCGCGGACGACCGCGGTCACCCCGTCGGCGTCCTGTTCGAAGGACTCCATCTCGTGGTGGTAGCGCAGGTCGCCGCCGAGTTCGCGGGCGCTGTCCACCAGCACCGGTTCGAGGTCGTTCTGGCTGCACAGGCACCAGGCGGTGGGGCTGAACTTCTTCAGGCCGCCGCCGGGGTCGATCTCCCGGAACAGCCACTCCCCGGCGTCGCCGACGAGGGTCGGGGTCTGCAGGATGCCGTGGTTGTCGGCGAGCAGTGAGGCCGCCGCCTTGATGTCCGGCTCGATGCCGGCCACCCGGAACAGCTCCATCGTCCGGACGTTGTTGCCCCGCCCGCGGGGGTGGTGGGAGGTCCCGGCGTGCCGCTCGACGAGCAGATGGCGTACGCCGAGGCGGCCCAGGAACAGGGATGTGGACAGGCCCACCAGAGAGCCGCCCACGATGAGGACGGGGACCCGGTGGTCGGCTGTGTGATGCATCGAGGCCTCCAGAGCAGGGGTGCGTACGAGCGCCTGTCCCTTTCATGCCCGCTATCCACATGATTGGGGCCATTTGCGCCCTGGATCACCCACGTGGTTCCTACGAGTCGCGGGCTCACGGACAGCGGCACAGGATCAAGAAGCGCTGACGTCGCGTCACGGCGGTGACCGGCGCACCCGAGAACCCCCGCCAAGGAGATGTCCGCACCATGACCACCACCTCTGAACGTCTGTCAGAAGCGCCGGCACGGGACGTGTCGCGTGTCTCCCAGTCCGTGTTCGACGGCTCGCGGCTCCGGGTCGTTCTGCTGGTCGACGTCTACGAAGGCGCGCAGCAGCAGTTCCTGGAGGCGTACGAGCAGCTCTGCAACCAGGTTGCGTCCGTGCCCGGCCATGTCAGCGACCAACTCTGCCAGTCCATCGAGAATCCATCCCAATGGCTCATCACCAGCGAGTGGGAGAGTGCCCCGCCGTTCCTCACCTGGGTGAACAGCGAGGAGCACGTGCGGATGGTGGAGCCGCTGCACTCCTGCGTGCGCAACACCCGCTCGCTGCGCTTCCACATCGTCCGCGAGACGGGACGGGCGTACGCGGGCGACGCGCCCGCCCGGGGCCGGCTGCAGAGCGAGGTGCGCATCGGTGACGGGGTGATCCGGCACGCGCTGACCTTCACCGTGAAGCCCGGCACCGAGGACAAGGTCGCCAGGCTGCTCGCCGACTACGCCCCGCCGGAGCCGCGGGTGGACGACTCCACGCGGCTGCTGCGCACCTCGCTGTTCATGCACGGCAACCGGGTGGTGCGCGCCATCGAGGTGCGCGGCGACCTGATGGCCGCCCTGCGCCACGTGGCGCGCTCGCCCGAGGTGCGGGCCGTGGAGGAGGCCATCAACCCCTATCTGGAGCAGGACCGGGACCTGGACGACCAGGAGTCGGCGCGGCTGTTCTTCACTCGGGCGGCGCTGCCCGCCGTCCACCACGTGATGGCGGACGACCGGCCCGAGGGCACCCGCCGGGCCCTGTACTACCCGGCCCGGCCGGGGTGCGGGATGAAGCTCGCGGAGCTGCTGGCCAAGGCGGACTCGGCGGACGCGGACGACCCGGCGAGCCGCGTGCTGCGCAGCACGCTCTTCGAGCGCGAGGACGTCGTGGTGCGGCTGGTGGACCTCGCCGACGAGGGCGCGGACGTGGACCCGCTGCCCGGGGACGCCGCCCTGGCCGCCGGGCTGCGCGAGCTGCTGGCCGGTGAGGCCGCCCCGATGGAGCTGGTCACCGACCGCCGTTCGCCCACCGTCTGACCCCCCGGCCACCCCACGAGCCCCCAGAAGCCCGATCACACCACCGGAGGACTGTCGTGATCCAACCCCGTCCGAGAATCGTGGACCTCAGCGAGGTCGAGCCCAACACGCGGCGCGGCGGTGATCTGCGCGCCATGCTCACCCCGGCCACGGTCGGCTCCACCAGCGGCTTCATGGGCGTGGCCATCGTGCAGCCCGGCGACCGCATCGGTGAGCACTACCACCCCTACTCCGAGGAGTTCGTCTACGTCGTCTGCGGCCAGCTGGAGGTCGACCTGGACGGCGAGCCGCACGTGCTGCGCCCGGAGCAGGGGCTGATGATCCCCATCGGCATGCGGCACCGGTTCCGCAACGTCGGCAAGGTGGAGGCGCGGATCGTCTTCCACCTGGGTCCGCTGGCGCCGCGCCCGCAGCTCGGGCACGTCGACACCGAGGAGACGCCGGCGGCCGAACCGGCGGGTGCGGGTGCCGACGGGGGAGGGGTCCGGTCATGAACCGGCGCGTGGCGGTCACCGGCATAGGCATCGTCGCCCCGGGCGGCATCGGTGTACCCGCGTTCTGGGATCTGCTCGCCACCGGCCGGACCGCGACGCGGGGCATCACCTTCTTCGACCCCTCCCAGCTGCGCTCGCGGATCGCGGCCGAGTGCGACTTCGATCCGGCGGCGCACGGTCTGGACGCCGAGCAGGTGGAGCGGTCGGACCGGTACATCCAGTTCGCCCTGGTCGCGGGCGAGGAGGCGGTCCGCGACTCGGGGCTGGACCTCCGGCGGGAGGACCCGTGGCGGGTCGCGGTGTCGGTGGGCACCGCGGTCGGCGGCACCACCCGCCTGGAGAACGACTACGTGCTGGTCAGCCATGGCGGCGAGCGCTGGGACGTGGACCCCGAGCGGGCCCGGCCGCAGCTGCACCGGGCCTTCACCCCGGCAACGGCGGCCTCCGCGGTGGCGGAACGTTTCGGCGCCCAGGGTCCGGTGCAGACCGTCTCCACCGGCTGCACCTCGGGTCTGGACGCCGTCGGCTACGCCTTCCACACCGTCCAGGAGGGCCGGGCCGACATCTGCATAGCCGGTGCGTCGGACTCGCCCATATCCCCGATCACCATGGCGTGCTTCGACGCGATCAAGGCCACCTCGCCGAACAACGACGACCCCGCGCACGCCTCCAGGCCCTTCGACAACAACCGTGACGGCTTCGTCATGGGCGAGGGCGGCGCGGTGCTCGTCCTGGAGGAGCTGGAGCACGCCCGGGCCCGCGGCGCGCACGTCTACTGCGAGCTCGGCGGCTACGCCACCTTCGGCAACGCCTACCACATGACCGGTCTGACCAAGGAGGGCCTGGAGATGGCGCGGGCCATCTCCACCGCCCTCGACCAGGCCCGGCTCGACCCCACTGCGATCGACTACGTCAACGCGCACGGCTCCGGCACCCGGCAGAACGACCGCCACGAGACGGCGGCGGTCAAGCGGGCGCTCGGGCAGCACGCCTACGACACCCCGATGAGCTCCATCAAGTCCATGGTGGGCCACTCGCTCGGGGCGATCGGCGCCATCGAACTGGTCGCCTGCGTGCTGGCGCTGGCCAAGCAGGCCGTGCCGCCGACCGCGAACTACGAGACCCCCGACCCCGAGTGCGACCTCGACTACGTGCCGCGTACCGCCCGCGAACGGAAGCTGACCAGCGTGCTCTCCGTGGGCAGCGGGTTCGGCGGCTTCCAGTCCGCGGTGATCCTGACCCGGCCGAGGGAGTGAGGACACGATGAGCGAACCCCAGGACCGGCGCGCGGCCGTCACCGGCATCGGCGTGGTCGCGCCCAACGGCATCAGCACCGACACCTTCTGGAAGGCCACCCACGAGGGCCTGAGCGTCCTGGACCGGGTGACCCGCGAGGGCTGCGAACACCTGCCGCTGAAGGTGGCCGGCGAGGTCCGCGCCTTCGAGGCGGCGGACACCATCGAGGAGCGTTTCCTCGTCCAGACCGACCGGTTCACCCACTACGCCATGGCGGCGGCCGACTTCGCGCTCGGCGACGCCCGGCTCGGCCCGGCCGACACCGCCGAGTCGCCGTACTCGATCGGTGTGGTGACCGCCGCCGGATCCGGCGGCGGCGAGTTCGGCCAGCGCGAACTGCAGCGGCTGTGGGGCAAGGGCAGCCGGTTCGTGGGGCCGTACCAGTCCATCGCCTGGTTCTACGCCGCGAGCACCGGCCAGGTCTCCATCCGCCGCGGCTTCAAGGGCCCCTGTTCGGTCGTCGCCTCCGACGAGGCCGGCGGTCTGGACGCCCTCGCGCACGCGGCCCGGGCGGTGCGGCGGGGCACCGACGCGATCGTGGCCGGGTCCACCGAGGCGCCGCTCGCGCCGTACTCGGTGGTCTGCCAGCTCGGCTACGAGGAGCTGAGCCGGGAGAGCGACCCGGCCCGCGCCTACCGGCCGTTCACCGACGCGGCGTGCGGGTTCGTGCCCGCCGAGGGCGGCGCGATGCTCGTGGTGGAGGCCGCCGCCGCGGCCCGGGAGCGCGGCGCCGACATCCGGGCCTTCGTGGCCGGGCACGGGGCCACCTTCACCGGCGCCGCCCGCTGGGCGGAGTCCCGCGCGGGCCTCGCCCAGGCCATCCGGCAGGCGCTGGCCGAGGCGGAGTGCGCGCCCGAGGAGGTCGACGTGGTCTTCGCCGACGCCCTCGGGGTGCCGGCGGCGGACCGGGCGGAGGCGCTGGCGATCGCCGACGCCCTCGGCGCGCACGGCACGCGGGTGCCGGTCACCGCGCCGAAGACCGGTACCGGCCGGGGCTACTGCGCGGCCCCGGTGCTGGACACCGCCGCGGCCGTGCTCGCGATGGAGCACGGACTGATCCCGCCGACCCCGAACGTGCACGACGTCTGCCACGACCTCGACCTCGTCACCGGCCGCGCCCGCGCCGCCGAGTCCCGCACGGCGCTGGTCCTCAGCCGCGGCCTCATGGGGTCGAACTCGGCGCTGGTGCTGCGGCACCCCGCCGCCCGGTGAACAACGCGGTCCACCGGGCGGCCGGCCACGGCAACGGCGCAGAGAGCACAGCAAAGGAGAAGAACGACATGTCCAAGATCACCGTCGAAGAACTCGCAGCGCTCATGAAGAAGGCGGCCGGCGTCACCGTCAGCCCCGAGCAGCTCCACGACAAGCCGGACACCGGCTTCGACGCCCTCGGCGTCGACTCGCTGGGCCTGCTCGGCATCGTCGGTGAGCTGGAGAACGAGCACGGCACGCCGATGCCGGTGGACGCCGAGCGCTGCAAGACCCCCCAGCAGTTCCTCAACCTCGTCAACAACACGCTGATGGCAGGAGCCTGACATGGCAGGACACACCCAGAACGAGATCACCATCGCGGCCCCGCTCGACCTGGTCTGGGACATGACCAACGATCTGGAGCGCTGGCCCCAGCTCTTCAGCGAGTACGCCGCGGTCGAGGTGCTCAAGCGGGAGGGCGAGAAGACCACCTTCCGGCTCACCATGCACCCGGACGAGAACGGCACCGTCTGGAGCTGGGTCTCCGAGCGCGAGCCCGACCGCGCCACCCGCACCGTCAGGGCCCGCCGGGTGGAGACCGGTCCGTTCGCCCACATGGACATCCACTGGGCCTACGAGGAGGTCCCGGCCGGCACCCGCATGGTGTGGACGCAGGACTTCGCGATGAAGCCCGAGGCGCCGGTCGACGACGAGTGGATGACCGACAACATCAACAAGAACTCCAAGGTCCAGATGGCCCTGATCCGCGACAAGATCGAGAAGGCCGCCGCCGGGCACCGGCCCGCCCCGGCGCTCGCCGACTGAGCCACGAGGAGGACCGAAGGCAACGAGGAGAGGACGAACACCGTGCACCAGGCCCTGATCGTCGCCCGGATGGCCCCGGGTTCAGCCCCCGACATCGCCAAGATCTTCGAGGAGTCCGACCGCGGGGAACTGCCCCGCCTCGTGGGCGTCACCCGGCGCAGCCTCTTCCAGTTCGGCGATGTGTACATGCACCTCATCGAGTCCGAGCGCGAACCGGGCCCGGCCATCGCCAAGGTCACCGAACACCCCGAGTTCAGGGACGTCAGCGAGCGGCTGACGGCGTACGTCAGCGCGTACGACCCGGAGACCTGGCGGTCTCCCAAGGACGCGATGGCGCACCGCTTCTACGTCTGGGAGCGCCCCTGAGCGCGACTGTCCACCGGACGGCCGTCGGCCGCCGGGCCCGCGGCGAAGCGGGCCCGGCGGCCGACGGCCCGGGTGTGTCCGTCACCCCTGCACGTGGCACTCGAAGGCGTGCAGGTACGGGTTGACGGGCCGGATGGTGTCCACGGTGAGAGAGGCCGCGGTGAGCCGGCGCACCATGCTGTCGGTGGTGTGCTTGGCCCCGCCGACGTTGAGGAGCAGCAGCAGGTCCATCGCGGTGCTGAACCGCATCGACGGGGTGTCGTCGACCAGGTTCTCGATGACCACGACCCGGGTCCCGGGCCCGCCCGCCTGGACGACGTTGTGCAGCAGCCGGGCCGTGCTCTCGTCGTCCCACTCCAGGATGTTCTTGATGATGTAGACGTCCGCGCGGACCGGGATCGCCTCCCGGACGTCGCCCGGCACGATCTGGGCGCGGTCGGCGAGGTCGCCGCCCTCGCGCAGCCTCGGCAGCGCGTTCTCCACCACCCGGGGCAGGTCCAGCAGACTGCCGTGCATCCGCGGGTACTTGTCCAGCAGGCAGGCCACCACGTGTCCCTGGCCGCCGCCGAGATCGGCGACGGAATCGGCGCCGGACAGGTCGAGCAGGGCCGCGACCTCGCGCGCCGACTGCTCGCTGGAGCGGGTCATGGCCCGGTTGAAGACGTCCGCGGACTCGGGGGCGTCCTCGTTGAGGTAGGTGAAGAACTCCTTGCCGTACAGGCCCTCCACCACGTTGCGGCCGGTGCGCACCGCCTCGTCCAGCTTGGGCCACGCGGCCCAGGTCCACGGCTCGGTGCACCACAGCGCGATGGCGCGCAGGCTGTTCGGGTCGTCCTCGCGCAGCAGCCGGGACATCTCGGTGTGCGCGAAGGTGCCGTCGGGCCGCTCGGTGAAGACGCCGTAGCAGGTCAGGGCGCGCAGCATGCGGCGCAGCGGCTTGGGTTCGGTGCGCACCGCGGCCGCGAGGGCCTCGGCGGACATCGGGGTGTCCCCGAGCGCGTCGGGCACGCCCAGCCGGGCGGCGGCGCGGACCGCGGCGGACAGGGCCGCCCCGAACACGAGCTCGCGCAGCCGCATCGGCGGGGGCGGGGCGGTGGGGGCCTGAGGGGTGGTCTGGTTCGGCGGTGCCGTCTCGGCGGTGGTCATCTGCCGGCTTCCTTCGTTCTTCGGTCTGCGTCGGTCCAGCAGGGGCAGTGGTCGGGCGGTCAGCACAGGCCCGAGGGCTTGGAGGCGCGGCAGGCGTTGTGCTGGAAGGTGTTGCCCTTGCCCTTGGTCTCGGTGTTGACGAGGTCGGCGGGCCCGTTGCCGTCCAGCGAGTTGTCGCTGATGCGGTTGTCGTCGTTGGTGACGCCGACGAAGCTCTTGAAGAGCACGATGCCGCCGGACAGCGGGGACCTGCCCGTGTTGCCGACGACCCGGTTGCCGTCCACCACGGTCTTCTCGGTGCCGGTCAGCACGATGCCGGAGCCCTGGATCGCAGGCAGCCGGTCGGTCTTCGGGCAGGACTTGTTGTTCCTGCTCACGTCGTTGTACGCGACCTCCAGGGCACCGGCCTTGGGTCTGTTCTCGTCACCGACGACGAACACACCGGCGCAGTTGCCGGTGATGTAGTTCTCGGCGACGGCGAGGTTGCGCAGGCGGCGCACGGTGACGCCGATCCGGTTGTTCTCCAGCCGGTTGCGCTCGACCACCGTCCGCCGGGTGTCGAGGGCGCCGGCCTCCTCGGTGATGGTGTTGGCGAGGAAGACGCCCGCGTCGCCGTTGCCCTGGGCGTAGTTGCCGAAGATGTGGCCGCGCACGGAGCGCTCCTGGGCGATGCCCCACACCGCGTTCTTCACGGCCTGGACGCCGCGCACGGTCATGCCGTCGGTCGCCATGCCGAACACCCCGGCGCGGGCGAAGCCGGTCACCCGCAGATCGGCGACGGTGACGCCCTCGACGTTCTTCTTCTTGGTGCCGATCACGCAGATGCCGTTGCCGCCCTCGGCGCAGCTCTTGGTCGCCTTGGTGTTCGCCTGCGGCGCCTTGCCCGCGACCGTCCTCACGGCCGGCTCGATCACCGTGCGGCCGCCCAGGCCGCGCAGGGTGACCCGGGGCGTGTTGATCGTGACGCTCTCCTTGTAGGTACCGGGGAGCACCAGCACGGTGTCACCGGGCTGCGCGCGGTTCACCGCCTGCTGGATCGATTCGCCCTGGCGGACCACCAGGGTCTGGTGGGCGGCCGCCGCGGGGGCGGCGCCGAGTCCCGCGCCGATCAGTGCTGCGACGGCGCTCGCGGCATAAGCGATGTGACATCTCTTCATACCAGGTACGTTATGACCCAATAATCCTTATTTGTACGGATAGGCCATCCGGCGGCGTGTCAGCGGAAGGGGCCGCATACTGGCGACGTGAGCCGGGTCAAGCCCTTGCGCCGTGGACTCGGGGCGGTCGCGCGGTACGTCCGCGGCGCCCCGGGCACCTACGTCTGGCTGGCCGTCCTGTTCGTCACGACCGTCGCGGTGCACCGCATGTCGCCGGGGTTCGAGCAGCACTTTCTGCGCCGCAGGTCGACCAACATCCACGAGCTGTCGCGCACCCCGCTGCGGGTGCTGGTCACCAGCGCGATGTGGATCGACGGCGGGCGGTGGCTGCCGTACGCCGTGCTGTACACGGTCTTCCACGCACCGGCCGAGCGGTGGCTCGGCACCGCCCGCTGGCTCGCGGTGTGCGCCTGTGCGCACGTGCTGGCGTCCCTGGTCAGCGAGGGCCTGCTGCTGAAGGCGATCAAGGACGGCATCGCGCCGCACTCGGCGGTCAACACCCTGGACATCGGCGTCAGTTACGCGCTGGCCGGCGTCGTCGCCGTCCTCACCTACCGGATCGCCCCGCCCTGGCGCTACGGCTATCTCGCCGTCGTCCTCGCCGTCTTCACCCTTCCGCTGGCCGGGTCGCCGACCTTCACCGACGTCGGGCACTTCCTGGCGATGCTGATCGGCCTGGCCTGCTACCCGCTCACCACGAGCCGCGCGAAAGCACGGAATCCGAAGGAGACACCGACCACTCCCACGGGTTAGGTTCCCGGCCATGAGCAGCTCGGTGAGCAGTGTCGTGAACGGTGGCATCTCCTTCTGGTACGCGGACGACGGCCTCCCGGCGGTACGGGAACCGCTGTCCGGGGACGCCACGGCCGACGTGGTGATCGTCGGCGGCGGATACACCGGTCTGTGGACCGCCTACTACCTGAAGAAGGCCGCGCCCTTCCTGCGGATCACCGTCCTGGAGCAGAAGTTCTGCGGTTACGGCGCCTCGGGCCGCAACGGCGGCTGGCTGTACAACGGCGTCGCGGGCCGCGACCGGTACGCCAGGCTGCACGGGCGGGAGGCCGCGGTACGGCTCCAGAAGGCGATGAACGACACCGTGGACGAGGTGATCGCGGTCGCCGAGGCGGAGGGCATCGACGCGGACCTGCACAAGGGCGGCGTCCTGGAGGTGGCCACCACCCCCGCCCAGCTGGCCCGGCTGAAGGCGTTCCACGAGCACGAGCTGTCGTACGGCGAGAAGGACCGCGAGCTGTACGGCGCCCGGGAGACGGCCGAGCGGATCCGGATCGCGGACGCCGTCGGCTCCACCTGGACCCCGCACGGCGCCCGGCTGCACCCGGTGAAGCTGGTGAAGGGTCTGGCGGCGGCGGTGGCCGCGCTCGGGGTGACGATCCACGAGTCGACCCCGGTGACGGAGATCCGCCCCAAGCACGCCGTCACCCCCTACGGCACCGTCCGCGCGCCCTACGTCCTGCGCTGCACCGAGGGCTTCACCGCCTCCCTCAAGGGCCAGAAGCGGACGTGGCTGCCGATGAACTCCTCGATGATCGCCACCGAGCCGCTGAGCGAGGAGCAGTGGGCGGCGATCGGCTGGGACGGCCGGGAGACGCTGGGCGACATGGCGCACGCCTACATGTACGCGCAGCGCACCGCCGACGGCCGGATCGCGCTCGGCGGGCGCGGGGTGCCGTACCGCTTCGGCTCCCGCACGGACAACGACGGCCGCACCCAGCGGGCGACCGTCGAGGCGCTGCGGGACGTCCTGGTGCGCTTCTTCCCGTCCCTGGCCGGTGTCGCGGTCACCCACGCCTGGTCCGGCGTCCTCGGCGTGCCCCGCGACTGGTGCGCCACGGTCACCCTGGACCGCTCCACCGGCCTCGGCTGGGCGGGCGGCTACGTCGGCTCCGGCGTCGCCACCACCAACCTCGCCGCCCGCACCCTGCGCGACCTGGTCCAGCAGGACTCCGGGCAGGGCGGCCGCACCGAACTGACCGACCTGCCCTGGGTCGGCCACAAGGTCCGCAAGTGGGAACCCGAACCCTTCCGCTGGCTCGGCGTCCAGGGCATGTACGCCACCTACCACACGGCCGACCACCGCGAGCGCCTCCACCCCGCCGGCGAATCCTCCCGCCTGGCCAGGGCCGCGGACTGGGTGGCGGGGCGCCACTGAGAGGGCGGGACGGCCCGCGGCCGGCCGTGGAGTCAGGCGACCGGTTCGGACACCGGGGTCTTCGGCCGGCGGCCGTGCTTGGGGGCCCGGGCGGTGACCAGCAGACCGGCGACCAGGCCGGCCAGGAGCATGATGGCGGCGGCCCAGCCGATGGCGACGGTGTAGCCGTGGACGACGCCGGCCGCGACCGTGGCCGGCCGGTGCGGGCGGGCGGCGATGTAGGCGGCGGCGCTGGTGGTGGCGAGGGTGTTGAGCAGGGCCGTACCGATCGAGCCGCCCACCTGCTGCGCGGTGTTGACGGTCGCGGAGGTGACCCCCGAGTCGCGCGGCGCGACCCCCGCCGTGGCCGTGGCGAACACCGGCATGAACGTCAGCCCCATGCCCAGCCCCAGCAGCAGCAGGGACGGCAGGATCTCCCCGGCGTAGGAGGAACGGACGGTCAGCCGGGTCAGCAGCAGCAGGCCGCTCGCCGCCAGCAGCATGCCCGGCACCATCAGCAGCCGCGGCGGCACGTGGTGCAGCAGCCGCGCGGAGATCTGGGTGGACCCGGTGACGATCGCCGCGGTCATCGGCAGGAAGGCCAGCCCCGTGCGCACCGGCGAGTAGCGCAGGATGACCTGGAGGTAGTAGGTCATGAACAGGAACAGCCCGAACATGCCGATCACCGCGAGCATCATCGTCAGGAAGCAGCCCGCCCGGTCCCGGTCCCGCAGGATGTGCAGCGGCAGCAGCGGGCTCGGCGCCCGGGCCTGCCACCACACGAACGCCGCGAGCAGCAGCGCTCCCGCCCCGAGCAGCCCGAGCACCAGCGGGTCCGTCCAGCCGCGCGGCTCCGCCTCGCTGAAGCCGTAGACGATCGCGACCAGGCCGCCGCAGCCGAGCACCGCACCGGGCACGTCGAGGCGGACGTCGTCGTGCCCCGGCCGGTCGTGCAGCAGGGCGAACGCGCCGAAGACCGCGAGCGCGGCGATGGGCACGTTGACGTACAGGCACCAGCGCCAGGTGAGGTACTCGGTGAGCACCCCGCCGACGATCAGCCCGATCGCCGAGCCGCTGCCGGCCAGCGCGCCGTAGACGCCGAACGCCTTGCCGCGCTCGCGCGGGTCGGTGAACGTCGTGGTCAGCAGGGACAGCGCGGAGGGCGCGAGCACCGCCGCGAAGACGCCTTGCAGCGCGCGGGCGCCGAAGAGCATCCCCGAGCCGGTGGCCGCGCCGCCGAACGCGGAGGCGACGGCGAAGCCCACGAGCCCGATCACGAAGGTGCGTTTTCGGCCCATGAGATCGGCGACCCGGCCGCCGAGCAGCAGCAGACCGCCGAAGGCCAGCGTGTAGGCGGTGATCACCCACTGCCGGTTGCCGTCGGACATGTGCAGGGCACGCTGGGCGGAGGGGAGCGCGATGTTCACGATCGTGGCGTCCAGGACCACCATCAGCTGGGCGAGGGCGATGACGACCAGCCCCCACCAGCGGTGCGGATCCGTACCCTCCGCGGCGGCCCGGGACTCACCCGTTCGGCCGAGACTCATCTGGCCAGAAGACCATGAATCGGTACGTACCGCATCCGGGTGCGGGCTCGGGGCCTCAGGGCTCCAGCACCACCTTCCCGACGGTGCCGCGGTTCTCCAGCGCCCGGTGCGCGGCAGCCGCCGCCGCGAGCGGGAAGCGGGTGACGGCGGGCCGCAGCCGCCCCCGCGCGGCCTGTGCGAGCGCCCGCTCCTCCAGCGCCCGCAGCCCCCCGCCCCGCCGCACGAGCTCCGGCCCGAGCACCGTCTCGGAGACGCCCTCCACGACGTACCCCCGCCCGTCGCCGATGCCCTCCGCCGACCAGCCGAAGACCAGGTGCCGGCCGCCCGGCCCGAGCAGCGCCACGGCCTCCCGGGCGACCGCGCCGCCCACCCCGTCGTAGACGATCGTCGCGGCTCGTCCGCCGAGTCCCGCCCGCACCTCGGCGGCCCAGCCGGGCGCGGTGTAGTCGACGGCGAGCGCGGCGCCGTCCGCCCGTACCCGCCGCGTCTTCGCCGGGCCGCCCGCGAGTCCGACCACGGTCGCCCCGGCCGCCACCGCGTACTGCACCAGCAGCGTGCCGATGCCGCCCGCGGCCGCCGGTACGACCACCACGTCGTCCGGCCCCGGTTCGGCGCACCCCGCGACGCCCAGGGCGGTGCGGCCGGTGCCGATCATCGCGACGGCCGCCGCGAAGTCCAGCGGCTCCGGGACCTCGTGCAGCCGCCCGGCGTCGGTGACGGCCAGTTCGGCGTACCCGCCGGGCGCGAAGCCCAGGTGGGCGACCACGCGCTTGCCGAGCCACGTCGCGGCCACCCCCTCGCCGAGCGCGTCCACCACGCCCGCCACCTCCCGGCCGGGCACGGTCGGCAGGGCGGGCCGCTCCGGCAGCGGGCCGCGGTGCCCCGCGCGCAGCGCCGTGTCGAGCAGGTGCACCCCGGCCGCGGCGACCGCGATCCGCACCTGCCCCGGGCCCGGGACCGGATCCTCGGCCTCCTCGTAGGTCAGGTTCTCGGCCGGACCGAAGGCGTACAGGCGTACGGCGTGCATGGGGACCCCCAGGTGAGCGACTGCCGCAACTCTCCGACCTGAAGCGCGGTTGAGGTCAAGGGCCGGCCGTGGCGGTGTTCGCGCGGGCCGGGGCCGTTGTCGGTGGCGGGGTGCAGCATGGACCGCATGGCGAGGGAAACGACCGGCGGCAGCCGGATGCGGCGCGGGGCACGGCGGCCGGAGCTGCGCCTGCCGCCGCTGGAACCGTGGGACGGCGGCCCGCTGGAGGCCGACGGCGACTACGACGGACTGGAACTGGGGGACGCGGATCTGAGCGGGCAGGACGCGGCGGGCGCCCGGTTCATGGACTGCGCGCTGCGCGGCTGCGCGCTGGACGGGACCCGGCTGCGCCACGCCCGCGTCCTGGACTGCGTGCTCACCGCTCCCCGCGGGGTCGGCACCGATCTCGCCGAGGCCACCCTGCGCGACGTCGAACTGACCGAGCCCCGGCTCGGCGGCACCCAGCTGCACGGCGCCGTGCTGGAGCGGGTCGTGGTGCGCGGCGGCAAGCTCGACTTCCTGAACCTGCGCACGGCCCGCCTGCGGGACGTGGTCTTCGAGTCCTGCGTGCTGGTCGAGCCGGACTTCGCGGGCGCCCGCCTGGAGCGGGTGGAGTTCGTGGACTGCGCGCTGAAGGGGGCGGATTTCGGCGGGGCCACCCTCAAGGACGTGGATCTGCGCGGTGCCGCGCCGCTGGAGATCGCCCGGGGCCTCGAACGGTTGTCCGGCGCGGTGATCAGCACCGGGCAACTACTGGATCTCGCACCGGCGTTGGCGGCTGCCGTCGGGATCCGCGTGGAGTAGCCGGCTAGGGTCTTTCGTTTGGATCAGGCGCGAGCCCGGCATGATCCAGACGAGAGCCCTAGGAGACGCGGGGGAAGCGGGCCTGCAGGGTCCAGACCGCCGGGTTGTCGCCCAGCTCCTCGTGGAGATCGACGAGGTCGGCGATCAGGTCGTGCAGGAAGTCCCGCGCCTCACGGCGGAGTTCGGCGTGCGAGAAGGACAGCGGGGGCTCCTCCAGGGGCTGCCAGTCGGCGGTGATGTCGACCCACCCGAAGCGGCGCTCGAAGAGCATCCGGTCGGTGGACTCGGTGAAGTCCAGCTCCGCCCGCTGCGGCCGGGCGGCGCGGGAGCCCATCGGGTCCCGGTCCAGGCGTTCCACGATGTCGCACAGCGCCCACGCGAAGTCCAGCACCGGCACCCATCCCCAGGCGGTGGACAGCTCCCGGTCCGTCTTCGTGTCCGCGAGGTACACGTCCCCGCAGAACAGGTCGTGCCGCAGCGCGTGGACGTCCGCGCGGCGGTAGTCGGTCTGCGGCGGGTCCGGGAAGCGGTTGGAGAGGGCATAGCCGATATCGAGCACCCACCGATGGTGTCACGCCGCCTGGCCTGTCCCCGCCCCTAAGATCGCTGACATGTCCAGATCCGTACGTGCCGTGCCGGCCACCGCGGCCGTGCTGGCCCTCGTCCTCACCGGCACCGCGTGCGAGGGCGGGGTGCACGGCACCCCGGGCGGCTCCGGTCTGCGCGACCCGTACTTCCCGAGGGCGGGCAACGGCGGCTACGACGTGGACCACTACGCCCTCACCCTCGACTACACCCCCGCCACCCGCCGGCTCACCGGCACCGCGGTGATCACCGCCCGTGCCACCAAGGACCTGTCGGCCTTCGACCTGGACCTCTCCGGGCTGCGCGTGGACTCGGTCGGCGTCGACGGCCGGGACGCCCGTTTCAACCGCGCCGGGCAGAAGCTCACCGTCCGCCCGCACGACGACCTGCGCGAGGGCCACACCTTCCGGACGACGGTGCGCTACTCCGGCGTCCCGCGCACCCTCACCGATCCCGACGGCTCCGAGGAGGGCTGGCTGCCCACCGCCGACGGCGCCCTCGGCCTCGGCGAGCCGGTCGGCTCCATGGCCTGGTTCCCCGGCAACGACCACCCCTCCGACAAGGCCACGTACGACATCACCGTCACCGTGCCGCAGGGCCTCCAGGCCGTCTGCAACGGTGAGTTGGCGAGCCAGTCCACCCACGGCGGCCGTACGGCCTACCACTGGCACACCGCCCAGCCCATGGCCGGCTACGTCGCCACCGTCGCCATCGGCCACTTCGTCGTCACCCGCAGCGAGGGGCCCGGCGGACTGCCCGTCCTCACCGCCGTCGACCCCGGCCAGGTCAGGGCGAGCGCGGCGGTTCTCGCGCAACTGCCCGGCATCGTCAAGTGGGAGGAGGACACCTTCGGCCCCTACCCCTTCTCCTCCGTCGGCGCGATCATCACCCGCCCCGGCGCCGCCGGTTACGCCCTGGAGACCCAGAACCGGCCCGTCTTCCCCGGCGCCCCCGAGACCGGCACCCTCGTGCACGAACTGGCCCACCAGTGGTACGGCGACTCGGTCACCCCGAAGTCATGGCGCGACATGTGGCTCAACGAGGGCTTCGCCACCTACGCCCAGTGGCTGTGGCAGGAGGACCACGGCGGGGACAGCGCCCAGCGGACCTTCCTCGACTACTACCACCGCGACGACGACACCCTCTGGGCCTTCCCGCCCGCGCGGCCGTCGAGCGCGGAGCACATCTCGGGCACGCCCGTCTACCAGCGCGGCGCCATGGTCCTGCACAAGATCCGCCAGAAGGTCGGCGACAAGGCCTTCTTCGCCTTCCTGCGCGCCTGGCCCGCGGCCCACCGCCACGGCAACGCGAGCACGGCGGATTTCACGGCCTACGTCCAAAAACGTTTCCCTGGCGTGGACTTCAGCGAGATCTGGCGGGACTGGCTGTACGGGGAGGGGAAGCCGGCGCACCCGTAGCGCACGCCCCCTCACCTGCCCCCGGCCGACGCCCACGCCTCCAGCATCCGGGCCAGCCCGCGCGGCCACACCGGCTCCCGCGCCCGCGCCAGCTCCCGCGGCGACCACCAGTGCCAGGCGAGGACGCCCTCGGCCGCGAGGTCCGCGCCGCCCGGCTCGCGCCGCGGTCCCCGCGTGACGTAGACGTGCTCGTGCTGACGGACGGGCACGCCCGCGCGGGTGAAGTCGTTCTCCCAGGTGCACAGCAGGGTGCCCGGTGACAGATCGGTCCAGCCCGTCTCCTCCGCCAGCTCCCGCAGGGCGCCCTCGCGCGGCCCCTCGCCCGCCTCCAGGCCGCCGCCCGGCAGAGCCCAGTGGATGCCCGCCTCGGCGTTGTCGTAGCGGAACAGCAGCACCGCGCCGTCCGGGTCCACGACGGCGATCCGGGCCGCCGGCCGCAGGGCGCGCAGCGGCTTGCGCAGGACGGCGCAGGGACGGCCGAGGGCGCGGTCGGCGCGACGGTCGAGCAGGCCGTAGCCGAGCGAGGTCCAAAAGGCCAGCCCCGCCGGGTTGTTGTCGAGCACGGCGAGCCGCACGGCGGCGGCACCCCGTGTGCGCAGCCGGTCCTCCAGTCGCTCGGCGAGGGCGCGGCCGTACCCCTTGCCGTGCTCGGCCCCGTGCACCAGCAGCAGCCCGATCCAGGGGTCCGGGTCGGCCGGGTCGGGATGCCGGGCGAGCGTGATCGCCAGCCCGAGGAGCCGTCCGTCGCCGGCACGGGCGAGCAGCACCTCGGCTCCCGGGACGGCCAGTTCCCCGGTCAGGGCCTCGGCGACCTGGTGCGGCCGGATGTCGTCCGGGTCGGGGAAGTCGCCGGTGAGGCGGTGGAAGGCGCTGTTCGACGCGTACAGCGCGGTGAGTTCGGACAGCAAAGGGCCCGGGATGTCCTGGCCGGGGGAGAGGGGCGCGAGGATCATCGGGGCAACCTACCCCCGCGCTCGCGCGCCCGCGCCGGAATTTCCGCCCTCCCCGGCGGTCCGCCGGGGAGGTGCGAGAACGGCTGCCTCAGACGTTGACGCCGAAGTCCTGGGCGATGCCGACCAGGCCCGAGGCGTAACCCTGGCCCACCGCGCGGAACTTCCACTCCGCGCCGTTGCGGTACAACTCGCCGAAGACCATCGCGGTCTCGGTGGCGGCGTCCTCGGACAGGTCGTAGCGGGCGATCTCGGCGCCGCCGGCCTGGTTGACGATGCGGATGTAGGCGTTGCGGACCTGGCCGAAGTTCTGGCCGCGGTTCTCGGCGTCGTAGATGGAGACCGGGAAGACGACCTTGTCGATGTCGGCGGGCAGGGCGGCCAGGTTGACGTTGATCGCCTCGTCGTCGCCCGCGCCCTCGCCCGTGCGGTTGTCGCCGGTGTGGACGATGGTGTTGTCCGGGGTCTGCTTGTTGTTGAAGAAGACGAAGTGGGCGTCCGAGTAGACCTTGCCCTGCGCGTTGACCGCGATCGCGGAGGCGTCCAGGTCGAAGTCCGTGCCCGTGGTGGTGCGGACGTCCCAGCCGAGGCCCACGGTGACGGCGGTCAGGCCCGGAGCCTCCTTGGTGAGCGAGACGTTGCCACCCTTGGACAGGCTTACAGCCATGTGGGGTCCTTCCTAAGACGTGAAATGCGTGCCGACGAAGCTACCGTCACCCGGGACAACGCGGAGGGGGACCCTGATGGTTCCGCACCCCTTTACCTTTTTTACCCGCACATCTCCACGGTCCGGGAAATCCGGGTGACGCGCACGGGCCCGGACCGGGAACATGGAAGGCATGTCCGGTCCTTACCTCGTCCGCGGCTCCGTCTCGCTCCCCGAGGCCGAGCTGATGTGGCGTTTCTCCAGGTCGTCGGGGCCCGGCGGGCAGCATGTGAACACCAGTGACTCCCAGGTGGAGCTGCGCTTCGACCTGGCGGCCACCGAGGCGCTGCCGCCGGTGTGGAAGGAGCGGGCCCTGCAGCGGCTGGCCGGCCGGCTGGTCGACGGGGTGGTGACCGTACGGGCATCCGAGCACCGTTCCCAGTGGCGCAACCGCGAGGCCGCCGCCGTACGCCTCGCCGCGCTCCTCGCGGAGGCGACCGCGCCCCCGCCCAAGCCGCGCAAGCCCACCCGGATCCCGCGCGGCATCAACGAGCGCCGGCTGCGGGACAAGAAGCAGCGCGCGCAGACCAAGCGCGGGCGCTCGGGCCGGGACTGGGGGTAGGGCCGGCTGTCCCATCCGCCGCCCCGGAGCGCCGACACGCACCGCGCCCTCGGTCTCGGCGGCCGAGCCCGGGGGGCCGGCCGACCACCGTGGTCGGGCGGGTCCGCCTCGACGTGCCGCGCTCGCGCCGCGCCCGGGGCGAACAGCCGCTGGAGAGCCGGCGGCCGGGCCCCCCGGCCGAGCCGGACCCCGCGCAGGACGCGCTGCTCGCCGACTCGGCGGGAGCGGCGCTGCTCGTCGTCCTCGACACGCCGGGGACCGCGGAGCGGCCGGCGTTCGTGCTGCACGACCTGTCCGGGGTGCCGTTCGAGGAGGTCGGCCGGATCGTCGGGCGCGGCCCCGCCGCCGCGCGCCAACGCTCCGCGTTGACTCCCTCCTCCGCCTTGCATCTGCACGCACCAGACCCCGCTCCCTGATCCGGCCTGATCCAACGAAAGACCCTAGGCCTTTTCGCCGTCCGGCCCGTCCTCCAGCCCGAGCACTCCGACCACCTGGCCCCCGCTCGTCTCCCCGGTCTTGCGGAAGCCCAGGCGGAGGTAGAACTCCTCGGGGCCGTCCGGGCCCGGGTGCCACGTCACGTACAGATCGGACCCGCCCCGGCGCCGGATCTCCGCGCCGACCGCCGCGACCGCGAAGCGCCCGTACCCGCGGCCCTGTTCGTCCGCCGCGATGTTCAGCCGCCACAGGCCGGAGCGGCGCACGCTCCCGTCGCCGTACCAGTCGATGTCGAGGAAGGCCATGAGGAACCCGACCGGCCGGGAGCCGTCGAGGATCAGGCGGGGCCAGGCCACCCCGGCGGGGTGGACGTACGCCTCGGCGAGCGAGCGCTCGACCGGCTCGACGGCGTGTTCCTGGTCGGGCCGGACACGGATGCCGAGGGCGGCCTCGAAGTTGCGGGGCGTGATCTCTTCCAGCTGCGGTGCCATCCGCGCACCCTAGGCGGTGGGGCGGCCGCGCCACCACGGAAATTCGCGGCGCCTCAGCCCAACTGCCGGTAGCGGCCGCGGAAGTACGTCAGCGGCCCGCCCTCCGCGCTCGGCACCCGCGCCGTCAGCACCCGGCCGATGACCAGCGTGTGGTCCCCGGCCGCCACCCGCTGCTCGGTCCGGCACTCCAGCGTGGCGAGCGCGCCGCCCACCAGCGGGGCGTTCGTGGCCTCGCCGCGCGTGTAGGGGATGTCCTCGAAGAGCAGCCGGTCGCTGATGCGGCCCCGCATGGCGAAGCGGCCCGCGATGTGCCGCTGGCTCTGGGCGAGCACCGACACCGCCCACAGCGGCTGCTCGGCGAGCAGGTCGTCCATCCGCGAGCCCTCCCGCAGGCTGACCAGGACCAGCGGCGGGTCGAGGGAGACGGACATGAAGGCGGTCGCGGTCATGCCGACGTCCTCCACGTCCGGTGCGGCCGGGTCGTCCGGATCGAGCGGCGGTTCCTGCGCGGTGACCAGGACCACACCGGCGGCCAGTCGGGACAGCGCGGCCCGGAACTCGTCGTTGCTCACCCCCTCAGCATGCCCGGAAGCCGTGGGAGTGGTGGGGGAAGGCGTCTTCAGCACGCCGGAAACGCTAGTCTGCGGCTCGCGGGCACCGCATCGGGCCTCCGCCCGAGCCGGGTCCTAGGACCAGCGGCGGACGGACACCCCGCGGAACCACACCGCACATGACCGCGGTACCGGCAATGGGTGAACACGGGAAGAACGCGGAAACACTGCCCAATTGTTCACGTTTTGCTGTGACTTGAGTCACAAGGCGCAGGAATTGTTGACCCTGTGTACCGGGTGGGCAGCGCGCTGTGATTCAGTGGCGGTGAAACTGCTGGAGCAACCACGAGGCGCCGAAGACGACGACCCTTGATTCGCTGCGAGGTCTCGGGGGGAGGGCGAGCATGGAGACCGAGTCGGAGCCGTACGTCCGTCTTGCGTCCCTGCGGCAGCTGCACCAGGTCATGGCGGACATGAACACGGCACGCAGCCTGGCGGACACCTTGCAGACCGTGGCCGACGGCGCGGTGAACGCCCTGGGCTACGAGATGGCGTGCGTGAACCTCGTGCGCCCCGACGGCGACCTCGTCGTGGCCGCCTTCTCCGGCAACTCCGCCGCCGAGGCCCTGATCACCGGCCGGGTCGGCTCCCGCGACGCCTGGGACCGCCGCCTGGGCATGGGCGAGCGCTGGGGCGACCTCGTCTTCATACCGCACACCGAGGGCTGGGTGCTGGACGACGACGACGTGCCCCAGTGGTTCACCGACGGGCCCGCGCCGCGCTTCGAGGACGAGTGGCACCCCTCCGACCGGCTCTTCGCCCCCATGTACACCCCGGGCGTGCAGGGCTCCACCTGCGGCGAACTGCTCGGCGTCATATCCGTGGACCGCCCGCGCAACGGCCGTCTGCCCGGCGCCTGGGGCCGCGAGGCCCTCCAGATGTACGCCTTCCAGGCCGCCATCGCGATCAGCAACGCCCGGCTGCGCTCCAACATGCAGCGCGCCCTGGTCCGCCTGGAGCGCGAGCAGCAGGCGCTGCGGGCCAGCGAGGAGAGTTTCCGGCAGGCCTTCGAGTACGCGCCGTCCGGCATGGCCATCGCCGAGATGGGCGGCGAACAGCACGGCCGCATCCTGCGCACCAACGACGCCCTGTGCCGGCTGCTGGGCCGGCCGGCCTCCGCGATGCGCCGCTACGCCTTCTCCGATCTCGTCCACCCCGAGGACATCGGCACCCTGCTGCGCACCTCGGCGGAGGGCGGCCGCGCCGAGCTGCGCCTCGGCCGCCGGGACGGGTCGTACGTCTGGGTGTCGCTGCGCAACAGCGTGGTCGCGGACGCCGCCGACGGGCCCCGCTTCCTGCTCACCCACGTCGAGGACATAGAGGAGCGCAAGCGCCGCGAGCTCCAGCTCGCCCACCGCGCCTCGCACGACTCGCTGACCGGCCTGCCGAACTCCGCCGAGCTGCGGTCACGGCTCTCCGCCCGGCTGTGCCGCCGCCCGGCGCACGCCGGCGCCCTGGAGTCCCTGGACGCCGCCTACGGGCATCCCGCGTACGACGGCCCCGCGGGGCACGGCTTCGACTTCGCGCCGGGCGCGGAGGTGTACGACGCCTACGACCACCATGTGCACACCGTGGCCCCCGAGGGCGACCAGGACGACGGCACCAAGGGCCTCGCGGTCCTCTTCTGCGACCTGGACGGCTTCAAGTCGATCAACGACCGGTTCGGTCACAACGCGGGCGACGCGGTGCTGATCGAGGTCGCCCGGAGGCTGTCCCAGGGCGTGCGCGACGGCGACACGGTGGCCCGGCTCGGCGGCGACGAGTTCGTGATCCTCGCCGACGGCCTCGGCCGCGCCGACGCCGAGGACCTGGCCGTACGGCTGCGCAACGAGATCATCCAGCCGATCCGGGCCGAGGGGCGGGCGGTCCGGGTGGGCGCCAGCTTCGGCATCGGCTGGGCCCACTGCGGGATGACCGCCGACGAGGTCCTGAAGTCGGCCGACGAGCGGATGTACGTAGAGAAACGATCTCGTCCCAAACAACATCGACGTGCGGGATGAACCGCAGGTCAGCGAGTTGATGCGGTCTAGGTCACCCGTTTGGCTCAGACGGTGGGGGTAGGCTCGCCTTTCCAGCCATGACCGCATCCGTTCGCACCTGTTGAGGAGTACCAAGGGATGACGCCCGGCGACAACGGCGCGAGCACGCCCGAGGAAGACGACCCGTTCGGCTATCTGTACGCAGACGGCCAGGCCCGAGGGGCGCAGCCGCCGTCCGGCGGCTACGGCTACCCGAACTCGGTCAGCAGGGTGCGCACGGTCGGCGAGCGTCAGTACGGCCAGCAGCAGCCGCCCTACGTCCCGCCGCAGGGCGCCTACGGCCAGCCGAACGCCCACTACCAGGCCCCCGAGACGCTCCCCGGCGCCACCCCGCCCGGCAGCCGTCCCCCGGCTCCCCGGTCCGGGCCCGGCCGCCGCGGCCCCAACACCAAGGGCCTGCTGATCGGCGCGATCGCGGTGGTCGCCGCGGTGGTCGTCGGCATCAGCATCGCCATGTTCAACGGCAACCCGGACGACAAGAACTCCGACGACCAGGCAGGCGCCACCCCGGCCCAGTCCCAGAGCGCGGACCCGACCCCGACGAGCAGCGCCTCCAGCGGCCAGCTGCCGAAGGTCGACGCGGCGGACAGCTCCGTGCAGCTGTCGGGCGGTGCCGCGCCGGCCACGGAGGTCCAGGGCGCGCAGGGCGCGGGCGGCAAGTACGTGGGCGGCCTGAACCAGGTCGGCGCCTCCGCCACCTGGAGCGTGGACGTCCCCTCGGACGGCGCCTACACCCTCTTCACCCGGTACAGCGCGACCGGTGAGGACCAGTCGATGACGGTCACCGTCAACGGCAAGGAGTTCGGCAGCAAGCTCGGGCTGAAGAACTGGCGGCACGCCGCCGACGGCGACTTCGCCCAGGGCTGGACCCGCTCCTACGTGTGGCCCACCCTCAAGAAGGGCAACAACATCATCTCCATCTCCTGCCAGCCGGGCGACAAGTGCAACGTCCTGCTGGACCAGCTCTGGATCAAGAAGGGCCAGGTCACCGGCTGACCGGGCGCGGCGGGGCCGTCAGGGCGCGCTGAGCACCGTGGTCACCGGCACCCGCGCCCGCAGCTCCTCGTACACCGCGGGGTCGAACTCGCCCGCCGCGGGCGCCCGTACGGTCGCCGCCGACAGGGCCACCGCCCGGGACAGCCGGTCCGGCCAGGGGAGCCGTTCGACCAGGCCCGACAGCAGGGCGGCCACCGCCGAGTCGCCCGCGCCGGTCGGGTTGCCGTGCACCCGCGACGGCGGGCTCGCGCGCCAGTGGCCGTCGGGGGTGGCGGCGAGCAGGCCGTCCGGGCCCAGGGAGGCGACCACCGCGTGGGCGCCGCGGCGGCGGGCGTCCCGGGTGGCGCGCAACGGATCGTGGGAGCCGGTGAGTTCGGCCAGTTCGTCGACGTTCGGCTTGATGATGTCGGGGCGGGCCGCCACCCCACGGCGCAGCGGTTCGCCGCTGGTGTCCAGCAGGACCGGCACGCCGAAGGACCGCGCGGTGCGGACGAGGCCCGCGTACGCCCCCACGGGCACCCCGGGCGGCAGGCTCCCGCACAGCGCCACCGCCGAGGCGCCGGCCAGCAGGCCCTCGTAGCGGTCGAGGAACGTGCCCCACTCGGCGGGCGCGATCTGCGGGCCCGGCTCGTTCAGCTGGGTGGTGTCGCCGGAGCGTTCGTCCACCACCGCGATGGTGCGCCGCGTCGCCCCCGCCACCGCCACCAGCGCGTCGGTGAGGCCCCGGGTGCCGACGAGCCGGTCGCGTACCGCCCGGCCGGTGCCGCCGCCCGCGAACCCGGTGACCGTCACCTCGTGCCCGAGCGCGGCGAGCACCCGGCCCACGTTCACGCCCTTGCCGCCCGGGCGCTCGATGACCTCCGAGACCCGGTGCGAGGCGTGCGGGCGCAGCGACCGCACCCGGTAGGTGATGTCGAGAGCGGTGTTCAGCGTGACCGTGAGGATCACCCGGGCTGCCTCCCTCGAAGCCGGCGTTCCGGCGCCGCCTGACGTTTCCGGGGCCCGATCATGCCAAACAGACGGCGACCGGCCCAGTCGCGGGACGGTCGCCGGCACCGGGGAAGCCGGGCGTATCAGGCCAGTTGGGGAGCTACGACCCACGCACCGCGGCGCATCACGCCCTTCACCGCGAAGTCCGCGTCCAGCAGCACCAGGTCCGCGTCCTTGCCCGGCTCCAGGGAGCCGACCCGGTCGGAGAGGCCCAGCAGCCGGGCCGGGTTGGCGCACAGGGCCTTCACCGTGTCCTCGACCGACAGCCCGTCCACGGTCACCGCGCGCCGGAACGCCCGGTCGAGCGTGAGCGTCGAGCCGGCGATCGAACCCCCCTCCACCAGCCGCGCCACGCCCTCGCTGACCTCGACCTCCAGCGGGCCGAGCATGTAGCGGCCGTCGCCCTGGCCCGCCGCGTCCATCGCGTCGGTGATGAACGCGACCCGGTCCGCGCCCGCGTGGTGGAAGGCCAGCTCCAGGGCGGCGGGGTGCAGATGCGTGCCGTCGTTGATCAGCTCGACCGTCACCCGCTCGTCCTCCAGCAGCGCGGCGACGGGGCCGGGGGCGCGGTGGCCGAGGGCGGGCATCGCGTTGAACAGGTGGGTGGCGACCGTGGCGCCGGCCTCGATGGCCTCCACCGTCTGCTCGTACGTCGCGTCCGTGTGCCCGATCGCCGCGATCACCCCGTGCTCGGCGAGCAGCCGCACCGAGTCGATGCCGCCGGGCAGCTCCGCGGCGAGGGTGAGCATCCGCGCCTGGCCGCGCGCCGCGTCGATCAGTTTGCGGACCTCGGCGGGCTCCGGGTCGCGCAGCAGCGCCTCGGAGTGGGCGCCCTTGCGGCACGGCGAGATGAACGGCCCCTCGAAGTGGATCCCCGCGATCTCCCCCTGCTCGGCCAGCTCGCTGAGCAGCCCCGCCTGCCGTACCAGCAGGTCCATCTCGTCGGTGACGGTGGAGGCGACCAGGGTGGTGGTGCCGTGCTCGCGGTGGGTGCGGACCGCGGTGAGGATCTGCTCGGCGGTCCCGGAGAAGGAGGCGCCGCCGCCGCCGTGGTTGTGGATGTCGACGAAGCCGGGGACCAGCCAGTGGCCGCTCACGTCGACGACCTCGGCGCCGGCCGGGGCGGCGGCGGTGATGCGCGTGCCGTCGACGGCCACCTGGCCGCCGTGCACCGTTCCGGTGGGCAGGACCACGTTCGCGCCGGTGAGCAGCCGGGGCCGCGGGGCGCTGTCGGGGGCCGGAGTTTCCCGCTCGTTGGCCATCAGGTGCTTACCTCCGGAGTCGTAGGGATGGTGCCGGTCAGCAGGTCCCGCGCGAGCAGCCCCGCGCCCAGGCAGCCGGCGTTGTCGCCGAGGGCGGCGGGCACGATGGACGGCAGTTTCTGGAAGGTGACCCGGCGGCGGACGGCGTCCCGCAGGGGCTGGAACAACACTTCCCCCGCCTCGGCGAGCCCGCCACCGATGATCAGCGTGCGCGGGTCCAGCAGGGTGAGCGCGGTGACCAGCCCGTCGGCGAGCGCGTCCACCGCGGTCCGCCAGACCCGGCCGGCCTCCGGGTCGCCGGCCGCGACGGCCCGTGCGCAGTCGGCCGCGTCGGCGTCCGGGTTCCCGCCGGCCGCCGCCCAGGCCTCGCTGACGGCGGCCGCGGAGGCGTACCGCTCCAGGCAGCCGCGCTGCCCGCACGGGCAGGGCGCGCCGCCGGGCCGCACGACGACGTGCCCGATCTCGCCCGCGAAGCCGTGCGCGCCCGACTCCACCCGGCCGTCGATCCCGATCGCGCCCGCGATGCCGGTGCCGAGCGGCACGAACAGGAAGCGGTCGGCGCCCCGGCCCGCGCCGATCCGGCCCTCCGCGAGGCCGCCGGTGCGCACGTCGTGGCCGAGCGCGACGGGCACCCCGAGCCGCTCGGCGAGCAGCGCGCGCAGGGGCACGTCCTGCCAGCCGAGGTTGGCGGAGTAGACGGCGGTGCCGTGCTCCTCGTCCACGATGCCGGGCACCGCGATACCGGCCGCGGCGGCCGGGGTGCCGTAGCGCTCGGCGCCGTACGCGCGCAGTTCGGCGGCGAAGTCGAGGATGCCCGCCACCACCGTGTCGGGGCCGCGTTCGCGGCCGGTGGCGCGGCGGGCGCGGTGCAGCAGGGCGCCGTCGTCCCCGACGAGGGCGGCCTTCATCCCGGTACCGCCCACGTCCAGGGCGATGACATGTCTCACGGGGACAGTGTGGCCCGGTGACCCATGAGAGGTCTAGTCCACTCGCGTGGTGTAGACCTTAGGATTCCATCTATCGAACAGTCGGACAGCAGGGTTGGGACTTTGACGGTGCGTCGGCGTACGGCAGGAATGATCGCGGTGGTGTCCGCCATGGGCATGACCGCGCTCCTCGGCGGCTGCGGGAGCACGGGCTCCTCCGACGTGACCCTCAGACTCGTCGCCGCCGACTACGGCGACTCGCCCGCCAACAGCTCCAAGAAGTACTGGGACTCGCTGGTCAAGGCGTACGAGGCGACGCACTCGGGGGTGAAGGTCGAGGTCAGCGTCTACTCCTGGAACGACGTCGACCGCAAGGTCAAGGAGATGGTCGACGCCGGCCACGCGCCCGACCTCGCGCAGATCGGCGCCTACGCCGACTACGCGGCCGCGGGCAAGCTCTACGCGGCCTCGGACCTGCTCTCCATCCGCACCCAGGCGGACTTCCTGTCCCAGCTGGCCGACGCCGGCCAGTGGAACCACACGCAGTACGGCATACCGTTCGCCGCCTCCACGCGGGTGCTCTTCTACAACAAGACGATGTTCGAGAGCGCCGGACTCACCCCGCCCAGCAGCTGGGACCAGCTGGCGGCCGACGCCAAGGTGCTCAAGGACAAGGGCGTGAAGTACCCCTTCGCGCTGCCGCTGGGCCCCGAGGAGGCGCAGGCGGAGACCATGCAGTGGATGCTGTCCGGCGGCGACGGCGGCTCCGGCGGCACCGGGTACACCGACGACATCGGCACGTACACGATCGACTCCCAGCAGAACGTCTCCACCTTCACCTGGCTCAAGGACGACCTGGTCGACAAGGGCCTGACCGGCCCGGTGGCGCCCGGGAAGCTCAACCGGGCGCAGGCCTTCGCCGCGTTCGCCGACGGCCAGGTCGGCATGGTCAACGGGCACCCCACGCTGATCCAGCAGGCCGAGCAGAAGGGCGTGCGGTTCGGGATGGTGCCGACGCCGAGCCGCGGCGGACGGGCCCGGTCGTCGGTGGGCGTCACCGACTGGATGATGGCGTTCAAGCAGAACGGCCACGCCGAGCAGGCCGGTGACTTCCTGAACTACGTCTACAGCGAGAAGAACGTCCTCGACTTCTCCCGCACCTACGGTCTGCTGCCGGTCACCAGCTCCGCCTCCAACGCCATGAGCGCGTCGGACGCGGCGCCCGACAAGGCCCTGCACCCCTTCCTCGACGAGCTGGCCACGTCCGAGCTGTATCCCGTGGGCAAGACGTCCTGGGCGGCGGTCAGCGCGGCCGTGAAGCAGAACATCGGGCAGGCGGTCGCCCCCGGCGGCAACCCCGCGGGCGTCCTGACCCGCCTCCAGGCGACGGCCACCGCGGCGGACAGCGCCGCCAGCGCGAACTGAGCTACGGTTCCGGTATGGAACTGGGCGACCGCGAGCGGGCCATCCTCGCGCTGGAACGCCGGGGCTTCACGGGCCCCGGCGCCAAGGAACGCGCCATCCGCGAGCAGCTCCACCTCTCCCCGGTCCGCTACTACCAGCTCCTCAACGCCCTCCTGGACGACGAACGCGCCCTCGCCCACGACCCGGTCACGGTCAACCGGCTGCGCCGGGTCCGCGACACCCACCGGGCGGAACGCTGAGCCCGGCCGGCACCGGCCGCTCACACCGGGGAGGACGCCCACAGGAGTGATGGCGGCCCCCGCTGGATAGTGTCGGTACATGGACCCTCTGCCGACCCCAGCCACCCAGGCCGGCCGGGACGGGCTGGCCGCGTTGCTGGCCAAGCCCCGCACCGCGGTGATCGGCCTGGACTTCGACGGCACCCTCGCCCCCATCGTCGCCGACCCCGAACAGGCCCGCGCCCACCCGGACGCCGTCCCCGCGCTCGCCGCCCTCGCCCCCAAGGTCGCCCACGTCGCCGTGATCACCGGCCGCCCCGCGGGCGTCGCGGTCCGCCACGGCGGCTTCGCCGGCGTCCCGGGCCTCGCCCACCTCACCGTCCTCGGGCACTACGGCGCCGAGCGCTGGGACGCCGTCACCGGCACCGTCTCCGCCCCCGCCCCGCACCCCGGCGTCGCCGCCGTCCGCGCCGAACTGCCCGGCGTCCTCGACCGGGCCGGCGCCTGGCAGGGCACGTGGATCGAGGAGAAGGGCCGCGCGGTCGCGGTGCACACCCGCCGCGCAGCCGACCCGGAGGCCGCCTACGAGGCGCTGCGCGGGCCCCTCACCGACCTCGCCACCCGGCACGGACTGATCGTCGAGCCCGGCCGGATGGTGCTGGAGCTGCGCCCGCCCGGCATGGACAAGGGCGTCGCCCTGAGCGAGTACGTCCGCGAGACCGGCGCCGAGGCCGTCCTCTACGCCGGCGACGACCTCGGCGACCTCCCCGCCTTCGCCGCCATCGAGAAGCTCCGCTCCGAGGGCCTGCCCGGCCTGCTGGTGTGCAGCGGCAGCTCGGAGGTCGCCGAACTGGCCGAGAAGGCCGACCTGGTGGTCGACGGCCCCGAGGGCGTCGTACGGCTCCTCGGGGCGCTGGCGGGTCAGCTCGACTGATCCGTCAGGGCGTGCAGCTGGTCCAGGAACCACTGGGCCGGCGGCAGCGCCGTGGCCGCCGCGGCCAGCCGCTTCGACCGCTCCGCCCGCTCACCGTCCGGCATGCTCAGCGCCGCGTGCAGCGCCTGCGCCGTGCCCGTGATGTCGTACGGGTTCACCACCAGGGCGTCCTCGCCCAGCTCCGCGTACGCCCCCGCCTCCCGCGACAGCACCAGCGCACAGCCCTCGTCGGAGACGACCGGCACCTCCTTGGCGACCAGGTTCATGCCGTCCCGGATGGGGTTGACCAGCGCCACGTCGGCGAGCCGGTACGCGGCCAGCGAGCGGGCGAAGTCGTCCTTCACATGGAGCACCACCGGCGTCCAGCCGTCCGTGCCGTAGCGCTCGTTGATCTCCTCGGCGACCCGGCGCACCTGTGCCGTGTACTCCCGGTAGACGGCGAGGTCCTGCCGGGACGGGTACGCGAACGCCACGTGGACGACCCGCTCGCGCCACTCGGGGTGCGCGTCCAGCAGCTGCCGGTACGCCAGCAGTCCGCGCACGATGTTCTTGGACAGCTCGGTGCGGTCCACCCGGACGATCGTCCGGCGGCCCTCGCCGATCTCCGCCCGCAGCGCCGCCATCCGCTCGTCCACGTCCGCCTCGTGCGAGCGGGCGCGCAGGAAGTCGGCGTCCGCGCCGAGCCCGTGCACCCCGATCCGGGTGCCGGTGGGAATCCCGGGCCCCAGCACCGCGTGGCAGCACTCGGTGAACGCGTCCGCCCACCGCTGCGTGAGGAACGCCGCCCGGTCCGCGCCCAGGATGCCGGTCAGCAGCTCGGCCGCGATGTCGTCCGGGAGCAGCCGGAAGTACTCCGCCGGGGCCCACGGCGTGTGCGAGAAGTGGCCGATGCGCAGGTCGGGGCGGAGCCGGCGGAGCATCCGCGGGGCGAGCGCCAGGTGGTAGTCCTGGATCAGCACCGCCGCGCCCTCGGCCGCCTCCTGGGCCAGCGCCTCGGCGAACGCTTGGTTGTAGGCCTCGTACGCCGCCCACTGCCGCCGGAATCCGGCGTCGAAGACGGGCTCCAGCGGCGTCTGGTAGAGCATGTGGTGCACGAACCAGAGCACCGAGTTGGCGATGCCGTTGTACGCGTCGGCGAAGACCTCCGCGTCGATGTCCAGCATCCGCACCCGCTGCCCGCCGGTGTCCGCGACCGGCAGCAGCCCGCCGTCCGCGCGCCGGACCGCCTCCCGGTCGCCGTCGCCCAGCGCGGCGCACACCCACACCGCGTTCGCCTCCGGCCCGATGGCCGAAAGGCCCGAGACCAGACCGCCGCCGCCCCGTTTGGGACGCAGCACCCCGCCCTCGCCGACCGTGTACGAAACCGGGCCGCGATTGGACGCGACCAGCACCTCAGCACCGTGCGTGGAAGCCATGGTCCTCAACCTAGCCCGGCCCGGAAACACTCAAACGTACGGACCGTCCCGGAAAGCGGCCCTGAACAGCCCTACCTCCGGTTTCACGCCACCCGGCGGTGGGCGTACTCGGCGATCTCGGTCATCGGCGGGCGCTCCTCGGTGTCCACCGAGTAGGTGCGCGGCTCGAAGCCCGTCACCCCCCGCTCGAACTGGGTGAGCGAGGGCCGCACCAGATGGCCCCGCGCCAGCCGCAGCTGGGCGGTGCGGTAGATGGCCGCCGCCATCCGGCCGAGCGCCTGCCCGTCCTGGTGCCGGTGCTTGCGCACCCCCACGTCCACCTGGGCCAGCGCGTCCAGGCCCACCAGGTGCAGGGCGTCCACCAGCATGCCCAGCTCCACCCCGTACCCCACCGGGAACGGCAGCCGCTCCAGCAGCGAGCGCCGGGCCGCGTACTCCCCGCCCAGCGGCTGCACGAACCCGGCCAGCTGCGGCCAGTGCATGTTCAGCAGCGGGCGCGCCATCAGCTCGGTGACCCGGCCGCCCTGCCCCGCCGACCCGGCGAGCGGCCGGTCGTACATCGCCTTGACCAGCTGCACGTCCGGTTCGGTGAGCAGCGGGCCGACGATCCCGGTGACGAAGTCGGCCGAGAACTCCCGCAGGTCCGCGTCGACGAAGCAGATGACGTCCCCGCCGGCGACGAGCAGCGAGCGCCACAGCACCTCGCCCTTGCCCGGTACGGCGGGTATCCGGGGCAGGATCGCGTCGCGGTGCACCACCCGCGCGCCCGCCGCGGCCGCCACCTCGGAGGTGCGGTCGGTCGACCCGGAGTCGATCACCAGCACCTCGTCGACCAGCGGTACCCGCTCCACCAGCTCGCGCCGGATCACGGCGACGATCTCGCCGACGGTCTCCTCCTCGTTGAGCGCGGGCAGCACCACGCTGACCGTCTGGCCCGTGCGCTGCTTGGCCGCCAGGAGCTGGTGCATCGGCCGATCGTGCACGGACCAGGAGCGGTCGCTCAGCCAGCGCTCGACTTCTTCCAGCACGGTCCCGGGCTCCTCACGGTTGTCTCGCGGTACGGACGACTATCTCAACTGTCCAGGCCTTCGGTTACAGTCTTGAACAACGCCGATGACCATCGCATGTCGGGGGTCCACGCGCGCCGACAACCGCATACACAACCGAATACCGCTCATCCAGAGGGGCAGAGGGACACGGCCCGATGAAGCCCCGGCAACCCTCCAGCCGGTTCTCGTCTTCGAACAGCGAGGCTCCCGGCTAGGGAAGGTGCCAAATCCGTCTCGCGGCGAGATGCGTCGTGAGGAAGATGAGGAGAAAGGGCCTCGCCTCCCATGGCTGTGCAGACAGTTGCCACCACCGGCAGTTCCACCGTCGACCTCGGCCCCGCCGCCGCCCTGAGCTGTCGGGAATGCGGCCACCGCGTCCCGCTCGGCCCGGTCTTCGCCTGCGAGGAGTGTTTCGGGCCGCTGGAGATCGCCTACGACTTCTCCGCCTACGACACCGAGGAACTGCGGGCGCGCATCGAAAGCGGCCCCGCCAACATCTGGCGCTACGCCCCGCTGCTGCCCGTCCCGGCGAACGTGGCCGACAAGCCGAACATCAACCCCGGCTGGACCAAGCTCGTCAAGGCCGACAACCTCGCCCGCGAACTCGGCGTCACCGGTGGCCTGTACGTCAAGGACGACTCCGGCAACCCGACCCACTCCTTCAAGGACCGGGTGGTCGCCCAGGCGCTGGAGGCCGCGCGCGCCTTCGGCTTCACCACCCTGTCCTGCTCCTCCACCGGCAACCTGGCCGGCGCCGTCGGCGCCGCCGCCGCCCGCGCCGGCCTGCGCTCCTGCGTGTTCATCCCGCACGACCTGGAGCAGGGCAAGGTCGTCATGGCCGCGGTCTACGGCGGCGAGCTGGTCGGCATCGAGGGCAACTACGACGACGTGAACCGCTTCTGCTCCGAGCTGATCGGCGACCCGGCCGGCGAGGGCTGGGGCTTCGTCAACGTCAATCTGCGCCCCTACTACGCGGAGGGCTCCAAGACCCTGGCGTACGAGATCTGCGAGCAGCTCGGCTGGCGGCTGCCCGACCAGATCGTGGTCCCGATCGCCTCCGGCTCCCAGCTCACCAAGATCGACAAGGGGCTCCAGGAGCTGATCGGGCTGGGGCTCGTGGAGGACCGGCCGTACAAGATCTTCGGCGCGCAGGCCGAGGGCTGCTCGCCGGTGTCGACCGCCTTCAAGGCGGGCCACGACGTGGTGCGGCCGCAGAAGCCGGACACCATCGCCAAGTCCCTCGCCATCGGCAACCCGGCCGACGGGCCCTACGTCCTGGACATCGCCCGGCGCACCGGCGGCGCCGTGGAGGACGTGACGGACGAGCAGGTCGTCGACGCGATCAAGCTGCTGGCCCGGACCGAGGGCATCTTCGCCGAGACCGCGGGCGGGGTGACCGTCGGCGTGACGAAGAAGCTGATCGACGGCGGCGTCCTCGACCCGGCGAAGACCACCGTCGTCCTCAACACCGGCGACGGTCTGAAGACCCTGGACGCGGTGGCCGGCACCGGCCTGACCGCCACCATCCGCCCGACCCTGGACTCCTTCCGAGAGGCTGGCCTCGCATGAGCGTGACCGTTCGCATCCCCACCATCCTGCGCACCTACACCGGCGGCCGGGCCGAGGTCGCCGCCGAGGGCGCCACCCTCGCCGAGGTCATCGAGGACCTGGAGAAGAACCACACCGGGATCGCCGCCCGCGTCCTGGACGACCAGGGCAAGCTGCGCCGGTTCGTGAACGTCTACGTCAACGACGACGACGTCCGCTTCGAGCAGGGCCTGCAGACCGTCACCCCGGACGGCGCGGGCATCTCGATCATCCCGGCGGTCGCCGGCGGCTGCTGACCGAATGACCGATCATTACCTTCGGTAAGGACGGTTACGGAAGGTTCATCGGATTGCCCTCTCCGTGAGAGAAGCGGAGGGGGCAATTCTGTGTGATTGAGCGCGGTACAGTTGGGGAACACGCCCCGGATCACCGAGGGGAAGCCCTCGATTCCTCACCGCGAGCCCGATAAGAAGTAGCCAAAGTGCACGGGTTTTTCGCGGCTTTTGTGTTGTTTTAAGGGGCCCGACTTGCCCTGAACTCTGGTGAATTCTCCCCACATTCCGGATCGGTCGCGTCCAGAATTCTCGTCCAATTGACCTGTTGCAGACGGCAGTTGGACAGATACATTCAGCCGCGGTCGACGCGTTCCGGCGCACGCCCCCGACCGATTGGGGGGTGAGGTCTGACCCGGGTCCGCGAAGTGTGGATCTGTGCAAGGGCCAGTAATAGGGGAGTTAGGCATGGCTCAGGGCACCGTCAAGTGGTTCAACGCGGAGAAGGGGTACGGCTTCATCGCGGTCGACGGTGGTGCGGACGTCTTCGTCCACTACAGCGCCATTCAGATGGACGGCTACCGCACCCTGGAGGAGGGCCAGCGGGTCGAGTTCGAGATCTCGCAGGGTCAGAAGGGTCCGCAGGCCGACATGGTTCGCGTCACCGCCTGAACGTTTCTCGACCGCAGGGCCCGCACCTCGCACGAGGTGCGGGCCCTGCGGCATGTCCGGCGGCCGGTGCGTTCGCCCGGGGCTGACGGCGGGCCCGTACCCGCCAAGGCGCTTGCACTCGACCATGCCGAGTGCTAATCATTGCGTTAGCACTCTGAAGGTGAGAGTGACAAAGAAGGACCGGGTCGGTGAGGCCCGCAGGCCAGGTGGGGCAAGGAACCGCAGGCCGGCGAGCCGTCCGTCGCGGGCGCGGGCGCGGTCCGAAGGAATCACCCCCAGTCCTGGAGGGACCACTTCACATGGCCAAGATCATCGCGTTCGACGAGGAGGCGCGGCGCGGCCTCGAGCGCGGCATGAACCAGCTCGCGGACGCCGTCAAGGTGACGCTCGGCCCCAAGGGTCGCAACGTCGTCCTCGAGAAGAAGTGGGGCGCCCCCACGATCACCAACGATGGTGTCTCCATCGCCAAGGAGATCGAGCTCGAGGACCCGTACGAGAAGATCGGCGCCGAGCTGGTCAAGGAAGTCGCCAAGAAGACGGACGACGTCGCCGGTGACGGTACGACCACCGCGACCGTGCTCGCCCAGGCCCTGGTCAAGGAAGGCCTGCGCAACGTCGCCGCCGGCGCCAACCCGATGGCTCTGAAGCGCGGTATCGAGAAGGCCGTCGAGGCCGTCTCCGCCGCCCTCCTGGAGCAGGCGAAGGACGTCGAGACCAAGGAGCAGATCGCCTCCACCGCGTCCATCTCCGCCGCCGACACCCAGATCGGCGAGCTGATCGCCGAGGCCATGGACAAGGTCGGCAAGGAAGGCGTCATCACCGTCGAGGAGAGCAACACCTTCGGTCTGGAGCTGGAGCTCACCGAGGGCATGCGCTTCGACAAGGGCTACATCTCCGCCTACTTCGCGACCGACATGGAGCGCATGGAGGCGTCGCTCGAGGACCCGTACATCCTCATCGCGAACTCCAAGATCGGCTCCGTCAAGGACCTGCTCCCGCTCCTGGAGAAGGTCATGCAGTCGGGCAAGCCGCTGCTGATCATCGCCGAGGACGTCGAGGGCGAGGCCCTGTCGACCCTGGTCGTCAACAAGATCCGCGGCACCTTCAAGTCCGTCGCCGTCAAGGCCCCGGGCTTCGGTGACCGCCGCAAGGCCATGCTCGGCGACATCGCCATCCTCACGGGCGGCGAGGTCATCTCCGAGGAGGTCGGCCTCAAGCTGGAGAACGCGACCCTGGACCTCCTGGGCCGCGCCCGCAAGGTCGTCATCACCAAGGACGAGACCACCATCGTCGACGGTGCCGGCTCCTCCGAGCAGGTCAACGGCCGCGTCAACCAGATCCGCGCCGAGATCGAGAACAGCGACTCCGACTACGACCGCGAGAAGCTCCAGGAGCGCCTGGCCAAGCTCGCGGGCGGCGTCGCGGTCATCAAGGCCGGTGCCGCCACCGAGGTGGAGCTCAAGGAGCGCAAGCACCGCATCGAGGACGCCGTGCGCAACGCCAAGGCGGCCGTCGAGGAGGGCATCGTCGCCGGTGGTGGCGTGGCCCTGCTCCAGGCCTCCCAGGTCTTCGAGAAGCTGGAGCTGGAGGGTGACGAGGCGACCGGCGCCAACGCCGTGCGCATCGCCCTGGAGGCCCCGCTGAAGCAGATCGCCGTCAACGCCGGCCTTGAGGGCGGTGTCGTGGTGGAGAAGGTGCGCAACCTGACCCCGGGCCACGGCCTGAACGCCGCGACCGGCGAGTACGTCGACCTGGTCGCCGAGGGCATCATCGACCCGGCGAAGGTGACCCGTTCCGCGCTGCAGAACGCCGCCTCCATCGCCGCGCTGTTCCTCACCACCGAGGCCGTCATCGCCGACAAGCCGGAGAAGGCCGCCGCGGCCGCTCCGGGCGGCATGCCGGGCGGTGACATGGACTTCTGATCGGCTCCGGCTGATCGAGTGGTTCCCGCCGAGGGCGGCATTTCCTGTCGGACGACAGGAAATGCCGCCCTCGGGCGTGTCCGGGGTCACAACGCGTGGCCACCGGCGGGGGAATGCGGGCCGTCGCGCGACCGCTTACTTAAGGGTCTACAACAATGCACGTTCACATACCGGTTGGTCAGAAGCCTTAGGAGTCCCCCACGTGACCGTCGACACGCCCGCCGCCTCCCGCGCGGCCCAGATCCTCTCCCGCCCCGTCACCCTCAACGGCCTCACCGTGCCCAACCGGATCGCGATGGCGCCGATGACCCGGATGTTCTCCCCGGGCGGCGTCCCCGGCGAGGACGTGCGCTCGTACTACGCGCGCCGCGCCGCCGCCGGCGTCGGCCTGATCGTCACCGAGGGCACCTACGTGGGCCACGAGTCGGCCGGGCAGAGCGACCGGATCCCGCGGTTCTCCGGCGAGGAGCAGCTCGCGGGCTGGGCGAAGGTCGCCGAGGACGTGCACGCGGCGGGCGGCACCATCGTGCCGCAGCTGTGGCACATCGGCATGGTGCGCAAGCAGGGCGAGCCGCCGTTCGCCGACGCGCCCGCCGTCGGCCCCTCCGGCATCCGCCTGGACGGCACCGAGGGCCAGGGCAAGGCGATGACCCGGCAGGACCTCGACGACGTCATCGGCGCGTTCGCCGAGGCCGCCGCGGCCGCCGAGCGCATCGGCTTCGACGGCGTCGAGCTGCACGGCGCCCACGGCTACCTCATCGACCAGTTCCTGTGGGAGCGCACCAACCGCCGCACCGACGCGTACGGCGGCGACCCGGTCGCCCGCACCAGGTTCGCGGCGGAGCTCGTGGCCGCCGTGCGCGAGGCGGTCTCCCCGGAGTTCCCGGTGATCTTCCGCTACTCGCAGTGGAAGTCCGACAACTACGACGCCCGCCTGGCCGAGACCCCGGAGGAGCTGGAGGCCGTCCTGACCCCGCTCGCCGCGGCCGGCGTCGACGTCTTCCACGCCTCCACCCGCCGCTACTGGCTCCCCGAGTTCGACGGCTCCGACCTCAACCTCGCGGGCTGGACCAAGAAGCTCACCGGCAAGCAGACCATCACCGTCGGCTCGGTCGGCCTCGACGGCGACTTCACCGGCGCCTTCCGTGGCGAGGGCTCCCCGGTCAAGGCCATCGACAACCTCCTCGACCGGCTGGAGGCCGACGAGTTCGACATGGTCGCGGTCGGCCGCGCGCTGCTCCAGGACCCGCAGTGGGCGGCCAAGGTGCTCGCCGGGCGCTTCGACGAGCTGCGGCCGTACGACGCGGCGTCGCTGAAGACGCTCAGCTGAGGAACCCTCGACCGAGCAGCCCGCAACGGAGGACGCCCCCGGCCGAGGAAGCCCCTCGGCCGGGGCGGTCCGGACGGGGGCGCTAGAGGTTGTTCATCGGCTCGATGTCGACGCGCACCGGCGTCCCCCACACGCGCAGCACCTCGTAGTCGGTGAACTCGTGCACCAGCCGGTAGGCCATGGCGGGCCGCGCGCCGCGCCGTTGCGCGGCGAGATAGGCCTCGGCCTCCCGCCGGTCCCGCCGGGGGGTGCCGCACAGCTGCCACTCCTGCCCGTTCCACAGCTCCGGCAGCCACCGCTGCTGGGGCTGCGGGCGGTCCTCCCGGACGCCGTACCGCGAGGGCGCCGAGGCGGCCGGCTGCGCCGGGCCCGGCCGTCCCTGGTACTCCGAGCGGCGGGCCGCCCGGCGCCGGGTCTCGCACAGCAGGCACAGATCGGGCGCGCTCTCGTCCACCGGCCCCTGCGGGTGCTCGGCGCACCGGGTGGCCGGCGCGTTGGTGCCGGCGCTCTCCTCCAGCAGATCCAGCGCCCTGCGCAGATCCGCCCTGATCTCCTGGAGCCGTCCGTCGGGGGTGTCGGCGGCCAGCGCCTCTCCGTGCTCCCCGAGCACCCGAAGGGCCCGGCCGAGGGCGGCCAGCTGGGCGTGGTTCATGGCGGTTCCCGGTCGATAGGCGGCATCCGTGGGTCCTCCCAGTGTCCAGGACGAGGGCCCGCCGTGGTGGACTGGGGCGTGGTGACTTCGAGCAGACGACTGGCCGACGTGCTGGGGCGGGTCAACGACACCTACCCCTGGGATCACAACGCGCACTTCCACCCCTGGCTGCTGCGGCGGTTGCCACGCCGCTTCGGACGGGCCCTCGACGTGGGATGCGGGGCCGGGGAGCTGGCACGGGCGCTGGCCGGGCGGGCGGAGCGGGTGACCGCGGTCGACACCGATCCGGAGATCCTGGAGCGCGCGCGGGAGTCCGGCGGGGCCGTGGCCAATGTCGAGTACATCCTCGGCGCCGCCCCCGACGGGCTGCCGCCCGGCCCCTACGACGTCATCACCTGTGTCGCCGTACTGCACCACCTCCCCTTCACCGAGGCCCTCACCCGGTTCCGGCGGGAGCTGGCCCCCGGCGGGACGCTGGTCGTCGTGGGGTGTGCGCGGGACGAGGACGTGCGGGGGGTGGTCTCCCTGGCGCTCAACCCGCTGTTCGGCCTGGTGAAGAACCGCGGTCGGGCGGCCGTCCGGCGGCCCGTGGGCATGACCGCGCCCACCCGGCAGCCCGGGATGACCTTCTCGGAGATCGCCGGACAGGCCCGTCGGCTGCTGCCCGGAGCCCGGCTGCGGCGGCGGTTCTTCTGGCGGTACACCCTTGTGTGGCAGGCCCCCTGAGCGCCTCGTCGCGGCCGCCAGGCCGAAGAGGTACGTCGTGAGGAAGCCGACCGCGTAGCCGCCGCCCGCGTGGACCGCCGCCGTCGGGCCCGGGCCCCGGTTGCCCGCGAGCGGCGGGAAGCGGGCCCAGCCGGACGGGCCGATCGCGGTCGCGTCGACCCTGGTGCCGAGCATCGCGAAGCAACCGATGAACGCCTCGCCCGCCGCGCCGCCCGCGCGGCCAGCACCCCGAGCCCTCCGAACGCCGTCACCTTCGCCACCCCCGGGTGGACGACGACCGCCGCGACCGCCGCGCCCAGCACCGGCGTGCCGCCGAACTCCCGGGCGGTCTGGTAGCCGACGAGGACCGCGGTCAGCGCCATGAAGGCCCCGGCCACCGTGGACAGCGCCGGGGTCAGGCCGGGGAGCGGGCCGGTATTTCAGGAGCACGCCGTTCAGGCCCGCGAGGGCGCCGCGGCCGGTCAGGGCGGGGACCAGGGGACGAAGGCGTCGGCGACGCGGCGCAGGGCCGCCCCGGGGTGGGCGCAGGTCTGTGCGCCGTCCGCGCCGCCATCTGAGGGGTGACCGCCTCCACCACCCCCGGGCCCCGCACGATCTGGCAGGCACCCCCGTCCGCCACCACCCTCAGCACCCCGGGCACCGCCCGCGGCCCCGTGTCGTCCACGGGGCCGCGTCCGCGAGGGACAGCCGCAGCCGGGTCGTGCGGTGCGGGGCCGCCAGGACGTCGGCGGGGCCGCCGGCATGGGGGAGGGCGGCGGTCGCGGCGGAGGCGGGGGCCTGGTGCGCCCCCGGGCGTGCGGGTCAGCCGCTCGCCCGGGCGAGCGCGGCGCGCAGATGGCCGCCGGAGTCCTCCAGAAGACGGGCGGCCGTCGGGCCGTCCACGTCGGCGAGCAGGGTGAGGATCGCGTTCTTGACCTCGCCGCCGGACTCGGTCAGGGCCCGCTCGATCTCCTCGTCGCCCGCGCCCGTGGCCAGCGCGACGATGCGCCGGGAGCGGGCGCGCAGCTTGGCGTTGGAGGCGCGGACGTCGACCATCAGGTTCCCGTAGGTCTTGCCGAGCCGGATCATCGTGATCGTCGACAGCATGTTCAGCACGAGTTTCTGCGCCGTGCCCGCCTTCAGCCGGGTGGAGCCGGTGATCAGCTCCGGGCCCACCACGACCTCGATGCCGTACTCGGCGGCGGCCGCCAGCGCGCTGTGCTCGTTGCAGGCCAGGCCGATGGTCAGGGCGCCCTGGGCGCGGGCGTGTTCGACGGCGCCGACGGCGTAGGGGGTGCGCCCGGAGGCGGAGACGCCCACCACCGTGTCGTCGGCGGTGAGCTTGAGGGCGTCGAGGTCGGCGCGGGCCAGCTCCGCGGAGTCCTCCGCGCCCTCGACGGAGCTGACCAGCGCCCCGGGGCCGCCCGCGATCAGGCCGACGACCTGGGCCGGGTCGGTGTTGAAGGTGGGCGGGCACTCGGAGGCGTCCAGGACGCCGAGCCGCCCGGCGGTCCCCGCGCCGGCGTAGATCAGCCGGCCGCCGCGTGCCATCCGCTCGGCGACGGCGTCGATGGCGGCGGCGATGTCCGGCAGCCGGGCGGCGACGGCGGCGGGCACGCCGCTGTCCTCGCCGTTCATCAGGCGGGCGATGTCGAGGGTGGGCAGCCGGTCGATGTCGGCGAGTTCGGGGCGGAAGGCCTCGGTGGTCAGCGAGGCCAGCTGGCTGCGCAGGTCTTGGGTGGTCATGGGAGCGGCTCTCTCGGTCTCGGATGCCGGTTCGGGTGCTGGTTTTCCCCCGTGCGGTCGCTCACCTGGAGGCGGAGCGGTGCCGGTGCGCCAGCGCCTCGTACGACGCGGCCAGCGCGGGCGCCGCCGTCTCGTACGTGCGCTGGGCCACTCCCACGAACAGGCAGTCCACCACGAGCAGTTGGCTGGTGCGCGAGGACATCGCGGCCGGCCGCAGCTCGGTCTCCCGTGAGGTGGACGTGGTCAGCACGTGGTCGGCGTACTGGGTGACCGGTGAGTCGGGGCGGCCGGTGATCGCCACCGTCGTCGCCCCGCGTTCGAAGGCGACCCGCAGCGGCTCGATGACGTCCCCCGTCGAGCCGGAGTGGGTGATCGCGATGGCCACGTCACCCGAACGGAGCTGGACGGCGTTGGTCACCGCGAGATGCGGATCGCTGTGCGCGTGCGCTATGAGCCCTATGCGCAGCAGCTTCTGGGTGAGGTCCTGGGCCACGAGCCCGGACGCGCCTATCCCGTACACATCGGTGCGGCGGGCGCCGGCGAGCGCGGTGACGGCCGCGCCGAGCTGGCCGGTGTCGAGCCCGGCCGCGGTGTCGGCGAGGGTCTGCTGCTCCTCGTAGGCCAGCTTGGCGACGACGTCGGCGATGGGGTCGTCCACGGCGATGTCGGTGGTGATGGCGGGCGCGCGCCCGGACTGCTGCTGGGCGGCCAGGCCCGCGAGGGCGAGGCGCAGGTCCCGGTAGCCGGGGTAGCCGAGCAGGCGGGCGGTGCGCACGACCGTGGCCTCGCTGGTGCCGGTCAGTTCGGCGAGGCCGGTGACCGTGAGGGCGGCGCAGCCGGCCGGGTCGCCGGCGACGGCCTCGGCGACGCGCTGCATGGACCGGGTCATCGACGGAGCGAGGGTGCGCACCTTGGCGGCGAGCGAGCCCACGGGACTGCCGAAACTTTCCTTCACGTCCTGGGTCACCTCTGAAAGATATTTTCGGTTCGGTGTCCGGGTCAAGAGTGCGCACAATGGGTCGTATGGAGCCCATCAGTCCCCTTGAACAGGCCCTGCACGCGGCCCGCGCCCTGGTCCTCGCCGATCTGGTCGCCGGCCGGGTCGCGGAGGCCGACGTGGTGTCGCTGGTCGAGGACTCCGTGGCGCAGCGCCGCTGGTGGGTCGAGCAGTGGCCGGACGGCGTGCGCTACGTGGCCGGCCTGGTCGCACAGGACGTGCAGGACGCGCTGCTGGAGCGGTACGGCCGCTGGCCGCTGTGCCCGGCCTGCGGCTCGGGCGACCCGCACGCGCTGGACGTGGAGCCGGAGCTGGGCCCCGACCCGCACTGGGTGTGCCACAAGGCGGGTGTGAAGGTCGCGGCGGTGGGTTCGCTCGCCTCGGCCTTCGGCGGGGCGCCGTCCGCGTGAGGCGTCCGTGACGGTGTACATCGACCCGCCCACCTGGCCGGGGCACGGCCGCCTGTGGTCCCACCTGGTGAGCGATGTGTCGTACGACGAACTGCGCCTGTTCGCCGACGGGCTGGGGGTGCCCCGGCGGGCCTTCGAACGCGACCACTACGACCTGCCGGCGCACCGGTACGCCGACGCGGTGGCGGCCGGCGCGGTGGAGGTCAGCAGCCGCGAAGTGGTGCGGCTGCTGCGGGCGTCGGGGCTGCGGCGGCCCAAGGGGCTGGTGCGGCGGGGGATCTCGTAGGCGCCCCGGGCCCGCACCGGCCCGCGTTCACGCGTGCAGCCCGTAGGCCAGGAGCCGGTCGTCGAGCGCGCCCAGCGGCTCGAACCCGGCGCGCGTGAGGACGTTCTGGGAGGCGGCGTTGTCCTTCCGGGCCCGCGCGTACAGCGTCCGTACGTCGTCGCGGGCCAGCGCCCATCCGGCCAGTGCGCGCAGCGCCTCCGTGGCGTACCCCCGGCCGCGGGCGTCCTCGACCAGGTTGTAGCCGATCTCCACCCGCCCGTCCTCGTCCGGGGCGCCGTGGAAGCCGAGGGCGCCGACCGCGCGGCCGTCCTCGGCGCGGACGAGGACGAAGGAGGTGAACTCGGGCCGGTGGACACCGGCTTCGTACGCCTTCACCAGCATCCGGGCGGCGTCCCGGGTGCCCTCCTCGGGGCCGTCGCCGAGCCAGTCGAAGCCGCCGTCGCCGCCGAGGGCGAGATCGCGGGCGGCGGCCGGGCGGACGCCGGTGAGGGTGAGGCGCTCGGTGGACAGGACGAGGTTGTTGTACCAGCGCCATCCGGTGACCGGGTCCCGGCCGGGCAGCTCGCCGCGGCCGGTCGCCCACAGCAGGGTCGGCCAGGGCTCCGGGCCGGGCTGGACGTGCGGGAAGATCGTTGTCAGGACCGACTCGGCGAGTTCGGCGGGCGGCTCGTAGGCCAGACCGAGGCCCTCGGCCATGTCGTGGGTGTGGAGCAGGACTTCGGCGACGCCCATCGCGGCGAAGCCGTGGCGGTCGGCGGCGCGGAACGGGTAGGGGTGGAAGGCGCGGACGTCCGGCGGCGCGGTGGCCACGGCGGCGGCGAGCAGCGCGCCGGTGGCCTCCAGGACCTGGAGCAGTCCCGCGTTGCCGGTGCCCTCGTCCGGCTTCAGCTCGAAGGGTATGTAGGCGTCCCGTGCGCGTCCGGCCAGGTTGGCGGCGTACGCCACGAGGTCGTCCGCGACGTGCACGGCGGTGGTGTGGCAGTCCCACTCCACCCGCCCGGCCCGCACGCCGTGCCAGTCCCGCCCCACCGCCTCCCGCAGTACGGCCACACACCCGGCCACGGCCTCGTTCACCTGGTCGCCGCTCATCGCTCGCATGGCCGCACCCTAGAGGGCGGCCACGGTCAGGGCGAGAGCATTTCCAGTTCGGCGGCGAGGTTGTAGCGGGCCGTGGCCTCCCAGTGCTCCCGGCCGTACGGCGTGCGGAACAGCCGCGGCAGGGCCAGGAGTTGGCGCAGGATGTCGGAACGCCCCTGGTGGAAGGCGTCGTTGGGGACGAAGTGGTACTCCTCGCGGACCTCGGCGGTGTAGACGGCGTACGCCGACGGGGGCGCGGCGAGGATCGCCAGGTCGGCGTCGCACAGCACCTGGCCGTCGCGGTCGTCGTCGGCCGGGTCGTGCGTGACGGTCAGCCGCACGAGCCGGGCCACCTCGGCGGTCTTCGCCTGCGGCACCCCCGCCTCCGGCAGGGCCCGCTCGGCCAGCCGCGCCGACCGCTCCTCGTTCTCCGAGCGCTCCGGCAGATAGACGGCGTCGTGGAACCAGGCGGCCAGCCGTACGACGTCCGGATCGGCCGCGTACCGCGCCAGCGTGTCGACGTGGTCGAGGACCGCGGTCAGGTGCGCGAGCGTGTGGTAGCGGCGCTGGGGCTCCTGCCAGCGGGCGAGGAGGTTGTCGGCGTAGGGCGCGGGGTCCGGCCCGCCGCCCGGGGCGCGGGCCGCCTCCAGGGCGCGGGCGAAGCGGGTGCGGAGGGCGTCGAGGTCGGCCATGGGCCCATTCTCGCGTTCGGGCGGTGCGGGCGGGGGATGGCACCCTAGCTTGGGCGCATGACTGATCTGCGCGAGGGACGGGATCCCGAACTGCCCGGGCGGCTGCTGACGATCGAGCGGGACGCCCTGATACCGCTGCTGCGTGCCCGGCCCGCCGCCGACTTCGCCCTGCCGGTGCCCGCGTGTCCGGGCTGGACCGTGCGGGATGTGCTGGCCCACTGTTCCGCCGTGCTGAGCCGGGTGGTGGAGCGGCGGTTCGAGAAGGGGGTGTTCTCGCCGGAGGCCAACGACCGGGACATCGCCGAGCGCGCCGCATGGACCGACGGCCAGGTGGTGGACGAGCTGGAACGCGGGATGACCGAGGCCGGCGCGGTGCTCGCACGCGGGGACGGGCGTCTGGACGCCGTCGCCCTCGGCGAGTGGGTGCACGCGGGGGACGTCCGGGAGGTGCTCGGCGCGCCGGGCGCGTACGCGGGCGCGGGCCTGCCGTACGCCCTCGATCTGCTGGCCCGGTACACCCGTGTGCTGGACCACGTGCCCCTCCACGCCGACCTGGACGAACTGGACGAGCCGCTGCGGCTGGGCGCCACCGCCCCGGGTGCCCCGCCCGCGCGCTACATCGGCGACGCCCCCACCCTCGTACGGCTCTACTCGGGCCGTTCGGTCGACGGCCGCGGGTACGAGCTGGCGGGCGCGACGGTGGCGGAGCTGAACGTGTTCGGCTGAGCGGCGGCCGGGCGGTTTCCCGGTGGCGTACTGGCGCCTTCCCGTCGGCGTACCCTTAAATTGGACTAGACCTTTAGTCGGATCTTTGGCCGCGATGAATGGGGTGCCATGAGCAAGCGTGCAGTCCTGGAGGTGATCGCCCTCGACATCGAGGACGCGGTCGCCGCCCAGGCCGGGGGTGCGGATCGCCTGGAGCTGGTCACCGAGATGGCGGCCGACGGGCTCACCCCGTCCGCCGCCACCGTCGCCGGCATTCGCGCCGCCGTGGACATCGAGCTGCGCGTGATGCTCCGCCTGGCGGACGGGTTCGCGGCCGGTGCCGTGGAGCGGCTGCTCCGCGTGGCGGACGAGATGCGGTCGGCGGGCGCCGACCAGTTCGTGCTCGGCTTCCTCGACGCGGACGGCGCGGTGGACCTGGCCGCCGTGGAGCGGGTCGTCGCCGCGCTGGACGGCTGCCGGTGGACCTTCCACCGCGCCATCGACCGCGCCGCCGACCGCGACGCCCTGCGCAAGCAGCTCGCCGATCTGCCCGGCCTCGACACCTACCTCACCGCAGGCTCCGCCACCGGCGTGGACGAGGGGCTGCCCACCCTGCTCGCCGAGTTCGGCCGCCAGGGCGAACCCGGCTACGACCAGACCATCCTCGTCGGCGGCGGGCTGCGCCTGGACCACGTCCCGCCCCTGCTCGCCGCCGGCCTCGACGCCTTCCACATCGGCGGCGCGGCCCGCCCCCAGGGCTGGCGCGGACCGGTGTCCGAGGCATCCGTCAAGGAGTGGCGCCGGGTCCTGGACGGAGCGGCCGGCTAGGACCTCACCGGGCACCGGGCACCGGGCCCGGGACGCGCCGCGTGAGCCCTGCCCCGACGCGGGCCGCCCCGCCCCCGGCCGGGAGACCAGTACGGGAGCGGGGCGGTCAGGGTGCGCCGGGCGGTCGTCAGTCGACGTCCACCGGGCCGTCGTCCGACTTCTTGTTCTTGCCCGAGTGCAGCTGGAGCAGGCTGTTGTTCCGGTTCTCCTCGGTGCGGTGGCCGTCGGACTCCTGGCTGCCGAGGTTCTGCCGGACGGAGTCCAGGATGGTCAGGCCCTGGGAGACCAGGCCGGCCGCGATCTCGCCGAGGCCGTCCGCGCCGTTCAGGACGTTGACGTTGGCGCCGGACAGACCGCCGGCCGCCTCCTTCACGATCTGCGGCAGCTGGTCGATCAGCATCCGGTCCAGCGCGACCCGGTCGTACGAGGCCGCCGCCTCCGCCTGGATCTTCATCCGCTGGGCCTCCGCCGCCGCGAGGATGCGCACCCGCTCCGCCTCCGCCTCGGCCGGCTTCACGACCTCCGCCACCAGCTGCTTCTGCCGCAGCAGCGCCTGCCGCTCGGCCAACTCGGTCTGCGCGTCCAGCACCTCCCGCTGCGCGTGCGCCTGCGCCAGCGGACCGGCCTGCGCCGCCTGCGCCTGCGCACGGTCCACCTCGGCCGAGTACTCGGCCTTGACGACGGCGGTCTGCCGGGCGTACTCCGCCTGCCGGCGGGCCGCCTCCTGCTCCGCCTCCACCGCCGCCTGTGTGGCCTGCGCCTGCGCGATCTGCGCCTGGCGCTGGATGGCCGCCTTGTGCGGGGCGGACATCGCGTCGATGTAGCCGGTGTCGCCGTCGTCGATCGACTGGATCTGGAGCGAGTCCACGATCAGGCCGATCTTGGCCATCTCGGTCTTGGAGGTGTCCAGCACCTCCGCGGCCAGCTTCTGCCGTTCGGTGACGATCTCCTCGACGGTCATCGAGCCGATGATCGCGCGCAGGTGGCCGGCGAAGATCCGGCCGGTGAGCACCGACATCTGGTCCTGGTCGGAGAGGAAGCGCTGGCCCGCGTTGATGATGCTCTCGTGGTCGTTGCCGACCTTGAAGGCGATGACCGCGCGCACGTGCAGGGCGATGCCCTGCTTGGTCACACAGGTCTCGGTGACCTCCGACTCGCACATCGCGAGGGAGAGGAAGCGGGTCTTGCGGAAGAACGGCACCACGAACTTGCCGTGGCCCGTCACCACTCGGAACGGCGCGCCCCCCAGTCCCCGTCGCCCGCCCGAGATCAGCATCGCCTCGTCGGGCGCGGGTACGCGGTATCCGAACATTTTCTCGTACTCCTCAGCAGGCGTCGGCGGCGCCGCCGCCGAGCGCGTCCAATGGATCGGCCCACTCGATGACGCCGACCGCGCGAGAACCCCGTGATTCGATCACGAGGACCGTCGCGCCCGGCGGAAGGGGCTCCTCCGACCAGGCGAGGAACGTCTCGGAACCGCCTCTGACCCGGACCAGGATCTCGCCCGGTCCCGCGGAGCCACGCGTTCCGATGAGGACCTTCCCCGTGCAGCCGATCACGGCCTCGTCCTGCGGCATCACCGGCCGTCCTCCCTCGCCCTGGCCTCAGGATTCCGACGATAGCCCCAGTCGGGCCGGGGACCAACGGGTGGGAGGGAACGGCCGTGTACCGGTCTAGACGAGTTGCTCCGGCAGGGGTGCCGCATGGGTCACGACCAGTCCGGAGACCGCTCGGGTGAGGGCCACGTACAGGCGCCGCAGCCCGGTCCGCTCGTCCGGTTCGCCGTCCACCACGGCCTGCGGCTCGTCGAGCACCACGTAGTCGTACTCCAGGCCCTTGGCGAGCGAGGCCGGCACCAGGGTCAGCCGGGTCTCGCGGGTGGTCTCCTCGCCCGGCGCCAGGTACCCGATGCCCGCCGCCGTCAGCGCCTCGGCCAGCGCCGGGATCCGGGCATCGGCGGCGATCAGTCCCGTCGAGCCCTCGTTGCGCAGCAACTCATCGCAGGCCGCGACGACTTGCTCCGTGGTGTCGATCGGGCGGACCTCGAAGAAGCCCGGGTTCTCACGGACGGAGGCGACCGGGGTCAGACCGGGCGCGATGTGCGGGAGCAGCCGGGAGGCGTACGTGATGACGTCGGTCGGCACACGGAAACCGGCCGTCAACTCCTCGATGACACCGTCCGGTTTGCCCAGGTGGGCCAGCGCCTCGTGCCAACTCCGCGTCGCCCAGGGCGTCGTGCCCTGCGCCAGGTCGCCCAGCACGGTGGCGCTGCCCGTGGTGCAGCGGCGGCCCACCGCGCGGTACTGCATCGGGGAGAGGTCCTGCGCCTCGTCCAGGACCACGTGCCCGAGCGAGTGCGTGCGCTGGATCAGGTCGGCCGCCTCGTCGATCAGCACCGCGTCCGCGGCCGACCACTTGGCCGACTTCACGCTGCGCGCGGGCTTGGCCCACAGGATCGTCTTCTGCTCGTCCTCGTCCAGGACGCCCTCGGCGTGCTCGGCGAGGAACTCCGGCTCGCAGAGCAGCCGCAGCACCAGCTTCGCCGGGTCGACGGCCGGCCAGATCGCCTTCACGGCCGCCTTCACCGCGCTGTTGCGCGCCACCGCGTCCTGCACCCGGTCGTCCGGTGCCTCGCCGGCCCGCTCCATCTGCACCAGCACCGCGTGCGCGATCCGCTGCGGCAGGGCCTCGCGGGCGGCGCCGTACCGGATGTCCCGGTCCAGCAACTGCCGGACCAGCTCCTCCAGTTCGTACGCCGGAACCCGCCAGCGCCGCGACCCGCGCACGACCACCACGGGCTCGGTCGGCATGGTCACGTACGAGTACAGGGCCCGGCGCAGCACCTCGGCCATCCGGGCGTCGCCCTTGACCACCGCGGCGGCCGCCTCGTCGGTGCCGCGCACCTCCACCTGCGCCACCAGGTCGTCCACGGTGGCCTGCTGCACGGACAGCTCGCCGAGGGCCGGCAGCACCTGTTCGATGTAGTGCAGGAACGACTTGTTCGGGCCGATGACCAGGGTGCCGGTGCGGGCGAGGCGCTCCCGGTGCGCGTACAGCAGGTACGCCACGCGGTGCAGGCCGACGGCGGTCTTACCGGTGCCGGGACCGCCCTGGACGCAGACCGTGCCGCCCAGCCCGCTGCGGACGATCTCGTCCTGCTCGGGCTGGATGGTGGCGACGATGTCGCGCATCGGGCCGACGCGCGGGCGCTCGATCTCCTGCTGGAGCAGCTTGCTGGTGGTGGCCGCCTCGGCGGGGTCGGACAGCCGCTCGTCCTCGTACGCGGTCAGGTCGCCGCCGGTGTAGCCGAAGCGGCGGCGCAGCCCGATGTCCATCGGGTCCTTCTTCGAGGCCCGGTAGAACGGCTGGGAGACCGGGGCGCGCCAGTCGATGACCATGGGGTCGCCGTCGGCGTCGTGCACGTGCCGCCGCCCGATGTAGAACTGCTCGCCCTGCGCGCCCTCGGCCTGCTCCGCCCCCGGTGCGTGCAGGTAGTCGAGCCGGCCGAAGAACAGCGGGGTGTCGCTGAGGTCGGCCAGCGCCTTGATGCGGTCGTCGATCTGGCGGCTGAGCACTTCGGCGTTGACCCAGTTGGCGGTGACGTCCCGGATGTCCAGCGCCTCCACGTCCTCCCGCATGGCGCGCAGGGCGGCGCGGGATTCGGCGAGGTGCGAGCGCTCGCGGGAGAGGGGGTCGACGGCCTGGTCGTGGGCGGACGTGGACAAGGGGGTGCCTCCGGTGGTCCTGCTACGGGCGGTACGACGGTGACGAGGTCGTGCGGGACGACGTGCCGTCCGGTTTCCGGCCGGACGGCGGCACTCCGGGGAGGGGAGGCGGGCAAGGGGGAGGATTGTAGTGAGGCGCCGTGGCGAACGCCAATGAATATCCCGCGGCCGGTCCGGCCGGTCCGCGGGCCGCCGCGGACGGCGCCGGGCCTGCGTCAGTCCTCCCGGTCCGGCTCCCACAGCCGCACCAGGGCCCCGTCCCCGGAGACCGTGTACCAGGCGCCGTCCCCCGCCGGGCGGGCGGGCCCGGAGACGGGAACGGGGTAGGAGATCTCGCCGCGAAGGGGCATCTCACGCGCGTCGACCAGCCAGTGGCGGGCGCCGCCGTACCGGGCGTCGCACTCGGAGGTCCCGGCGATCAGGGTGTCCTCGTCGACGAAGGCCGCGTCGTGGTCCCAGTGAACCCGGCCCTCGCCGGTGCTCCCCGGGTGGTCCGGCACGGTGCCCTGGGCGTCCAGTTCGCGCAGCACCGAGCCGTCCTCCGTCCGGTGGAGGGCGAGGGACCACTGCCCGGTGTCGACGGTCAGCAGGCGCCGGCCGGACGGGCTCGCCGCGAGGAGGATCCGCTCGACGCCGATGCGCTCGGCGGCCAGCCGCCGCCCGTCCCAGTGTCCCCACAGCACGGGCGACCCCTCCTCGCCCTCGCCGACGCTCAGCCCCATCCGCGCGGGGTCCGGGCGCGGGGTGTGCTCCGATCCGGACGCCACGGTCATGGTCCGCGCACGCCCCGGCACCCTGCCGTCCGCGGCGTCCAGGACCACCCACGGTTCCTCGTCGCCGGCCGAGGACGCGTCCAGGTCGACGGCCACCACCTCGGTGTCGCCTCGCTGTACGAGGAGCCTGCGCCCGGGCAGGTGCAGCACCCGCGGAGCCTGTGCGGCCGCGGGGTCCAGCGGAGCGGCGACGGTGGTGACGAGACGAGCGGCGATGGTCACCGTTTCCCTAGGGGACGGGTGCGGGCCGGAGTAGGGGCGGGGTCCACCCGGGGGCGTAGGCGGCGGCTCGGGGAATTGGGCCTGTGGGCCGATACCCCCGCGAGGCGGACGGTTCCACCATGGAGACATGAGCGCAGCAACCGTTTCCCCCTCCTCCGCCCGGCCCCCGGCCGGGGCCACGGCCGTGGACGGCGCCCCGCGTCACCTCCTCGGCAGCGCCCTGCGCGCCCTGAAGGTGTTCGCCGAGGCGGCGTTCGGCGTGGTGATCCTCGGCGAGTACGGCGAAGAGGCTGGCATACGCCGGGCGTGACGGCGCCCGCCCCCGTGCCGGTCAGCCCTCCGTCTCCGACAGCAGTTCGTCGGCGTCCATGATCCGGTAGGCGTAGCCCTGCTCGGCCAGGAAGCGCTGGCGGTGGGCGGCGAAGTCCTGGTCGATGGTGTCGCGGGCGACGACCGAGTAGAAGTGGGCCTGGTGGCCGTCGGCCTTGGGCCGCAGCACCCGGCCGAGCCGCTGGGCCTCCTCCTGGCGGGAGCCGAAGGTGCCGGACACCTGGATGGCGACCGTGGCCTCGGGCAGGTCGATGGAGAAGTTGGCGACCTTGGACACCACCAGCACGTTGATCTCGCCCTCGCGGAAGGCGTCGAACAGCTTCTCGCGCTGGGCGTTGGAGGTCTCGCCCTTGATGACCGGGGCGTTCAAGTGCTCGCCCAGTTCGTCGAGTTGATCGATGTACTGGCCGATGACGAGGACCTGCTGGCCCGCGAACCGGCGGACGATCGCCTCCGTGACCTTCCGCTTGGTGTCCGTGGTGGCGCAGAAGCGGTACTTCTCCTCCGTCTCGGCCGTGGCGTACGCCAGCCGCTCGGACTCCGTCAGGTTCACCCGGACCTCGACGCAGTCGGCGGGCGCGATGTAGCCCTGCGCCTCGATCTCCTTCCAGGGCGCGTCGAACCGCTTGGGCCCGATCAGGGAGAACACGTCCGACTCGCGGCCGTCCTCGCGCACCAGCGTGGCGGTCAGCCCCAGCCGCCGCCGTGCCTGGAGATCGGCGGTGAACTTGAAGACGGGAGCCGGCAGCAGATGCACCTCGTCGTAGACGATCAGACCCCAGTCCCGGGAGTCGAACAGCTCCAGGTGCGGATAGACGCCCTTCCGCCGGGTGGTCAGCACCTGGTAGGTCGCGATGGTGACCGGGCGGATCTCCTTGCGGGTGCCGCTGTACTCGCCGATCTCGTCCTCGGTCAGCGACGTCCGCTTCACCAGCTCGTGCTTCCACTGCCGGGCGGAGACGGTGTTGGTGACCAGGATGAGCGTGGTCGACTTCGCCTCGGCCATGGAGGCCGCGCCCACCAGCGTCTTGCCCGCGCCACAGGGCAGGACGACGACACCACTGCCGCCGTGCCAGAAGTTCTCCACCGCCTGCCGCTGGTACGGCCGCAGCGCCCAGCCGTCCTCGTGCAGCTCGATGGGGTGCGCCTCGCCGTCCACGTAACCGGCGAGGTCCTCGGCCGGCCAGCCGAGCTTCAGCAGCGTCTGCTTGATCTGCCCGCGCTCGGAGGGGTGGACCACCACGGTGTCGGGGTCGATCCGGGCACCGACCAGCGGGGCGATCCGCTTGGACTTCAGCACCTCCTCCAGCACCGGCCGGTCCGTGGTCGTCAGGACCAGTCCGTGCGCGGGGTGCTTGGAGAGGGTGAGGCGGCCGTAGCGGTCCATCGTCTCGGCGATGTCCACCAGCAGCGCGTGCGGCACCGGATAGCGGCTGTACTGCACCAGCGCGTCCACGACCTGCTCCGCGTCGTGCCCCGCGGCCCGCGCGTTCCACAGGCCGAGCGGTGTCACCCGGTAGGTGTGGATGTGCTCGGGGCCCGCTCCAGCTCGGCGAACGGCGCGATGGCCCGGCGGCAGTCGTCGGCGCGCTCGTGGTCGACTTCCAGGAGCAGGGTCTTGTCGGACTGGACGATCAGTGGACCATTCACGCGCGGTACACCCTTTCCACTACGGCCTCCCACTACGGCCAAACGTCCAGTGTGCCCCATCCGGCGGCGATCACGGAGGGCCGCGGGCGCCACGCGGGCCCGGGTGCCGGTCCAGGCTCACTCCCCGGCGAGTTCCGCCACCCCCGTGATGCGGTGCAGCGGGTAGGTGCGCACCTCGTCGGCCGTGTGGTCGTACGCGGTCACGAAGCCGCCCTCCACCCGGACCGGGGCGATGACGCGCTGGCTGGCGGCGCCCTCGGCGTTGACGTAGCCGATCCACAGGGACTCCCCGGTGAGCACCGCGGCCTGCACGGTGGCGAGGGTCTCGGCGGAGGAGGTGCGGGGCAGCTCGCCGGCCGCCGGGTCGGCCCCGGCCGGTTTGCGGGGGGCAGTGGCGGCCAGGTCGCCGGCCCGGATGGCGCGGATCGCGGCCGTGAGCAGGGTGGCGTCGGGCGTCGGCGGTCCCTCCGGCACCGGCTCCGGCGCGGTGCGGGGCGGGGTGCGGTGGGCGTGCGCGCGGGCGATCAGGACATCGCCCTCGGCGGACTCGGCGGCGGGCGCGAAGCCCATCGCGCGCAGTCCCTCCAGCAGGGCGGCCGGGTCGGTCTGCGCGGCCAGCACGGTGGGGGCGAGGCGGCGCAGGCGCAGGGCGGCGGCGCGCTTGTCGGCGAGGATCTCGTTCAGCAGGGCGTCGTCGTCACAGCGGACGTACGCCGAGGCGGCGCCCACCCGCAGATGGCCGTGTCTGCGGGCCACGTCGTCGATCAGGTAGGCGAGCGGCTGCGGGACCGGGGTGCGCGAGTGCCGGGCGAGGAAGTCGTGCAGGTCGGCGGCGGTCCGCCCGGCGTCCAGCGCGCGCCGCACCGACCCCGGGGTGAACCGGTACACGGTCGCGCCGCCCTTGGACTCCACGTCCGCGAGCACCCCGAGCGTCTCGGCGAGCGGCCGCTCCAGCGGGCCCGGCGCCACCGCGGTCAGATCCGCCTGGAGCAGTACGTGGTCCAGGGGCTCGGGCAGCAGCGGCGCGAGGACGCGGGCCGCGGCCGCGGCGGCGGTGGCCTGCTCGGCGGGGGAGAGAAGGGCGGGCGGCGGGGGCTGCGGCGTCGTGCGGTGGTGGACGGGGAGCTTGTCCCCGGGGCCGCTGGGCTCGCCCGTCCCGGCCGGGCCGCCCGCGTCGGCGGTACCGGCGGGGCCGCCCGGTGCCGGTGCCCCCAGCAGGGCCCGGCCGTGGGCGGACAGGGCGCCCCGGCCCGTGACCCCCAGCAGTTCCGCCTCCGAGAGGGTCCAGCGGGCGAGGCGGGCGCGGAGGTCCTCGGTGCCGCCCTCCGTGCCGGTCCGGGCGGTGGACGCGGCACCGCGCAGGGGGCGTTCCCAGCGCAGCCGGGCGAGGACCGAGTCCGGGTCGGGGGCGGTGCCCGCGGGCAGTCCGGCCAGCAGGGTCAGCACCCGGTGCCGCACCTCGGGCGCGGCCGAGCGGTCCAGGCCCGGGCCGAGCGCGGAGAGTGTCCGGTCCTTCGCGTCCCGGCCACCGACCAGACCGGACGTCCGGGTGCCCGTCAGCCAGGCCTGGGCGAGCCGCGCCCAGCGCTCGGCCGGTGGCCGCTCCAGCCACTCGTCGTAGAAGGGGGTGGCGGCATAGCGTTCGTCGGCCTCGCCGTCGGAGGCCAGCAGGCCCGCCGCGTAGGCGAGTTCGACCCAGAACGCGGCGACCGGCTCGGGCGCGTCCAGGGCGATGGCGGTCCGCTTCAGATCGCGCACGCTCAGGCCCCCGGCCCGCAGCACCGCGGGCCCGCCCTCGTTCCAGTCCGCCAGCAGCTCCTCGACGGTGGCGAGGGCGGTGTGGGCCTGCCCGGCGGCCGTAGCGTCCACAACCTGTGGACGGTGGGCGGCGGCCGGCTCCACCGCCGGCGGCAGCGGCTCGGGCTCGCGGTGGGCGCGGCCCGCGCGCAGATGCAGGGCCACCTCGCGGGGCAGTACGACGGTGCCCGGAGCGGTCGGCAGCAGCAGCCCCCGGTCCAGCAGCCAGCGCAGATGGGCGGCCGGTTCCGGGGTGACCTGCCCGTACGGCGGCCCCCACACCAGCCGGGACAGCACCTCCCGGGAGGCGTCCGGGGCCCCGGCGAGCAGCCGGGACATCTTCTTCCGGTCGGTGAACAGGGCGGTCAGCGCGGCCACCGCCGACACCGAGTCGTGTGTCGAGGCCAGCCCCGCGGTGGTCACGATCTCCTGGATCCGCCCCGGGGACATGCCCGAGGTGGCCTCCGACACGGTGGGCCCCAGACCGGTCGGCGAGGGGTGCTGCGCGGAGGGCGCGAGCAGTTCGCGGGCGGTGCGCACCAGGCGCAGCCGTTCGTCGTCGCCCCACACCAGCGCCTGTTCGCGCAGCGTGCCGAGGGCGCGGGGCAGCGCGGCGGCCACCGTCTCGTCCCCGGCGTCCCCGGCCATCAGCCCGAGCAGGGTGGGGTAAGGGGCTGGGTCCGGGGCCACGGCCAGCGCCTGTGCGGTCTGGAGCGCGAACCGGTCCAGCCGCTCCAGCGCCCGCAGCACCGAGGCCCGGGTGCCGGCCCGGGTGGCCAGCTGGGTCAGATCGGTGGGGACGGGCGTGATGAGGTCCGGGCGGCTGCGCAGCAGCGCGGCCAGGGAGGCGTCGTCCCTGGCGCGGAGGGCCTCCGCGAGGGACCGAGGGGCTGGGTTGGCCTCTTGGCTCATCCGGCCAACGGTAGCGGGTTGTCCGCGGCGGTTCAGCCGTGGCGGGGGCGGCCCGGCTCTGCGCTACCGTCCTCACGGGGTTTCAGTCGGCGTCACCCCGGAGGGATTCCGTGGGCATCGAAAGCGACAAGGTCGTCTACGAGTACCTGAGCCGCGTCGGGGACATCGCGCAGCAGCGGCAGCTGCCGTCGTCCGCCCGGATGCGGCTGGTGTCGGAACTGCGCAACGAGATCGACCGCGACCGGGCCAGGGCCACGGTGGACAGTCCCGCCGCCGTCCGCCGCATCCTGGACCGGCTGGGCACCCCGGACGAGGTGGTCCGGGCCGCGGGCGGCTCCGGCGGCACCGGCACGGCCGGGCCGCCGGCCGCCGTACCGGCGCAGCCCGCGGCCCCCGAGCGGGCGGCGCGCCCCGCGGCGGCCGAGGAACAGCTCCCGAAGCTGCTGCGCCGGGTCGTGCCCCGGCCCCGCTCCACCGAGCCCCCGGCCGCGCCGGAGCCGTCCGTGCCGAAGGACGCCCCGTCCCCGCCGCACACCGCCCCCGCGCACGAACTGGGGGACACCGCCCTGCCGCCCGACTGGTGGCGGGTGGCCGACGGCCCCTTCGCCGGCGCCGGGCGTGGCGCGCTCCCGGAGACCGACGAGGTGCCGGGTTTCGTCGGCGGCGTGGAGATCCCCGATCTGCTCAAGCGGCCCCCGCACGAGACGGAGCGGGCGCGCGAGCCGGAGAAGGAGGCGGAGGAGGAACCCGGGGAGAAGGCCGCCGAGGCCGCCCCCGCCCGCCGCTTCGGCCTGTTCCCGCGCCGCGCCCCCGCCCCGGCGGACGACGCCCCGGCCCGCCGTCTCCTCCCGGGCCCCGCGGGCGGCTGGACCAACCCGCTCCTCCTGCTGGCCGCCGCCGCGCTGGTCGTCGGCGCCGTGCTCGGCAACTGGTTCGCGCTGCTGGCGGGCTGGGCGGTCGCCTACACCTCGCGGCGGCTGTCCCCCGCCGAGGCCAAGTGGGCGGTCCTGGTCCTGCCCGGCACCGCCGCCGCGGCGGGCCTGGTGTGGCTGTGGGGACGGCAGAGCGGCCGCTGGGGCGACCCGATCGCCCACGGCCAGATGGGCGACGCCGTCTCCCAGACCTGGCCGTGGGTGGTGCGCGGCGCGGCCGTCGCCTCGGCGCTGTACCTGGTGTGGCGCTCACAGCGCCGCGGCTGATCGCCCCGGCGGGGGACGCGGGTCACGGGAACGGAGGATGGGGAGCGCCCCGGCCACCTGGCACCATGTTCCCCATGGCCTCCCTCACCGTCGGCTTCGACCTCGACATGACCCTCATCGACTCCCGGTCGGGCATCCGCGCGTGCTACCTGGCGCTGGCGGAGCGCACGGGGACGTACATCGACGCCGATCTGGCGGTCACCCGGCTCGGCCCGCCGCTGACGGACGAACTGGTGAACTGGTTCCCGGCCGAGGAGGTGCCGGCCGTGGCGGAGCTGTACCGGGAGATGTACGCGTCGATAGCCATCGCGGCGACGCCCGCCATGCCCGGCGCGCGTGAGGCCCTCGCCGCGGTGCGCGCGGCCGGCGGCCGGACCATGGTGGTCACCGCCAAGTACCGGCCCAACGCCGAGCTGCACCTGACCCACCTGGGCATGGAGCCGGACGTCGTCGTGGGCGACCTGTGGGCCGAACAGAAGGCCGAGGCGCTGCGCGAGCACGGCGCGGGGGTCTACGTGGGCGACCACATCGGGGACGTGCGCGGGGCGCGTACCGCGGGCGCGCTGTCGGTCGCCGTGGCGACCGGCCCCTGCCCGGCGGACGAGCTGCGCGCGGCCGGGGCGGACGTCGTCCTCACGGACCTGTCCGCCTTCCCGCAGTGGCTGGCCGGCTACCGCGACGGTCAGCGGGAGGCCGCGGCCTCCCGCGCCTGACGCCGCCCGGCGGCGACCGACCGCAGCACGCCCGCGCCGGCCACGAGGAAACCGACGCCCATGAGCATGCTCAGGCCGTACATGTAGGTCGGAAACGGCTTGCTTCCGATGAACAGCGGGATCACGGTGACCAGGGCGGCCAGGGCACCGATGAAGAACACGATGGCACCGGCGCGGATCAGTCCGTCACCGGGCCCGGCGGAATTCGCTTGGGTTTTGTCACGCACCGGACCAGGGTAGTTCCTGCGCGAGAGAACGACCGGGGGACGTCTTGTCACCGGGTCCAAGACCATTAGCCTTGGTAGCAGCGGGTCACGGACGACCCGCTCTAGTGCTATCAAGAGCCGTTTCCGAAGCAGTTTTCCCGACGAGTACGAGGACGAGGACAGACGTGCCTACCGGCAAGGTCAAGTGGTTCAACAGCGAGAAGGGCTTCGGCTTTCTCTCCCGCGACGACGGCGGTGACGTCTTCGTCCATTCCTCGGTTCTCCCCGCCGGAGTCGATGCGCTCAAGCCGGGACAGCGTGTGGAGTTCGGCGTGGTCGCCGGTCAGCGCGGCGATCAGGCGCTTTCGGTGATCGTGCTCGACCCGACGCCCTCCGTGGCCGCCGCCCAGCGCAAGAAGCCCGACGAGCTGGCCTCGATCGTGCAGGACCTGACGACCCTCCTCGAGAACATCACCCCGATGCTGGAGAAGGGCCGTTATCCCGAAAAGACCTCCGGCAAGAAGATCGCCGGCCTGCTCCGCGCGGTCGCCGACCAGCTGGACGTCTGACCCCGCCGGTTCGTCCGGCTCCCGTCAGGGGAACGCGAGCGCGTCCGGGCCGAGGGGCGGTACCAGCCCCTCGGCCGCCGCACGGGTGAGCAGCCCGCGGATCGCCGCGTAGCCGTCCTCGCCGAGGTCGGCGGTGAACTCGTTGACGTACAGCCCGATGTGCTGGTCGGCCACGGCCGGGTCCATCTCCTGGGCGTGCGCCATCACGTACGGCCGGGAGACCTCCGGATCGTCCCAGGCGGCCCGCACGGAGGCGCGCACCGAGTCGGCGAGCCGGGTCAGCGCCTCGGCGCCCAGCGACCGCTTGGCCACGATCGCGCCCAGCGGGATCGGCAGCCCGGTGGTCCGCTCCCAGTGCTCGCCCATGTCGGCGAGCTTGTGCAGCCCGTAGTTCCGGTAGGTGAAGCGGGCCTCGTGGATCACCAGCCCGGCGTCCACCTTGCCGTCCCGCACGGCCGGCATGATCTCGTGGAACGGCATGACCACGATCTCGCCGACGCCGCCCGCCCGTCGCCCACCACCACCCTCAACCGAGGGCCCTGCGGGCCCGCTCCTTTCGATTCCGACCGTGTCGGCCGCCCACAGCCGGAACAGCAGATAGGCCGTCGACTTCTCGCTGGGCACCGCGACCGTACGGCCCGTCAGGTCGGCGCCGGCCTCCTTCGTGAGCACCAGCGGCCCGCAGCCCCGGCCGAGCGCGCCCCCGCACGGCAGCAGCGCGTACTCGTCGAGGACGTACGGCAGGACGGCGTACGACACCTTCAGCACGTCGAACTCGCCGCGCTCGGCCATGCCGTTGGTGATGTCGATGTCGGCGAAGGTGACGTCCAGCGCGGGCGCGCCGGGGACGCGGCCGTGGGCGAGGGCGTCGAAGACGAAGGTGTCGTTGGGGCAGGGCGAGTACGCGATCTGCAACTGCTCACTGGTCATGCGGTTTCCAACTCTCCAATGCGGGCGCGAGCTTCCCGAAGGCCGCGGTGAGGGCGGCGAGGGCGTCGCCGATGCGCCAGGCGGCGCGGTCGCGGGGGCCGACCGGGTTGGAGACCGCGCGGATCTCCAGCACCGGCACGCCCTGGGCGGCGGCGGCCTCGGCGACGCCGAAGCCCTCCATGCCCTCGGCGAGCGCGCGGGGGTGCCGGGCGCGCAGCGCGGCGGCGCGGTCGGCGGTGCCGGTCACGGTGGACACGGTCAGCGCCGTGCCGGTACGGGCTCCGGTGGCTTCGGCCACGGCCCGTACGAGTGATTCCGGCGGGTGGTGGGTGACGGTCCCGAAACCGAGTTCGGTGACCGGCACAAAGCCGTCGGCGGTCTCGGCACCCAGGTCGGCCACGGTGATGGCGTCGGCGACGACGAGCGAGCCGAGCGGCGCCCCGGGCGCGAAACCGCCGCCGATCCCGGCCGAGACGACCAGGTCGTAGGGGGCGCCGTCGAGGGCGGCCGCGGTCAGCGCGGCGGCGGTGGAGGCGGCGGCCCGGGCCGGTCCGACCCCGGCGGCGAGCAGATCGACCACGGCGGTGGCCGGGGAACCGGCGGCGGTGGCCGTACGGCGGAGCACCGCGCCCGGGAGCGGCAGCTCCTGGGCCGGTTCGGGGAACGCCTGTGCCACCGCGTCCCGTTCGGCCGGGACCGCGGTGGCCACGAGGACACGTGCGGACGTGGTGATCAGGCCTTCTTCTTCACCTTGAAGGACCACACGCCCTGGGTCGCCTTGGAGCCCATCTGGATCACCACGGAGTTGGTGTCGCCGCCGGTGTTGTACCGGCTGTTGAAGAACGCGTCGCTCGGCAGCGTGCGGTACGTCGAGGTGTTGTAGTTGATGAACGGCTGACCGTTGATCAGCATGGCCCACCCGGCGTCCGCGATCTTCGGGTCCACGCCGATGCGCAGGGTGTCGACGTCGCTGAGCGAGATCGCCTTGGCCTCGTCGACCTTCTTGGCGCAGGTCTTCAGCGAGGCGGCGGTCAGGTTCTTGCCGTCGTTGTAGCAGAGGGCCTCGGAGTGGACCGTGTCCCCGCCGACGGTGAGCGACGCGACGGGGGTCGGCTTGGAGCAGCCCGACAGGACGAGCAGTCCGGCGGAAACGGCGCCGGCGGCGGCGACGGCGCGGCGGCGTCGCACAACGGATTGCAGCGTGGTCATGGCCGAAGGCTATCGGGCGCCCGGAGCCGTCCGGCCACGTGGGGTGCGGCGTGCCCGGTTCGTTACGCCAGTCGTGTCCGCGACAACCCGGCCGTGTCCGGGTCGTCACCCCCCGTCACCTCGCCCGCCGCTTTCACGCCATCCGGGCCCGGCCGCCGTGGCGCGCCGAGTGGACCAGGCCGCGCAGCGTGCTCAGCCAGCCGACGGCCACGAACGCGGCGCCGACCAGCAGCCCGACCGTGCCGTTGAGCGGCATCACGATGCCGACCGCGCCGCCGAACACCCACGCCATCTGCAGCAGCGTCTCCGAGCGGGCGAACGCCGAACTGCGCACCAGTTCCGGCACGTCCCGCTGGATCAGCGCGTCCAGCGCCAGCTTGGCCAGCGCCTGCGCGAACCCGGCGGCGGCGGCGAGACAGGTCACCAGGACGGCCCCGAAGAAGAGCGCGGCCACGATCGCCGCGCCCAGGACCACCGCGATGACCGTCACGATGATGATCTCCGGGGCGCGTGATCTCAGCCACGCCCCCACCGCCGTGCCCAGCGCGTTGCCCGTACCGGCCGCGACGCCCACCAGCCCCAGCGAGACCGCCGCGCTCTGGCCGGTCAGCGGGTGCTCGCGCAGCAGGAAGGCGAGGAAGAAGATCAGGAAGCCGGACAGGCAGCGCAGGGCGGCGTTGGCGGCCAGGGCGTGCGTCACGGTGGCCCCCACGGCCCGCAGCACCGGCCGCTTCCCCTGCCGCTTGCGGGACGGCCCCCGCGGCGGGCCGGCCGCGAGCAGCGCCACGTCCTCGCCCCGCGCCGAGTCCACCTTGGGCGGCAGCGAGAAGGACAGCGCGGTACCGCCCACGAAGATCAGGAAGGCGCCGTACAGCGGCCAGGGGTCGCCGAGCCGGTGCAGCCCCGCCGCGATCGGCGCGGCCACCCCGGTGGCGAGCAGCCCGGCCAGCGTCACCCGGGAGTTCGCCTTCACCAGCGAGAACCGGGGCGGCAGCAGCCGCGGTACGACGGCGCTGCGCACCACGCCGTACGCCTTGGAGGCGACCAGCACGCCGAGCGCGGCGGGATACAGCCCCAGGCTGCCGGTCGCCACCGCGCCCGAGATCACCAGCGCGAGCAGCGCCCGTGCCAGCATGGCCGCCGCCATCGCGGCCCGCCGCCCGTGCGGCAGCCGGTCCAGCAGCGGGCCGATGACGGGGGCGAGCACGGTGAACGGCGCCATGGTGATCGCCAGGTACAGCGCGACCCGCCCGCGCGCCTCGTCGGTCGGCACCGAGAAGAACACCGTGGAGGCCAGCGCCACGGTGATCATGACGTCCCCGGCGCCGTTCACGGCGTGCAGCTCGATCAGCTTGCCGAGGCCCGACTCACCAGCGCCGTGCGCGTGCGTGGCCCGGCGGATGCCGCGCGCGGCACCGGTGACGGGGAGGTGCAGGGCACGCCCGACGGACCGGACGGCGCCGCCTCCCCGGCGGACACCGCCACCCCGAACCCCACGCTTGTCCGCGGTCGCCACGAGGTTCATAGTGCCCCGAGAACCCTCCGGATAGTGCGGATACGGCACGTATGGCGGCGAACCGCACCCGCCGGACCGGCGAGAGGGGCGGGCCGGGTGGGGGAGAATGCCGTCGAGCGGCAACGAATCCTGTTCGGTGTAGCGTGCGTATCTCAGCCATAACGCAGAATGGATGGCAGAGGTGCGCCCAGCGCGCGGATGCAGACGTCGATGCGGTCCTGAGGTCCGCTCCGTCGGCCAACCCCGCCGGAGGCAGCCGCCTTGACGAGACGGCGTAGGAGAGAAGCGATACCTGTGAGCGCAGCGACAACGCGAAGCCGCACCCCCGACCGTCTGTGCGCCGAGGCGGTCGACCTCGCCCGGGGCGCCGCGGAGGAGGCGGCCGCGCCCGGTGTGGTCGGCGAGCACACCGGACTCGTCTCCGAGGGCGACCGTGTTGTCACGCACTTCTTCGAGTGCCAGGAGCTGGGCTACCGGGGCTGGCGCTGGGCCGTCACCGTGGCCCGCGCCTCCCGCGCCAAGATCGTCACGCTGGACGAGGTGGTGCTGCTGCCCGGCCCCGACGCCCTGCTCGCGCCCGAGTGGGTGCCGTGGAGCGAGCGGCTGCGTCCGGGCGACCTCGGCCCCGGCGACCTGCTCCCCACCGACCAGGACGACCTGCGCCTGGAGCCCGGCTACACCGGCGAGGAACAGCCGCCGCCCAACTCGGTGATGTCCGAGGAGATGGCCGAACTGGCGGACGCCGAGGACGCCGACGTCACCCCGGGCGCGCCCGCGGCCCAGCCGACGGCTCCCTCGCGCGGCTCGATCGCCGCGGTGGCCGAGGAACTGGGCATGCGCCGGGCCCGCGTCCTGTCCCGGTACGGCCTGCACAGCGCGGCCGACCGCTGGGAGGAGGCGTTCGGCCCGAAGACGCCGATGGCCCAGGCGGCCCCGGCCACCTGCATGACCTGCGGCTTCCTGACGCCCATCGGCGGCTCCCTCGGCCAGGCCTTCGGCGTCTGCGCCAACGAGTTCGCCCCGGCCGACGGCCGGGTGGTCTCCCTCGCCTACGGCTGCGGCGGCCACTCCGAGGCGGCGGTCATGCCCAAGCCCCCGCAGCCCGCCCCGCCGGTCGTCGACGAGACCCGCGTCGAACCCTTCCCGCTGCACCCGGCCCGCGACTCCGGTTCGGTCCCGGAGGCGCCGGACGAGGAGACCGCCGAACTGGGCCACTCCTGACCGTGGTCCGGCTCGCACGGGACGCCGACCTGCCCGCCTTCCTCGCCCTGGCGGCCGAGGTGGAGCACTGGTTCGGCCCGATGGTGGACGACCCCGGCTTCACCGACGCCGTGCGGCGGGGCATCGCCGGTGCCACGGCCCTGGTCGCCGACGGGCCCGGCCCGCTCGGCGCCCTCCTGTTCGGCGGCACCGCCCCGGTCCACAAGGTGCACTGGCTGGTCGTCAGCGAACGGGCCCGGGGCACGGGTGTGGGCCGCGCCCTGCTGGCCGAGTCGCTGCGGCGGTTCGTGCGGCCCCCGGCCACCGTGGAGGTCGTCACCTTCGGCCCGGACCACCCCGGAGCGGTGACGAGCGGCGCCCGCGCCTTCTACACGGCCCTCGGCTTCACCCCGGGCGAGCCGGCCGCCCCCGGCCCGGAGGGCGGCTCCCGGCAGGTCTACCGCCTGCGGGTGTCCTGACCCGGCGGGCACCGCCGCGAAGCGCCCCGCACCGGACCGTCGATGTCGGCGGCGCGCTGTACCTTCTTCCTCACGTCGACGAGGAGTGTGAACGTGAGCAGCAAGTACGTGCGGCCGGCGGCCGAGGGTGCCGATCCCTTCGGGACGGCCCGGCTGCGTCGCGGCGTCCTCGACGCCTGGGCCACCAGCCCCGCGCGGTTCCGCGAGGACGCCAACGCGGAGGAGGACCTGGTCCTGGGCGGCTACCGCGACCGTCTGGTGATCGAGCTGGCGCAGAACGCGGCCGACGCCGCCGCGCGTTCGGGGGCCCCGGGCCGTCTGCGCCTCACCCTGCGCGACAACGTCCTGGTCGCGGCCAACACCGGCGCCCCGCTGGACGCGGCGGGCGTCGAGTCCCTCTCCACCCTGCGCGCCTCCGCCAAGCGGGACGCCGAGTCCACGCACGGCGCGGTGGGCCGGTTCGGCGTCGGCTTCGCCGCCGTCCTCTCGGTGACGGACGAGCCCGCGCTCGTCGGCCGGCACGGCGGGGTGCGCTGGTCCCTCGACGAGGCCCGGGAGCTGGCCGCCGACACCGCCCGGCACAGTCCCGGACTCGGTGACGAGGTCCGCCGGCGCGCGGGCCACGTCCCCCTGCTGCGGCTGCCGTTCGCCGCCGAGGGCACCGCCCCCGACCCGTACGACACCGCCGTCATCCTGCCGCTGCGCGACGCGGCCGCCGCCGACCTCGCCGAGCGGCTGCTGAACGCCGTGGACGACGCGCTGCTGCTGACCCTCCCCGGTCTGGAGGAGGTCGTCGTCGAGGTGAACGGCGACGCGCCCCGCACCCTCCGCCGCCGCACCGAGGGCGCCGTCACCGTCGTCGAGGACTCCCGCGAGGGCACCACCCGGTGGCGGACCACCAGCGCCCACGGCCCCCTCGACCCCGGACTCCTCGCCGACCGGCCGGTGGAGGAGCGGCTGCGCCCCCACTGGTCGGTGACCTGGGCCGTCCCGGAGGACGACGAGGGCCGCCCGCTGCGGCCCCGCACGGCCCCCGTGGTGCACGCCCCCACCCCCAGCGACGAACCCCTGGGCGTCCCCGCCCTGCTCATCGCCTCCTTCCCCCTCGACACCACCCGCCGGCACACCGCGCCCGGCCCCCTCACCGACTTCCTGGTGCAGCGGGCCGCCGACGCCTACGCCGCGCTGCTCGCCGGGTGGCGGCCGGTGACGGAGGGCGCCGTCGACCTCGTACCCGGGCCGCTGGGCAAGGGCGAGCTGGACGGGGCGCTGCGCGAGGCCCTGCTGGAACGGCTGCCCCGCACCGCCTTCCTGCCGCCCGCGCTGCCCGGCGCGGACGGCGCCGAGGGCGAGGACGAGCTGCCTGCGGCGCTGCGGCCCCGGGACGCGGAGATCGTGGAGGGCGCGGGCGCCGACACCGTGCGGGTGCTCGCCGAGGTGCTGCCCACCCTGCTGCCCGCCGGCCTGGAGCGCCGCGCCGAGCTGCGCGTGCTCGGGGTGGCCCGGCTCCCGCTCGCCGACGCCATCGACCGGCTGGCCGGCCTGGAGAAGGACCCCGACTGGTGGTGGCGGCTCTACGACAGCCTCGCCGGCATCGACCCGGACCGGCTGTCCGGGCTGCCCGTGCCGCTGGCCGACGGCCGGACCACGATCGGCCCGCGGCAGGTGCTGCTGCCCACCCCCGACGGCGCCCGGATCGACGTGGACGTGCTCGGCCGGCTCGGGCTGAAGGTCGCCCACGAGGACGCCACGCATCCCCTGCTGGAGAAGCTGGGCGCGCTGCCCGCCACCCCGCGCGCGGTGCTCACCACCCCGCAGGTGCGGGCCGCCGTCGCCGCCTCGCTGGACGAGGAGGGCGGCCTCGCCTGGGAGGAGGACGCCCCGGACGCCGAGGAACTGGCCGACACCGTCCTCGGGTTGGTGCGCGACGCGGGTCTGGAGCCCGGTGACGAGCCCTGGCTCGGCGCCCTCGCGCTGCCCGACGAGGACGGCGAACTCGTCCCCGCGGGCGAGCTGGTGTACCCGGGCAGCCCCTTCGCCCGGGTGATCCGCGAGGGCGAACTGCCCACGGTGGCCCGCGAACTGGCCGAGCGGTGGGGCGAACAGCCGCTCACCGCCTGCGGGGTGCTCGCCGGCTTCGCCCTGGTGCGCGCCACCGACGTCGTCCTCGACCCGGACGAACTGGAGCCCCGCGAGGGCGACTTCGCCGAACCGGACGACGCCGGGCTGCTGGACGCGGTGGACGTGTGGTGCGAGGACGTCCTCGACCGCTTCCCGGACAGCCCCGTGCCGCCGGTCGCCACCGAACTCGTCGCCGTGCGCGACCTCGACCTGGTGGCCGACGACCACTGGCCCGAGGCCCTCTCCCTGCTCGCCCGGCCACCGTTGCGGGACGCGCTGACCCAGCCGGTGCGCGTCCTGCTGCCCGACGGCACCCACGAGGTCGTCCGGTCGTACACCGCGTGGTGGCTGCGCGGGCACCCGGTCCTCGACGGACGGCGCCCCGCCGGGCTGCGGGCCGCGGGCGGCGACCCGCTGCTGCGCGGGCTGTACGACGAGGCCGACGCCACCGGATTCGAGGACGAGCAGGTGTTGCGGGCGCTCGGGGTGCGGACCTCGGTCGACGCCCTCCTGGACGAGCCGGGCGGCGCCGCCGAGCTGCTGGACCGCCTCGCCGACCCGGACCGCCCGGTGACCGCTGCCCAACTGCACGGCCTGTACGGAGCGTTGGCGGAACTCGACCCGGAACAGGTGACACTGCCCGATGAGTTGCGGGCCGTGCCCGACGGACGGGTGACGGTCGTGGACGCCGCGGACGCCGTGGTGGTCGACTCGCCGGACCTGCTGCCCTTCACCTCCGGTGTGCCCCTGCTGCCCGTACGGCCGTCCCGGGCCGCCGAGTTGGCGGAGCTGCTCCAGGTGCGCCGGCTCAGCGAGTCCGTCACCGGCGAGGTGCACTCCGAGGGCACCGAGCACGACGTGCCGGAGCCGGTGCGGGTGCTGCTCGGACCGCGCACGCCCGAGACGTACGTCGAACACGGCGAACTGGTCGTGGACGGCGTCGAGATCGACTGGCGGCTGACCGGCGACGGGGTGCTGCACGCCGCCACCCTGGAGGGGGTCGCCGCGGGCCTCGCCTGGGCGGCGGGGCAGTGGCCGCGCCGGTTCGAGGTGGCGGCCCTGCTGGAGGACCCGTCCCGCACCGAGGAGTTGGCCCGGGACCGCTGGTTCGACTGATCCGCCGAGACCGGTTCCAAACGGCCTTCAGAACTCTCTTACAGTTTCTTCAGATTGCGTACAACCGTTCCCCTGCGTGCCGAGTCTGACGAGTCGGAGTCGCACCCGACTCCCTCAATCTACGTACGCAGGGGAACCGCACATGCGCATTCGTGCCACCGTGGCCGCCGTCTCCGGCGCCCTGGCCCTCTCCGCCCTCGCCCTGCCCGCGGCCCACGCCGCCGACCAGACGCGAGTGCCCGCGGAGAACTCCGTGAGCAAGGTCGCCCACACCGCCCACCAGGGCCGTTCGTCGTTCGCCGCCGTCGCCTCGGGCACGCCGTACCAGCTGAACGCCACCTTCTCCAACGTGAAGGTGAACAACGGCAAGAACATCGCCGTCGGCACCACCAACGTGGTCAAGGTGCCGGTGTCCTTCACGCTGACGCACGGCACGGACGTCAAGATCCACGCGAAGGACTTCTTCGCGGCCGTCGAGCTGTACCGCGGGACCTCCTTCGAGGACTCGATCTGGTTCTACGACAGCACCAACGGGTCCTGCACGGACTCCTCCGCGACCGTCGCGAACTGCAAGGCCACCGTCTCCATCGACCCGGCCGAGCTGCTCAGCGAGGACGCCGGCAGCTGGAAGGCCGCCGCCTACGCGGTCGCCTTCAACGGCCAGGACCCGGCCAACCCGGACCTGGACAAGGTCGGCGTGGCCGTGAAGGACCCGACCAACTCCTTCAAGCTCCAGCGCAACTCCACGCTGACGGTCAACGCCAGCCCGGAGCCGGTTAAGAAGGGCAAGACCATCACCGTCGTGGGCAAGCTGTCCCGCGCCAACTGGGACGACGGCAAGTACCACGGCTACACCGGCCAGCCGGTCAAGCTGCAGTTCCGCAAGAAGAACTCCAGCACCTACACCACCCTGAAGACCATCAAGACGGACTCCACGGGCAACCTGAAGACGACGACCAAGGCCACGGTCGACGGCTACTTCCGGTACTCCTTCGCGGGCACCTCGACCACCCCGGCGGTCAGCGCCGCGGGTGACTACGTCGACGTGAAGTAACCCCTCGCCGGAGCGGACCCGGCCCGGCCCCGGTGGCGCACCCCGCCACCGGGGCCTCGGTCTGTGCGGGACAAGGTAACGGACTCACAAAGAATGGCCGGTTCGCGCTCTTGCCGTACAACTCATCCCCGGTCTCGTGGATCTGATCACCCGAGTCGACCGACTCCACGATCACTTCTCCCTCCGAGGGAACGTACATGCGCATACGTGCCACCGCGGCCGCCGTTCTCGGCGCCCTGGCGCTCTCCGCCCTCGCCGTGCCCACCGCCCAGGCGGCCGGCACGACGGCCCCCAACGTCACCTTCTCGAAGATGAAGGTGAACGCCGGCAAGGCCATCACCGTCGGGGCCACCTCCACGGTCAAGGTCAAGGTGACCTACACCGTCACGCACCCCAGCACCGTCTCCATGTCCGGGATCGCCACCGGCCCGGTGCTCTACCGCGGCACCTCGGCTAAGGCCGCCGACAACGAGTTCATCAGCGACGACCCGGGCACCTGCACCAAGGTCGACTCCACGACCGTGAACTGCTCGGCCACCATCGCCGTCACGGCCGCCGACCTGTACAACTCCGACGCCGGCACGTGGAAGGAGGGCGGTCTCGCCGTCAACACCTCCGGCGGCACGAAGTGGCAGGACGGCCTGGGCACCGTCCCGGTCCGCCGCACCGCCAAGCTCACCGCCGACGCCACCCCCGAGCCGGTCAAGAAGGGCAAGACGCTCACCGTCACCGGCAAGCTGACCCGCGCCGACTGGCAGAAGGGCACCTACGTCGGCTTCGGCGGCCAGTCCGTCAAGCTCCAGTTCCGCAAGGCGGGCACCAGCACCTACACCACCCTCAAGACGATCACCTCGTCCTCGACGGGCGCGCTGAAGACCACGGTCACGGCCGGCTCCGACGGCTACTACCGCTACAGCTTCGCGGGCACCTCCACCACCTCGTCCGTCTCCGCCGCGGGCGACTACGTCGACGTGCAGTGAGCAGCTTCTAGCCGGGAAAGCGGCGGGCGACCCACTTCCACAGGAACTCCAGGGCGGCCGCCGCCACCACCGAGATCGCCACCGCCGTCCACGGCATGGCGAGGCCGACCAGCTTCAGCGCGAAGAAGTCCTGGAGCGCCGGTACGACGAGCACCAGCAGGAAGGCCACGGCCATCGCGGCCACCAGCGTCACCCGCCACCAGGTGTAGGGGCGGGCGATGATCGCCAGCACCCACATGGAGATCAGGAACAGGGTGAGCGTGGCGGCGCTGGTCTCCGCCTCCAGCTGTCCGGAGCCGGAGCCCGCGTAGTGGTGCCGGGCGATCAGGTACGTCACGAAGGTCGCCACGCCGGCCACCACACCGCCCGGGATCGAGTACCGCATCACCCGGTGCACGAAGTGCGGTCTCGCCCGCTCCTTGTTGGGCGCCAGGGCCAGGAAGAAGGCCGGGACCCCGATGGTGAGGGTGGAGAGCATGGTCAGATGGCGGGGCAGGAAGGGGTACTCCACCCGCCAGCACACCACCAGCACCGCGAGCAGCACCGAGTAGACCGTCTTCACCAGGAACAGCGTCGCCACCCGCGTGATGTTGCCGATCACCCGGCGGCCCTCGGCGACCACCGACGGCAGGCTCGCGAAGCTGTTGTCCAGCAGCACGATCTGCGCCACCGCCCGGGTCGCCTCCGAGCCGGAGCCCATGGCCACGCCGATGTCCGCGTCCTTCAGCGCGAGCACGTCGTTCACGCCGTCCCCGGTCATCGCCACCGTGTGCCCGTGCGACTGGAGCGCGCCCACCATGTCCCGCTTCTGCTGCGGGGTGACCCGCCCGAAGACGGTCCCCGCGTCCAGCGCGTCCGCCATCGCGGCCCGGTCCTGCGGCAGCCGCCGCGCGTCCGTCGCCGTACCGTCCAGGCCCAGCTTGGCCGCGACCGCGCCGACCGAGACGGCGTTGTCCCCCGAGATGACCTTGGTCCGCACCCGCTGGTCGGCGAAGTAGCGCAGGGTGTCGGCCGCGTCGGGCCGCAGCCGCTGTTCGAGGACGACCAGGGCGGTGGGGCGGGCGTCCCGCGCGGGCGCGGCGTCGTCCAGGTCGCGCTGCGCCCGGGCCAGCAGCAGCACCCGCAGCCCCTGCTCGTTGAGGCGCTCGGTCTCGGCCAGCGCCGGGTCGCCGGCGCCGAGGAGGACGTCCGGGGCACCGAGCAGCCAGGTGCTGGTCTCGCCGTCGCCCTCGCTGAACGAGGCCCCGCTGTACTTGCGGGCGGAGGAGAAGGGGAGCGACTCGACGCAGCGCCACTCGTCGTTGTCGGGACAGGCGTCGATGATCGCCTGGAGGGAGGCGTTGGGCCGCGGATCGGACTCGCCGAGCGCGCCGAGCACCTTGCGCACGTACCCCTCGTCGGCGCCGTTCAGCGGGCGCAGCTCCGTGACGTCCATGCCGCCCTCGGTGAGGGTGCCGGTCTTGTCCAGGCAGACGGTGTCCACGCGGGCGAGGCCCTCGATGGCCGGCAGTTCCTGGACGAGGCACTGCTTGCGGCCGAGCCGGATGACACCGATCGCGAAGGCGACCGAGGTGAGCAGCACCAGCCCCTCCGGGACCATCGGGACGATGCCGCCGACGGTGCGGGCCACGGCCGCCTTGAGGTCGTCGTTCTTCACCACGAGCTGGGTGACGACCAGGCCGATCGCCGCCGGGACCATCATCCAGGTGACGTACTTGAGGATGGTGGAGATGCCGGTGCGCAGCTCGGAGTGGACGAGGGTGAAGCGGGACGCCTCCTCGGCCAGTTGGACGGCATAGGCCTCCCGGCCCACCTTGGTCGCGGTGAAGGCGCCGCCGCCCGCGACGACGAAGCTGCCGGACATCACCGGGTCGCCGGGGCGCTTGACCACCGGGTCGGCCTCGCCGGTGAGCAGGGACTCGTCGATCTCCAGCCCGTCCGCCTCGGCGCACACCCCGTCCACGACGACCTTGTCGCCTGGCCCGATCTCGACGAGGTCGTCCAGCACCAGCTCGTCGGTGGCGATCTCGACGGCCGTGCCGTCCCGGCGCACGGTCGGCCGGGCCTCCCCGATCACCGCGAGCGAGTCGAGGGTCTGCTTGGCCCGCCACTCCTGGAGGATGCCGATGCCGGTGTTGGCGAGGATCACGAAGCCGAAGAGGCTGTCCTGGATCGGCGCGACGAACAGGGTGATCACCCACAGCACGCCGATGATCGCGTTGAACCGGGTGAAGACGTTCGCCCGGACGATCTCGCCGAACGAGCGGCTGCTGCGCACGGGCACGTCGTTGATCTGGCCACGCGCGCGCCGCTCCGCCACCTCCGCGCCGGTCAGCCCCGTGGCCCGGGTCCGGGGCAGGGCCACCGGGTGTACCGGATCGAGCTCGGCGCCGGCGTCTATATGGCTCATATATCCGACGTTACGTGGCCTTTGCCCGCGCGCCCACCCGACCCTGGTCCCCGGGCCGGGGTCAGTCGGCCGATGCCGAACGGGACCTCTTGATGGCGGCGTCCCGCTTGCGCACGTACCAGATGCCGATCAGCCCGAGCCCGCCGCCGGTCAGGCACGTCCACAGCCACCACAGATGGCCGTGGTCCTGGAACCAGCCGTAGAAGGGGAGCTGGACGAGGAACAGCACGAACCAGATGATCGTGCCGCCGGTGATGGTGGCGACCACGGGCCCCTCCAGGGGCTCGGGCGCCTCGTGCTGGGGGATCCACTTGGCCATGCCGCACAGCTTACGAGGCGATCGGGCGGCCACCTGGTCCGACCGGGTGGGCACCGAATCTACGCGCGGAGATAGCGATCTAGTGACTCAGACGTTCATACTGAAACCGTTTGTCCTTGACCGCTTCTAATCGTATGAAACTCCAACGGGGCTCGGGGGAACCCTGTCGGTGATGAGGTCCCGCATGTCCACCTCGGCAGCTGCCAAGGTCCCCACCCCCGAGAAGCCGGGCGGTCCGACGCCCGCCGGAGGCTCCGTCGACCGCTACTTCAAGATCTCCGAGCGCGGCAGTTCCATCGCGCGGGAGTTCCGGGGCGGTCTGGCCACCTTCTTCGCGATGGCCTACATCATCGTGCTGAACCCGATCATTCTGGGCAGCGCGAAGGACATGTACGGTCACCATCTGGACAATGCCCAGCTGGTGACGGCGACCGCGCTGACGGCCGCCTTCAGCACCCTGCTGATGGGTGTCATCGGCAACGTCCCGATCGCCATGGCCGCCGGTCTCGGCGTGAACTCGGTCGTCGCGCTCCAGCTGGCCCCCCGGATGACCTGGCCGGACGCGATGGGCATGGTCGTCCTGGCCGGTTTCGTGGTGATGCTGCTGGTCGCCACGGGCCTGCGCGAACGCGTGATGAACGCCGTGCCGTTCGGCCTGCGCAAGGCGATCTCGATCGGCATCGGCCTGTTCATCATGCTGATCGGCCTGGTCGACTCCGGCTTCGTCAGCCGTATCCCGGACGTCGCCCAGACCACCGTCCCGCTCCAGCTCGGCACCGGCGGTCACCTCACCGGCTGGCCGGTCCTGATCTTCATCCTGGGCGCGCTGCTCACCTTCGTGCTGATCGTGCGCAAGGTGCCGGGCGCGATCCTGATCTCCATCGTCGGCATGACCGTCCTCGCGGTGGTCATCAACCTGGTCGCCAAGGTCCCGTCCTGGGGCCTGACGGTGCCGAAGTGGCCCGGCAACCCGGTCGCCACCCCCGACTTCGGCCTGGTCGGCCAGGTCAGCCTGTTCGGCGGTTTCTCCAAGGTCGGCGTGCTGACCGGCATCCTGTTCGTCTTCACCGTCCTGCTGTCGTGCTTCTTCGACGCGATGGGCACGATCATGGGCATCAGCGACGAGGCCAGGCTGACCGACGCCCAGGGCTACATGCCGGGCATCAACCGGGTGCTGTTCGTGGACGGCCTCGCGGTCGCGGCGGGCGGCGCCAGCTCCTCCTCGGCCACCACCGCCTTCGTGGAGTCCACGGCCGGCGTCGGCGAGGGCGCCCGCACGGGCCTCGCGAACGTGGTCACCGGCGGTCTGTTCGCCGTGTCGCTCTTCCTCACCCCGATCGCCACGATGGTGCCGTCCCAGGCGGCCACCCCGGCGCTGATCGCGGTCGGCTTCCTGATCATGTCGAACTCGGTCAAGGAGATCGACTGGGCCGACTACACGATCTCCATCCCGGCGTTCGTGACGATGCTGATGATGCCGTTCACCTACTCCATCACCAACGGCATCGGCATGGGCTTCATCACCTTCACGATCCTGCGCCTGGCCGCGGGCCGCGCCCGGGAGATCCCGGTGCCGATGTACGTCGTCTCGGCGGTCTTCGCCTTCTACTACCTGATGCCGGCCCTGGGTCTGACCTGAGCCGACCCGTTCCACGGCGTCCTCAGGTGACGCCGTAGAACTTCTCCGTCTCCTCGACGGCGGTCTGGAACCGCTGGTCGAAGTCGTCACGAATGAGCGTGCGGACCACGTAGTCCTGCACGCTCATTCCTCTTTTCGCCGCGTGCCGCCGGAGCCGTTCGAGCAGCTCCCCGTCTATGCGCAGGCTCAGCACAGTGGTCCCCATGGGTACGAGGGTCGCCACAGCCGCTCTCCCGGCGCGTCGCTTTCCGACACCGGCTCACCCATACGGGTGATCGTCGGGTTTCAGTGGCCGGGATCACGGGCACCGGGGTGTGTCCCATTGGTCTTTAGTTAGAGTAATGAGTTACTCTAAAGAACATGCCGGACCTCACCCATGGCGACGACGCTGCCGCCGTGAACGCTCTCCGCTCCGCCGTGATGCGGCTGTCCCGCCGGGTCAAGCACCAGCGGGTCGACGAGTCGCTGAGCCCCACCGAGATGTCGGTGCTCGGCACGCTGTCCCGCTGCGGCTCGGCCACGCCGGGCGAGCTGGCCCGCAAGGAGCACGTCCAGCCGCCGTCGATGACCCGCATCGTCGCGCTGCTCGAAGCCAAGGGCCTGGTCCGGCTGGAGCCGCACCCGGAGGACCGGCGCCAGAAGGTCGTCACTCAGACCGAGCAGGCCGAGACCATGCTCGAAGAGAGCCGCCGCAAGCGCAACGCGTTCCTGGCGAACCTCGCCGACGGTCTCGACGAGGAGGAGTGGGCCAAGCTGCGCGCCGCCGCCCCCGTGCTGGAAAAGCTCGCACACCTGTAAGCAAGCCCCTGAAGGAGGCGACCCTGTTGAGTACGGGATCCGGAACACCTTCCGCCCCCGCACCCACCGCCCCTACTACCCCCGCCCGCAAGTCCTCGATGTTCAGCTCGTTGAAGGTCAGGAACTACCGCCTGTTCTTCATCGGCCAGGTCGTCTCCAACACGGGGACCTGGATGCAGCGCATCGCCCAGGACTGGCTCGTCCTCAGTCTCACCGGCTCCTCCGCGGCCGTCGGCATCACGACGGCCCTGCAGTTCCTGCCGATGCTCCTGTTCGGTCTCTACGGCGGGGTCCTGGTCGACCGGCTGCCCAAGCGCCCCGCGCTCCTGGTCACCCAGTCCTCGATGGCCCTCAGCGGCCTCGCGCTCGCCGCGCTGACGCTCACCGGTCACGTCCAGGTCTGGCACGTCTACCTCGCCGCGTTCTTCGTGGGACTCGCCACGGTGGTCGACAACCCCGCCCGGCAGTCGTTCGTCTCCGAGATGGTCGGCCCCGACCAGCTGCACAACGCGGTCAGCCTGAACTCCGCGAACTTCCAGTCCGCGCGCCTCGTCGGCCCCGCCGTCGCCGGCCTCATGATCACCGGTGTGGGCACCGGCTGGGCGTTCCTCGCCAACGGCCTGTCCTTCGCCGCGCCGATCACCAGCCTGCTGCTGATGCGCGCCCGTGAGCTCTTCCCGGTCAAGCGGACCCCGCGGGCCAAGGGCCAGCTGCGGGAGGGCCTCCAGTACGTCGCGGGCCGCCCGGAGCTGATCTGGCCCGTCGTCCTGGTCGGCTTCATCGGCACCTTCGGCTTCAACTTCCCGGTGTGGCTCTCCGCCTTCGCGGACAACGTGTTCCACGTGGGCGCCGGCGGCTACAGCCTGCTGAACACCCTGATGGCCCTGGGCTCCCTCGGCGGCGCCCTGCTGGCCGCCCGCCGCGGCTCGGCCCGGATGCGGCTGCTGATCCTCGCCGCGCTCACCTTCGGGGTGCTGGAGGTCGTGGCCTCCCTCGCCCCCGCGTACTGGCTGTTCGCCGTGCTCATGGTGCCGATCGGGATCTGCGGCCTCACGGTCAACGTCACCGCGAACACCACCGTGCAGATGGCCACCGACCCCGCCATGCGCGGCCGGGTGATGTCCCTGTTCATGATGGTCTTCATGGGCGGCACCCCGCTCGGCGCCCCGGTGATCGGCTGGATCACCGACACCTACGGCGCCCGGGCCGGCTTCGCCCTCGGCGGTGTCGTCTCCGCCCTCGCGGCCGGCACCATCGGTCTGATCCTCGCCCGCGTCGGCGGCCTGCGGCTGTCGGTCGGCTGGCACGGGGGACACCCGCGCCTGCGGTTCGTCCAGCGCAAGCGCGAGGAGCTCGCCACGGCGGTGTGACCGTCCCCGGAGGGTGCGGCTACCGCACCCTCCGGGCCAGCACCTGCCCCGGCCAGCCGTCCTGGCTGAAGGACTCGGTGCGCACGAACCCCTGGCGCTCGTAGTAGGCGACCAGCTTGCCGTCGTCGCCCGCGTAGCAGTCCACCCGCAGCAGCGAGATCCCCGCCCGCAGGGTCGCCTCGGCCGCGTGGGCGAGCAGCGCGGCACCGGCGCCCCGCCCCTTGAACCGCGGTTCGGCGGCGAGCAGATGGATGTACCGCTCGGGCTCGCCGGCGGGCTCCACATAGGAGCCGGGCGCGTCGGTGAGCGTCAGGGTGGCGGCCGGCACCCCGTCCAGCTCGGCGATGTACGGCGTGCCCGCGGCGGCGTACCGGTGCACCTGTGCCACGGCCCGGGGATTCGCCGACCAGGGTCCGGTGCCCCACTGCCCGGTACGGCCCTCGGCGACCAGCCACCGCACGGCGCCGTCCAGCAGGCCGAGGATCAGGGGAGCGTCGTCGGGGCCGCCTTCGCGGATGGTGAGCGTCATGGCGTTGATCCTGCCCACGCGCCCGGGACGCGATGTGCGGCCCGCGATCTCTCCGGGATGTCTCGGGGATGCCCCGGTGGACGCGTCGGGGGTCGTCTCCGGGACCGCTGCGGGACACATCGGGGTCGCCGCCGGGACGTCTCTGGGATGGTGAGGGCATGAGACTCTTCGCCGCCGTACTGCCGCCGCAGGAGATCGCCGCCGAACTCGCCGTCGAGGTCGACCGGTTGCGGCGGCTGCCGGGCGCCGACGGGCTGCGCTGGACGGGCCGCCCCGGCTGGCACTTCACCCTCGCCTTCTACGGCGAGGTCGCCGACGACCTCCTGCCCGGTCTGTCGGACCGCCTCGCCCGCGCGGCCCACCGCACCGCCCCCTTCCGGCTGGCCCTGGCCGGCGGCGGCCAGTTCGGTCACGGCCGCGCCCTGTGGGCCGGGGCCTCGGGCGACGTGGCCGCCCTGCGCCTGCTCGCCGACCGGGCGGAGGCGGCGGGCCGCAAGGCCGGGGTGCCGATGGGGGAGCATCGCCGCTACCAGGCCCACCTGACGCTGGCCCGCGGCCGGGAGGCGGCGGACGTACGGCCGTACGTCGAGCTGCTGCGCGCGTTCGCGGGCCGGAGCTGGACCGTGACCGAGCTGGCCCTGGTGCGCAGCAACCTGCCGACGTCGGGGGTGCGGGGCGAGCAGCCGCGGTACGAGGCGGTCGGGCGCTGGGAGTGCGGGGCGTCCGGTTAGGCTCGATGCGTGGACCCGAAAACCCGGAACCGGATCATGGCCGGTGCGCTCGTGCTGATGTTGGTGGTCGTTGCCGTGGCGGCGGCGGTGCGGTAGGGGCCGGGGAACCGCGGCCCGCGCCGGCCGCGGCCGGTCGTGGCCGACCGTGCGGTTCCCCGCCCCTCGCGGGCGTTCGCCCGCCCGCCCGGGGTCACCAGGCGAAGGCCTCCGGGGACGGGCCCGGGCCCGGGAAGATCTCGTCCAGGCCGGCGAGGAGTTCCCCGCTCAGTTCCAGCTCCACCGCGCGCAGCGCCGACTCCAGCTGCTCGGCCGTGCGCGGGCCGACGATCGGGCCCGTGACCCCGGGACGGGTGAGCAGCCAGGCCAGCGCGGCCTCGCCGGGCTCCACGCCGTGCTTGTCGAGCAGGTCCTCGTAGGACTGGATCTGCGCGCGGGCCGCAGGGTTCGCGAGGGTGTCGGCGGCGCGGCCGGAGGCACGGCGCCCGCCCTGCACCTCCTTCTTGATCACACCGCCGAGCAGTCCGCCGTGCAGCGGGGACCAGGGGATGACCCCGAGGCCGTACTCCTGCGCGGCCGGGATGACCTCCATCTCGGCGCGGCGCTCGGCGAGGTTGTACAGGCACTGCTCGCTGACGAGGCCGATGGTGCCGCCGCGGCGGGCGGCGGTCTCGTTGGCCTGGGCGATCTTGTAGCCGGGGAAGTTGGAGGAACCGGCGTAGAGGATCTTGCCCTGCTGGACGAGGGTGTCGATCGCCTGCCAGATCTCGTCGAAGGGGGTGTTCCGGTCGACGTGGTGGAACTGGTAGAGGTCGATGTGGTCGGTCTGCAACCGCTTCAGGCTGGCGTCCACCGCGCGCCGGATGTTCAGCGCGGAGAGCTTGTCGTGGTTGGGCCAGGCCTCGCCGTCGCCGGCCATGTTGCCGTAGACCTTGGTGGCGAGGACGACCTTGTCGCGGCGGTCGCCGCCCTTGGCGAACCAGTTGCCGATGATGGCCTCGGTGCGCCCCTTGTTCTCGCCCCAGCCGTAGACGTTGGCGGTGTCGAAGAAGTTGATGCCCGCGTCCAGCGCCGCGTCCATGATCGCGTGGCTGTCGGCTTCGTCCGTCTGCGGCCCGAAGTTCATCGTCCCGAGAACCAGTCGGCTGACCTTGAGTCCGGTGCGTCCAAGCTGCGTGTACTTCATGGTCACCAAGCCAACGGCTTGGAGTGCGCTCCAGGCAAGGGCGGGTGGCCATTCGCGGGGGAACAGGTGCAGCCGCGCGGTACGGCGATACGCACGGTGACGAGGAGACGCCGTAAATCGGTCAAACCGTTCCGGCCGCGTACCTCTGCCCGACTCCCCACGCCTCCCGCATCGCCCCGGCGAACGCCTCCGCGATCCGCTGCTCGCCGCTCGCGTTGGGGTGGGTGCCGTCGTAGGTGTCGACGTGGATGTCGTACGCGGCGGGCCGGGACGCCAGCAGGATCGGCGACCGGGGCTCGTCCAGGTCGGCGGCCGCCTTGGCGAGGAGGACGTTGAAGAGGTCCACCTGTTCGGCGAAGGGTGCGTCCGTCTCGGCGCGGACGTTGGGGATCACCGGCAGCAGCACCATGCGCACGCGCGGGTCGGCGTCCCGGGCGGCGGCGATGAAGGCCCGGACGTTCTCGGCGGTCTGCTCGGCGTTGGTGTAGAAGCCGAGGTCTATCAGGCCCAGCGAGACGAGCAGGACGTCCGGCCGGCACTCCCGCACCGCCCCGCCGATCAGCGGGGCCATGTGCAGCCAGCCCTCGCCCCAGCCCGCGAGGTGGGCGCGGGGGAAATCGGGGTCGGCGTAGTCGAGGGACGTCGGCGTGCCGGACTGCTTGTCGTACAGCGTCTCGCGCGGGCCGACGAGCGTGACGTCGGGGTCGTGCGTACGGCGAAGGAGCTGCCACAGCCGGTGACGCCATGTGTGTTCGCCCGCGCTCCCGATCGTCATGGAGTCGCCCACGGGCATGAACCTGAGCATCCGCTCATCATGGACGATCACGGCCGCGGGGTGCGATGCGGGGCCGTGTGAGGCCCGCCACGTGCGGGCGCGGGCGGCCCGGGCGGAGGGCCGAACGCCCGGCAGGAATGGCAGTCTTGGCCCATGCGCCGACCGTTCGCCCTGCTCGCCGCCGTCCTGCTGGCCGGCGCCTGCGCGTTGCCCGCCTCCGCCGCCGAGGGGGCCGGCGACCAGGGGTTCACCCTCAAGGACCCGAGGATCGCCGAGTCCAGCGGGCTCGCCGCCTCCCGTCTGCACCCCGGCGTCTACTGGACGCACAACGACAGCGGCGACGGGCCGTACATCTACGCCGTCGACAGCCGGACCGGGCGGACCGTGGCCCGCGTGACGCTGCGGGGCGTCGGCTCCCCGCGTGACGTCGAGGCGATCTCCATCGGGCCGCACGACGAGATCTACGTCGGGGACATCGGCGACAACTTCGACGGGCGCTGGCCCTATGTCTGGATCTACCGGCTGCCCGAGCCGAAGGTGCTCAAGGACCAGACGATCACGGCAACCCAGTACGTGGTGAAGTACGCCGACGGGCCGCGCAACGCCGAGTCGATGGTCGTGCACCCGAAGACCGGGCGCGTCTACATCATCGACAAGAAGGAGAACGGCGGCCACCTCTACGAGGGCCCGGCCACCCTGTCCGCCACGGGCAGCAACGTCTTCAAGCCCATCGCCCCGATCGACCTGTGGGCCACCGACGCGGCGTTCTCCCCCGACGGCCGGCAGCTCGCCGTGCGCGGCTACCTCGGCGGCATCTACTACGCCTGGAACGACGGCCACATCAAACGGGCCGGCACCCTCGACGTCCCCCTCCAGGGCCAGGGCGAGGGCGTCACCTACTCCGACGACGGCACGAAGCTGCTGTACAGCAGTGAGGGCGCCGACAGCGCGGTGGTCGCCAAGGACGCCCCCGACCACCCCGGCGGCGGCTCCCCGTCGACGGGGAACGGTTCGTCCGGCACCCACACCACCGGAGACAAGAGCCTCCCCCTCGGCGCGGCCGCGATCGCCGTCGTACTGGTGGCCCTGGTGGCGGTGGGAAGGCTGCGGCGCCGCGGGAGGCGACGGGAAGCTCCGTCGTGGAGGGGGCGTGGCGGAAGGCGCATGCCGACGGTGGGGCCAAAGGGGAAACGGGGCGGGCAGGGCGCGTAAGGCGAAGGGCGCCCAGCCGTGCCGGGCGCCCTTCGTCGTCGAATCCGAGAGGTCAGAGCTTCTCGATCACGTAGTCGACGCACGTGGTCAGTGCCTCGACGTCCGCCGGGTCGATCGCCGGGAACATGGCGATGCGCAGCTGGTTGCGGCCGAGCTTGCGGTAGGGCTCGGTGTCCACGATGCCGTTCGCGCGCAGGACCTTGGCCACGGCGGCGGCGTCGATCTCGTCGGTGAAGTCGATGGTGCCGATGACCTGGGACCGCTTGGCCGGGTCGGTGACGAACGGGGTCGCGTACTTCGACTCCTCGGCCCAGTTGTAGAGGCGGGTGGCGGAGTCCTTCGTGCGGGCCGTCGCCCAGTCCAGGCCGCCCTGGCCGTTGAGCCATTCCAGCTGCTGGTTCAGCAGGAAGAGCGTGGCGAGGGCCGGGGTGTTGTACGTCTGGTTCTTGCGGGAGTTGTCGATCGCCGTGGGGAGCGAGAAGAACTCGGGGATGTGCCGGCCGGACGCGTGGACGCGTTCGGCGCGCTCGATCGCGGCGGGGGAGAAGACGCCGATCCACAGGCCGCCGTCGGAGGCGAAGGACTTCTGCGGGGCGAAGTAGTAGACGTCGGTCTCGGCGACGTCCACCGGCAGGCCGCCCGCGCCGGAGGTGGCGTCGACCAGGACGAGGGAGCCCTCGTCGGCGCCGGTCACCCGGCGGATGGGCATGGCGACACCGGTGGAGGTCTCGTTGTGGGTGAAGGCGTAGACGTCGACGCCCGCCTCGGCGTTCGGCTCGGGGTGCGTGCCGGGGTCGGCGGTGATCACGGTCGGCTCGGCGAGCCAGGGCGCGAGCTTGGCCGCCTTGGCGAACTTGGAGGAGAACTCGCCGAAGGTGAGGTGCTGGGACTTGTTGTCGATCAGTCCGTGGGTGGCGATGTCCCAGAAGGCGGTGGAGCCGCCGTTGCCGAGGACCACCTCGTAGCCCTCGGGCAGGGAGAACAGCTCGGAGATCCCCTCGCGGACCTTCCCCACCAGGTTCTTCACGGGCGCCTGGCGGTGGGAGGTGCCGAGCAGGGAGCTTCCGGTGGCGGCGAGGGCGTCCAGCGCCTCGGTCCGCACCTTGGAGGGGCCCGCACCGAAGCGTCCGTCGGCGGGCTTGATGTCAGCGGGAATCTGGATGTCGGCCACGTCTGGGAGGGTATCGGCTGGGCGAAACGGGACGGAACCGTGTCCGTCGGATGAGACGAGATCGCCAGGACACGGACTTGTCGGGTCGTACGACGATCAGGCCGAGCCTGTGGACAACTTCCGGTGACGGTCGGTGATCGGATGCATCCTGGACGCATGACGGATCACTCGGGTCTCGAAGCGGAACTGCGCGGGTGCGTCCGGGGCGAAATCGGCTTCGACGCCACCGCCCGGGCGCTCGTGACGATGGACGCGTCCAACTACCGGCGCGTCCCGGCGGGAGTGGTGGCCCCCCGGGACGCGGACGACGTGGCGGCGGTCCTCGGCGTGTGCCGGGCGCGCGGCGTGCCGGTGGTGGCCCGCGGCGGAGGCACGTCGATCGCCGGTCAGGCGACCGGTACAGGCGTCGTACTGGATTTCACCCGCCATATGAACGGCCTGCTGGAACTGGACCCGGGCACCCGCACCGCCGTCGTGCAGCCCGGCCTCGTCCTCGACCGCCTCCAGCGTGCCGCCGCCCCGCACGGCCTGCGCTTCGGCCCCGACCCGTCCACCCACAGCCGCTGCACCCTCGGCGGGATGATCGGCAACAACTCCTGCGGCTCCCACTCGGTCGCCTGGGGAACCACCGCGGACAACGTGCGGGAACTGTCCGTCCTCACCGCGCGCGGCCGGCGGCTGCGGCTCGGCCGGGCCTGGGCGGGCGCCCCCGAGGGGCTGCGCGAGCTGGCGCAGGGCGAGTTCGCCCGGCTGCGCACCGGCTTCCCCGACCTGCCCCGGCGCATCTCCGGGTACGCGCTGGACGCGCTGCTCCCCGAGAAGGGCGCCGACGTGGCCCGTTCCTTCTGCGGCTCCGAGGGCACCCTCGGCATCCTCACCGAGGCGGTCGTCCGCCTGGTCGAGGCACCCCGCGCCCACGCCCTGGCGGTGCTGGGGTACGGCGACGAGGGGGCCGCCGCCGAGGCCGCCGCCGGCCTGCTGCCCCACGGCCCGCTCACGGTCGAGGGCATGGCCGCCGACCTGGTCCCGTCGGGCGCGGGACTGCCCCGGGGCGGCGCCTGGCTCTTCGTGGAGACGGGCGGCGCGTCCAGGGCGGAGGCCCGGGCCCGTGCGGAGGCGATCGTCCGCGCGGCCGACGTGGTCGACTCCCTCGTGGTGACCGACCCCGCCGCCCAGCGGACCCTGTGGCGCATCCGCGAGGACGCGAGCGGCACGGCGACACGGATGCCGGACGGCTCCGAGGCCTGGCCCGGCTGGGAGGACTGCGCGGTGCCGCCCGCCCGGCTCGGCGCCTATCTGCGCGACTTCCGCGCCCTGCTGACGTCCCATGACCTGCGCGGTACCCCGTACGGCCACTTCGGCGACGGCTGTATCCACGTCCGCATCGACTTCGACCTGCTCACCGCCGGCGGCATCGGCCGCTTCCGGCGCTTCTCGGAGGAACTGGCCGACCTGGTGGTGGCCCACGGCGGCTCGCTGTCCGGGGAGCACGGCGACGGCCAGGCCCGCGCCGAACTGCTGCCGCGCATGTACGGGGCCGAGACCGTCCGGCTCTTCGAGCGCGCCAAGGCCGTCTGGGACCCCGACGACCTGCTCAACCCCGGCATGCTGGTCCGCCCGGCCCCGCTGGACGCCAACCTGCGCTTCTCGGTGCTGCCGAGGGAACCCGTCGAGGTGGCCTTCGGCTACCCGGCCGACGGCGGCGACTTCCGGGCGGCCGTCCGCCGCTGCGTCGGCGTCGCCAAGTGCCGTACGGCCACGGCGGCGGGACCCGCCGTGATGTGCCCGTCGTTCCGCGCGACCGGCGAGGAGGAGCACTCCACCCGGGGCCGCGCCCGGCTGCTGCACGAGATGCTGGCGGGGGAGCTGGTCACCGACGGCTGGCGCTCCGCCGAGGTCCGCGACGCCCTCGACCTCTGCCTCTCCTGCAAGGGCTGCCGCACGGACTGCCCGGTCGGCGTCGACATGGCCACCTACAAGGCCGAGTTCCTGCACCACCACTACGCGGGCCGCCGGCGCCCCGCCTCCCACCACAGCATGGGCCGGCTGCCCGAGTGGCTGCGCTGGGTCGCCCGCACCCGCACGGCCCCCCTCTTCAACGCGCTGGCCTCCGTCCCGCCCCTGGCCGCCGCCGCGAAACGGCTCGGCGGCATCGCCCCCGAGCGCCGGCTGCCCCGCCTCGCGTCGCGGACCTTCACCGGCTGGTGGCGGCGCCGCGGGCCCGTCTCCCGGTCCGGTGACCTGGTGGTGCTCTGGCCGGACACCTTCACCGAGCACCTGTCCCCCTCGGTCGGCCGGGCCGCCGTCCGGGTCCTGGAGGCCGCCGGGCTCAGGGTGGCCCTGCCGCCGACGCTGCTGCCCGGCCGGGGCGGCATCGCCCGCGGCGGCCGGCCCGTCTCGGCCGCCGCCCTGCTCACCGTCCGCCGGGCCCGGGTCTGCTGCGGTCTGACCTACCTCTCCACCGGCCAGCTCGACCGCGCCCGCACCGTGCTGCGGCGCACGCTGGACCTGATGGAGCCGGTGCTGGCGGCGGGCGTGCCGGTCGTCGTCCTGGAACCCAGCTGCGCGGCGGCCCTGCGCACCGACCTCCCGGAACTCCTGCACGACGACCCGCGCGCCCCCCGGCTCGCCTCGGCCGTGCGCACCTTCGCCGAGGCCCTGGAACAGCACGCGCCGCACTGGGCCCCGCCCGCCGTCGACCGCCCCGTCGCCGGCCAGACCCACTGCCACCAGCACGCGGTCCTCGGCGACGCCCCGGACCGCGCGCTGCGCGCCGCCGCGGGCCTGACCGGTGAACTCTCCGGCGGCTGCTGCGGCCTGGCGGGCGACTTCGGCTTCCGCAAGGGCCACTTCGAGGTCTCCCGGGCCTGCGCGGAGGACCAGCTGCTGCCCTCGATACGCGAGGCGTCCGAGGACACCGTGATCCTGGCCGACGGCTTCTCCTGCCGCACCCAGCTGGAGCAACTGGCCGGGACCCGCGGCCGGCACCTGGCGGAGGTGCTGGCCGAGGCGCTGGACGAAGACACGAGGCGCGCGGAGGAAGGGAAGTGACGGCCCGGCAGCCGGACGCTGTTTCCATAGGGTGAGGTGATCCGCGCACCGTGAAGGAGCCACGTCCATGAGCGTCACCGTCCGTCCGGTCACCCGGGCCGAACACCTCGCCTTCGTGGCGGCCCGCCCCTCGGCCAGCCATCTCCAGCTGCCGTCCTGGGGAGACGTGAAGAGCGACTGGCAGGCGGAGAGCCTGGGCTGGTTCGAGGCGGACGGGCGGCTCGTCGGGGTGGGGCTGGTGCTGCTCAGACCGCTGCCCGGGCTCAAGCGGTACCTGGCCTATCTGCCCGAGGGCCCGGTCATCGACTGGGACACGCCCGACCTGGAGCGGCTGCTGGAGCCGATGCTGGCCCATCTCAAGCGCCGGGGCGCCTTCTCGGTGAAGATGGGGCCGCCGGTGGTCGTGCGGCGGTGGAGTCCGGACGCGGTCAAGGCCGCCATCGCCGACCCGGGGGCGCACCGGCTGCGGGACGTGCCGCCGACCTCGCAGGAGCCGGCCGGGCTCGCCCTCGTCGACCGGCTGCGCCGGATGGGCTGGCGGCAGACCGAGCCCGGCGGCGAGGACGGCTTCGCCGCGGGACAGCCCCGCTACGTCTGCCAGGTCCCGTTCGCCGGGCGGTCCCTGGAGGACATCCACCGCGGGCTCAACCAGCAGTGGCGGCGCAACATCAAGAAGGCCGAGAAGGCCGGGGTGAAGGTCGTCCGGGGCGGTTACGACGACCTGCCGGTCTTCCACGGCCTCTACGCGGAGACCGCGGAGCGGGACCGCTTCGTCCCGCGCCCGCTGTCGTACTTCCAGCGCATGTGGACGGCGCTCACCACCGAGGACCCCGACCGGATGCGGCTGTACCTCGCCCACCACGACGGCGAGGTGCTCGCCGCGGCCACGATGCTGGTCGTCGGCGGCCACGTCTGGTACTCCTACGGCGCCTCCACCAGCCGCAAGCGCGAGGTGCAGCCCAACAACGCGATGCAGTGGCGGATGATGTGCGACGCCCATGAGCTGGGCGCCCACGTCTACGACTTCCGGGGCATCACCGACACCCTGGAGGAGTCCAACCACCTCCTCGGCCTGCTCCGTTTCAAGGTGGGCGCGGGCGGCGGGGCCGCGGAGTACGCGGGCGAGTGGGACTTCCCGCTGAACCGGCTGCTGCACAAGGCGCTGGACATGTATATGACGCGCCGCTGAAGGCGACCGCCGGGCAGGCGGCCCGGCATGCGAGAAGGGCCCATCTCACCATCCAGGACAGGCCCATGGCCGGTTCACACCCCTGACGGAGGTCCACTACCCTGGACTCGGTAGTACAGGGAGCTGTACATGATCTGATCCGAGCACCAGGACCGCCGTGAGCACCGTCAACACCCCCAGCGCCTCCTCCGCGTCGTCCGCGAAGACACCCGTTCCCCCGCGGGCCCCGGGTCGTCTCGGCTCGCTCGGCCCGGTCGGGCTGGTGCTGGCCGGCTGCGTCTCGGTGCAGTTCGGCGGCGCCCTCGCGGTGACCCTGATGCCGAGGGCCGGCGCGCTCGGCGTGGTGACCCTCCGGCTGTTCGCGGCGGCCGTGGTCCTCCTCCTGGTCTGCCGCCCCCGGCTGCGCGGCCACTCGCGCGCCGACTGGGGCACGGTGATCGCCTTCGGTGTCGTCATGGGCGGCATGAACGGCCTCTTCTACGAGGCCGTGGCGCGCATCCCGCTCGGTGCCGCCGTCACCCTTGAGGTCCTCGGCCCGCTGACCCTCTCGGTGCTGACCTCCCGCCGCGCGATCAACGCGCTGTGGGCGGCCCTGGCGCTGGGCGGGGTGTTCCTGCTGGGCGGCGGGGGCTTCGGCGGCGTGGACCCGGTGGGCGTGGTCTTCGCGCTGGCCGCGGGCGCGATGTGGGCGGGGTACATCGTCTTCAGCGCCCGCACGGGACGCCGCTTCCCGCAGGCGGACGGCCTGGCACTGGCCATGGCGGTCGCGGCCCTGCTGATCCTGCCGCTGGGTCTGGCCACTTCCGGCAGCCGTCTGTTCGACCCCGCGACCCTGGGCCTCGGCTCGGCGGTGGCCCTCCTGTCCTCGGTCCTGCCCTACACCCTCGAACTGCTGGCCCTGCGCCGCCTGCCCGCCGCCACCTTCGCCATCCTGATGAGCCTGGAACCCGCCCTCGCCGCCGCGGCCGGTTTCCTCATCCTCGGGCAGGCCCTCTCGCCCGCCGAGGCCGCCGCGATCGCCCTGGTCATCGCGGCCAGCATCGGCGCGGTCCGCACCCAGGTCTCCCGCGTCAAGACCCCGCCCCCGGCCCCGGAGGCGTGAGCCCGGGCCGCCCGGAAATTGTCCGGAAGGGGCGGTGACCTGGCCGTTCAACCGGCGGCGCGGATGTGTACGTTGGCAGGGAGCGTCCGCGTCGCGCCCAGGGGCGGCGGTTATAGGTAGGGGAAACGAACGCATGGCACGTGTCGCCGTCATCACCGCGCCCAACATCGGCTACCGCAACACCGGAATGCTGACCGTCGACCTGGCCTTCGAGACCATGCGGCGGCGGATGGGGGGCGGGATCGAGGCGAACTGGTACACGCTGCACGCGCCGGAGACCGTGGCGCTGCGGCCGGGGGCGCGCGGGCACGCGTTCCCGTTCCGGTTCCGGTCGCTGATCGACGAGGTCGACGACCTGCGCGAGCACGACGCCGTGGTGTTCTGGGGCGACTTCCTGCACGCCCGGCACTACCTCGCCCAGGACGCCACCAACCGGCTGCTCGACTTCGGGTTCGCCGAGGACCGGGGCGCCGCCCGGGCCCTGCTCAACCGGACGCTGCTGCTGGCCGACCAGCCCGACGAACTGCTGTCGCGCACCCTCAGCTACGGCGGCACGATCCTGCACAACACGCAGTCCGACTACGAGGACAAGGAGTACGGCCCGCTGTTCACGCGGCTGATGACGCGCAGCCGCCGGGTCTGGGTGCGCGACCCGCTGTCCGCGGTCAAGCTCGCGCGACTGCGCGGGGACCGTACGACGGACCACTTCGGCTCCGACGCCGCCCTGCTGAACCGCCCCGGCGATCTCGGCCACCTCCCGGTCACGCCCTGGTCCCAGGACCTCCCGGAGGGTGGTGCCATCGGGGTGTTCCTCGGCGCCAGGACCGAGATCCCCGACTGGCTGCCCGGCTTCTGCCAGGGGCTCGCCGAGCGGTTCGGCGCGCCCCTGGAATGGGTCCCGTGGTTCGACCGGGACGTCCCCCCGCGGGTCGAGCACATCGCGCGGCGCCCCGGTGACCCCACCGTCGGCGACCTGATCGGCGTGCTGCCCCGCTACCGCCTCGTCGTCACCGACACCTACCACCTCGCCGTCAACGCGTGGGGTGCCGGCACCCCGGTGGTCTGCGTCGGCGCCCCCGAGCCGGTGCCGACGACCGACGACGACTACCTGACGCTCAGCGATGTGAAGAAGCACGTCTTCCACATGGCGTACGACGCCGCCGACTTCTACCTCTCCACCGTCCCGGACAGCCCCGAGGGGCACGCGCGCCGGGCCGACCGGATCGTCCGCCTCGTGGAGGGCGGGGGCGCCGCCGCCGTGGCCGCGCGGATCCGGGAGCACGCCGACCACTCCGCGCACTCGTTCACCGAGACCCTGGCCGCCCTGCTGTCCTGAACGACCGGCCACCGGCCCCGCGCCCGCGGGCTCCCAAAAATCATGCAAGCACGCTTGATTGTTTCCTGGGGCACTGCCATGCTCCCCCCATGGCCGACCCGACGCCCGTCATCGACGACCTGCGTGCCGAGAGTGCGCAACTCGACCGGTTGGTGGCCCGGTTGGCGCCCGAGCAGTGGGCGCTGCCGACCCCCGCGCCCCACTGGACCGTCGCCCACCAGATCGCCCACCTCGCCTGGACCGACCGCGCGGCGCTGGCCGCGGTGACCGACGCCGGCGCCTTCCAGGCCCTGGCGGAGAAGGCGCTCGCCGCGATCGACTCCTTCGTGGACGAGGGCGCGCAGGAGGGGGCCGGACTGGCGTCCGGGGAACTCCTCGCGACCTGGCGGGCGGGGCGCGACGCCCTCGACCGGGCCCTGCGCGCCGCCGCCCCCGGCACCCGGTTCCCCTGGTTCGGACCGCCCATGGCCGCCGCCTCCATGGCCACCGCCCGCCTGATGGAGACCTGGGCCCACGGCCTGGACGTCGCCGAGGCGCTCGGTGTCACCCCCGCCCCCACCGACCGCATCCGGCACATCGTCCGGCTCGGCGTGCGGACCCGGGACTTCGCCTACGGCGTGCGCCGGCTCACCCCGCCCGCCGAGGAGTTCCACGTCCGGCTCACCGCGCCGTCCGGCCAGGTGTGGGCGTACGGCCCCGAGGACGCCGCCCAGCGCGTCACCGGCCCCGCCCTCGACTTCTGCCTCCTCGTCACCCAGCGCGCGCACCGCGACGACCTCGCGCTGACCGCCGAGGGCCCGGACGCGGACCGCTGGCTGGACATCGCCCAGGCCTTCGCGGGACCGCCCGGCAGCGGCCGCCCGCCGAAGGGAGCCGCCCGGTGAACCCCTTGCGCATAGGCAACTTCTCCGGCTTCTACGGCGACCGGTCCGACGCCCTGCGCGAGATGCTCACCGGCGGCGAACTCGACGTCCTCACCGGCGACTACCTCGCCGAACTCACCATGCTGATCCTCGCCCGCGACCGGCTGAAGGACCCCTCGGCCGGGTACGCCCGCACCTTCCTGCGCCAGCTGGAGGACTGCCTCGGCCTCGCCCGGGAGCGCGGGGTGCGCATCGTCACCAACGCGGGCGGCCTCAACCCGGCCGGACTCGCCGAGCGCATAGGGGAGTTGGCGCACAAACTCGGCATCCCCCTGCGCGTCGCCCAGGTGACCGGCGACGATCTGACCGCCGCCCACCCCGGCGCCCTCGCCGCCCACGCCTACCTCGGCGGGTTCGGGATCGCCGAGTGCCTGCGGGCCGGCGCGGACGTCGTGGTCACCGGGCGGGTGACCGACGCGGCCCTCGTCACCGGGCCCGCCGCCGCCCACTTCGGCTGGGGACCGGGGCAGTACGACGAACTGGCCGGGGCCGTCGTCGCCGGACACGTCCTGGAGTGCGGGACGCAGGCGACCGGCGGGAACTACGCGTTCTTCCGGGAGGGGGACGTGCGGCGGCCCGGCTTCCCGCTCGCCGAGATCCACGCGGACGGCAGCAGCGTCATCACCAAGCACCCCGGCACCGGCGGCTTCGTGGACGTCGGCACGGTCACCGCCCAACTGCTCTACGAGACCGCGGGCGCCCGGTACGCGGGGCCCGATGTCACCGCCCGGCTGGACAGCGTCCGGCTGCGCCGGGACGGACCGGACCGGGTGCGGATCGAGGGGGTGCGCGGGGAGGCGCCGCCGCCGACGCTCAAGGTCGGGGTCAACCGGCTCGGCGGCTTCCGCAACGAGGTCGTCTTCGTCCTCACCGGCCTCGACATCGAGGCCAAGGCCGAGCTGGTGCGCGGCCAGCTGACGGACCACCTGGCCGGCTCGCCGCCCGCCGAGGTCCGCTGGGAGCTGGTGCGCACCGACCGGCCGGACGCCGGCACCGAGGAGACCGCCAGCGCCCTGCTGCGGCTCGTCGTACGGGACCCGGACCAGCGGGTCGTGGGGCGGGCGCTGAGCGGGGCGGCGGTGGAGCTGGCGCTGGCCAGCTATCCCGGGTTCCACGTGGCGGCCCCGCCCGGCAAGGGGGACCCCTACGGGATCTTCGAGGACGTGTACGTGCCCCGGGACGCCGTGACCCACACGGCCGTCCTGCCCGGCCCGGACGGGGTCCGGACCGTCGCGCCGCCGCCCGGGACCCGGCCCCTCCAGGCCGTGCCGCCCCCGCCGCCGCCCGAGCCCCTCCCGCCCGGCCCGGCCCGGCGCGCGCCCCTCGGGACCGTCGCCGGGGCCCGCAGCGGGGACAAGGGCGGGAACGCCAACGTGGGGGTGTGGGTCCGTACCGACGAGGCATGGCGCTGGCTCGCCCACGAGCTGACCGTCGAGAGGTTCCGGGAACTGCTCCCGGAGAGCCGCGAACTGCCGGTCACCCGGCACGTGCTGCCGAATCTGCGCGCCCTGAACTTCGTCGTCGAGGGCATCCTCGGCGCCGGTGTCGCCTCCCGGCACCGCTTCGATCCGCAGGCCAAGGCGCTCGGCGAATGGCTGCGCTCCCGCCACCTGGACATCCCGGAGGTGCTGCTGTGACCTTCCTGACCTCGGCCCTGGACCCGGCCGGCCCCGCCTACCGGGCCAACCGCGAGGCCATGCTCGCCAAACTCGCCGAGCTGGAGGGCGAGCACGCCAAGGCGCTCGCGGGCGGCGGCGAGAAGTACGTGCGACGGCACCGCGAGCGGGGGAAGCTGCTCGCCCGGGAGCGGATCGAGCTGCTGCTCGACCCGGACACGCCGTTCCTGGAGCTGTCGCCGCTGGCCGCCTGGGGGAGCGAGTACACCGTCGGCGCCTCGCTCGTCACCGGGATCGGGGTGGTCGAGGGCGTGGAGTGCCTGATCACCGCCAACGACCCGACCGTGCGCGGCGGCGCCAGCAACCCGTGGACCCTGCGGAAGGCCCTGCGCGCCAACGACATCGCCCTCGCCAACCGGCTGCCCTGCATCAGCCTGGTGGAGTCCGGCGGCGCCGACCTGCCGTCGCAGAAGGAGATCTTCATCCCGGGCGGCGCCCTGTTCCGGGACCTCACCCGGCTGTCCGCCGCCGGCATCCCGACCGTGGCCGTCGTCTTCGGCAACTCCACCGCCGGGGGCGCCTACGTCCCCGGCATGTCCGACCACGTGATCATGGTCAAGGAACGGGCCAAGGTGTTCCTCGGCGGGCCGCCGCTGGTGCGGATGGCCACCGGGGAGGAGAGCGACGACGAGTCCCTGGGCGGCGCCGAGATGCACGCCCGCCGCTCCGGGCTCGCCGACCACTTCGCCGTGGACGAGGAGGACGCCCTGCGGCAGGCGCGGCGGGTGGTGGCCCGGCTCAACCACCGCAAGGCGTACGGCGATCCGGGACCCGCCGAGCCGCCCCAGCACGACCCCGAGGAGCTGCTGGGGATCGTCCCCGGCGACCTCAGGACACCCTTCGACCCGCGCGAGGTCGTCGCCCGGATCGTGGACGCCTCCGACTTCGACGAGTTCAAACCGCTGTACGGCACCAGCCTGGTGACCGGCTGGGCGGCCCTGCACGGCTATCCCGTCGGCATCCTCGCCAACGCCCGAGGCGTCCTGTTCAGCGAGGAGTCGCAGAAGGCCGCCCAGTTCATCCAGCTCGCCAACCAGCGGGACATCCCGCTGCTGTTCCTGCACAACACCACCGGCTACATGGTCGGCAGGGAGTACGAGCAGGGCGGCATCATCAAACACGGCGCCATGATGATCAACGCGGTCAGCAACAGCCGCGTCCCGCATCTGTCCGTGCTCATGGGCGCGTCCTACGGCGCCGGGCACTACGGCATGTGCGGCCGCGCCTACGACCCGCGCTTCCTGTTCGCCTGGCCCAGCGCCAAGTCCGCCGTCATGGGGCCGCAGCAGCTGGCGGGCGTGCTGTCGATCGTCGCCCGGCAGTCGGCGGCGGTGAAGGGGCAGCCGTACGACGAGGACGCGGACGCGGCCCTGCGCGCCATGGTGGAGCAGCAGATCGAGTCGGAGTCGCTGCCCCTGTTCCTGTCCGGGCGGCTGTACGACGACGGCGTCATCGACCCGCGCGACACCCGCACCGTCCTCGGCCTGTGTCTCTCCGCCATCCACACCGCCCCCTACGAGGGCGCGCGCGGCGGCTTCGGCGTCTTCCGGATGTGAGGTCCATGATCCAGACTCTGCTGGTCGCCAACCGGGGCGAGATCGCCTGCCGGATCTTCCGCACCTGCGCCGACCTCGGCATCCGTACGGTCGCCGTGTTCTCGGACGCCGACGAGCACGCCCTGCACACCCGGCTGGCGGACACGGCGGTGCGGCTGCCGGGCGCGGCGCCCGCCGACACGTATCTGCGCGGCGACCTGATCGTGCGGGCCGCCCTGGCGGCCGGCGCGGACGCCGTGCACCCCGGCTACGGCTTCCTCTCCGAGCACCCCGGCTTCGCCCGCGACGTCCTGGCCGCCGGCCTGACCTGGATCGGGCCGTCCCCGGAGGCCGTCGAGGCCATGGCGTCCAAGACGCGCGCCAAGGCGCTGATGGGCCTGGAACCCCTGGGGGAGGTCACCCAGGGGGACCTCCCGGTGCTGGTGAAGGCGGCGGCGGGCGGCGGGGGGCGCGGAATGCGCGTCGTGCGCCGCCTGGACGAGCTGCCCGCCGCTCTGGAGGGAGCGCGCGCGGAGGCGGCGAGCGCGTTCGGGGACGGCGAGGTCTTCGTGGAGCCGTACATCGAGCACGGCCGCCACATCGAGGTGCAGATCCTCGCCGACACCCACGGCACCGTGTGGGCGCTCGGCACCCGCGACTGCTCCCTCCAGCGCCGCCACCAGAAGGTCGTCGAGGAGGCCCCGGCGCCCGGGCTGCCCGAGCGGCTCGCGAACGAGCTGCGCGCGCTGGCCGTGCGCGCCGCCCGCTCCGTCTCCTACGTCGGCGCCGGCACCGTCGAGTTCCTGGTCGCCGACGGCCGCGCGCACTTCCTGGAGATGAACACCCGCCTCCAGGTCGAACACCCGGTGACCGAGGCGGTGTTCGGGATCGACCTGGTCGCCGAGCAGATCCGGATCGCCGAGGGCCGCGCCCTGGAGAAGGACCCGCCCCGCCCGCGCGGGCACGCGATCGAGGCCCGCCTCTACGCCGAGGACCCCGCCCGCGACTGGGCCCCGCAGACCGGCACCCTGCACCGCCTCGCCGTGCCGCCGGGCGTCCGCCTCGACACCGGCTACACCGACGGCGACACCATCGGCGTCCACTACGACCCGATGCTGGCCAAGGCCGTGGCCCACGCCCCCACCAGGGCGGAGGCGATCCGGCGGCTCGCGGGCGCCCTGGAGGCGGCGGTGCTGCACGGCCCGGTCACCAACCGCGACCTCCTCGTGCGCTCCCTGCGGCACGAGGAGTTCACCGGCGGCCGCATGGACACCGGCTTCTACGACCGCCACCTTCCCGCACTCACCGCGGCCGCCCCCGACCCGCACGCCCCGCTCGCCGCCGCCCTCGCCGACGCCCACGGCCGCTCCCGCTTCGGCGGCTGGCGCAACCTGCCCGCCCGGCCGCAGAGCAAGCGGTACGAGGTGGCGGGCCGGGAGGTGGAGGTCCGCTACCGGCACACGAGAGGGGGCCTGGCCGCCGACGGGGTACGGGTCGTGCGCGTCGACGCGAGCACGGTCGTACTCGAAGCGGACGGCGTCCGGCGGACGTACGAGGTGGCCCGGTACGGGGACCAGGTGTACGTCGACGGCACCCGGCTGACGGCGCTGCCGCGCTTCCCCGACCCGGCCGCCCAGCTCGCCCCGGGCTCCCTGCTCGCCCCCATGCCCGGCACGGTCGTACGCATCGCCGAGGGCCTGGCGGAGGGGGCGGCCGTGGCGGCCGGCCAGCCCCTGATCTGGCTGGAGGCGATGAAGATGCAGCACCAGATCTCGGCCCCCGCCGCGGGCGTCCTCGCCGCGCTGCACGCCGAGCCGGGACAGCAGGTGGAGCCCGGCCTGCTGCTGGCGGTGGTGCGACCGGAGTAAGCGGCGCGACGCACCACGCGAGCAACCACCCACCACCCGCACGCGGAGGAAGCGCATGACCACCCTCATCGAATCCGAAGAGCACAAGGCACTCCGATCGGCGGTGTCCGCCCTCGGCACCCGCTACGGCCGCGACTACCTCACCCGCACCGTCGCCGCGGGCAAGCCCCTCACCGAACTCTGGTCCGAGGCCGGCAAGCTCGGCTACCTCGGCGTCAACCTGCCGGAGGCCTACGGCGGCGGGGGCGGCGGCATCACCGAACTCGCCATCGTGCTCGAAGAACTGGGCGCCGCGGGATCGCCGCTGCTCATGCTCGTCGTCTCCCCCGCCATCTGCGGCACCGTGATCTCCCGCTTCGGCACCGAGGCGCAGAAGCGGGACTGGCTGCCGGGACTCGCCGACGGCTCCCGGCTGATGGCCTTCGGCATCACGGAGCCCGACGCCGGCTCCAACAGCCACCGCATCACCACCACGGCCCGCCGCGACGGCACCGACTGGCTGCTCACCGGCCGCAAGGTCTTCATCTCCGGGGTGGACATGGCCGACGCGGTGCTGATCGTCGGCCGCACCGAGGACGCCCGCACCGGACGGCTCAAGCCCTGCCTGTTCATCGTGCCGACGGACGCGCCCGGCTTCCAGAAGCGGCCGATCGACATGGAACTGAGCGCCGCCGAGAAGCAGTTCGAGCTGGTGCTGGACGACGTGCGGCTGCCCGCCGACGCGCTCGTGGGCGACGAGGACGCGGGGCTGCTCCAGCTGTTCGCCGGGCTCAACCCGGAACGCATCATGACGGCCGCGTTCGCCGTCGGAATGGGCCGGTACGCCCTCGCCAGGGCCGTCGAGTACGCCCGCGACCGCACCGTCTGGAACACGCCCATCGGCGCCCACCAGGCCATCGCCCACCCCCTCGCGCAGGCGCACATCGAGCTGGAGACGGCCCGGCTGATGATGCAGAAGGCGGCCCACCTGTACGACGCGGGCGACGACGTCGGCGCGGGCGAGGCCGCCAACATGGCCAAGTACGCGGCCGGCGAGGCATGTGTGCGGGCCGTCGACCAGGCCGTGCACACCCTCGGCGGCAACGGGCTCACCCGCGAGTTCGGGCTCGCCTCGCTGATAACGGCCGCGCGCGTGGCGCGTATCGCCCCGGTCAGCCGGGAGATGATCCTCAACTACGTCTCCCACCAGACCCTGGGGCTGCCCAAGTCGTACTGACGCGCGGCCGTCCGAAGAAGCCGTCACCCGTACGTCACCGAGCGCGTCGCGCCCCGCGGACGCGTTCGGCGGGCCGCCCTCATGGCCGCCGTGCCGCGCGCCGCCTCCGGAAAGATCCCGCGTCGACAGCTCAGGGAGCAGGCATGACCGAACCGATCGGACGCGCGCGGACCCGCGGCGTCGAGACCCTCAGCCTGGACGCCGCAGACCGGCGCAACGCGCTGTCCGCGAGCCTCGTCGCCGCGCTCGCCGACGCGCTGGCCGACTGCGGCAAGGACCCGGACGTACGGGCCGTCGTCCTCACCCACACCGGCAACACCTTCTCGGCCGGCGCCGACCTGCGCGAACCACCGCCCCCGCGGGCGCTGGTCGGGCTGCTGCGGCAACTGGTCGAACTGCCCAAACCGGTGGTCGCCCGGGTCACCGGACACGTCCGGGCGGGCGGCCTCGGACTGCTGGCCGCCTGCGACATGGCCGTCGCCTCCCGCGCCGCCACCTTCGCCTTCACCGAGGTCCGCATCGGCGTGGCCCCGGCGGTGATCTCGCTGCCCCTGCTGCCGCGCACCGACCCGCGCGCCCTCGCCCGCCACTACCTCACCGGGGAGCGCTTCGGGTCCGACGAGGCGGTGCGCACCGGGCTGCTCACCGCCGCGGCGGACGACGTGGACGAGGCCCTGGCCCCCGTCCTGGACGGGCTGCGCCGCTCCGCGCCCGAGGCCCTGGCGGAGACGAAACGGCTGCTCACGGCTAGGGTGCTGGAGACGTTCGACCGGGACGCGGCGGAGCTGACCGCGCTCTCGGCCCGGCTGTTCGCCTCCGGCCAGGCGCGGGAGGGGATGACGGCCTTCCTGGAGAAACGGGATCCGGCATGGGTGGTGTGACCAGATGAGGACGACGGCCGACCGCGACCGTCTGCCCAAGCAGGACCGCAGCCGGGCCACCCGGCAGCGGCTCCTGGAGGCAGCCGTCGCCTGTCTCGCCGAACACGGCTGGGCGGGCTCCACCGTCGCCGTCGTCGCCGAACGCGCCGGGGTCTCCCGGGGCGCCGCCCAGCACCACTTCCCCACCCGCGAGGACCTGTTCACCGCGGCCGTCGAGTACGTCGCCGAGGAACGCTCCAGCGCGCTGCGCGCCCTGTTCCCCGAGGGTGCGGCGGGCGACCGGCGGGCCGTCGTCACCGCCCTGGTCGACCTCTACACCGGCCCCCTCTTCCGGGCCGCCCTCCAGCTGTGGGTGGCCGCCTCCAACGAGGAGCAACTGCGCGGTCGGGTCACCGAGTTGGAGGCCCGCGTCGGCCGCGAGACGCACCGCATCGCCGTCGACCTGCTCGGCGCCGACGAGTCCCGCCCCGGCGTCCGCGAAACCGTCCAGGGCCTGCTCGACATGGCCCGCGGCCTCGGCCTCGCCAACGTCCTGACCGACGACACGGCGCGCCGGGAGCGGGTGGTGGCGCAGTGGGCGCGGCTGGTCGACGGCGCGCTCGGCTGAGGCGCGAAAGCGGCGGCGCCGGCCGTTACCGCCCCGGGCATGGGGGACTCCAGACGATCGTCGATCTCGACGCGGGGGCGGCCGACGCGCCGCGGTGCTGGTGTGGGGCAACCTCTGAACGGTGAACGGTGAGCGGTGAGCCAGTGAGCCGGGCCACACGCGGATCCCGGTGCGCGCAGTACCCTGTGCGCATGCTTCCGATGCTCGTTCGCCGCCGCCACGTGGACTACGTGCGCGTCACGAGCACGGGCTGTCGGCGCCACCGCGCCTGACCAGCCCCGAATCCTCCTTCACCACTTCCTTTTCCGGCACGCGGGGCCGCCTACCCTGACGCGGCCGAACCGTGCCCCGTACACCCTGCGGACACACCATGACTTCGCACCACGCGACCACCGCGACGTACGACCAACTGCCCGTGATCGACCTCTCGGCCGCGGACCGCGGCCCCCGGGAGCGGGCCCTGCTGCACGACCGGCTGCACGCCGCCGCGCACGACGTCGGCTTCTTCCAGCTGGTCGGGCATGGCGTGCCGGCCGCCGAGAAGGACGCGCTGCTCACCGCCATGCGCGCCTTCTTCGCCCTCCCCGAGGCCGACCGGCTGGCCCTGGACAACGTCAACTCCCCGCACTTCCGCGGCTACACGCGCACCGGCGACGAGCGCACCGGCGGCGCCCGCGACTGGCGCGACCAGCTCGACATAGGCGCCGAACGCCCCGCCCGCGTCCCCGGTCCCGGCGAGCCGCCGTACTGGTGGCTCCAGGGCCCCAACCAGTGGCCCGCCGCGCTGCCCGAGCTGCGCACCGCGGCCCTCGCCTGGATCGACCGGCTCGGCGCGGTCGCCCGGCGGCTGCTGCACGAACTGCTGACCGCCATCGGCGCCCCGGCCGACTTCTACGACCCGGTCTTCGGCGACGAGGCCCACCCGCAGCTCAAGCTGGTCCGCTACCCCGGCAGCGCGGGCGACGGCACCGACCAGGGTGTCGGCGCCCACAAGGACTACGGTTTCCTCACCCTGCTCCTCCAGGACACCGTCGGCGGCCTCCAGGTGCAGCGCGAGGACGGCCGCTTCCACGACGTACCGCCCATCGAGGACGCGTTCGTCGTCAACCTCGGCGAGCTCCTGGAGGTCGCCACCAACGGCTACCTCCTCGCCACCAACCACCGGGTGGTCAGCCCGCCCGGAGCGACGGAGCGCTTCTCCGTGCCGTTCTTCTACAACCCCCGCCTGGACGCCAGGGTCGCCCCCCTGCCCTTCCCCTACGCGCCCGAAGCCCCCGGCGTCACCACCGACCCGACGAACCCGCTGTTCGCCGAGTACGGCTACAACGAGCTCAAGGGCAAGCTGCGGGCGCATCCGCTGGTGGCCGAGCGGCACCACTCCGCCCTGCTCACCCCGGCCTGACCGGCCCCCGAGGGGCGCGGGCGGCCACCACCGGTCCGCGCCCCGGGCGGCCCGCTCAGCGGGCGATGTCCGCGTACCCCTCGATGTCCTGCGGACGGCGCGCCCCCGGCCCCACGTACCGCGCCGAAGGCCGCACCAGGCGGCCGGTCCGCTTCTGCTCCAGGATGTGCGCCGACCACCCCGCGGTACGGGCACAGGTGAACATCGAGGTGAACATGTGCGCCGGAACCTCGGCGAAGTCCAGCATGATCGCCGCCCAGAACTCCACGTTCGTGGCCAGCACCCGGTCGGGCCGGCGGTTGTGCAGCTCCTCCAGCGCGGCCTTCTCCAGCGCCTCCGCCACCTCGAACCGCGGCGCCCCCAGCTCCCGCGCCGTGCGCCGCAGGACGCGCGCCCGCGGGTCCTCGGCCCGGTAGACGCGGTGCCCGAAGCCCATCAGCCGCTCGCCCCGGTCCAGGGCCCGCCTGACGTAACCCGCCGCGTCCCCGGTGCGCTCGATCTCCTCGATCATCCCCAGCACCCGGGACGGCGCGCCGCCGTGCAGCGGGCCGGACATGGCGCCGACGGCACCGGACAGGGCGGCGGCGACGTCCGCGCCGGTGGAGGCGATGACCCGGGCGGTGAAGGTGGACGCGTTCATGCCGTGCTCCGCGGCGGAGGTCCAGTACGCGTCGACCGCGGCGACGTGCCGGGGGTCCGGCTCGCCCCGCCAGCGGATCATGAACCGCTCCACGACCGTCTTCGCCTTGTCGATCTCCCGCTGCGGCACCATCGCCAGCCCCTGCCCGCGCGCGGACTGGGCGACGTAGGACAGCGCCATGACCGCGGCCCGCGCCAGGTCCTCACGCGCCTGCTCCGCGTCGATGTCGAGCAGCGGCTTCAGGCCCCACACGGGGGCGAGCATGGCCAGCGCCGACTGGACGTCCACGCGGATGTCGCCGGAGTGCACCGGGATGGGGAACGGCTCGGCGGGCGGCAGGCCGGGGTTGAAGGCGCCGTCGACCAGCAGCCCCCACACGTTGCCGAAGGAGACGTGGCCGACCAGGTCCTCGATGTCGACGCCCCGGTAGCGCAGGGCGCCGCCCTCCTTGTCCGGCTCGGCGATCTCCGTCTCGAACGCTACGACTCCTTCGAGCCCGGGTACGAACTCGGACATCAGCGGCTCCTCGTGATGGGTCGGGCGCGGCTCGGAACCAGCACGATAACCCCGCGTGCCACGCTTGGGGAGACTTGACGACACTCAGTGCCACGGTCGGGAGATACGGCAAGATGACCGCGTGACCGACCGCGAACCACTCCTGGATCCCGTCCTCGATCCCGCCGCCATGCGCAAGCAGTACCGGGCCGAAGGACTCACCGAACAGGACCTCGCCACCCACCCCATGGACCAGTTCGCACGCTGGTTCGAGGACGCGGCCCGAGCGGCCCTGCACGGCACGCTCTACGAGCCCAACGCCATGGTCGTCTCCACCGCGGACGCCGAGGGGCGCCCCAGCTCACGCACGGTCCTGATGAAGAAGTTCGACACCGAGGGATTCGTCTTCTACACCAACTACGACTCCCGCAAGGGCCGCGATCTGACGGCGAACCCGCGCGTCTGCCTGCTCTTCCCCTGGCATCCGCTGGCCCGGCAGGTCATCGTCGCCGGCCCGGTCCGGCGCACCGGGCGCGACGAGACCACCGCGTACTTCCGCAGCCGCCCGCACGGCTCCCAGCTGGGCGCCTGGGCCAGCGCCCAGTCCTCGGTGATCGCCTCGCGCGCCGAACTGGACACTGCCTACGCCGAGTTGGCGGCGCGCTACCCCGAGGGCGAACAGGTCCCGGTGCCACCGCACTGGGGCGGCTTCCGGGTCACCCCGGAGACGGTCGAGTTCTGGCAGGGCCGGGAGAACCGGCTCCACGACCGGCTGCGCTACACCGCCCGCCCGGACGGCACCTGGGGGGTCGAGCGCCTCAGCCCCTGAGGGGCCGGGAGACGCAGACGACCCGCGGGCTGGGTTCCTCCGGGGAGGAGCCGGCCGGACGTACCGGCAGCCCGCGGGTCGGGTGACTGCTTGGGATTGGGCCGGCTGCACGCGTCGTTCACGTGCTGGTCCGGCACCGCACAGAGTGTGGTGACGAGCCGCTAGCCCGCAGCCACCTCACGCGTCCGGTTCTCATACATCTGCCGAACCACCTCCCTTCTCGTGTGCTCCACACCTTAGGAACCGACCGCCCCGGACTCAACCGCTTTTTTTCGGTAGCGTCCGCGCATGGATCTTCGGATGGCGCCGGTCGGGGACGACGGCATGCTGGAGCGGTGGCGGCACGTGCACAACGTGGTGGTACCGCCCGCCGCGATGTCCCTGGCGGACGCCCGCGGGCGGCGGGCGCGCAACCGGCTGGCCATCGCCTGCCTCGGGAGCGAGCTGGTGGGCTGTTCGACCGTGCGGCCCCCGGCGGGAGCGGAGCGGGTCGCCACCGTGATCGCCCGGGTGCTGCCGGAGTTCCGGGGGCGGGGGTTCGGCACGGCGGTCTACGCGGAGGCGCTGGAGCACGCGCGTGCGCTCGGGGCGGCGGCCGTCGAGACCTGCGTGCTCGCGGCGAACACGGACGGGCTGCGGTTCGCCCGGCTGCGCGGCTTCGACGAGATCGACCGGTACACGCTGGACGGGGACCCGGCGGTCTGGGTCGACCTGCGGCTTCGGGCCGCGGAAGCGGGGAATTGATTCACTCCATCTTGGGGGAACAGGATGTGGGCTGCGTCACGTTCGAGTTGAATGAGGGGCAGTGAGCGGAACAGGCGTCTTCACGTGCGCCGATGCAGCGTCCAGGGGGTCCAGGTGAGTGCTTCCCGGCGGAGTGGGGCCACCGATGAGCTGGGGCCGGACGAGCCCGGCGAGTCGGGTGAGCCCGGTGGGTCCGATCTTCTTGCCGCACTGCTCGACGGCATGGACGCGGCCCTGTGCGCCTTCGACGCGGAGGGCGTCGTCACCCACTGGAACCGCGAGGCCGAGCGGATCCTCGGCTGGAGCGCCGCCGAGGCCGTCGGGCGGCACGGCTTCGCCGGATGGGCCGTGCGCCGCGCCGACGCGGAGGAGGTGCAGGCCCGGCTGCTGTCGGCGATGCGGGCACCCGGGCGGCAGGTGCACGAGTTCGCGCTGCTGACCAAGGACGGCGGGCGGGTCCTGGTGCGCACCCAGTCCGCCGCCGTACGGGGCCCCGACGGGGAGCCCGCCGGGGTGTACTGCGCCTTCAGCGAGGTGCACGCGCAGATCGACCTGGAGCGGTCGATCGCGCTCAGCGAGGCCCTGTTCGAGGACGCCGAGTGGGGCGTGGTGCTGGTCGACGCGGATCTGCGGCCGGCCGTGGTCAACGCGCACGCCGCGCGGGCCCTGGGCATCGGGCGCACCTCCGCGCTCGGGCGGCCGCTGGGCGAGCTGTTCGCGCAGGGGGTGGAGGAGCTGGAGGCCGCGCTCACCCATGTCCTCGCCGAGGGCGCGCCGCCCGCGCCCGCCGAGACGTGGGTGACCCTGCGCACCGCGAAGGGCGGGGAGGAGCAGCGGCGGTGCTGGCGCAACGCCTTCCTGCCGCTGACCTCGCCGCTCGCCGAGGAGCCGGTGCCGCTCGGGGTGGGCTGGCTCTTCCGGGACATCACCGAGGCCAAGCGGGGCGAGCAGGAGGCGGCGCTGCTGCGGTTCCGCACCAACCAGCTGCACCGCGCGGGCCGTGCCGCCGCCGAGTGCGAGGACCCGCTGGAGGCGGCCACCGTCCACCTCGACTTCGCCCTCGCCGGGTTCGCCGACCACGCGCTGATCGACCGGGTGGCGCCGACCGCGGGCGCCGGCGGGGCGGTCCGTCTGGTCCGGCTCGCCGCCACGCCCGCCGGGGCGCCGGGGCCCTGTGTGCTCACCGGGGCCGCCGGGCTGCCCGTGCGCTACGAGCCGGGGCATCCGGCGCTGAGCTGCGTGGAGCGCACCGGGTGCGTGCGGGCGGAGGCCGGGTCGGTGCCGGCCGAACTGGCCCGGGAGTGGGCGCTGCGCCGGCAGTGGCCCGGCGACGCGGTGCACGCGCTGTGCGCGGTGCTGCGCAGCCGGGGCCGCACCCTGGGGGTCGTGACCTTCCTGCGCGGCGCCGCCCGTACCCCCTTCGAGCGCTCCGACGCGGCCTACGCCGAGGACGTGGCGCTGCGGATAGCGGCGGCACTGGACCTGGCGGGGGAGCGGTAGGCGCGGGCCGCGCGGCCCGCGCCGGCGGTCAGCGGCGGTAGAAGATCCGGTCGCCGTACCGGTCCATCACCCGGTTGTTCCAGTCGTGGCCGCCGTCCACGTTGCCGGAGCGCAGCAGCGGCGGCTCGATGCCGCGGTCGGCGAGGAGGGCGGCGGTGGTGGCCATGACGGCCTGCATCAGGGCCGTGGTGACCACGGTGGAGGCGGGGGCGAAGGGGGCCGGGATGGTGTCGAGGGTGAGTTCCGCGTCGCCGACCGCGATCTTGGAGTCGAGGACCAGGTCGCAGTGGTCCTTCAGGAAGGTGCCGGAGGAGTGCCGGGACGTCGTCTGCGCCGCGTAGGCGACCGAGGTCACGCCGATCACCTTGACGCCGAGGGCGCGGGCGCGCTGGGCCATCTCCACGGGCAGGGCGTTGCGGCCCGACAGGGAGATGATCACGAGGGCGTCGCCCGCGCGGAGCGGGGAGGTGTCGAGGACGGCGCTCGCGAGGCCGTCGACGCGCTCCAGGGCGGAGCCGAGGGTGGCGGGGGTGACGTCCACGCCCACGACGCCGGGGACGGCGAGCAGGTTCATCAGCGCGAGGCCGCCGGCCCGGTAGACGACGTCCTGGGCCGCGAGCGAGGAGTGGCCGGCGCCGAAGGCGAACAGGCGGCCGCCGTCCGCGACGGTGTCGGCGAGGAGCGCGGCGGCGGCCCCGATCGACCCGGCCTCCTCCTCGCGGAGCCGTTGCAGGAGGTTGATGGCGGCGTCGAAGAACAGGTCGGCAGGCGTGCCGTCGCTCATGCGGTGCCCCTTCGCAGCGTCTGTGTCGCGGATCACCGTGCGGTCTGGACCAGTGCGGTGTCAATACGGCGACGCGGTTCGCCGCGTGCGGTCGCGCCGCCGCGGGCCGGACGGCGCTCGCGGGGCCGTGCCGGTCCGCGGCCGCGCCGTCGCGGGCCCGGCCGCCCGCGGCGCGCCCGCACCCGGCCGTTCGGCCGCCCGCCCGAACCCGCCCGTTGTCCCCGCTGCCGCCCGCTTGTCAGTGGGATCCGGCAGAATTGGTGCCAGGGCCAGCGCACGCGCCGGGTGCCGGCAGAGGTAATCGAGGGGCACGTATGTCCGGACTGATCGACACCACGGAGATGTATCTCCGCACCATCCTCGAACTGGAGGAGGAAGGCGTCGTCCCCATGCGCGCCCGCATCGCGGAGCGGCTGGACCAGAGCGGGCCGACGGTGAGCCAGACGGTGGCGCGGATGGAGCGTGACGGCCTGGTCTCCGTGGCCAGCGACCGCCATCTGGAGCTGACCGACGAGGGCCGCAGGCTGGCCACCCGGGTGATGCGCAAGCACCGGCTGGCCGAGTGCCTGCTGGTCGATGTGATCGGCCTGGAGTGGGAGCAGGTGCACGCGGAGGCCTGCCGCTGGGAGCACGTGATGAGCGAGGCCGTGGAGCGCCGTGTCATGGAGCTGCTGCGGCACCCGACCGAGTCGCCGTACGGCAACCCGATCCCGGGCCTGGAGGAGCTGGGCGAGAAGGACGGCGCCGACCCGTTCCTGGACGAGAGCATGGTCTCGCTGGCCGACCTGGACGCGGGCACGGACGGCAAGACGGTCGTCGTGCGCCGTATCGGCGAGCCCATCCAGATGGACGCCCAGCTGATGTACACGCTGCGGCGGGCCGGGGTGCAGCCCGGCTCGGTGGTGAGCGTGACCGAGTCGGCCGGTGGCGTGCTGGTGGGCAGCGGCGGCGAGGCCGCCGAGCTGGCGGCCGACATCGCCTCCCATGTGTTCGTCGCCAAGCGCTGAGAAGGGAAAGGGCCCCGGCGCCTGACGGCGCCGGGGCCTGTCCTCCCCATCGCTGACCCGGAGCCCCGAGCTCTCAGGGTCAGTCCCCCTCGGACCGTTTTTCCCCGAGCGGTCCGCCTCCCGCCTGAAAGATCCCCTCGGTGGCGGCGATCATGCCTCACGGCATGTCACTCGAAGGAGGGGTGTTGTCCGCAGGGGCAGCATTTTCGAATACTTATTCGATAGTCTGCGTGATCACACGGGGGAATCGGACACCGCGGGCGAAGCTGGGGGTGCCAGGCCCATGGCACGGCGTATCGATGTGACGGGAGCGGGCGGCGTGCGCCTGGCGGCGTGGGAGTACGCCGACCCGCCCAAGGAGACCGAAGCCCTGCGGGCGGCTCCCGGTGTGCTCTTCCTGCACGGACTCACCGGCCGCGCCTCCCACTGGGCCGCCGTCGCCCGCCGGCTCGCCGGGCGGTACCGCGCCGTGGCCCTCGACCAGCGCGGCCACGGCCGCAGCGAGAAGCCCCCGCAGGCCGCCGCCCACAGCCGGGCCGCCCACGTGGAGGACGCGGCGGCCGCCATCGAACAGCTCGGCCTCGGCCCCGCCCTCGTCGTCGGGCACGGCATGGGCGCCCTGACCGCCTGGCAGCTCGCCGCCGAACGCCCCGAGCTGGTGCGCGGCCTGGTCAGCTGTGACATGCGGGCCGCCGCGCTCGGTGCGGCCTCGCAGCGCGAGTGGGCGCAGTGGCTGCGGTCCTGGCCCGTCCCCTTCGCCACCCTCGCCGACGTCCGCCGGTGGTTCGGCGAGGACGACCCCCGGGTGGAGCGCCCCGACCCGGCCCGCGGGGCGTTCTACGCCGAGGTGATGCGGGAGGGCGAGGACGGCTGGCGGCCGGTCTTCGAACCCGAGCAGATGCTCCGCTCCCGGGAGACCTGGGTGTACGACGCCCACTGGGACGACCTGGCCCGGGTCCACTGCCCCGCGCTGATCGTGCGCGGGCTCGACGGCGAGCTGGGCCGGGCCGAGGCCCAGGAGATGGTCCGGGTGCTGCCCCAGGGCGCGTACGCCGAGATACCCGACGCGGGCCACTACGCCCACTACGCCCACCCGGAGGCCTGGCACTCGGCCGTCGAGCCCTTCCTGGACCGGATCACGGGCGACCGGGCGGCCGGCGGCTGATCACCCCTTGCTGACCGCGGTCAGGATCTCCGGCAGCCGCGCCGCGGTGCGCGGGGCGGCCAGCCGCAGTCCGAGCAGAGCGAGCCCGGCGCCGTACACCGCGCCGGCCGGCAGCAGCAGCCAGGACCGCCCGCCGCCGCCCAGCCACAGCACGAGCGCGATGACGGGGGAGCAGAGCGCGGCGGAGCAGGCCATGCCGCCGAAGATCGCGATCCAGGCGATGCCCGCCTGCCCGGGGGCGACGTTGCGGTGGCCCTCCTGCGGGATGGAGTACGGGAACCGCGCCGAGGCGTACGCCCCGGTCGCCAGCATCGCCCCGAGCAGCGCGAGGGACAGCCCCAGCACCCGCGGCAGCATGGCCCAGGCGTCCATCAGGGCGACGGTCAGCACGGTGACGAGGGTGGCGTACGGCAGCGTGATCAGCAGCAGGGCGAGGGCCCGGCCGCGCAGCTCCTCGTACGCGTCCCGGGGCGAGCGGATGGTCTGGGCGACCATCCAGAAGGCCGAGGTGTCCTGCCCGAACTGGTTGTTCATCTGGAGGCCCAGCATCCCGGCGGCGAAGCACGCGAAGTAGATCGAGCCGGTGTGCTGGATCGCGTAGAAGACCGGGAGGAGCAGCCCGACCGCCAGCGAGGTCACCCAGGCGGCCTTGGTCTTCGGATCACGCCAGATGTAGCGCAGGGTGCGCTCCATGACCGCGCCGGTGCGCCCGCCGGGCAGCAGCCGCGCGAGCCCGCGGGCGCGGCGCCGGGCGGCACGGGCGTCGTCGGCGGCCTGGAGCGTGGAACCGTCCGGCGCGGCCATCAGCTTGGTCAGGCTCCGCGCCCACACCGCGACCAGCACCACCAACCCGGCCGCGGTCACCGCGAGTTGGGCGGCCGCGACGCCGTACGACCCCTCGCTCGCCGTGCGCACCGCCGCCACCGCCGACGCGGGCGGCACCCAGGACAGCACGTCCGCGACCGGCCGCAGCCGCCCCAGACCGCCCGAACCGAGGCTGCGGGCACCGAAGTTGACCAGCTGGGTGCCGATGGCGATCACCAGACCGCTGAGCACGGCCAGATCGCGGCCCCTCCTGCTGGTGAGCAGCCGTACGTTGGCGACGGCCACGGTCCGGGCCAGCGCCACGCACACCAGCAGCGCGAGGACGAGGGCGAGGACCGCGACGGCCCACCCCGCCGCGCCCCGCGCCGGCACCAGCACGCAACCGGCCAGCAGCAGCACGCTGACCAGCGGGCCGATACCGACCAGGGAGGCCACGAGCAGCGAGCGCACCAGCGGACCGGGCCGCAGCGGCAGCATCACCAGCCGTGTCGGGTCCAGCGTCTCGTCGCCGGTCGGGAAGAACAGTGGCAGGAACGCCCAGCCGAGGGCCAGCACCCCGGTGCCGACCACGGAGACCGTGTACCCGTGCGGCTGGCCGCGCAGCACGATCATGCCCGGCAACTGCGCCAGGGCGAACAGCAGCGCGAAGACGGTGGAGGTGACGAACGCGTCGCGCCGGCCCTTCGACTGCCGCAGCCCGTTCCGCAGCAGGGACAGCTTGAGGCGCACGACGGTGGTGGTGAGGTCGGTCATCGGCCGACCCCGCCGCCCAGCCAGTCCAGCTCGGACCCGGCGTCCCGGCCGTTCGCCCCGACCAGCTCCAGGAACGCGTCCTGGAGCCGGGGGTGCGCGCCGCGCACCTCGGCGAGCGGGCCGGTGGCGCGGATGCGGCCGGCCGCCATCACCGCGACCCAGTCGCACAGCGACTCGACCAGCTCCATCACGTGGGAGGAGAAGACGACGGTGGCGCCGGAGGCCGTGTACCGCTCCAGGACGCCCCGGATGGTCTGCGCGGACACCGGGTCGACGCCCTCGAACGGCTCGTCCAGGAACAGCACTTCGGGATTGTGCAGCAGGGCCGCCGCGAGACCGATCTTCTTGCGCATGCCGGTCGAGTAGTCGACCACCAGCTTGTGCTGGGAGCCCGCCAGGTCGAGCACGTCCAGCAGCTGGGTGGCCCGCTTGTCCACCTCGGCGCCCGGGAGCCCGCGCAACCGGCCGGTGTAGCCGAGCAGTTCGCGCCCCGACAGCCGCTCGAACAGCCGCAGCCCCTCGGGCAGCACCCCGATCCGCGCCTTCACCGCCACCGGGTCGCGCCACACGTCGTGCCCGACGACCTCCACGGTGCCCTCGTCGGGCCGCAGCAGCCCGGTCACCATGGACAGCGTCGTGGTCTTGCCGGCCCCGTTCGGCCCGACCAGCCCGATGAACTTCCCCGCCGGCAGCTCCAGATCGATCCCCCCGACAGCCACCTGCTGCCCGAACCGCTTCCAGAGCCCCCGTATGCAAACCGCCGCATTGGTCATGCCTGAAGCCTAGGCACGCCCGCCGGGCCGGGGGAGCGGCCCGGCGGAAGCCGCGTGCGGGCCGTGGGTCAGCGGTCCCGGCCGCAGGCGTACGCCAGTGCCGAGATCAGTTCCTCCGCGTCCGGCAGCCACCGGTTGGCCGGGGTCGGCCGCCGCGCCCACTGCACCGCGCCCCGCGCCCCGACCCGCGTCGGCGGCGCGGCCAGGTACGCCCCCTCGCCCAGCGTCAGCAGGTCCAGCGACGCGGGCGCCCATCCCAGCTTGCGCACCAGTTCCGGCACCTTCAGCGCGCCGCCCGGCAGCACGAAGAACTGCATCCGCCGGTCGGGGGAGAGGGCGACCGGACCCAGCGTGAGCGCCATCCGCTCCATCCGGGCGAGCGCCAGGAAGCCCGCGCTCTCCGGCACGGACAGCGCGTCGAAGGTGCGGCCCGTCGGCAGCAGCACGGAGGCCGTCGGCTGCTTCTGCCACAGCCGGCGCACGACGGTCGCGCTGCCGGTCGCCTGGGTCGCCCAGTCGGGGCGCGCGGGGTGTGCGCCCGGCGCAGGGCAGGAGGCGTCGCCGCACGAGCACCGCGGCATGCCGGCGACGGGCTCCAGCCAGGTGCCCGGGAACACGTCCCAGTGCCGCTCCTCCGCGTACCGCACGGCGGCTTCCTGCGGTGATTCCCCGCGCTGCTGCGGAATCTGCCCGGCAATCTGTCTGTCTTCGGCGGCCGCGATCGTCTCTTCCACGCTCCACTCAACTCCCGCGTCCACCTGGAGTTACGGCTCCTGCCCCGGCGGGGGAGGAGCACCGCTTTCCCGGCCGGGCGCATGGGTGCATCCGCGGGGGCGCGTGGTAGGGGGCAGGGCGTGAGTTGGGTAGCCAGGGGTGGGGTTGGCATCAGCCGGTACCCGGCAAACCGCACATGTCACGCATTGACGGTATGTCAGCTGGGCAGTGATCTTTCCGCAATGGTCACGCTCCAGGGGTTCGCAGGGGGTAGCACATGGCCGCAAGGCCTCTCGTGGCGAGGCAGCCGAACGAACGGTTGCAGGCACTCATCCAGGAAGCGGGGTGCTCCAACGCCGGGCTGGCCCGGCGGGTCAACATGTGCGGCGCCGAGCACGGCCTCGACCTGCGCTACGACAAGACGTCCGTCGCCCGCTGGCTGCGCGGCCAGCAGCCCCGGGGCCGCGCCCCGGCGATCATCGCGGAGGCACTCGGCCGCAAGCTCGGCCGCACGGTCACGATCGACGAGATCGGCATGGCCAACGGCAAGAACCTCGCCTCGGGGGTCGGCCTCCAGTTCTCGCCGACGGTGCTGGGCGCCATCGAGCAGGTCTGCGAGCTGTGGCGCAGCGACGTGGGGCGCCGGGACTTCCTCTCCGGGTCCTCCGTCGCCGCCTCCGCGCTGGTCGAGCCCAGCCGCGACTGGCTGATCTCCGCGCCGGACGCCCAGGTGGCCCGGCAGGCGGGCCCGCGCGTGGGCCAGGCCGACGTGGCCGCCGTGCGGTCCATGACACAGGCGCTGACCGACCTGGACCACCAGTTCGGCAGCGGACATGTGCGCCCGGTCCTGGTGCACTACCTCAACAGCGTGGTCTCCGGACTGCTCGCCGGCTCCTACCGGGAGTCGACCGGTCGCGAACTCTTCGCCGCCGTGGCCCGGTTGACCGAGCTGGCCGGATACATGGCCGTGGACACCGGCCAACCCGGGCTGGCCCAGCGGTACTACATCCAGTCGCTGCGGCTCGCGCAGGCCGCCGGTGACCGCGGGTACGGCGGTTACGTGCTCGCCGCGTCCATGAGCCACCTCGCCGCGCAGCTCGGCAACCCGCGCGAGATCGCCCAGTTGGCGCGGGCCGCGCAGGAGGGGGCGCGCGGGCAGGTGACGCCGCGCGTGGAGGCGATGTTCCACGCGGCCGAGGCCCGCGGGCACGCCCTGCTCGGTGACGCGCGCGCCGCGGACGCCGCCACCGGGCGGGCGATCGCGTCGATGGAGCGGTGCGACGCAGGCTCCGGGGACGACCCGGTGTGGATCCGGCACTTCGACGAGGCCTACCTGGCCGACGAGTTGGCGCACTGCCACCGCGATCTCGGGCAGGCCGAGCAGGCCGCGCGCTGTGCGGAGCAGTCGCTGGCCGGACACCCCGAGTCCCGGGCCCGCAGGCGCGCGATCGGCTATGTGCTGCTCGCCACCGCGCAGGTGCAGCAGCGGGAGGTCGAACAGGCCTGCGCCACCGGCATGAAGGCGGTGGAACTGCTGGAGACACTGCGCTCCAACCGGGGCGCGGAGTACCTGGACGACCTCCAGCAGCGGCTCGAACCCTTCCGGGACGAGGCGGTGGTGAGGGAGTTCGGGGCGCGCCTCGAACTCCAGCAGGCCGCGTGAACACCGGCCCCGCGCCCGGGTGAACGTGTGGCGAACGCCACCCGGGAATGCGACCGGGGTCATATACAGCGTCGCGCGGGACGGTTCCGTTACTGCCGTGGCAGAAGGGGAGGAAGCGGACTGAGCTGCGTGGCACCCGGCTCCGGGGACCCGGTAGCGTGAGCCGACGATTCACAAGGTCCCCCATTGGTAGGAGTCCCGGTGACGCAGAGTGGACAGGGCGAGGAGCACTCGGCGCAGCCCGCGCACGAAGGCATCGTGCTGCCCTCCGACGGAGGAGAGCCCCTGCTGCCGGGCACGCACGCCACGCCCGCCGGCGGCCAGGCCTGGGGCGGATCCTGGGGGCCCGGGCAGCAGGCGCCCCAGGCGGGACAGCCGGGCCAGGGCTGGCCCCCGGCGGCCGCCCAGCAGTGGACCGACCACGGGGCCCCGGCGCAGCAGCCCCCGGCCGGCGCCGGACCGCTGCCCCCGGAGGGCGCGCCGGCCCCGTCGTACGGTGGTCAGCAGCCGGGGTACGGGTACCCCCAGCACCAGCAGCCCCAGCACCACCAGCAGCCCCAGCACCACCAGCAGCCGCAGTACCCGGCGCCCGGCCAGGCCGCGGCGCCGCTGCCGCCCGCGGCGCAGGGCGACCACCAGGCCCCCGGCGCCCTGCCCCCGATGGCCGACGGCGCCACCCAGTACCTGCCGCCGGTGCCGGCGGCCCCCGCCGACGAGGGCGCCACGCAGTACATACCGCCGGTGACCGGGGGCGCGCTGCCGTCCCCGTCGGCCGGCGAGGAGACCCGCTACCTGGGCCTGACGGACAAGCGGCCGTCGCCGGACGCCGAGGCCACCCAGTACATCCCGCCGTACCAGGAGCAGGGCCGGGCGCCGGGCCAGGCGCCGGGCCAGGGCGGGGACCGGCAGCCGCCCGCCGAGTTCGACAACCTCTTCCGCAACGGCCCGGCCGGCGGGGACGGCCCGGCCGGGGCCACCGCGCAGCTGCCGCGGGTCGAGCAGCCGGACGCCTACCCGCCGCCGTACGCCTCGCCCCAGACGGCGTACTCCGCGCGGCCCGGGCGCGAGGACGGACAGGACGAGCGGCCGCGGCGCAAGCCGTCGAAGGTGCCGCTGATCGCGGCCGTCGGCGTCGGCATCGTCGTGGTCGGCGTGGGCGCGGGCGCGCTGCTCAGCAGCGGCGGCGGCTCGGACAGCTCGGACGACAACAAGACGGTCGCCGCCACCTCCGCGGCCCCGCAGAGCTCGGCGCCGGCCGTCGATCCGGCGCGGGCGCAGGCGGTCGAGCTGGACAAGCTGCTCGCCGACAGCGGCAGCAGCCGGGCCACGGTGATCAAGTCGGTGGCCGACGTCAAGCAGTGCGCGAGCCTGGACCAGGCCGCCTCCTCGCTGCGCGGCGCGGCCGGGCAGCGCGGCCAGCTGGTCACCCGGCTCGGCAAGCTCAGCGTGGACAAGCTGCCGGACAACGCCGCCCTGACGGACGCCCTCACCAAGGCCTGGCAGGCGTCGGCGTCGGCCGACAACCACTACGCGGCCTGGGCCGACCAGGTCAAGGGCGGCGGCAAGCGGACCTGCCACAAGGGCCACGCCAAGGTCACCGACGAGGCGCAGGCCGGCAACCGCGCGAGCGGCACCGCCAGCCAGCAGAAGACCAAGGCGGCGGCGCTGTGGAACGCCATCGCCCAGAAGTACGGCCTGACCCAGCGCCAGCCGACCCAGCTCTGAGTCGGCCGGGGACGCGGGCGTGCGTCACCGCACGTCCGCGTTCTCCAGGGTGCCGGTCATGTCCGTGGTGCCGTCGATCCCGCCGACGCTCTTGCCGGCCGCGACCAGCTCGCCGCCGCGCACCACCTGGAGGGTGACGTCGGCGTTGACCATCCGCGGGAAGCCGACCGAGGCCAGCTTGCCCTCGTAGGGCCAGTTCAGGGTGGGGGTGAGACCCCCGGTGGAGACCCGCAGACCGCCGTCCAGCGTCTTGCGCACGGAGTCGGCGCTCACCTCGCCACCGCCGATCTTGTCCAGGACGGCCTTGAAGACGGTGTAGGCGATCCAGGTGGTCTGCACCCCGGCGTCCGCGGGATCGATGCGGTTGTCGTCGAAGGCCTCCTCGCTGATCACCCGCTTCATCGGCTTCCAGCGCGGGTCGGAGGCAGGCGGGTACCAGCCGGTGACGTACGCCCCCTCGTACGGCCCCGACGCCCCGCCGGTGGAGTTGATCATCGTCTGGTCGACGCTGCCCAGCACGGTGCCCAGGCGCACCGCCGGGAAGTCTGCGCGGACCCGGCGGAAGGAGTCCATGAAGGTGTCCGTGCGGTCCCCGAGCGCGGGCACCACACAGCCCTTGCGGAGCGTGTCGCCGCTCGCGAACCGCAGCGCCCGGCCGGACTGGTCGTCGTACCCGGTGAGGTCCTCGGCGACCAGCTGGTCGCCCGCCTCGGGATGGCCGGCCGCCTTCAGCCCCGAGTCGAGCATGGCGGGCAGCTGGTCGCCGGCGATGCTGTCCGGCCGGACCAGGGCGACCCGGCCGCAGCTCGTGCCGAGCGCCCGGCCGAGACCGGCGAGCAGGGCGGGCTGCCCGCCGTTGACCGGGTACGACATCGCGCCGGTGAACTCGTCGTCGGTGACGCCGTAGCCGCCGATGTAGGGGATGCCGGCACTCTCCAGCGGGGCGAGGAACGAGTCGCCGAACTGGCTGTAGGAGCCCACGACCGCGACCACGTTCTCGGCCACCGCGCGCCGGGCGCACTTGGCGGCGGCCACGCTGTCGTTGTGGTCGTTGCAGGTCAGGACCTCCAGCTTGCGGCCGTTCAGGCCGCCGTGGGAGTTGATCCACTTGGCGTAGGCGAGGGCCATCGCGGGCATGCCCGGCTTGTTGGTGGCGCCGGTGTCCTGCGGTGCCCAGGTCATGACCTTGACGGTGTCCCCCGCGTCGCCCGTGACCGAGGGCAGGATCCCGCAGCCGGCGGTGAGCGACGCGCACAGGGCCATCGCGCCCAGGGACAGGGCGGCGGCCCTGCCGGGGCGGGAGGACGGGGTGGCGGGGGAGGGGGACGTGCTGGTGGTGCGGGGCCTGCCGGTCATGGACCCGCACGATTCCCTCACACCGCTAACCCGGGAGTGATCCACGGTCGACGGAAGGTGACGCCGGGGTGAATTACAGGGGCCGCTGAAACTCCGGGCGCGCGGAACGTACGATCGGTGACCGTGCAAGGTTCGGAGAACTCTTCCCGTCGCGGCCGTCGCTCCTCCACCATGGGCGGCATGCCCCTGAACGACATGCCGTGGTGGCGCTGGCGCACACATGTGCGTTCCGCACTGCACATGCTCTCCGACCCCGTCTTCCAGCGGGACGTCTGGCTGGCCGGTGTGGACGGCTACGGCGACGTCACCGACGCCGTGTACCGGCTGGTGGAGGACACCTGGCTGGACAACTGGTCCGCGGAGAAGTACGTCGGCACCATCTTCCGGGACTCGCAGGAGGCGGCGCTCGTCGACACCGCCGTGCTGCGGGTGCTGCGGATCATGCACCAGGTCGGTCCGGACGCCCCGGTCGCCGCCTACCTCGACCACCAGGGCTGGCCGGAGGCGGTGCGCGCGGCGCGGGACGCCCACATACGGCTCGCGGCGAGCGACGGCGACGATCCGGACGCCCCGCCGAAGAGCCTCGAAGTGCTGCGGATCATGACCAGGTCCGCTTAGCGGACGCCGGTCCGCGGCCGGGGAGCGGTGTGGGATTCTTTAGTGCATGAATGAGCAGCCCGCGCCCGCCGCCCCGGCCGACCAGTACGTCCTCACCCTGTCCTGCCCGGACAAGCAGGGCATCGTGCACGCGGTGTCCAGCTATCTGTTCATGACCGGTTGCAACATCGAGGACAGCCAGCAGTTCGGCGACCACGACACGGGCCTGTTCTTCATGCGCGTCCACTTCACGGCCGAGGCGCCGGTCACCGTGGACAAGCTGCGCGCGAGCTTCGCCGCGGTCGGCGACTCCTTCCACATGGACTGGCAGATCCACCGGGCCGACGCGAAGATGCGCGTGCTGCTGATGGTGAGCAAGTTCGGGCACTGCCTGAACGACCTGCTGTTCCGGGCGCGCAGCGGCGCGCTGCCGGTGGAGATCGTCGGCGTGGTCTCCAACCACACCGAGTTCGAGGAGCTGGTCGGCTCCTACAACATCCCCTTCCACCACATTCCGGTCACCAAGGACACCAAGGCGGAGGGCGAGGCGAAGCTGCTCGACATCGTCCGCGAGGAGCAGGTCGAGCTGGTGGTCCTCGCCCGGTACATGCAGGTCCTCTCGGACGACCTGTGCAAGCGGCTCAGCGGCCGGATCATCAACATCCACCACTCCTTCCTGCCGAGCTTCAAGGGCGCCAAGCCGTACCACCAGGCGCACGCCCGCGGTGTCAAGCTGATCGGCGCCACCGCGCACTATGTGACGGCCGACCTCGACGAGGGGCCGATCATCGAGCAGGAGGTCGAGCGCGTCCGCCACGACGTCACCCCGGACCAGCTGGTGGCCATCGGCCGGGACGTGGAGTGCCAGGCGCTGGCCCGTGCGGTGAAGTGGCACGCGGAGCGCAGGATCCTGCTGAACGGGCGGCGCACGGTCGTCTTCGCCTGAGCCGTCGGGCCGCCTGCCCCGGCTCACTGCTCGGCGATGGTGAAGTAGCGCGCGAACGCGGGTACGACGTCCCGCTCGCCGATCCCCCCGTCCCCGTCCGCGTCCAGCGCGGCGGCGACGGGATGGGCGACCTCCTCCGGCACCTGGCACACCCGCAGCACGCGCACGGCCTCCGCGACCGTGACCCGGCCGTCCCCGTCGGCGTCCGCGACGGCCAGGGCCGCGTGCAGGAAGGGGCGGGCGATCTCGGCGAACCGCTCGGGGTTGTCGCGCAGCCGCTTGACCGCTCCGCTGACGAACTCCTGCCGGGTGATGCGCTGGTCGCCGTCACGGTCCGCGATCCCGGCCATGCCCTGCCAGAACGCCTCGGCGCCGGCGTACAGCGCCTGACCCTTCGCGGAGCGGGCGGGCACGGCGAACTCGGCGAGCAGCGCCTTGGCCACCGCGTTGAAGTCCTCGCGGGCGATGAAGCCGTTGCCGTCCTGGTCGAAGGTGGCGAACCGGGCTGCGATCCGGCGCTCGTACTCGGTGCTGACCATGTCGTTCGGGCCGCCTTACGTGTGCGTGGGGGGTGATCCACGGAGCGTACGACGCGCGTGACGGCAAGGTGACGGAAAACCGATGGTTATGCCAAGTCCGGGGGAATTCGGCGCCAAGAGTGTGGTCTTGTCGCAAAATCCGGCGCGTGAGCGTATTCACGGGCCCCGCGGGTTCTGGGCTCACGCGGAAAGGGGCCCCGCCTCCTCCGTCGTGGCGGAGTCGAGGTCCGGGTGGACGTCGAAGAGGCGGCGCACGCCGAGTGCGCCGAGGACGCGGTTGACGTGCGAGCCGTCCTCGGCGCCCCGGTCGGGCAGGATCAGCCGCAGCCGGCCGTGGCAGGAGCGGATCAGCCGACGGGCGGCGACCAGCACGCCGACCCCGCTGGAGTCGCAGAAGAAGACGTCGGAGAGGTCCACGACGAGGCTGTGGTGGCCGTCGGCCACCACGTCGTGCACCCGTTGGCGCAGCACCGGCGACGTCATGAGGTCCAGCTCGCCGCGCACGTGGAGCACGGCCCATTCGCCTGTTTCGACGCCGGTCACATTGAATGCCACGGCCCAGCCCCTCCGCTCGCCGGTTCTCCCGGAACCGCCCGGAAACGGAACCAGTTCCTACGTTTCATTCCGCGCGGCTGCCCAGCCGCGTTTCCCTGAAACTCAATGCGGTAAACAGCACACGATCACTCAGGGGCTTGTTCCGGTCACTACCGATCTACTTTGATCAAATTCGCAGGAGTTGCGTGTGAAGGAAATGTGAAGGGGGCACTATCACCTGCGGCGCGCCGGGGGGCGCACTTTGGCACAAAGAAGCATGCGTCGTGCATCGTGCCGACTACATTCGGGACGACGGCCGACAGGTCCGGCAGGCCGGACGACGGGCGAGGGGAGGGGACCCCATGGCCAAGAAGGACGCACCACCGCGCTGGGACCGGAAGATGCAGCAGCGGCTCGCCCGGGGCGAGGCGGCCGCTCTGGGCGAGGCCTACGACCGGTTCGCCTCCCTGGTGCACAGCCTGGCCCACCGCGTCCTCGACGACGACAAGGCCGCCGACGGCGTCACCCGCGAGGTCTTCGCGCACATCTGGGAGCACCCCGAGACCTACGATCCCCGGCAGAGCCCGCTGCGCACCTGGATCGCGGACGTCACCCACCGGCTCGCCGTCCAGCGGCTGCGGGACCGCGAGGAGGGGCGCCGGCAGGAGGCCGACCGGGACCCCGGCGAGCCGCCGGCGCACGAGGAACTGGAACACAGGGTGCGCCACGCCTCCGTGGCCGCCCGCGCCGACTACATCGTCCACTCCATGCCCCTGCCGTTGCGCCGCGCCCTCGAACTGGCCTACTTCCAGCGCCGCGACTACCGCCAGACGGCGGCCGACCTCGGCGTCACCGAGGACGAGGCCCGCCGCCGGCTCCGCCTCGGCCTCCAGCTCCTCGCCACGGCCCACGACACGGGCACGCCTCCGGGCCGCGGCGGTGCGGTGTGAGCGGCGCGGAGGATTGCCGGGCGGGCCTCGGCGAGCCGCGCGAGCGGCGGATACCGATGCCCCGCACGGCCGTCGAGGACGGCGGGTGCGCGCCGCCCGGACGCCCCGGCGAGGTGCCGCCGCTCGACCTGCCGCACGACGTGCTGAAATCGCTGCTCGGCGCGTGGGCGCTGGCCGCCTGCTCGACGGCGGAGACCGCGGCGGTGGAGCACCACCTGGGCGACTGCGGCGGCTGCGCCGACGAGGCCCGCCGACTGCGCGAGGCCGTCGGTCTGCTGCACCAGCCCGAGACCCTCGACCTGGACCCGGCGCTGCGCACCCGCGTCCTGCGCTCCTGCCTGGACCGCCGCCCGCCGCGCATCCCGGTGCCCGAGTGGGCGGCGCCGTACGACGCGGAGACCGCCCGCCTGGACGCGCTGCTCCAGGACTTCGGGGACGCGGAGTGGCACGCTCCGGTGCCGCTGCGCTGGTTCGAGGACGACACCCAGGCGGGCCGTCGTACGACCGTCGCCGGGGTGATCGCGCACCTGCTGTCGGTGGACGGGCTGATCGCGGCGGCGCTCGGCCTGGAGGATCCGCTGGCGGACCTCGCGAGTCCGGCGGGCCCGGCCGCGCGCACGGAGGCGTTCTGGCGCGCCACCCCCTGCCCGCCGACCCGCGCGGTGCGGGAGCCCTGGCGGGAGCAGAGCCACGGCCTGGTGCGCACGGTCTCCTTCACCGGCGGCAGCGCGGGCGGGCTCACCGTGTCCTACGGCGACTTCGAACTCCCGCTGCACGACGCGATGCTGGAACGCGCCTTCGGCTGCTGGGTGCACGCGGAGGACATCGCGGTCGCGGTGGACTACCCGTACCGGCCCCCGGCCCCGCGCCATCTGCACAAGATGATCGACCTGGCCGCCCGCCTGCTGCCGGGCGCCCTCGCCGAACGCCGCCGGGCCGGCCTGTCCGCCCCGCCCGGCGGCGCGCGCCACCTGGTCCCCGCCGGCGCCCCGGGCCGCAGCCTGCGCCTGGAGATCGAGGGCGCCGCGGGCGGTGAGTGGCTGATCCCCCTCGACTCCCCGGCCGCGGCGGGCTCCGCCGACCACGAGGTCGCCCATGTCGCCCTGGACGGCGTCGAGTTCTGCCACCTGGCCGCCGGCCACCTCTCCCCCGAGGAAGCCGCCGCCGGTCAGCTGGGCGACCGCGAGGCGATCAGGGACGTGCTCTTCGCGACGGCGTCACTGAGCCGGATGTGAGCGGGGCGGTCCCACCGCTGCCCGGTTCCACCCCCACGCGAGCACGGTCCGTGCCGCGCGCGGTCCCGGCACGGCGACGGGGTGCGGAGAGTGAGGAGCCGCCCGCGGCCGCCCCGCTCGCGTTACCGGCCCGGCACCCGCCCGGAGCGGCCATGCGACCAAAGCATTGGCCCAAGATGTCGCGGATCGTGGCGTGCAGAAATCACAGAGCGTCGATATCGGGTTGTGTCCTGGACGGGGGCTCGTCACGGCCCGCAGTCGGCCGGCGCTCCGGTACCTTGTGTGGGATGCGAGTGGCAGCGAGCGCGGGCGGTGCCGGCGGTGCCCGTGGGGCGGCGCCGGAAAACGCGGTGCGCGCCGCTTCTCGCGGGGCGGACCGGGCCGCGGCCTCCGTCTGTTCGACTCCCCGGCGCGAGCGTCGCACAGTATGCCCTACGCGTACTCCTTCGCGAGGGAATATGCCCGAAGCGCTTGTTGGGGTGACTGTACGTCAACCATGCTGTGCTGCAAGGAAATCACGTTCCGTGACCCTTGCTCGGGCTGTTGTCCAGGCCATGCAGAAAATGGCTACGATCGTGGCCCTCGTGATCGTCGTCACGGCTGACGCCGGGACGGTTCGATGGCGCGGGGCCGTGGTATCGCCGGTTCGGATGGTGTGAGCGGTGCAGGTGCTTCAAGTGCAGCTGGAGATCCGGCCCGACCCCGCGGAAGTGGGGCGCGCCAGGAAGTGGGCCCGGTCGCGGCTCGACGGGCTGGGCATAGCGGCCGACGAGCCGCTGGCCGAGACCCTCGTCCTGCTCGTGTCCGAGCTGGTCACCAACGCCGTGGTGCACACCGGCCGCCCGGCGGTGCTGCGGCTCTCGCTGCCGGGCGCGCGCACCGTCGCCGCCCCTTCGCCGACCGTGCGGGTGGAGGTCACCGACACCTGCTCGCGCGCGCCCGTGCCGCGCTGCGTCGGCCAGGACGCCACCGGCGGCCGGGGCCTGGCCCTCGTGGACTGCCTCGCCGACCGCTGGGGCTGGAGCCGTGAGGGCGCCGGCAAGAGCATCTGGTGCGAGGTGGACCGCTGCGGGCAGAGCGACGGTGGTGCCGCGGTGGCGTACGGCGGGGGGCCGGCCGGCTACGAGGACTTCGCCTTCGAAGCGGTGTGACCCCGCCGGCCGCGCGGATGCGCCGGCCCTGAGGCGCTGCCGGGTCGCCTCGCCGGGTGCTCCTCGCGCCGGACGGTGGTGTGCGCGTGCGGCGAGGGCAGGCCGCTGCGTCTCCCGGCCGGGACGCACCGGAAGGCCGCGACCGGTGCAACCGGCGATCCCGTCGTCCGGCGAACGGCTCGGGCGACCCAGGCGAGCGGGAACGCGCACCGCCCGCTTTCTCCACAGGCTGTGGACGACTCCTCCGGTTTCCGGTTCCGGCCCCGGAGCACTCGGGCGGGCGACTACCGGGGCGCGAGCGTCCGGAACGTCCGCCGGTAGGCCGTCGGCGTCACCCCCAGCGCCTGCTGGAGGTGCTGCCGCATCGACTGGGCGGTGCCGAAGCCCGCCTCCTGCGCCACCTGGTCCATGGACAGGTCGGTGGTCTCCAGCAACTGCCGTGCCCGCTCGACCCGTTGGCGAGTGAGCCACTGCCCGGGGCTGATGCCGACCTCCTCGCGGAAGCGGCGGGTGAAGGTGCGCACCGACATGGCCTCCTGCCCGGCCAGGTCGCGCAGCTGGATCGGCTCGTGCAGCCGGCGCAGCGCCCAGGCGCGCGCGGCGGCCGTGGTGGCGAGCTGCGGCTCGGGCAGCGGGCGCTCTATGTACTGGGCCTGGCCGCCGTCGCGGTACGGGGGGACGACCGTGCGCCGGGCCACGTCGTTGGCGACCGCGGTGCCGAAGTCGCGGCGGATCATGTGCAGGCACAGATCGATCCCGGCGGCCACCCCGGCCGAGGTCAGCACGTCCCCGTCGTCGATGAACAGCACGTCCGCGTCCACCTTGATCCGCGGGAACATCCGCTGGAAGCGGTCGGCGTCGGCCCAGTGGGTGGTCGCCGGGCGCCCGTCGAGGCGGCCGGCGGCGGCGAGGACGTACACGCCCGTGCAGATGGAGGCGAGCCGGGTGCCCGGCCGGATCAGGGCGAGCGCGGCGGCCAGTTCCCCGGTCAGCCGGCCCTCCTCGTAGAGCGGGCCGAGTTCGTACGACGCGGGGACGATCACCGTGTCGGCGCGGGCCAGCGCCTCCGGGCCGTACGGCGCGTGGATGCTGAAGTCGGCGTCCGTCTCCACCTCGCCCGGCGGCCGCACCGAACAGGTGAAGACCTCGTACAGATGCCGGCCCCGCTCGTCCCGGGCGCGGCCGAAGAAGCGGTGCGGGATGCCCAGTTCGAAGGGGAGCAGGCCGTCCAGGGCGAGGACGGCGACCCGGTGCGCGCGGAACGTCTCGGATGCGGCCATGGCCCGATCCTAGCGAAGGCTGTCCTTCGGGCCACTCGATGCGAGGGAGGCCGGGCCCGACGCTTTATGACGTGACTCAGACAAACCGAGACGCAGCCACAGTCGCCGACCCGGCCGCGGCCCCCGGCGCGGCCGCCGCCCCCGCCCCCGCCTCACCCGAGCCGGATCGCCGGACCCGCCCGAGGGTGCACCGCGCCTGGTTCGTCGCCGCCGTCACCTTCGTCACGATCACCGGCGCGGCCGCCTTCCGCTCCCTGCCCGGCCTGCTGATCGACCCGCTGCACCAGGAGTTCGGCTGGTCGCGCGGCACGATCGGCGCGGCCGTCTCCCTCAACCTCGCGCTCTACGGCCTCACCGCGCCCTTCGCGGCCGCGCTGATGGACCGCTTCGGCATCCGGCGGGTCGTCGCCCTCGCGCTGCTCGTGATCAGCCTGGGCTCCGGGCTGACCGTGTGGATGACGGCCGCCTGGCAGCTGTGGCTGTGCTGGGGGCTGCTGGTCGGGCTCGGCACGGGGTCGATGGCGCTGGCGTTCGCCGCGACGGTCACCAACCGCTGGTTCACCGAGCGGCGCGGCCTGGTCAGCGGCATCCTGACCGCCGCGTCCGCCTCCGGTCAGCTGGTCTTCCTGCCGCTGCTGTCCTGGATGGTCGAGCACCACGGCTGGCGCCCCGCCGCCGTGACGGTCGCCCTCGCCGCCCTCGCGGTGGTCCCGCTCGTCTGGCTGCTGCTGCGCGACCACCCCGCCGACGTCGGTCAGAAGCCGTACGGCGCACCGGAGTTCATACCCCGGCCGCCCGCCGCCACCGGCGCCGCCCGCCGCACCCTCGGGGTCCTGTCCACCGCGGTGCGCACCGGCACCTTCTGGCTGCTCGCCGGCACCTTCGCGATCTGCGGCGCCTCCACCAACGGCCTGGTGCAGACCCACTTCGTGCCCGCCGAGCACGACCACGGCATGCCGGTGACCACGGCGGCCTCGCTGCTCGCGGTGATCGGCGTGTTCGACGTCGTCGGCACCATCGCCTCCGGCTGGTTCACCGACCGCTTCGAGCCCCGCCGCCTGCTGGCGCTCTACTACGCCCTGCGCGGGCTCTCCCTCGTCTTCCTGCCGATGCTGCTGGCCCCCTCGGTGCACCCGCCGATGATCTTCTTCATCGTCTTCTACGGCCTCGACTGGGTGGCCACCGTCCCGCCCACCCTCGCCCTGTGCCGGGAGCAGTACGGCGACGACAGCGCCATCGTCTTCGGCTGGGTGCTCGCCTCCCACCAGGTCGGCGCGGCCGTCGTCGCCTACCTCGGCGGTGTGGCCCGCGACGCCTTCGGCTCCTACGACCTCGTCTGGTACGCCTCCGGCACGCTGTGCGCGGCCGCGGCGCTGATGTCACTCGTCATCCGCAGGAGGCCCGCACCGCTGCCGGCCGTCTGACCGGCGGCCGCCCAGCCCTTCTCCCGGCCGGGCAGCGGTGCGCCGGCCAGGAAGGCGCGGCAGGCGGCGGCGCGCGTCGGACATGCCCGCTGACCGGCGCGGTGTCCTGCCGTGGAGGCAGGCGGTGCGCCAGGTCGTGGACGGGTGGCCATCACGTCATCACGGTGCGGTCAGGGCCGGGTGCGCGACCGGGCCACCGCCTTCGCGATCCGTCCCGCGTCCCGCGCCAGCTCGCGCAGCATCCCGCTGATCGGGTTGGTGAACCCGGTGAAGTACAGGCCCGGTGCCCGTGCGGGCGTCCGGCCGCCGCGCGCCACGGGCCGCCCGCGCTCGTCCAGCACCCCCAGGTGCCCCACCAGCCCTTCGAGCCCCCGTGTGTACCCGGTCGCCGCGATCACCGCGTCCGGCGCGATCCGGGTGCCGTCGGCGAGGACCACCTTGCCGTCCTCGAACGCCTCCACGGCCGCCACCACCTCCACCTTCCCCCGGCGCACCGCGTCCACCAGGCCGACGTCCTGCACGGGGATCGCGCCCTGCCGCACCCTGCTGTACAGCCCGGTGTCCGGGCGGGGCAGCCCCCGCGCGGACAGGTCCGGCAACAGCCGGGCCTGCTGCCGGGCGAGCAGGTCCACGAGGCGCACCGGCAGCCGCCGTACCAGCACGGCCGAGTACTGCGCGGGCCAGCCCAGGGTGGAGCGGCGCACGATGTGCGGCGCGGTGCGCACCGCGAGCCGCACCCGCGCCGCGCCGCCCTCCACCAGGTCCACGGCTATCTCCGCCCCGGTGTTGCCGACGCCGACGACCAGCACGTCCCGCCCGGCGTACGGCTTCGCGTTGCGGTAGGCGCCCGCGTGCAGGAACTCCCCCTCGTACGTCTCCCGGCCCGGCCAGTCGGGGACGCGCGGGGTGTGGTTGTAACCGGTGGCGACGACCACCGCGGCGCCGGTCAGCTCGCGGCCGCCGGAGGCGCGCAGCAGCCAGCCGGTGCCGTCCCCGGTGCGTTCGATCCGGTGCACGGTCACCCCGGTGACGATCTCCAGTTCGTGGTGCTCCGCGTACTTCTCCAGGTAGCGCACCACGTCGTCGCGGGCGACCCAGCGGCCGAACCGGCGGGGGATGCGCAGGCCGGGCAGGGCGGACAGCCGGCGGGTGGTGTGCAGCCGGAGCCGGTCGTAGTGGCCCCGCCAGGAGGCGGCGACCCGGTCGGACTTCTCCAGGACGACCGCCCGTACGCCGTGCTCCCGCAGCGCGTACGCGGCGGCCAGGCCGCCCGGACCGGCGCCTATGACGTACACCGGGCGGTCGGCGGGGGCCGGGGAGGGAGGTGTGGGGGCGGGGCGGGAGTCGGTCATGTGCGGGAGCGTAATCAGACGCCCGGTTGATGGGTCTCGGTCAAGACCGGAATTGGTTGCGGATTGATCACGGGTGTGCGCGCGGTGTATGCGGACGGTGTGCAAGGGGTCGGCGGGTGAAGGTACCTGACGGAACGTCAAGGCCGGTGTGCTGCCGACCGGGGGAGCGGGCAGGGTAATCCGGTTTTCCGGGCGGCCGGTCGAGCCGAGCATGGGGCCATGCACACCGAGTCCTGGCAACTGACCGATGACCTCGACGACTTCCTCGCCCGTGCGGGCGGGTTCCTGCGCTCCCGCCCCGCGTTGCACACCGTGCCACTGACGGTGACCGACACGCTCCGCAGACACGGGCAGCGGTACCACGGCGCCGACGCGCCCCTCTTCGGCACCCTGACGGCGGCGGACGGCTCGGTGGTCGCGGCACTGTTCCGCACGCCCCCCCTCCGGCCTCTACCTCACCCCGGTCACCGCCCGGCAGGCCGACGCGCTGGCCGAGCGACTGGCCGGCCTCGGCCACCGGCTCCCCGAGGCGTGCGCCGAGCGGGACTCGGCGGCGGAGTTCGCCCGGGCGTGGCAGCGGCGGACCGGCGTCACCGCGCGGGTGCGCCGTCGTGAACGGCTCTACCGCCTCGGGGACCTGACGCCGCCCAGCCCCGCGCCGCGCGGCCGCCCGAGGGTCGCCGGACCCGCTGACCGGGAGCTGCTGATCCGCTGGTACGGGGAGTTCGCGCGGGCCATCGGCGAGAGCGCGGGCCGGGACGCGGGGGCGTGGGCCGACGCCCGCCTCTCCTACGGCGGTGTCACCCTGTGGGAGGCCGCCGACGGCACGCCGCTCGCGATGGCCGGGGCGACCCGGGAGATCGCCGGGCAGGTGCGCGTCGCCCCCGTCTACACCCCGCCCGGGCTGCGCGGACGCGGATACGCCGGGGCGGTCACCGCCGAGGTGAGCCGGGCCGCGCGGGCCGCCGGGGCGCCCGAGGTGCTCCTCTTCACCGACCTGGCGAACCCCACCAGCAACGCCCTCTACCAGCGGCTCGGCTACCGCGAGGTCGCGGACTTCACGGTGTGGGGCTTCGGGGCGTGAACGGACCGGCCGCGGGCGCGCTCCCCTACGGCCACAGCAGCCCCCTGCTCCAGCCGAACCCCGTGCTGCGGTACTCCAGACGGATGTGCGCGCGGTCGGCGGCGCCCTGGAAGAACTCGACGGTGTCCGGGCGCAGACGGTAGAGGGTCCAGGTGGGGGCGGGCACCGACGGGTTCTCCCGGGCCCTGGTCCACGCGGCGGCCGAGGCGTCACGCAGCTCGTCCGCCGAGGCCAGCTCCTCGCTCTGCCGCCCGGTCAGCGCCGCCGCCAGCGCGCCCGTCGAGCGGGCGTGCAGATCCGCCTGGCTCTCCTCGTACGGCGCGGGCGCCACCGGCCCGCGCACCCGCACCTGCCGGCCCAGCACCGGCCAGTAGAAGGCCAGGGCGGCGTACGGGCGCGCCTCCAGCGCCCGGCCCTTGCGGCTGGTGGCGTGTGTGGCGAAGGACCAGCCGTCCGGGTCGGCGCCGTGGAGCATCACGATCCGCACGTCCGGCCGCCCCTCCTCGTCCACCGTGGCCAGCGACATGGTGTGCGGCTCCGGCTGCCCCGCCGTCACGGCCTGCGCGAACCAGTCGGTGAACAGCGGCAGCGGGGTGGGCGGGGCGGTGTCGGGGTCGAAGGCGGGCAGCGTCGTCGTGCCCGCGTCCCACACTCGCAGTGACCTCAGCAGCGCCGGGAGATCAGTTCCCATTCCCCCATCGTCACATCCGTGCCGCCGCGCTCACAGCCGGCCCGGATCACGCGTCCCCGCCCGGCCGGGCGCCGGCGTCCCCCCGGGACGCGACACGACCCCTGCGCGTTCTCCCCTAGAGGGTCGCCAGCCGCTCCACCAGGAGGAGCGCGCCGATGCCCAGCATGGCCGCCCCCGAGGTGCGGGCGACCGCGCGGGCCGCCGCCGGGCGGGCGGCGAGCAGGACGCGGGCGAGCGCGCCCACGGCGAGGTAGACGACCGCGCAGCACGCCATGTGCAGCACGCCGAGCGTCGCCGTCTGCGCGGGGACGGGCAGATGGGCGCCGCGCAGGGTGAGGAACTGGGGCAGCACGGAGAGGTAGAGCAGCAGGCCCTTCGGGTTCAGGCCGCTGATCGTGGCCCCGCGCAGAAAGGGCCGCCCCTCAACCGGGGCGGCCGTGCCCGCCGCCGGGGTCGCCGGGCGGCGCAGCACGCCCCAGCCCAGCCAGAGCAGATAGCCCGCGCCCGCCACCGTCAGCGCCGTCAGCAGCGTCGGTGAACTCGCCACCAGCACCGCGAGACCGGCCGTCGCCAGGGCCGTGTGCAGCGCGTATCCGCAGACCAGGCCCGCCACCGCGCGCGGGACCCGGGCGCCGCGCAGGGCGGTCGCGATGACGTACGCCCAGTCGGCGCCCGGCACGCACACCAGCAGCAGGTCCACGACGAGGAAGGAGAAGAGCAGTCCCGAGTCCATGAAGGGGACATTAGGCGCGATCGGCCCGAAAGTGTTCCCGAAAATTGCCCTTGATCCGCCATCGCGAGCAAGAATCTTCTTCATGGACGACATTGACCGGAAGATCCTTGCCGAGCTGCAACAGGACGGGCGGCTGACCGTGACGGAGCTGGCCGCGCGGGTGCGGCTCAGCGTCTCGCCCTGCCACCGGCGGCTGCGTGAGCTGGAGCGTTCCGGTGCCATCCAGGGCTACCGGGCGGTGGTGGACGCGACGGCGCTCGGGCTGAACTTCGAGGCGCTGGTCTTCGTGTCCATGCGCCAGGAGGACCGCGCCACCATCGCCGAGTTCGAGCGGGCCGTCGGCGAACTCGACCATGTCCTGGACGCCCAGCGGCTGTTCGGCGAACCGGACTACCTGCTGCGGGTCGCCACGGCCGACCTCGCCGCCTTCCAGCGGCTGTACGACGACCGGCTCGCGACGCTGCCGGGCGTGCAGCGGCTGACCTCCACGCTGGTGATGAAGCACGTCGTACGGGACCGCCCGCTGCCCTCCTGACGCCTTCGGCAAGCACGGCGGGCGGTGGCTCACCCGAGGTGAACCACCGCCCACGAGACAGGACTTGGTGCAGTGAAGGAGATAAGGGAGCGTACCGGTACCTACCGAGGGGAAGAGGAGCGGGCTACTTCGACGGCTTGCGGCCGGTCACGCCCAGGTGGACCAAGAGGGCGAGATTGGGCTTGAGTTCGGCCTGCTTCACGCCCCAGGAGGAGAAGCCCTTCTGGTGGGCGGCCACCGCGGCGAGCATCGCGACGAGCGAACCGGCCACCGCCGCGGGGTTCACGTCCTTGTCGACGCGGCCCTTGGTCTGGAGTTCCGTGATCGAGTCCGCGAGGGAGCCGTTCACCGAGTTGAGGATCTTCATGCGGATCTTGTAGAACCGTTTGTCCCCTTCGGCGGCGCCGAGGTCGACCACGCGCAGGATCGCGTCGTGCCTCCTCCAGAAGTCCAGGAAGCCGTCCACGAGTTCCTGCGAGGTCTGCCATCCGGACTTGCCCGCCCAGGACCGCCCTTCGAGCAGCTCGGTCAATCCGGCGCCCTCGGCCGCCATTTGCTCGGCGATCTCCAGGACGGCGCCCTCGACGTCCGGGAAGTACTGGTAGAAGGTCGCGGGCGAAGTGCCCGCCTTCCGGGCGACATCGATGACCTTGACGTCCCGGTAGGGGGAGGAGCTGAGCATCTCGCTGAGGCAGTCGAGCAGCTTCTGCCGGGTCGCCTGCCCACGCCGACCGGCCACGCGGCCGTCGACGGTACGCACTTGTCCTGTCATGCCGTCAGCTTACCGAGGGGTGCTGAGAGCGCGATTCGGCCGAGTGCAAATGGGGTGCACGGGTGTATCGGCGGTGCTGTGCCTGGTCTGCGCGGTGCGCGCCGCCCGGTTACTTTGACGACATGGCCGAAAACAGGGCATCCGCGAACGAAGAGCCACACGGGGGTCAGAGCGGCGTACCGGGGGGCCGGGAGCACCCCGGACCGGAGGCGGGACGAGAGGAGTCGGACGCCGGGAAGTCGCCCGGGGCACCCACCGGAGGGGACCCTTCTTCCGAAGGGTCCGCAGAAGGGGACCGGCTCGCCGACACCCAGGAGATGCCGCGGCCCGACACGGAGGAGATCCCGCGCGTGGGCACCGGCCCCCGGCAGCCGCCGCCCGCCGCGAAGCCGGCCGCCCCGGCCCCCTACCGGGAGGGCACCCCCTGCTGGATCGAGGCCCAGCTGCCGGACCTCGAAGCGGGCAAGCGCTTCTACGGGGAGCTCTTCGGATGGAGCTTCGAGGAGGGGCACGGCGGCTCGGTGTGGGCGCGGCTCGGCGGGGAGCCGGTCGCCGCGCTGGAGCGCAAGACGGACGGGCGGATGCCCACCGTGTGGACGGTGTACTTCGCCACCCCGGACGCCCAGACCCTCGGCCGGCGGATCGTCGCGGCCGGCGGGCAGCTGGTCGTGGCCCCCTACCCGGTGGGCGACCTCGGCCGGGCCGCGCTCGCCGCCGACCCCGAGGGCGCGGTGTTCGGGCTCTGGCAGGCCCGCCGGCACCCCGGCTTCGGCCGCCGCCACGAGCCGGGCACGTTCGCCTGGGCCGAGCTGTACACCCGTGACACCACCGGCGCCAACACCTTCTACGGCGGCCTCTTCCACCACGCCCTGTTCGCCCCCGGCGCCGAGCCCGACTTCGGCCGCGCCGACGTCACCGACGTCTTCCCCGCCGAGATGCCCCCGCACGTCCTCGCCCACTTCCGGGTCACCGACCTCGACGACGCGCTCGCCGCCGTACGGCGGCTCGGCGGCCGGGTGCAGGCGGCACCGTTCGCGACGTCGTACGGACGGGTGGCCGTCGTCACCGACAATCAAGGGGCGTCGTTCGCACTGCTGCGACGGTGAGCGGAGCCGGTTGCTCCGGAAATGATCCTGGAGTGTCCGTGATGGAAAGGAGACATCCCGATTTGTCGCCGGGTTCGCAACCGGCCGTCCGGCCAGGAAGAATCGGGGTGCGACCGCCGTGGCGGTGCGGTGGTGAGACGCTGCGCTGCGGTCGCGTACCAATGGGGTGGCACGGCCAGTACGGGGAGGTGGCAGGCAAGTGGATCAGCTGACGCAGCACGATCCGCGGCGGATCGGGCCGTTCGAGGTGCTGGGCCGGCTGGGTGCCGGCGGCATGGGGCTGGTCTATCTCGCGCGCTCGGCGTCCGGCCGGCGGGTGGCGATCAAGACGGTGCGCACCGAGCTGGCCGAGGACCAGCTCTTCCGGGTCCGCTTCACCCGTGAGGTGGAGGCGGCCCGCGCGGTCTCCGGCTTCTACACGGCGGCCGTGGTCGACGCCGATCCGCGCGCAGCGGTGCCCTGGCTGGCCACCGCGTACGTCCCCGCGCCCTCCCTTGAGGAGATAGTGAACGACTGCGGGCCGCTGCCGGCGCAGGCCGTGCGCTGGCTCGCCGCGGGTGTCGCCGAGGCCCTCCAGTCGATCCACGGCGCCGGGCTGGTCCACCGTGACCTCAAGCCGTCCAACGTGCTGGTGGTCGAGGACGGCCCCCGGGTGATCGACTTCGGCATCGCCTCCGGTGTCTCGAACACCCGACTGACGATGACGAACGTCGCCGTCGGCACCCCCGCCTACATGTCCCCCGAGCAGGCCAAGGACTCCCGCAGCGTCACCGGCGCCAGCGATGTCTTCTCCCTCGGCTCCATGCTGGTCTTCGCGGCCACGGGCCACCCGCCCTTCCACGGCGCCAACCCGGTCGAGACCGTCTTCATGCTGCTGCGCGAGGGTCCGGACCTCACCGGCCTGCCCGACGAGCTGCGCCCGCTCATCGAGCTGTGCATGCAGATGGACGCCTCCGCCCGGCCCACCCCGGCGGACCTCCAGGCGCAGCTCGCACCCCATCTGTACGGCTCCGGCTCCGACGACAGCGGCACCGCCTCCGCCTGGCTGCCCGAGAAGGCCGTGGCCCTGATCGAGGCGCGCCGCGGCGGACGCCCCGCCGCCAAGCCCGCCCCGGCGACGACCGGCGCCGGGCCGCGCGCCGCCGTCCGCCCGACCGTTCCGCCGCCGCCCCCGTACGACCCCCCGGTCCCCCCGGCCCCGTCCGTCGCGCCGGCCCAGGGCCCCGCCTCGTTCGCCGCACCGGCCGCCGCCCCCGACACCGGTCCGGTGCGGCTGGCCGGCGCCCCGGTGCCGATCGGTCCCGGCCCCCGGGTCGCCGACGCCCGCGCCGCCGCCGTCAAGGCGCCCCCGCCGGAGGCCGGACTGGTCGCCAACTGGACCCGCCCGCGCCCCGGACCGGCCGGCGCCGACCCCGCCGTGCCGGCCGCCCCGCCCGGCCCCCCGGAGCCGAGCGGCTGGCGCCCCTGGCGGTTCCGGATGTCCAACGACGTCTGGGGCACCCCGTCCGTCGACGGCGACCTCGTCTACGTCACCTCCTTCGAGGTGCACGCCCTCGACGTGGCCACCGGCCGGCGCCGGTTCAAGACGCGGGACGTGGCCTGGTCCATGGCGGTCGCGGACGGCCGGGTGCACGCCTCCGACGGCCCCACCCTGTTCGCGCTGGACGCCCGGGACGGCACCGAACTGTGGCGGCTGTCCACGGACGCCTGGGTGTACTCGCTCAAGGCCGACCGCGGCACCGTCGTCACCGGCACCCGGGGCGGCGGCGTCCAGGCGTGGGAGGCGGCGACCGGGCAGAAGCTCTGGGAGATCGCCGGCTGCCAGACCGACTTCGAGTCCCCGGAGGCCGGTCCGCTCGTCCACGACGGCACGGTCTACGTCTGGCAGGACGCCCGGCTGCGCGCCCTCGACGCCCGCACCGGCGAGGAGCGCTGGTCGTACCCGATCGGCGACGCGGCCTCCTGCGGCGGCGTCCCGGTGCGCCTGACCCCGGCCCCCGACGGCCACGTCTACATCGCCGCGGGCAGCCGCGTCCTCGCCGTCGAGGCGGCCGGCGGCAGGGTGCGCTGGCACTTCGAGGCCCCCGCGGTCTTCCTCGGCCCGCCCGCCTTCGCCCCCGGACCGGCCGTCACCGGCGGCGGCGTCTACCTCGCCGACTACCTCGGCACGGTCTACGCCCTCGACGCCGCCGACGGCCGCGACCGCTGGCGCATCGCGACCGAGGCCCGCACCTCCGTCGAACCGGTCCTGGTGGCCGCCGGGCACGTGCACGTCGGCAGCGGCAAGGGCCTCTACACCCTGGACGCGGTCACCGGCACCCCCAAGTGGCGCTTCCAGGCGGGCGGCGACGTGGTGGGCGCCCCCGCGGTGGCGGAGGGCCGGATCCACTTCGGCTCCACCGACCACCTGCTCTACACCCTCAAGGCCGACGACGGCCGGCTGCGCTGGAAGCTGGCCACCGGCGGCGAGATCACCGGCTCCCCGGTGGTCAAGGACGGGGTGGTGTACGCGTGCAGCAAGGACCGCTGCGTGTACGCGCTGGACGCGGAGAAGGGCACGGGGACGGCTCGTACCGCGTGACGGCGGATCGTGCGACGGCCGTCGCACCGGTTGTCACGGAAGGGCTCCGGACGGCGGCCGTCCCAGGGCCGACGCTACCCGGGGTGCCGGAACCCCGCCACGCGGTGAACGCCGCTGGACAGGGTGGCCGGCATGCCCGTGCCGACATGGACGCGCAGGTCGAGGTCACCAACCCGACCGACCGCGAGGGCACGTTCACGGCGCGGGTGGACTTCGTGGCCGAGGACGACCTCACGATCTCCTTCGGCAGCAGGGACGTCCCGGTCCCCGCGCAGGGCACGAAGACCGTCGAGGTCCCCTTCGGCGAGGACGCCGGCCTTCACTCACTCGACCACTGCGAGGCCCAGCCGGACGCGTATCCCGCGGACCGAGGCGCAGGGGGCGCGACACACGTCGGCCGCGACGGCTCCCCCTCCGCGCCGCCGCGGCCGATCCCCCTGTGCGGCCCCCCGTCGGGCCGGTCCCCCCGTGGTCTGTCGTCAGGCCGGCTCGGACGTGATGTGCACGTTGTCCGGGCTGAAGGTGCCGTCGTTCTCGGCGTCGGTGATGTGGACGTTGCCGGCCGGAGTCATGGTGTTGGCCTTGGCGTCGGTGATGTGGACGTTGCCGGCCGGGACCGCGGTGTTGTCCTTGGCGTCCGTGATGTGGACGTTCCCGTCCGGGGCGACGGTGTTCTCGTCCTTCGTGGCGTCGCTCATGGTGCTTCCTCCCCAGTGGTGCTGGACTCGATTTGCGGAGCTCGCCCGGCCGTCCCCCGTTGAAACAACGGCCGGACGAGCTCACTGATCGCCCAACCTTAGATGGGTCCTGTGGGCGATCTCACCGGCGGTCCGCCTGCCCCCCGACGCGACGGATCGACAGGACGAGAGTGCCGCGGGGCGATAAACGAACGATGAACGCCCCGGCCGTACGGCCTCCGGCTCACGCCACGGTCGTTCCTTCGAGCAGCGACCGGACCGAGTCGGCCTCCGGCGTACCGAGCGACTCGTGGATGGACAGCGCCTCCTGCCAGCACACCCGGGCGCGCCCCGACTGCCCTATACCGTCGAGTGCCCGGCCCAGCACGGTGAGCACGTTGCCCCGCCGCCACTCGCCGCCGATCCCCCGCAGGACGGTCAGCGCGGCTTCGGCGTTGGCCGAGGCCTGGGCGGGGCGCTCGGCCGTGAGGTCGAGTTCCGCGAGCCGGAACAGCGTCATGCCCTCCCACAGCCGCTGGCGGCTCTCCCGGAAGACCTCCAGTGCCTCCGGCAGCCGCTCGGCGGCCTCCAGGTGGCGGCCGTTCTGGGTGAGGGCCATGCCGAGGGCGTAGCGGCCGTTGGCGCTCTTCACGGCATGGCCCAGGGCCTCGTACATGTCGACGCCCTGCTGGGCCAGTTCCACCGCGCTCTGGGGCCGGCCGGTCACCACGTGGATGCGGGAGAGGTTGCACAGGACGCTGGCCTCGCCGGCGCGGTCCTCACAGTTGCGGAAGTCCGCGAGCGCCTGCTTGAGGTGCGTTTCCGCGTCGTCGTACCGACGGCGGTAGAAGGCCATGGCCCCCCGGATGTTGGCCGCCCAGCAGCGGGCCAGCGGGTCGCTGCAGGAGGCGCCGAGGCGCAGTGACTCCTGCGCCGACTCGTCGGCCTCCGTGAACCGGCCGGACAGCTGGTGCGCGTTGGCCAGGACGACCGACGCCCGCACCTGCGCGGCGCCGTCCCCGCTCGCCCGGGCCGCGTCGAGCAGAGCGAGGGCGGCGGCGTCGTACTCCCGTGAGTTGGCGCCGGACTCGGTCAGGTCGACGGCGGTCCACAGCAGGTCGATGGCGCGCGGCAGGGTGTCCGCCCGCGCGAACTGGCGCACGCACGCCAGCAGCGAGACCGCCTCGGCGTACAGCCAGTCCTGCGCCTGGTGCCGGTCCCGGAACCGCAGTCCGGGGTACTCGGTCGGCCGCAGGTGGTCCACCACCCGGTCCCCGGGCCGCTCCATCGCGTACACCTGCGCCGCCGTCGCCAGATAGAAGTCCAGCAACCGCGACATCGCCGCCCCCCTCCCGCTCGCCGGCCGCTCGTCGCGTTCGGCGCACGCGCGGGCGTAGAGGCGGACCAGGTCGTGGAAGCGGTAGCGGCCGGGGGCAGCGGATTCCAGGAGGGAGGTGTCGACGAGGGACTCCAGGAGGTCTTCCGTGTCCTCCGGCGGCAGGTCCAGGACCGCGGCCGCGGCCGGCAGGGAGATGTCGGGGCCGTCGGCCAGGCCCAGCAGGCGGAAGGCGCGGGCCTGGGCGGGGTCGAGCTGGCCGTAGCCGAGTTCGAAGGTGGCCTTCACCGCCAGGTCCCCGGCCTGCAACTCGTCCAGCCGGCGGCGCTCGTCGGCGAGCTTGGCGGCGAGGACCGAGACCGTCCAGGTGCGCCGGGCCGCGAGGCGGGAGGCGGCGATGCGGATGGCCAGCGGGAGGAAACCGCAGGCGGCGACCACGTCGAGGGCGGCCTCCCGTTCGGGCGTCACCCGCTCCGCGCCGACGATCCGGGTGAACAGGGCCAGCGCCTCGTCGGGGGACATGACGTCCAGGTCGACCAGGTGCGCCCCGGCCAGCCCCACCATCCGCATGCGGGACGTCACGAGGGCCGCGCAGCCCTCCGTGCCGGGCAGCAGCGGGCGCACCTGTGCCGCGTCCTTGGCGTTGTCCAGGAGGACCAGGACGCGGCGGCCGTCCAGCACCGAGCGGTAGAGGGCCGCGCGTTCCTCCAGGGAGTCCGGGATCGCGGAGTCCGCCGTGCCCAGCGCGCGCAGGAAGGAGCCGAGGACGGTCTCCGGTTCCGCCGGGCGGTGGCCGGCGCCCTGGAGGTCGACGTAGAGCTGGCCGTCCGGGAAGGAGGAGCGGGCCCGGTGGGCGACGTGCACCGCGAGCGTGGTCTTGCCGACGCCGCCGATGCCGGCCATCGCGGAGACCGCCATGACGCTGCCCTCCGTCTCGGTGGCCGACGCCAGCACCGCGCTCAGCTCGTCCACGAAGGCGGCCCGGCCGGTGAAGTCCGGCACCGAGGCGGGCAGTTGCGCCGGGCGCACGGGCGCCGCGGGCGGCTCGGCGACCGGCGCGGAGGGCTCCGCGAGCGCCGGGTCGGCCTGGAGGATGCGCTGCTGGAGCTCGCGCAGCCCGGGGCGCGGGTCCACGCCCAGTTCCTCGGCGAGCAGACGGCGCGTGTCGGCGTACACCGCCAGCGCCTCGGCCTGCCGGCCGCTGCGGTACAGCGCCAGCATCAGCAGCTCGCGCAGCCGCTCCCGCAGGGGGTGCGCGGCGGTGAGCGCGGTCAGCTCGGAGACGGCCTCCGCGTGGCAGCCCTGCTCCAGGTCCATGTCCAGGCGGGACTCCAGCAGTCCGAGCCGCCACTCCTCCAGGCGGACGCGCTGCGTCTCGGCGTAGGGGCCGGGCACGCCTGCGAGGGGCTCGCCGTCCCACAGGTCCAGCGCCTCGTTGAGCAGGGCACGGGCTCGGCTCAGATCGCCGGTGCCGCGCGCCTTCTCCGCCTCCGCGCCGAGGTCCTGCGCCCGTACGAGGTCCAGCGCGCCCTCGCCGAGCCCGCGCACCGCGTAGCCGCCGGACTCGGTGACCAGGACGCCGGAGCCCAGCACCTTGCGCAGCCGGGACGCGTACGTGCGGACCGCCGCCAGCGCCTGGGACGGCGGTTCGGGGCCCCACAGCGCGTCGATCAGCTCCGCCGCCGTGGCCGTACGGCCCTCGCGCAGCAGCAGGGCGGCCAGCAGGGCCCGCTGCTGGGGGGAGCCCGTGCTCAGGGCTTCCTCACCGCGCCAGGCCCGCACCGGACCGAGCACGCCGAACCTCAGCGCCCCCGGCTCCGCACCTGTCGCGGAGCCGGGTCGCCGCTGCTCGGGTACTCGCGGCCGACCGTCCATGCGTTCGCCCCCTCGGCATCACAGACAACCCCGTCAGTTTGCCTTGTTCCGGGTGGTTGCGTCAGCCGTGGGAGACGCCGATCACAGGCCGCCGCACGGCAGTCCACAAACCTCTCACACGCTCTTCGCACGCGCGTGACCCCGCCGGGCGGTTGACGCGGCGTCAGACGGGTGTTCCCGCGGGTGTGCGCAGCCCTGTGCGCGGACAGCGAGGTGCAGGTCATCACCCGGCCGAGGCGATCAGTCCGCCAGATCCACCCGCACGGTCAGCAGATCCGTGCCGAACGCGCGCACCGCCGCGCTGTTGAACCGGGGCAGGGAACGCAGCCGGGCGCGTGGGTCGTCGTCGGGCAGCAGCCGGGCGACGCCCCGGTACCAGCGCCCGCCGACGCGCACCCGCACCCGGGGGTCGGCCTGGATGTTCCGGACGTACTGCGACCCGTACCCGTACTCGGAGACCAGCCAGAACGACCCCCCGACCCGCCGTCCCCCGACCGGTGTCCGCCGGGGCTTCCCGGAAACCCGCCCGGTGGTCTCCAGCAGCGTCTGGAACGGCAGCCGCCGGTTGACCGGGTTGGCGACGTACCGCTGGAAGCGGGTGACGAGGCGCTGCTTGCGTCCCGCGGTTCCTGGCATCCGCGTCCTCCTCCTGTTCCCGGCGGTCGTCCGGGCGACGCCGGCGTGTCGGCCCCGTGCGGGGCCCGTGACGCCCCGGTGGCGGCCCGACTGCCGTGTGGCCGCCGCGTGTTAGCCTCCCCCGCGATCAGGGTCTTCGCAACGGGGGAGCGGGATGGGCGCGTCTTCGGACGGCTACACGGTCGGATCCGGCATGTCCGGGCAGGCGGGCGCGCTGGACGACGCGGGCGACGAGGCCGGGCGCATCCACCGGGCCGTCCAGCCCCCCTGTGCCACACCCAGGACACCCTCGGCGGGCCCGAAGCCGCCGCGGCGTTCGACGCGTTCGCCGCGGCCTGGCTGGACGAGGCCGCCACGCTGGAGTCCGCGCTGCACGAACTGGCCGGCAAGGTACGGCTGGCCAAACGGGCGTACCACGGCGGCGACCACACGGCCGCGGAGCGCGCCGCGAGCGTGACCGTGGGCCGTCCGTCGGCCCTGACGGGCTACTGAGGGCGGTCCGACGACCGGAATCCTGGGCATGCCCGCCGACTTCCTCGCTCCGCTCGGCGCCCCGTCCGGCCGCCGCTCCTGGCTGGCCGGGCGGCCGGACAACCCATGGGGCCAGACCACATGGGTGAGCGAGGACGACTTCGTCGACGGAGGCATGGCGAAGGCCAGCGACAACCGACTGCCCGACGCCTACACCGTCCATCTGCCACAGGACTGAGAACATTGCGACCGACGACAGCACGCGTACCGCTCCTCGGCACGGCCGCCACCCTGCTCTGCCTGTTCGCCCTCATCGGCTGCGGCGGCGGGGACGACGGCACCGGCTCGGCCGCCACGCCCAGCCCGTCGGCCACCACCAAGCCCACCCGCGAGCCCACCGCGGGTTCCGAGGCCGCCCGGTACGGCCTCGACCACCCGGCCGTCACCGTGGCACCGGGCGAGGAGTTCTCCCTCACCGTCCCGTCGGCCGCGACCCTCGGCCAACACTGGTACCTCGCCCGCCCGGAACCGGACGCGGCCGTGCTGGCCTACCGGGGCACGCGGGAGTCGGGCGGCGACAGCGACGTCATCGGCAGCACGAGCGGCACCCGGTCCTTCGACTTCACCGCCCGCGCCGAGGGCAGGACCTCGGTACGCCTCCTCTACTGCCCCCTGTACACCTGCACCGGCCCCGGCCCGGACGACCGCTCCACCCTGACGCCCAGCGGCGCCCCGTCCGCCTCCCCGTCGCCCTACCCCACCCTGACCGCCCGCCCGCGCGCCCAGGCCGGCTACTACGTCTTCACCGTCACCGTCCGCTGACCCGGACCACCCGGACCGGAACCGAGGCCCCATGTCCCCGACACCCGAAAGCCGCACCGACGACGAGGTCCTGGCGGAGACCGACGTCGCCGTGCTGCTGCGCCACGGCCTGGGCCAGGAGGCCCTGCGGGCGACGCTGTTCGGCGACGGGGCCATCGCCGCAGCGGTCGCTCTCGACCGGCTCGGCGTGCTGCCGCGCTCGCTGGTGTTCCTCGCCGAGATCGTCCGCTCCGGCGGCCTCGCCTACGCCGCCGCGCTGCCCGAGCCGTTGCCAGACCCGGAGGCGGCCCGCCTGGTGGGGGAGTGGCTGGCCGGGGCCGCGGGGACCGCGAACGGCCCGGAGGCCGAGTCCTGGGCCGTCCGCCGGCTGGCCGCGGTCGCCGAGATCATCGGTCTGCGCCGGGCCGCCCGCCGCCCTCGCCCAGGAAGATCGGATTCGTGAACGCCGCCAGCGCCCCCGGCACCGGGCCGAGCGCCGTTTCGTGGCGGACCTCGGCGCGCACATAGGCCGCGTAGGCGGGCGTGGTGCGCCACTCCACCGAGCCCGTGCCCGACACCGGCAGGGGATCGCTGGTGAGGAGGGTGCCCTGGTCGGTGACGAGGCGCAGCGAGCAGCGGGGGGCGCCGGAGACGTCGAGGCGGACGGTGACCGGGGTGTCGGCGGACACCGGCAGGCGCTCGCCGAGGCCGGCCCGCAGACCGCGGCCGCCCGTCGCCGTGAGGGAGACGGTGACGTGACTGGACTCGGCCACGTATGAACGGCCCGCCCGGATGCCCTCCTGCACGGCCTCGCGGGTCAGGTCGTCGGCGAGGACGACCGTCTGGGGCAGGCCGACCGAGTCCGGGTCGCGGTGGGCGTCGCTGTTGCCCATCGCCGGGAGCCAGTCCCGGCCCGCGCGCACCGAGGCGACCAGCAGGTTGTCCCACTCCGCCAGCGTCACCTCGTCGTCCGGCGTGTAGGGGCCGTTCCACACCTCCACGGCGTCCGCCTCGGCGAAGCCGAACTTCCAGCCGCAGCCGACACAGGTGGCGTGCGGGTGCGCCGGCACCACCAGGCCGCCGGCGCGGCGGATGTCACGGGCGAAGCGGGCCCACCGGTTGTCCCGGGCCCGGTAGCGCCAGTCGACGAACGTGCCGGGGTCGGTACCGAGTGCCAGCACGTGCCCGTTGCGGGTGGTGATCTCCTCGCCGAGCATGATCAGCAGGTCGTCGCCCGCCTGGTCCGCCCAGTGCGGGTGGGCCGAGTGGGTGTTGTGGTCGGAGGAGTTGATGAAGTCCAGGCCCGCGGCGCGGGCGAGGGCCGCGATCTCGGCCGGGGTCCGGCGGCCGTCGGAGTACCAGGAGTGCAGGTGGCAGTCGCCCCGGTACCAGTCCCGGCCCCGGCCGCGCGCCCGGGAGGGCGGGTACACCGGCCGGGGGGTCGTGCCCGGCTCGCCGTAGGTCAGTGTGATCGTCAGCTCGTACGACAGTCCCTGGGGCGCCACCGTGTAGGGGCCGAGCGCGATGTGCCAGGTGCCCTCGCGCACCGGGCCGGGGAGGTAGCCGGGGGTCGCGTCGTCGGCGCGCACGAAGAACTCCGTGCGGGCGCCGCCCGACCAGCCCCGGAAGCCCCGGCCGCCCAGCTCGGTGCCGTGCTGGTCGAAGAGGCCGATGTCGAGCGCGTTGCCCGGGGTGCCGGCCGGGACCGAAGGTCTGTCGTAGGTGTAGGAGACCTTGAACTCGCGCACTCCGGAGGGGACTTCCACCGGCACGTACACATAGTCGGGGGAGCCGGGCGGCAGGGTGCCGCGTACCGTCCGGGTCTCCTGGCGCCCGCCGTCCGCCGCTGCGAAGCTCACGGGTCCCAACGTAAGGGCAGCGGCGGCACCCGTCACGAACAACGCGCGCCTGCCGAGCCCCCGGGCCTGATCGTGCGTGTCGTCACACATGGCGCCCATTCTCCGGTCGTCCGGTGAACCGCGTTGGAAAACAAGGGGGTTGGCGGCGGTCGCGGCTCGGTACGGATGGGGCATGCGCCTCTCCGTCACGATCTTCCTCACCGACGAGACCGTCACCCCGGTCCGACTCGCCCGCGAACTCGAACAGCGCGGGTTCGCCGGCCTCTACCTCCCCGAGCACACCCACATCCCCGTGGAGCGCACCACCCCCAACCCCTCCGGCGGCGAGCTGCCGCGCGCCTACGGCCGTACCCTCGACCCCTTCGTCGCGCTCGCCCAGGCCGCCGCCGTCACCGAGCGGCTCGGCCTCGGCACCGGGGTCACCCTCCTCGCCCAGCACGATCCGATCGCGCTGGCCAAGCGGATCGCCACCCTCGACCACCTCTCCGGCGGCCGCTTCACCCTCGGCGTCGGCTACGGCTGGAACGTGGAGGAGGCGGCGGACCACGGCGTCGAGTGGCGCACCCGCAGGGAGCTGGTCCGCGACCGGCTGGCGCTGATGCGGGCGCTGTGGGAGCGGGAGCCGACGGCGTACCGGGGGACGTACGGGAGCGTGCGCGCCAGCTTCGCCCATCCCAAGCCGGCCCAGCCGCCGCGCGGACCGGTCACCGGCCCGCGCACACTGCTCGGCGGGGCGCCCTCGGCCACGGTGTTCGCGCAGCTCGCCGAGTACGCCGACGGCTGGCTGCCGATCGGCGGCCGGGGCCTGGCCGAGGCCCTGCCGCGGCTGCGCGCCGTCTGGGCCGACGCGGGCCGCGACCCGGCCGCCCTCCAGGTCGTGCCGTACGCCGTCCTGCCGACCGCGGGCAAGCTGGAGCGGTTCGCCGGGCTGGGCGTCCGCGAGGTGGTGGCGCAACTGCCGTCGGCGGGGGAGCGGGAGGTGCTGCGGACGCTGGACGAGTACGCGAGCTTCCTCTAGCCCCGGCCACCGGTGATCACCGCGAACGTATCGTGGAGATATGACGACTTCCGCGACCTCCGGAACCGGCCCCACCGAGAACTCCATGCGTCGCGCCCTCAAACGCGCCCGGGACGGCGTCGCCCTCGACGTCGCCGAGGCGGCGGTGCTGCTCCAGGCGCGCGGCGAGGCGCTGACCGACCTCGCCGCATCCGCCGCCCGGGTGCGCGACGCGGGGCTCGAACAGGCGGGCCGGCCCGGTGTCATCACGTACTCGAAGAGCGTCTTCATCCCCCTCACCCGGCTGTGCCGCGACAAGTGCCACTACTGCACCTTCGTCACCGTCCCCGGCAAGCTGCGCCGCGCCGGGCACGGCATGTTCATGTCCCCGGACGAGGTGCTGGACATCGCCCGCAAGGGCGCGGCCCTCGGCTGCAAGGAAGCCCTGATCACCCTCGGCGACAAGCCCGAGGACCGCTGGCCGGAGGCGCGCGAGTGGCTGGACGCGCACGGCTACGACGACACCATCGCCTACGTCCGCGCCATCTCCATCCGCATCCTGGAGGAGACCGGGCTGCTGCCCCACCTCAACCCGGGCGTCATGAGCTGGACCGACTTCCAGCGGCTGAAGCCGGTCGCGCCGAGCATGGGCATGATGCTGGAGACCACCGCGACCCGCCTGTGGTCCGAGCCCGGCCGCCCGCACCACGGCTCCCCGGACAAGGAACCGGCCGTACGGCTGCGGGTGCTGGAGGACGCGGGCCGCTCCTCGGTGCCCTTCACCTCCGGGCTGCTGATCGGCATCGGGGAGACGTACGAGGAGCGCGCGGAGTCCCTCTTCGCGCTGCGCAAGGTCTCCCGCGCCTACCACGGCATCCAGGAACTGATCATCCAGAACTTCCGCGCCAAGCCGGACACGGCGATGCGCGGCATGCCGGACGCCGAACTGGACGAGCTGGTCGCCACGGTGGCCGTCGCCCGGCACATCATGGGCCCCGCCGCCTGCCTCCAGGCCCCGCCGAACCTGGTCGACTCCGAGTACGAGCGGCTGATCGGCGCCGGCATCGACGACTGGGGCGGGGTCTCCCCGCTGACCATCGACCACGTCAACCCCGAGCGCCCCTGGCCGCAGATCGAGGAGCTGGCCGAGCGCTCCCGGGCGGCCGGCTTCGAACTGCGTGAACGCCTCTGCGTCTACCCGGAGTTCGTCCGGCGCGGCGAGCCCTGGCTGGACCCGCGGCTGCGCCCGCACGTCGCCGCGCTGGCCGACCCGGAGACCGGTCTCGCCCGCCCCGACGCGCTGCCCGAGGGGCTGCCGTGGCAGGAGCCGGAGGACACCTTCACGCCCACCGGCCGTACCGATCTGCACCGCACCATCGACACCGAGGGCCGGACGGCCGACCGCCGCGAGGACTACGACGAGGTGTACGGCGACTGGGAGGCGCTGCGCGAGGCGGCGGCCCCCGGCATGGCGCCGGAGCGCATCGACACCGACGTACGGCAGGCGCTGCGCACGGCCGCCGACGACCCGACCCGGCTGACCGACGCCGAGGCGCTGGCCCTGCTGCACGCGGACGGGCGGGCGCTGGACGCGCTGTGCCGGATCGCCGACGACGTGCGCAAGTCGGCGGTCGGCGACGACGTGACGTACATCGTCACCCGCAACATCAACTTCACCAACGTCTGCTACACCGGCTGCCGCTTCTGCGCCTTCGCGCAGCGCCGCACCGACGCCGACGCCTACACCCTCTCCCTGGAGCAGGTGGCCGACCGCGCCCAGCAGGCGTGGGACGTCGGCGCGGTCGAGGTGTGCATGCAGGGCGGCATCCACCCCGACCTGCCCGGCACGGCGTACTTCGACATCGCGAAGGCGGTCAAGGAGCGCGTCCCCGGCATGCACGTGCACGCCTTCTCCCCGATGGAGGTCGTGAACGGCGCAACCCGCACCGGCATGTCGATCCGGGAGTGGCTGACGGCGGCCAAGGAGGCGGGCCTGGACACCATCCCCGGCACCGCCGCGGAGATCCTGGACGACGAGGTCCGCTGGGTCCTCACCAAGGGCAAGCTGCCGACGGCCACCTGGATCGAGGTCGTCAGGACCGCCCACGAACTGGGCATCCGTTCCTCCTCCACGATGATGTACGGCCATGTCGACCAGCCCCGGCACTGGCTCGGCCACCTGCGCACCCTGGCCGGCATCCAGCGGGAGACCGGCGGCTTCACCGAGTTCGTCACCCTGCCCTTCATCCACACCAACGCGCCCGTCTACCTGGCCGGCATCGCCCGCCCCGGCCCGACCACCCGCGACAACCGGGCGGTCACCGCCATGGCCCGCCTGCTGCTGCACCCCTGGATCCCCAACATCCAGACAAGCTGGGTCAAACTGGGCACCGAGGGGGCGGCGGAGATGCTCCGCTCCGGCGCCAACGACCTGGGCGGCACCCTGATGGAGGAGACGATCTCGCGGATGGCGGGCTCGTCGTACGGCTCGTACAAGTCGGTGCGCGACCTGGTGGCCGTGGCCGAGGCGGCCGGCCGCCCGGCGAAGCCCCGCGACACGCTCTACGGCGAGGTGCCCGAGGAGCGCCGGCGCGCGGCGGCGGCCTCCGACGGTCACCTCCCGGAGCTGCTGCCGGTGCTCGACTGAGCTGCCGGTACTCGGCCGGGGGCGGACTGAGTACGATGATCCGACCCCCGGTCCGAGTGGGGGACCCATAGCGGAGGAGATGCGTACCCGTGGCTGCCCGACTGCCCTCCTGGGCCTGGGTCACCGGTCTGACGGTGGGGGCGACCGTGGCCGTCGTCGCGCTCGCCGTACAGGCGGACCACGGGCCGCACCCCACGGCCGCGACGGTGAAGCCGAGCACCACGGCGTCGGCGAGCACCCACGGCTCGGCCAAGCCGAAGCCGCCGGCGGGCCCGCCGGCGCTGCCGGCGGGCTCGGGAGACGGCCGCAGGATCGTGTACTCGCTCGGGGCGAAGCGGCTGTGGCTGGTCGACGCCAGCGGCAAGGAGACAAGGACGTTCGAGGTGTGGCCGGGCACGGTGACCCTGCCACCCGGCCACTACTCGATCATCAAGCGCACCCAGTCCATCACCGGCTCGGACGGCGTCCCGATCGAGCACATCATGTACGTCGCCATGGTCGACGGCGTGAACGTGGCCTTCTCCAACGCCCTGGACGGCTCCTCGCCGCCCCCTGCGCAGGGGAAGAAACTGGGCGGTATCCGCATGCGCAAACAGGACGGCGCCGCCCTGTGGGCCTTCGGTGATCAGGGCACGAGCGTCGTGGTGGTCAAGTAGTCGGAGATTCCTTGCCCGTCGGCAGATGGTTGACGATCAACGCCACCCCGCTGAGCAGGAAGACACGGGTGGCGGAATCCTCCCCGTTCCAGGCCTTCGCCTGCCACATCGCGAACCACTCGCCGCCGATCGCGATGAACCCGGCGCCGAAGAGCAGCAGCAGCATCAGCAGCCCGTACGTCGAGATGCGCCGCGCGAACGCGTCGTCGCGCCGCGCCGCCCACAGGTACGTCCCCCAGATCAGGACCAGCGCGGCCACCGTCTCCCACGCGATGATCAGGACGTACGCGGTGTCCTGGAGCGCGCTGCTGGTGATCGCGCGCCACATCAGATCGTGGTCTTTGAACGTCGAGTCCATCGCCAGCACATGCCGCACGAACTGCTGGTTCGTGCCGAAGTCCGTGATGTTGCCGAACGCGACGAGGGTGATGTAGAGCGCGAGTATCCCGGTGAGCACGCCGGCCGCCAGTCTGAGGCCGGAGTGCCGGGTGTTGTCAGTGGTGATCATGGCTGGATTCTCCCCGACGAACTCGGCGCTCTCCTATACGCATTGAGCCAGAATGGAGCCGGGTGACCCGCCGCCGCCCGACGGTTGACCCGTGACCCCGCCCTCGACAAACTACCCGCCATGTCCACCCCCCACCGTCTCGTCGAGGACGGTGTCCGCCGCTGGGGCCGTCTGCCGGAGCGGCCCGTCGTCGCCGATCCGCTCGCCGCGTACACGGGTCTCACCCGCCACCTGAAACGCCTGCGGCTCAAGGAGTGGGTCGGCTTCACGCTGCTGCACCCCGACTGGTACTCCTCCCTGATCGTCCAGGACGCGCACTACCTCGCCGGCTCCGAGATCTACGCCTACGACCGGGCGGGCGGAGTGCTCCACCAGCACGCGGCCAACGCGCCCGGCGGCAGCCCGACGCTGCCCGCCGAACTCCTGGATGGGGTCTGCCGTTTCGAGCGGGACGGCTACCGGATCGCCTATGCCTTCCACGCGCCGTCCGCGCGGCACCGGATCGAGGTGGACATCGCCGCGACGCCGAAGGCCCCTGCCATCCGCGGCGAACTGGAACTCGACGCCGGGGCGGCCACGGCACCGCTCTCGGTGAGCTCCCGGCTGCCGGGCGGCAGCATGTACACGTACAAGGCCGCGTTCCCCGCCCGCGGGGTACTGCGCGTCGGGGACGCGGAGATCGTCTTCGACCCGGCACGCGACCTGGCGGTACTCGACGAGCACCGCTCACTGCTGCCGTACCGGACCCGATGGCTCTGGGGCACCTTCGCGACCCCCACCGGCGCCGGCCCGGTCGGGGCCAACTTCGCGGCCCGGCCGGAACTGCCCGGTGAGCCCGAGGAGTCCGGCCTGTGGACACCGGGCCGGTGCGAACCCCTCGGCGACGTGTCCTTCCGGCCCGACTCCACCGACCCGTCGGCCGCCTGGCACATCACCTCCCGGGACGGCCGCCTCGACGTCGTCTTCCAGCCGGAGGGCCGCAAGTCGGTGAAACACGACCTCGGCCTCTTCGCGATCGACTACTACCAGCTCTTCGGCCGCTACCGCGGCGTACTGCGCGGCACGGAGGGCGACTTCGAGATCAAGGACGTGCACGGGGTCTGCGAGAGCATGAGGGCGCGTCTGTAGGACACGGTGCGGCGGCGTCACGCTGTCGGCACGTGGGGATCCACCCGGTAGACGATCTTCCCGTCGTACTCGGCGAAACCGAGGGACTTGTAGAAGGCCCGTGCCCCCGGGTTGTCGCGGTCGGTCATCCACTCCAGCCGGCTGCATCCGGGGCGGGCGGCGGCCAGCGAGCCGAGTGCCGACATGAGGCGCTCCCCGACACCTCGTCGGCGAAGGGTGTCGCGGACGTACAGCTCCTTCAGGAACAGGGAGTGCGAGGCGCCCGCGGCCGGCCAGAGGAAGGAGTAGGCGGCGAGGCCGACGATGTCTCCGGCGCCGTCCTCCACGACCAGGGCGCAGGCCATCGGCGGAGTTCCGAACAGAGCCTCCTCCACCTGGGAGAGGCGCTCTTCCAGCGGCTGGATGTCGGAGTCGGCGGCCCCGTAGAACCGTTCGATCTCCTCGATCAGTTCGGCCAGGGCGGGAACGTCCCGCTTCTCCGCGGGACGGATCGTCTCGGTCATCCGGGCCTCCTGTCGCTCTTCGGTCATTCGTTCACACCCACTCGGTATCGCCTCCGGGCGGCGCGGCCCCGGGGTGCCAGCCGTGCCGCCGGAGTGAGCTCTGTACATGCCGGATCAGGTACTCCAGGTCCGCGCAGTAGACGGACGGGTTGCGGTATCCGGCGGCGGTGCTGAAGCGGTGCGGGAGATAGCCTCCGCCACAGACCGCCACGAGCGGGCATGTGCGGCACTTCGCGGCGAGCGCGTCCTCGCCGTACCGGCGATGCGACAGCTTCGGGTGCGACAGTGCCTCGTCGAACGAGTGGTGGAAGACATCGAGGCCGAGCCGGGAAGCCCCCTCCTCGACCGATCGCAGGGTGTCCAGGCCTTCCACCGAACCGTCGGATTCGATCACGACACCGGCTTGAGGGGCCAGGCCGAGCGTTTCCACCGAGCCGCGCACGCCGGAACTCAGGGCCACGATGTCCTCCAGCATGCGGATGCTGTGTCGTTGTTCGGGCCGGCTGAGCCAGGTGTCGTAGACCCTGCACATCCACCGCCCGTACTCGGGTACCTCCGTGTCACCACGGTACGGGGGGTCGTCGTGGGTCGCGTGCGGCAGTCCGAAGTCGATTACGGGCGGTTCGAATGCGGCCAGATAGTCGTGCACGGCCACGGGATCGTTCGCCGGATCCACCACGGCGAGCAACCCCGCGAACAGATGCGGCCGGGTTCGGAGCAGTTCGATACCCCGTACGGTGGCGGCCGTGCTCGACCGGCCGCCGTGGGTCAGCCGGTGCCGGTCGTTCGTGTCGGGGGGCCCGTCGAGGCTGACCCCCACCGTCACGCCGTACCTCTCGAAGAGGTCGAGCCAGGCGGGGGACAGCAGTGTTCCGTTGGTCTGGAGCTCGAAGCAGACCGTCGTCCGGTCCGGTATGCCGTCACGGACCGCGCCCAGCAGGGCGGCGAGGTGCGGGACACCGGCCAGCAGTGGCTCCCCGCCGTGCAGGACGACATGAACGGTGCGCAATTCATGCGCGGCGACGTGCTCGGCGATCCGCCGGGCAGCCGCCCGGGCGACAGCCAGGCTCATCCGGGCGGGCAGGCGCCGTGCCGCCTGGTCCTTGGAGTTGAAGACGAAGCAGTAGTCACAGTCGATGTTGCAGCGGTTGGCGACCTTGAGAATGAACGTCCCGAAGGGCACGGGAGCTTCGGGACGTGTCATCGAGCGGGTGCGCTCACAGGGACCAGGGCCAGGTGAGAGAGGCCGCGTGCGCGCCGTCGCCGGCCCGGTCGGCGGAGGTCTGTTCGGCCTCCAGCCGCAGCCTGACACGGGCGGCCACCCGTTCCAGGACACGGGCCTCGGGAACCGCGGGGTGCTCGTCCGGTGCAGTATCGGTCGTGAGTGACGACATGCGGCAGCACTCCTTGCGAGCAACGGACCGGGTCCGGGCAACGTAACAGCGCCAACCGCCTTGCCGTAACGGATATTTCAGCCATGCTCGGCCGTACGGTCGCAGCGGTCGACGCCTTCCGTCGCCCGCGCCTCCTCCAGTGGGCTGCCGATGTCCCGCGCGAGGGCCAGCGCACGCCGGAAATGGTCACGGGCGGTGTCTGGGGCGGTGTCGGCGAGCAACGTCCCCCAGTTGTTGAGTACTTCGGCTTCGCCGTACCGGTTGCCGAGCGCACGGAGGATCTCCAGGCTGCGCGCGAACGCGTCGGTGGCGGCAGCCGGGTCGCCGAGCATCCCACGTGCCACGCCCAGCTCGCTCAGCGCGGCGGCCTCACCCCCGCGGCTGCCGAGTTCCCGGAAGGTGGCCAGCGCTTCCTCCGACTGGGAAAGCGCCGCAGCGGCATTCCCGGATGCCCGCTCCACCACGCCCAGCAGAAGGACGCTGTTCGCCCTGCCGTACCGGTCGCCGAGCTCGGTGAAGTAGGTCAGGGCCTGGCGGTGTGCTGCCCGCGCCCCTTCCGGATCCCCGGTGAGGCGCCGCACCACGCCCTGCTCGTTGAGGGCGTACGCCTGGTGTTCGCGGTCGTCCAGGTCGACGTAGATGTCGAACGCCTGCCGGTGGTGGTGCGCGGCCCGGTCGTAGGCGCCCAGGAGGCGGTGCACGACACCCAGGTCACGGAGCGAGTTCGCCTCCCCGTAGCGGTCGCCCAGTTCCCGGTAGATCGCCAGGGCCTCGCTCTGCGTCTCCATCGCGGCGTCGAAGCGGCTCGTCTGCCGCCAGACCATGCCGAGATCGGCGAGCGCGTTCGCCTGACCGAGCCGGTACCCCAGCCGGCGGTAGAGGCCGAGCGCATCGGTCTGGGCGCGCGCCGCGTCCTCGTTGTCGGCGGTCAGGTACCAGACGATGCCCAGCTGGTTCAGAGCGTCCGCCTTGCCGCGCAGGTCCCCGACGGCGTCGTAGTGCGAAACCGCCTCGTCCAGGGCCGCGACGGCGTCCGGGTAGGCGGCCATGAAGCGCCGCACCACCCCCAGTTCGGCGAGGGCGTCTGCCAGTGCCTGTTCGTCGCCGGTCCGGCGGGCTGCCTCGGCCGCGGTCCGGTGCAGCCCGACGGCCTGGTCCCAGGGTCCGGCCTGGCGGAGGAAGGGAGCCATGGCCACGGCCATCCGGATGACGGTGTCGTACAGAGAGAGACCGTGCGCACGCCGGATGCAGGCCAGTATGTTCGCGCGTTCGTTCTCCAGCCAGCTCAGCGCGTCCACCCGCGATGTGAGGGCCGGGGTCTCCAGCCGCCGGGCCCCATCAGGAGGCGGCGGCACCATGGCGCCGCTGCGGACGAGGTGCTCGTTGGCGACGGCGAGTGCGCAGAGGTAGTACGCGCACACGCGCTGGACGGCCTGGAGGTGGTCCATGTCGTCTCCCTCGACGGCGAGACCGCGGGCGTAGTCGCGCAGGAGGTCGTGCAATCGGTAGCGGCTCCCAGGATGCTCCTCGATCAGGTGGTCGTCATAGAGACCGTCCAGGTGCCGGCGGGCCTCGGCGACCGAGACCTCACCGAGGGCCGCACCGGCGTACGCGTCGAGATCGGTGCCCGGGTAACAGCCGAGCCGCCGGAAGAAGCGCCGCCGCTCCGGAGGGAGATCCCGGTGGGAGAGGTCGAAGGCCGCGGTGATGGCGCGCTCCCCGGAACGCAGTTCGCCCAGCCGGTCCTGGGCCGCCACCAACCGCTCGTACAGATCGCGGGCGCTCCAGGAGGGATGGTGGCGCAGCCGGGCCGCGAGCAGTGAGATCCCCAGGGGGAGGTAACCACACAGTCGCACCAGCTCGTCCAGCACGCCGTGGTCCAGCTCGTCGGCCGACCGGGCGCTGAGCCGTACGAACAGCTCCACCGCGTGCCGCGGCGGCAGCGCGTCGACCGGCAGGATCACCTCTTCGTGTCCGGCAAGCCGCTTCCGGCTGGTCACCAGCACCAGACAGCCGCCCCCGCCGGGCAGCAGCGGCTCCAACTGCCGGTATCCGGCGGCGTTGTCGAGAATGAGCAGCGCCTTCTTGTCCGCCAGCCTGCTTCGCCACATGGCGGCGCGTGCTTCCGTGACCGCGCCGATGTCGTCGCCCACGGGGATCTGGTGCGTCGGCACCCCCGCCGCGGTGAGCAGGGCGGCCAGTGCCTCGCCGGGCTGTACGGGGGTGCGGCCGGGCGTGTGCCCGTTGAGGTTGACGAAGAGCTGCCCGTCCGGGAAACGCGCGGACAGGATGTGGGCGGCGTGCACGGCGAGGGCCGTCTTGCCCACGCCCGGCATACCGTCGATCAGATGGACGGGCAGTGCCGAACCGGCCTCCTGCGCGGCATGTACGGAGTCTCGCAGCGCGGCGAGTTCGGCCGATCGGTCGGTGAAGGCCGTGGTGTCACGCGGAAGCGACCGCAGGACGAGCGCGGCATCGGGCGGATCGGCGGTGTTGCCGGTGTGTGCCGGGGGCTCACCGTCCCGCCGCCCGGAGCGTCGGTCGTCCAGCACGGCCAGCATGGCCGCCAGTCCGGCGGTGACGGCTCCGAGGATGACGAACGACAACCAGGGGCGGACCTGTAACCAGCGCAGCCAGGGTGGCCAACGTGACTGAGCCGAAACGACGTTGGTCACGAGGCCTGCCAGCGTCGTCGTGACCACGCCGACGACGGCGACCGCGGCGAGCGCCGCACCCCGCCTGATCCTCATGTGCCCCCCGAACCCCGTCCCAGCCCGAGAGGCAAGCGGACCAGCCGTCGAGGACCCGGGTCAAGGCCGTGTCCCCCGTCGCGGTGATCCGGCCTGATCTCACCCCTCCTCCCCCGTCCCCGTCACCACCGGCCGCACCCTCGTCAGCAGCAGGTCGAGGAAATGGTCCGGGTGGCGGAAGGAGGCGAAGTGGGAGGCGTCGGGGATGAGGGCGAAGTCCTTGACCGGGGCGGTGAGGGCGTCGTGGAAGCGGCGGGCCGGGGCCGGTGGGGTGAGGACGTCGTCGGCGCCCTGGAAGAGGAAGACCGGGAGGTCGAACGCGGTGCCCTCGGCGTATTCGTCCAACGACATGGCCTGGGGTCCGAGTTGTTCGGAGAAGGTCATGCCCTTCAGGTAGGCGCGCAGGTCGCGCAGGGTGTGGAGGGGGGAGAACCAGAGGGAGCGGACGACGACCGTCTTCATGGTGTCGTAGGTCAGCGGGTCGGTCGTGACCACGGTCTTCGCGTAGCGGGACCACTCCTCGGGGGACCAGGCGGTGTGGTCCGGGCCGAGCGCGGTGAGCCGGGACAGCGGCTTGCGCCTGCCCGACCGGCGCAGGCGGGTGAGCAGGGCGTCGTACGCGGAACTGTCCCGGCCGCCCGCGATGATGTTCTGGTCCGTGCCGACGTACGCCGAGTAGCGCTCTGGGTGGTCCCGGGCCAGGCGGAGACCGGTGACGGTGCCGAAGCTGTTGGCGAGCAGCAGCACCTTCGGCACGCCGAGGCGGGCGCGGATGTGGTCGGTGAGTTCGAGGGCGTCCGCGTAGAGGCGGGACAGGGTCAACTCGCCCTGGCCCGAGGGTCCGTGGGCCGAGAAGGTCTTGCCGGCGCCGCGCATGTCCCAGCGGACGATCGTGAAGTGGCGTTCCCAGGCGCGGGTGCGCGGGATGTGGATCAGGTTGGAGGCGCCGGGGCCCCCGTGGATCTCCAGGATCACCGGGTTGGACCGGTCCTCGCCGCGGACCGAGACCCACTGGTCGATGCCGCCGATGGGGACGAACGAGGATTCGTCGATGCCGTGCGAGGCGGAGATGCGCAGGGTCTTGGCGAGGGCGCGGCGCCTGAGGGCGCGATAGGTCAGCAGCACAGTGTTCCCCCTAAACTGTTTATGCCGTCAGCTGTTGCGGTGGGTTTACGGTATATACAGTCGGCGGGCGGGGTCAACCGCCTTGGCGGGCAAGGGATTCGGAGGGTTTCGTGGTCGTGCGGAGCAAGGAACAGCCGGACGGGGAGCGAGACCCCCGGGTGACGCTCGCGCTGCTGTGGGGCGAGCAGGAGCGGCCCACCCGCGGGCCGAAGCCGAAGCTGAACCCGCGGCGCATCGCCGCCGCCGCGGCCGAACTGGCCGATCGCGAGGGGCTGGACGCCGTCTCCATGAGCAGGGTCGCCGCCGGGTTCGGCGTCTCCGCCATGGCCCTGTACCGGTACGTCCCCGGCAAGACCGAACTGGTCGAGCTGATGGTGGATTCGGTGCTGGGGGAGGGGCCCGATCTGTCGGGGGTCCGGGAGGGGGACTGGCGGGCCGGCGTCCGGGAGTGGACCCGCCAGTGCGCGCGCGTCTACGCCACCCATCCCTGGCTGCTCACCGCCACCGCCATGCGCCGCGGGCTCCTCGGCCCCGGCCAGCTGGGCTGGCTGGACGCGGCACTCGCCGTACTGGAGCCGACCGGGCTCGACGGCATCCGACGGCACCACACCTTCCTGCTGCTGATCGGGCTCGTCCGCAACGTCGCGCAGCAGCGCCGCGACTACGAGGCGGAGCAGGACGCCGAGTGGGACCGCCTCTCCGCCGGCCTCCTCGCCCGCCACGCCGACCGGTTCCCGGCCCTCACCAAGGTGATCGCCGAGGGTGCGTTCCAGCCGGACGGCATCGATCCGCTCGAATTCGGGCTCGACCGGATTCTGGACGGGGTCGAAGCGGTCATCGACGGGCGTGAATGACCCGTGAGGGTCGCTTTGAGTCGCTGAACGGGCCGTACCCGGTCGATTAGAGTGCCACCGTCGTACGGGCGGGCGGTGCCGGAGGAGGGTCTGGGTGGCGACGACGACCGGTGCCGTCTGGGGCCGAGCCGAGCAGCAGGACTTCCGCAGCCGGGTGCGCGGCACCCTGCTGGGCGCAGCGGTGGGCGACGCGCTGGGCGGGCCCGTCGACACGCTCACGCTGGAGGAGATCCGCGCCGCGCACGGTCCCGAGGGCCTGCTCGACCTCACCGTGGGGCACGGCCGGCGCGGCACGGTCACCCACCACACCCAGCTGACACTGTTCACCGTGGACGGGCTGATCCGGGCCCAGGTGCGCCGCGACACCGGCGCCTGGCACCCGCCGACCGATCTGCACCGCGCGTATCTGCGCTGGGCCGCCACCCAGCGGGACTGGGGCCCCGACGAGCGCCGCGAGGAGGACGGCTGGCTGGCGCGCGAGGAGTGGCTGTACGCCCGCCGCGGGCCGACCCGACCGCTGCTCATCGGCTTCGGCGACGACCGGATGGGCACGCTGGAGCGGCCCAAGAACCCCGGTGCGCAGGGGCCAGAGGCCGTGGCCCGCTCGGCGCCCTTCGGGCTGCTGGTCGGCTGGGAGCCCCAGCTCGTGGTCCAGCTCGCCGTGGAGTGCGCGGCGCAGACCCACGGCCACCCCGTCGCCTGTCTGTCGGCGGGCGCGTACGCCGTGATCGTGCACGGCCTCGCCCGCGGCGAGAGCCTGGACGGCGCCGTCCAGCAGGCCCTCGCCCTGCTCGCCGTCCGCCCCGGCCACCAGCCGGTCTCCGACGCCCTCCAGCACGCGCTCGGCACGGTGCGGCAGGGGATGCCGAACCCGGCGCGGGTGGAGGAGCTGACGGGCGAGGGCACCGCGGACGGGCTGCTCGCGGCCGCCGTCTACTGCGCCCTGGTCGGCGAGGACGTACGGCACGGCCTGTGCCTCGCGGTCAACCAGAGCGGCCCCTCCGCCGCGGCCGGCGCCCTCACCGGCGGCCTCCTCGGCGCCCTGCACGGCGAGACCGCCCTCCCCCCGGCCTGGCTCGCCGAACTGGAGGGCCGCCCCACCCTCCTCGAACTCGCCGACGACTTCGCCATGGAGATGACCCAGGGACCCGCCCTGCACGGGCCCGCCGGGTCGTCGCCGGGGTGGCTCGCGCGGTACCCGCGATAGCCCCGGCGGCGCGCGTCACTTCAGGGCATCGGGGCACGGCGTGCCGCGCGGCAGCTGGTACGGGGCCGCCAGGTGGTACGTGCCCGGGTGCGGGGCGATCAGCATGGTCCACTTGTCGCCGTTGGCGTCCTCGGGGGTCTCCATCAGACAGCCGTTGACGTTGCGGTACTTCTTCTCCGCGCCCGGCGCCGAGGGGACCGCCTGGGGGGCCTTCAGGCTCTTGCCGTGGGCGTCGACCACGCTGAGCCAGGGCGAGTAGGGGATCCGGATCAGGATCCGCCCGGCCTCGCGCACCTCCAGCGTCATCTCGCCCTGCTCGGCCCGGTCCACCACCGCGTTCGGCTCGGCCAGCGGCGTCGGGTCGGTCACCCGGAACAGCTGCCAGTTGGCGTCGCCCCAGATCTGCGTCAGATACGGCATCCCGCGCCGCAGCAGCTCCCGCTCGCGCTCGCCGCCGTCGCCGTCCGGGTTGTCCCGGGGCAGCACCACGAAGTGCACGGCCCACCGCTGGAGCCACTCGTGGTAGTTCGCCGAGTTGAGGGTGTCGTCGTAGAAGAGCGGGTTGCGCTCCATGTCGGCCTGCCGGTTCCAGCCGCGCGCCAGGTTGACGTACGGCGCGAGCGCGGAGGCCTCGCGGTGCGAGCGCGCCGGGACCACCTCGACGCGGCCCCGCTCGGCGCCGACCTTCTGGAGCTGGTTGACCAGCGGGGCCAGCTCGTGGGCCCAGGACGCGGCCGGGGTCGTGTGGATCATGTCGTCCACCGACTTGTAGCCGATCCAGCCGACGAAGCCGAGGAAGGCCACCACGGTCGCGTACCACTTGCGCGACCTCGGCACCGTGAACGGCAGCGCCGCGATCAGCGTCGCACCCGCGAACAGCATCGGCAGCCGCGAGATGTTCGAGCCGATCTGCGAGCTGACCACCCACACCGCCACGACCGAGAAGCTGTAGACGGCCGCCGTCAGCCGGACGGTGACCCACTTCCGCGGCACCAGGAACAGGCACAGCAGGCCGTACAGCAGCGGCAGGCTCACCGAGCCGATGGTCATCGGCTGGGTGCCGGAGAAGGGGAAGAGGAAGTACGACGCGGCCACCACCGCCGCGGGAGCGAGCCCCAGCGCCCACGCGCCCGGCCGCCGCTTCTGGAGGAACAGCGCGACCGCGACCAGGCCGACGAACAGCCCGGAGACCGGCGAGGCCATGGTGGACAGGCCGGCCAGCGGGGCGGCCACGGCGGCCTTCGCCCAGCGTCTGTGCCGCCACCGGTACGGCCAGCAGAACACGGCCGCCACCGCGCCGAGCGCGAACATCGTGCCGAGCCCGAACGTCACCCGCCCCGACATCGCGTTGCACAGCAGCGCGAAGACCCCGGCGAGCGCGGCCCACAGCGGGTTCTTCACCGCCCGGCTGCGGATCAGGATCAGCGTCAGCAGGCCCGCCGACACCGTCCCGGAGATCATCATGGTCGTACGGACGCCGAGGACGGCCATCAGGTACGGCGAGACCACGCTGTACGACACCGGGTGCATGCCCCCGTACCAGGCGAGGTTGTACGCCGAGTCCGGGTGCCGGCCGACGAACTCCGCCCAGGCGTCCTGCGCGGCGAGATCGCCACCGCTGTTCGCGAACGTGAAGAACCAGACGATGTGCAGGACGCCCGCGAGCGCGGTGACCCACAGGACCGGGTGGCGCAGCATGCGGGCGCGCAGGGGGTCCAGGGGCGCGAGGAGGCGCGCGAGGGCGCTCCCCGGCCGGGTGGCGCCGTCCGAGGGCGCTCCGGCGCCGCCGGCTCGCTTACCGCCGTCCTTGCCCGTGCCCGAGCCCGCGCCGCCGACCGCTCCGGCACGGCCGTCTACTCCCGCACGGCCGTCCGCTCCGGCGCGGTCCCGCGCTCGGTCGCGTCTGTGCGCGCCGGTGTCCGCGTCAGGCGTGGACAGGCGTATTCGTGGGCCGGATCCCGGGCCCGGTTCGGCGTCGTCGGCGCGTGTCGGCTCCGCAGTGGCCACCTGAAGGCACTCCCCGTGTCCCGTCTTCTGTTCTCGGCCGTTTCCCTCGGTGTCCCCGGCCGCTTCTCGTCCAGTTCGCGGCCCTGTCCCGGGAACCGGCGACCTGCCCCGATTCGTGACGCTAGCACGCACCCCGCCACGGGGCTCCCGGGTGGGGCGCCGTGACGGGGTGCGTGGGCGGGCCGTGGGGTGGTGCGATGGCGTGCTCAGCCCAGGCGGGTGAGCTTCGCGCCGAAGCCCGGCTCGGTCAGGTCCCGGGCGAGGGCCACCGGGACCTTCACCCCGGCCGTCGTGCCGTCGCCCACGGTGAGCGTGCCGACCTCGGTGCCGGCCTTCGCCGTGTGCGGAACGGTGCCGGAGCTGAAGGACAGGTTGACCTTCAGGCCGGACCAGCCGACCGCGGTGACGTCCCGGGTGACCACGATCGGGGTGTGGCCGCCGAGCCGGTCGTCCACGTAGCCGACCACGTCGCCCTTCTTCAGGATCTGCGCCGAGGTCAGCGCGTGCTCGGCGCCGAGCAGCGCCGTCTTGCTGACCTCGTTGACCGTGTCCAGGATCGAGGGCTTGTGCTGGCCGAGGATCGCGCCGACGACGGTGACCGTCTGCCCGCCGACCTTCTTGCGGGCGGCGAACAGCAGGTTGCCGCCGGCCGCGGTGGTGGTGCCGGTCTTGATGCCGATCGCGCCGACCCAGTAGGGCAGCGAGTTGTAGTTCGGCCAGTTGTGGCCGGTCGGGTCGGTCCAGCTGGCGGCGCTGGTGATGGCGACCAGGGCCGGCTGCTTGACCACCGCGCGGCCGAGCCGCACCTGGTCGTGGGCGGTGGAGACGGTGGTCTCCTTCAGGCCCGAGGGGTCGGTGTACGTCGTACCGGTCATCCCCAGCTCCTTGGCGGTGGCGTTCATCTTCTTCACGAACGCCGCCTCCGAGCCCGCGTCCCAGCGGGCCAGCAGCCGGGCGATGTTGTTGGCGGAGGGGATCATCACGGCCGACAGGGCCTGCTTCTCGGTGAGGTGGTCACCGGCCTTGACGGTGTTGAGGGTGGACTCGCCGCTCTTGCTGTAACCGCCCTCCTTCTCCGCCGTCGGGTCCACCTTGATCTTCGGGCCCTCCTGGCCCGGCTTGAGCGGGTGGTCGCGCAGGATGATGTACGCCGTCATGGTCTTGGCGACCGAGCCGATGGCGACGGGCGTCTGCTTGCCGAAGTCGCCCATGGTGCCGAGGCCGTCCACGTCCATCCAGCCCTGGCCCTCGTTCGGCCACGGCAGGTCCACCCGGCCGCCGTCGAAGGTGTAGCTGTCCTTCCCGGTGAGCGCGAGGGTGGGGGACGGGAGCGGGCGCAGGGCCTGTACGACCGCGAAGATGATCACCAGCAGCAGGACCAGCGGGGTCCAGATCTTGACCCTCCGCACGAGGGTGCGGACCGGGGTCTCCGGAGGCGGCGGCGTGTTGGTCAGCTCGGCGAGGAGGTCCAGCGGCGGCTTCGGGGGCAGCGGCTGCTGGGTGGTGCGCTCGGGGCCGACCTGGGGGACGGCGGTGGTCTTCTCGTCGGCGGGCTTCGCCTCCGCCTTGACGTCGTCCTTCAGCGCGACGAACTTGCTGGTGCGCTCGGCATCGGTCTCGGCGGGCCGGTCCTTGCCGCCGACCTTGAGCATGGTGGTGGGCTGGTCGATCTGGCCGGGCTTCGGCTTGACGGCCTTGAAGGCGGTGGTCGGCTGGTCGACGCCCGCGGCGGGGGCGGACGCGGCCTCGGCGGCGGCCCCGGCCTTCTTCGCGCCCGCACCGCCCGCGGCCGGCTTCCGCGGCTCCTTGCCGCCGTCACCGTCACCGTCGGAGTCGGAGTCGGCGTCGGCGTCGGCGTCGTCCTCGGCTTGGGCGGGGCTCGCCTCGGCGTCCGCGTCGTCGTTCTTGGTGCCGCTCTTGGCGTCGCTCCCGCGGTCGCTCTCGGCGTCGGCGGCGGTGTCCGCGTCCGCGTCGGCCTTCGCGGCGTCGTTCTTCGCGGGGGCGTCGGCGTCGGTGCTCGCCTTCACGTCCGCGTCGTCGTCCTCGGCCTCCGCGGTGCCCGCCGCGTCCGCCTCGGCCGCCTTCCCGTCGCGCTGCTCGGCCTCCTGGCCGTCGACGGTCTCCGCGTCCTTCGCGTCCTGCGAGTCTGTCGCGTCCGTCGCGTCCTTCGAGTCCTTGGACTCCGCCCCGGCCACGTCCTCGGCCTTCGCGCCGGACTCGTCGCCCGCGTCCTCCTCCGACGCGGCGTCAGCGTCCTCGGCGGCCCCGGAAGTCGGAGCCGCGCCCTTGGGACCGGTGTCCGCCTCCGCGTCGTCGTCCTCGGCCCCGGCGCCCGCCTGCGCCGTACCCTCGGCCTCCTCGGGCCCGCCGGTGTCCTTCCCGGACCCCTTCCCGTCCTCCGTGGCCTCGTCCGCGCCCTCGGCGGCGGCCCCCGCCGCGTCCTTCCCGGCCCCGTCCGCCCCGTCCGCCTCGTCCGCGTCCTTCGCGCCCGCGCCCGAGTCCTTCCCGGCCCCGTCCGCGTCCCGGACCCACGAGGAGACCGCGCGGTTCAGCGCGGTGTCCTCTTCGAGCGGCTCGGCGGCGCGGACCGAGAGAACCTTCGTCGCGGTGTCCGCGCCGCCGTTCGAGGAATCCTTTTCCCCGGCTTCCCGGGCGACCGCGAGGCGCGGATCACGCGCCTCGGGAACCGAACCCGCGCTCCCCGACGTCGCTCCTGCCGACGACTGACGCTGCTTCGACCTGTCGGGGGACTCGCCCGCCACCGATGCCTCCTCCATGCGCCGCACGCCCACGCGCGCGCCCTGTCCGAACCATGTACCAGTGTCCTGTGTGAGGGCTTGGCCCCTGTGGTAGACGAGAACGACATACCTACCGGTTCCCTCACGAACCGGTCACGCACCCTCGACAGACCAATGTGAGAGGGGTCACCCTGTCATTCATCCACGCGGGGAGGCATGGATGGGCAGGAGCCGCAGAACACTTCCGGAGGAGCTTCTGCTGCTGGCACTGGACCCGGCCACGGGTACCACTGCGCAGCCGCAGTCGCTCGACCTCGGTCTGGCCGGTGCACAGCTAGTGGAGCTGGCGCTGGCCGGACGGATAGCCCCAGACGGGGATCGTATCGCCGTGGTGGTGCCACGGCCGACAGGAGATCCAACTCTGGACTGCGCGTTGGAGTTGCTGCGAAGGCGCGGCGCTCCGGTACGCGCCGTCCACTGGATCGGCGGGCCCCGGCTGGGGCTGCGCCAGACGTACCTCTCGCACCTGGAGCGGTGTGGCATGGTCGCCGCCGTGCCCGGCCAGATGTGCGGGGTGCTGCCGACGACGCGGTACCAGGCGACCGACACCGCCATCAGCCGGGAGATCCGTGCCCGGCTGGACTCCGCGATCCGCACCGGCGTACCGCCGGACCCGCGGACCGCGGCGCTCGCCGCCCTGGCGCACGCCGTCGGGCTGGGCAAGCACCTGTACCCGGGGAACGAGGGCCGATCGTCCCGCTCCCGGCTGCGGGACCTGATCCGGCACGACCCGATGGGCGGGCTCGTCGCGCACGCCGTGATGGACGTGCAGAACGGCGCGGCCGCGCCGCCGCGCCGTGGCCCGGCCGCACCGGGCCGGCCGGCCGCGCCCGGTGCCCGCTCCGCGCCCGAACCCGCGCACGGGGTGCCGATGCAGCCGCGCCACGGTTCCATGGCGCGCGCCGTGGCGCACTGAGGCCGTAACGCCCGCGCCCACGAACCCGGTTCGGGAGCCGCCCGGCCGGGCGGGGTGGCGGGACCCTGTGGTCCCGTCCCCCGCTCGGCCGCGATCCCGTCCCCGGCGCACCTCGCGAACTGACGCCCGAACCGACGCGTACACGTGCCGCATATCCAGCATTTCCCAGCGGTGACAAGCGCGTTGGTGGCAATCTGCTCAGCAGCAGATACGGAAAGTGTCAGTACAGGCAGCAGCCGGAGGTGCACGTCCTGTGGCGTCCAATGTCAATCCCACCGTCAGGCGGCGCCGGCTGGGCCAGGAGCTGCGCAGACTGCGCGAGCAGAAGGGCATGACGGCCGAGGAGGTCGCCGAGCGCCTGCTCGTGTCGCAGTCGAAGATCAGCCGCCTGGAGAACGGCCGCCGCAGCATCAGCCAGCGCGACGTGCGCGATCTGTGCGGGGTCTACGAGGTCGAGGACCAGCGGATCGTCGACTCGCTGATGGAGATGGCCCGGGACTCCCGGCAGCAGGGCTGGTGGCACACCTTCGGGGACATTCCGTACAGCGTCTACATCGGCCTGGAGACCGACGCCGAGTCGCTGCGGGTCTACGAACCCCAGATCGTGACCGGCCTGTTGCAGACCCCGGCCTACGCCGAGGCGCTGGTGCGCGGCGCGCTGCCGGAGACGTCGAGCGCGGAGATCGAGAAGCGCGTCCGGGTGCGCATGCGCCGCCAGGACCGGATCAACGACCCCGCCAACCCGCTGCGCCTGTGGGTGGTGCTGGACGAGGCGGCGCTGCACCGGGTCGTCGGCAGCAGGCTGGTGATGCGCGAACAGCTGGAGCGGCTGCTGGAACTGGCGGACCTGCCCCATGTCACCGTGCAGGTGCTGCCGTTCGAGGTGGGTGCCCACCCGGGCCTCAACGGCCAGTACGCGATCCTGGAGTTCACCGACACGGCCGACTCCAGCGTGGTCTACCTGGAGGGCGTCACCAGCGACCTCTACCTGGAGAAGGCGCAGGACGTGCAGAAGTACGCGGTGATGTACGAGCACCTGCGGGCGCAGTCCCTCAACGTGGAGGCGTCCCGGCAGCTCATCGACAGGATGGCGAAGGAGTACGCGCAGTAGGCCCCGCCACGGCGGCGCGTGATCCTACACGGTGAGTGCGCCTGTGTGGAAGGAAGCCCTGGAATATGCCATCCGGTCGAGTGAACGGCCCCTCCCGTCCCGGGAGTTGCCCGGTAGCGTCGATCACGCCAATCGGTCATCGCGGTTGGCGCGAACCGCACTACCGCAACTCGCACACAGGAGTGGACATGGCATTGATTCAGGGCGCTTCCGAGACGTGGATGAAGTCCTCCTACTCCGCGGGCAACGGCGCCTGCGTGGAGGTCAAGTCGCCCGCCACGGCCGAGCTCGCCGTCCGCGACTCCAAGGTCACCGAGGGCCCGGTCCTGGCCTTCCCGGCCGACGCGTGGAACGCCTTCGTGGCCTCGGTGAAGGCGTAAGGGGCTCGCCCCTGACCCTCGTTCCGAGCACCACAACCGCACATGCACCACCCAAGAGCCCTCTCGACCAGTCGCCGTCCTTGCCGAGAGGGCTCGCTCGTGCTCCGGCTCAGCGGGCCCGCACCGGGAACGCCACGTCACACACCGGGTCCTCGGGTCCCGCCGCCGCCCAGTCCGCGAAGTAGATTTCGCGGCAGGAGCCGGCCGTCTCCAGGCCCTCCCGGGCCAGCCACTCCTCGACCGCCTCGAACGCGGCGAGGATCTGCGGATGCGCCACCTGCGCCTTGGTGATCCGGGTGTACGCCAGCCGGGCCGCCGGCTCCACCCGCACCCGGGTCTCCCGGACCCGGCCCCGCCGCTCCACCCAGGCCCGCGCCGCCGCCTCGTCGGCCACCGGCACACAGGTCTCGGCGGGTCCGTCGCTCTCCATCGACACCTCGGCGTGATAGACGACGAACGGCGCCCCGGCGACACCCCCGCACTCCCGGGCGGCCGCCTCCAGCCGGCCCAGCGACGCGCCGATCCACGCCGGCAGCTCGTCCGCCAGCGTGTGCCGCGTCTCGGTGATCACCACCTGCGCCGGCACGTCCACCGTCTCGATCACGAACTTCCCGTACATCTCGGAGCTCCTCCCCGACAGTCGTCCACGGAGGTACTCGACGAGGGTCCGCTGCCCGGCCACCCGGGACTCCACGTCCGCCCAGTAGGCGGCCAGCAGTCCGGCCGCCTCGGCGCCCTCGGCCCCGACCACCTCGGCGATCCGGGCCAGTGGCATGTCCAGCTGCCGCAACAGGGCCACCAGACGGGCGCGTTCGACCTGATCGACGCGGTAGTAGCGGTAGCCGCTCGCCTCGTCGACGTACGCCGGGGCGAGCAGACCGAGCCGGTCGTACAGCCGCAGGGCCTTCGCGGACAGCCGGGCCCGCGCGGCGAACGCGCCGATGGTGAGCGGTTCCTCGTGCACCGTGTCATCCTCCGTCACCGGGCGGGTTCCTTCCCGCCCGGCGACAGGGACGCTCCGCCCTGCCCCAGGGGCAAGGTCAAGGGGCGGCGGTCAGCCGAGCTGCGCCTCGATCGCTGCGACGACCTCCGCCGACTCCGGCTCGGTCTGCGGCGAGAACCGGGCGACGACCTCGCCGTCCCGGCCGATCAGGAACTTCTCGAAGTTCCAGCGGATGTCGCCGCTGTGGCCCTCGGCGTCCGCGAAGCCGACGAGGCGCCGGTACAGCGGGTGCCGGCCCTCGCCGTTCACCTCCACCTTCTCGGTGAGCGGGAAGGTCACGCCGTACGTCGCCGAGCAGAACTCGGCGATCTCCTCGGCCGTGCCGGGCTCCTGCCCGAGGAACTGGTTGCACGGCACGCCGAGCACGGTGAAACCGCGTGCGGAGTACCGCTCCTGGAGCTTCTCCAGGCCGGTGTACTGCGGGGTCAGGCCGCACTTGGAGGCCACGTTCACGATCAGCACGGCCTTGCCCGCGTACTGCGGCAGGTTCGCGGCGCCGCCGGTGAGGGCGCCGATCTCGACATCGAGCACGGTGTGGTCAGCAGTCGTCATGGGCGTGATGGTATGCGCCCCGCGCCCGAAGCGGCGGCGTCGACCAGTACGTCCCCCGCCGCCGTACGGCCGTACAGCACCGCCCGCCCGGCCCGCCGCCGCGTCACCAGCCCCGCCTCCCGCAGCACCTTCAGATGGCGGCCCACCGAGCCCAGCCCCTGCCCGGTCACCGCCGTCAGCTGGGTGGTGGTCAGGGGTGAGTCGAGGAGCACCAGGACGCCCGCGCGGGCCGGGCCGAGGAGCGCGCCGAGGCCCGCCGGGACGGCCCGGTCGCCGGTGCCGGCGAGCACCCCGGCGCAGGGGTAGATCACCGCGTACCGCTCGCCGTCGTCCCAGGACACCCAGCCGTGCCGCTGCGGGGTCACCGGCACGAAGACCATCTCGGCGCCGGATATCTCGCGGGGCGGGTACTCGTGCCGGTTGATCTGGAACCGGTTCTGCCCGAGCCACCGGGTGCGGCCCGGCCGCAGCGAGTCCAGCACGCTCGCCCAGCCGGCCCGGCCGGCCTGCGCCGTCCGCGCCAGCACGTCCGCCTCCAGCACCCGCCGCTGTCGCGCCCAGTACGGCCGTACGGTCTCCTCCCACACCCACTCCAGCAGGGCGGCCGCCCGCTCGGGCAGGTCGTCGCGGTCCAGCGCGGCGGGCAGCGGCCCGGCGAGGGAGGTCCGCAGATGCGCCCGGGCCAGCTCCGGTGCGACCGAACGCACCCGGGCCACCTCGCGCGCGAACTCCTCGTCCGCGCGCGGCGTCGGCGTCAGGAAGTCCGCGATCCACTCCCGGCCCAGTCCCGCCCGCACCAGCCTGCCCGTCACCGGCTCGGACGCCAGCAGCGCGCGGTAGCCGGGCAGGTGCTCGCGCAGCCACTCCCGCTCCCCGGGATGCGCCGCGTCGCCCGCGTGCAGCAGCTTCAGCCGCGCGAACGTCTCCGCGAGCGGCGAGACGACGAACCTGCTGCGCGCGAGCGTGTCCGCGTTGAGTTGCCACCAGCCCACGGTCCCCCCGGTGCCTGTCGTCGGCCTTTCGCGCTGCCGCGAAACACTAACCGGTCCGCGCCCGCCCGCCCGAGACTCCCGGTATGCCCAGTTACGGATCCCTGTTCCGCGCCCCGGAGTTCACCCCGCTCTTCCTCGGTACGGCCGCGCAGACCGCCGCCCAGACCGTCGGCGGGCTCGCCCTCGGCACCCTCGTCTACCGGGCCACCGGCTCCCCGCTGCTGTCGGCGGTGAGCATGTTCGGCCCCTCGCTCGCCCAAGTCCTCGGCGCCACCGTCCTGTTGTCGGGCGCCGACCGGCTGCCGCCGCGTACGGCCCTGTCCGCGATCGCGCTCGTCTTCGCGGCCGGCACTGCGCTCCAGGCGCTGCCGGGACTGCCGGTCGGCGCGGTCTTCGCGCTGCTGCTGGTACTGGGCCTGGTGGCCTCGCTGGGCGGCGGGGTCCGCTGGGGACTGCTCAACGAGATCCTCGCCAAGGACGGCTATCTGCCCGGGCGTTCGCTGTTCAACATGATGAGCGGCCTGACGCAGATCGCCGGGTTCGCCACCGGCGGCGCGCTGCTGGCCGCGCTGTCGCCCCGCGTCTGCCTCCTCCTGTCGGCGGCCCTGTACCTGGCGGCGGCGGCCGTCCAGCGCCTCGGCCTCTCCGCCCGGCCGCCCCGCACCGCGGGCCGCCCGTCCGCCGCGGCCACCTGGCGCGCCAACGCCGAGCTGTGGTCGTCCCGTTCGCGCCGCCTCACCTATCTGGGGCTGTGGATCCCCAACGGCCTGGTGGTCGGCTGCGAGTCCCTGTACGTGTCGTACGCCCCGCACGCCGCCGGGACCCTGTTCGCCTGCGGGGCGTTCGGGATGTTCGCCGGGGACGTGACGGTGGGCCGGCTGCTGCCGCCCCGGGTGCGGCGCGGGCTCGCCACGCCGCTGCTGCTCGTCCTCGCGGTGCCGTACCTGGCGTTCGGCGCGCACCCGTCGCCGCCGGTCGCGGCGGTGTGCGTGACCATCGCCTCCGTCGGCTTCGGCGCGAGCCTCGTGCAGCAGGAGCTGCTGATGGAGCGGACCCCGGGCGAACTCGCCGGGCAGGCACTCGGGCTGCACTCCTCCGGGATGCTGACCATGCAGGGCGTGAGCGCGGCTCTGGCCGGCGCGGTGGCGCAGCTGACCTCGCCCGCCACCGCGATGGCGGTGATGGCGGCGGGCTCGGTGTGCGTGACGCTGGCGCTGGCCGCGGCGGGCCGCCGTGCCCGCCTGGACGCCCCTATGCGGGCGGCGGCAGCGACTGCTCGGCCCAGATGACCTTGCCGGTGGGCGTGTAGCGGGTGCCCCAGCGGTGGGTCATCTGGGCGATGATGTACAGCCCCCGGCCCCCTTCGTCGTCGCTCGCCGCGTGCCGCAGATTCGGGGTGGTGTGCCCGGTGTCGGAGACCTCGCAGGTCAGGGTGCGGTCGCGGATCAGGCGCACCTGGATGGGGCCGCCGACGTAACGGATGGCGTTGGTGACGAGTTCGCTGACGATGACCTCGGTGGTGAACGCCAGCTCGGCCAGGCCCCAGTCGTCCAGCTGCTTGCTCACACTGCTGCGCAGCGCTGCGACCGCGGCGGGATCGGCGGCCGGCTCCCACTGGGCGAGCCGGGTGCGGTCGAGCAGCCGGGTACGGGCCAGGAGCAGCGTCGCGTCCTCGTCCACCGCCCCCGGCAGCAGGGCGCCCACCGCCCGCTCGCACAGCTGGTCCAGCGGCGCCCCCCGGCCGGCGAGGACGTCGGCGAGCCGCCGTACCCCCGCGTCCTGCCGGTCGGCCGTCTGGAGCAGGCCGCCGGTGAACAGGGCCAGCAGGGTGCCCGGGGCGAGCCGCAGCTCGGTGGTCCGGTACGGCAGGCCGCCGACGCCGAGCGGCGGCCCCGGCGGCACGTCGAGGCCCCGGGCCACCCCCGTGTCCCCGTCCACCGCCACCGGCGGCGGGCCGCCCGCCCGCGCCATGCTGCACCAGCCGGAGACGGGGTCGTACACCGCGTACAGGCAGGTCACCATGGACTCGTCGGCGGGCGGCGGGGTGCGGCCCGGGACGTGCCCCGGCACGGGGGCGCGTTCGCGCGCGCTCTGCTCGGCGAGGTCGTCCAGCCGGGTGAGGACCTCGTCCGGGGCCAGGTCGAGCCGGGCGAGGACCCGCAGGCCGGTGCGCAGCCGGCCCATGGTGGCGGCGGCGGGCAGCCCGTGCCCGAGCACGTCCCCGACGACCAGCCCCACCCGGGCCCCGGACAGCGGGATCACGTCGTACCAGTCGCCGCCCACCCCCGAACCGTTGTCCGCGGGCAGATAGCGGCTCGCCGTGTCACAGGCCGTCTGCGGCAGCAGCCTGCCCGGCAGCAGGCTGCGCTGGAGCTTGAGGGCGGCGCTGTGGCCCCGGGTGACCACCGGCAGCAGCAGGAAGCCGACCAGAAGCGCGCCGAGCCCGAGGACGGTCACCCCGCCGGTCGGCCCGATCAGCGGCAGGTCGACGGTGCCGGCGCCGTACCCCGGCCGGGCGTAGACGACGAAGGCGGCGTACAGGAACAGCGCGGCCATGATCAGCCCGCCGAGCCCCGGCATCAGGCCCTTGCAGATCAGGTCCCGGGGGCTGCGGGTGAGGACCTTGCGGTGGTGCCAGAGGCAGGCGAACCCGGTCAGCCCGTACTGGAACGCGATCGCGAGGCCCACCGAGTCGACCGTGTCGGCGAGCACGTTGTGGCTGAACGACGTCAGCAGCACCAGCAGCGCGACGGAGGCGGCGCCCATGCCGAGCGTGGCCCAGGTCGGGGTGAGGAACCGGCGGTGCACCCGCGCGAACCGGGCCGGCACCGCCTTGTGCACCGCCATCGAGAAGACGGTCCTGGCCATCGGCAGGATGGTGGTCTGGGCGGAGGCCAGTGCCGAGGTCAGCACCATCAGGATCAGCAGCCGGGCCAGCAGCAGCCCCGCGTCGTGACTGCCGAAGACGGCCTCGCCGAGACCCGAGAACACATCGTCCGAACGGTCCCTGTTGCCGAGCCCGATGCCGGTGGAACCGACGCCCGCGAACGCCTGCGCCGAGGTGGCGACCAGCCCGTACAGGACCAGCAGCAGCACGGGGGACAGGACCGCGGCGCGCCCGGGGACGCGGGTGCTGTCCACGGTCTCCTCGTTGACCGACACGGCGGTGTCCCAGCCCCAGTAGATGAAGACGCCCGCGAGCAGCCCCGAGGTCAGGGCCCGGGCGGAGGACACCTCGAAGGGGTTGAACCAGGAGGCGGAGACGTGGATCGCGGTCGGCGGCGGATCACCGTACACCCGTACCAGCGCGGCGACGGCGAACAGCAGCAGCACGGCGACCTCCAGGCACAGCAGCCAGCGCTGTACGACGGCGGAGACGTGGATGCCGACGTAGCAGATCCCGGTGAGCACACCGATCCACACGATCCCGGCGACGGTGACCCACAGCCGGCTCTCGCCGAGTTCACGCAGGCCCACCAGCCGGTATCCGTAGGCACCGGCGACCGTGGCGAGGTTCGCCATCACGATGATGTTGGCGACGATCAGCCCCCACCCGCCCATCCACCCGGTGCGCGGCCCGAAGGCCCTGGTCGCCCAGGTGAAGGTGGTGCCGCAGTCCGCGTTGCCCGCGTTCAGCTCCCGGAAGGCGTACGCGATCAGCAGCATCGGCACGAACGCCAGCATGGTCACGACCGGCGCCTGCGGCCCGACCCCCGCCACGATGATCCCCAGCGTGGCCGCGAGGCTGTACGCCGGTCCGGCCGACGCCAGCGCCATGGCGACCGAGGAGAACATCCCCAGGGAGTTTCCGCGCAGCCCCTTGCGTCCGGCCTCGGACCCCGGAGCGGGCCGGCTCCCGGACACGGCACCGCTCCCGAAAAGCCTCACATTCGATTCCAACGCGGGGCCGACGGGGGTGCAAATACAGAGGAGCGGTGCCGTCCCCGTCCGGTCCCCCACCCTCCCCGTCCCGGTCGCGGGAGCGGACCACGTGGGGCAGCATGAACCTGCCGATAGTGAGGCGATCACGGATCAACCGGACATCGACGGGTTGGCGGAAGGGAACGGATGCCATGGGTAGCGGCGTGTCGAGGGGCGGACGACGGCTGCGGTACCGGGGCGCGAGCGCTGCCGCGGCGGTACTGGCCACCGCGCTCACCCTGACGCTGGCGGCCTGTGGCGGCGGCGGCAACAACCAGGGCGGCGGCGCGACGTTCACCCCCCGCCCCACGGCCCCCGCCACCGAGTCCTTCACGGGCACCCCGCCCTCCCCGCTGTCCTCGGCCGCCTCCTCCGCCATCGCCTCGGCCCGCGCGTCGGCCTCGGCCGCGGCCGCCTCCGCGTCGGCACGGGCCGACGAGTTCGAGGCCTCGGTCGCCGCCCGCACCGAACAGGCGAACCAGCAGGCACACCAGCGGCTCGCGAAGGTACAGGGCCGGGGCAACGCCGCCTCCGACGTTTCCCTCAGCGGCATCCCCCGCTCCGAGGTCGGCGACCTCCAGGCCGCCCACGTCAACATCCACAACTCCTCGGACCGCACCGCGAACTTCGCCGTCCAGATCGACTTCCGCGACGCACAGGGCAAGGTCGTGGAGACCCGCTACGTCGGCGCGGAGAACGTCCGCGCCGGCCAGACGGTCCACCCCTACGCCATCAGCCACCAGCCCCCGGAGCCACGGCTGACGGCGGTGGTGGCGAAGGCGGAGCGGTACTGACGGTCACTGGTCGCGGTCGTAGACCGCGTCCCCGGCCAAGGGGAGCCCGAGCTCGCGGAAGCGGTGGGCGACCTCGGGCAGGGGGCGTTCGTTGAGGACGGCGGTCTGGAAGACGCGGTACAGGTCGACCGTGGTCTCCTTGTCCAGCCATCGGTACCCGTTCTCGCGGTCTCTGAGCATCCGCAGATCGTCGTACTCGATTCTCTCGAACCGGTCCGCATCGTCCGCCACCCGCAGGCCGAGTGCCTCGAACCGGGAGGCCACCTCAGAGGGGCGACACCGCAACTGGGCGGCCGCCTGGAACACATGGCTCAACGGCACTGGCACCGCATCGTCCAGCCAAGGCGCCAAGTGGTCGACATCGTTGCTGAGGATGGCCGAATCATCCACTCCGACGGCCTCGGGCACCACCCTTCCGGCGGTGAGCCGCAGTCCGAGGGCCGCGAGCCGGGCCGCCACGTCCCGCGGACTGCGCTTGGTCCGCTCCGCCGCCGCCAGCACATGCCCCAACGGCACCGGTTTGCTCCCGTGGAGCCAAGGCGGACACCGGTCCAGCTCTTCGCTGCTGATCAAGAGGTCGTCGGGTTCGACGACGTCCGGCAGCACGGTGCCCTTCGGAAGGCGCAGCCCGAGTTCTCCGAGCCTGGCCACGACCTGCGCGGGACGGCGCTTCGTCCGCTCGGCCGCTGCCAGCACATGCCCTGGCGAAAGCGGCTTCGTGAAGCTCACCCACTCCTTCTTGCGAGCGGATCCATCGACGACAAGCAGGTCGAGATCTCCGGGGTCCACGGCCTCGGGCACCACGGCACCCTCGTGCAGACGCAGGCCGAGCTGCTCCAGCCTGGCGGCCACCTCCCGCGGGGCCCATGCCAGGGTGTGGGCGACCACGAGCACGTGCGCCAGGGGCACCGGTCTGTTGCCGCTCCACCACGTGGGCAGATTGGAGATGCCGCCTCGGCGCAGGATGATCAGGTCTTCCGGCTCCACGAACGCGGGCGGCACGGCTTCTCCCTGCAGGCGCAGCCCGAGTTCCGTGAGCCGGGCCACCACATCCGCAGGCCTGCGCTTTCGTCTCTGTGCCACGGACAGCACGCGTCCCAGGGGCACCTGGTCACCCGTATCCAGCCAGGGCGGCACCCCCAGGGCCGGCCCCCCGCCGAGGAGGTGCGAGTCACCGGGCTCGGCGGTCTCGGGCAGCACGGTTCCCTCGGCGAGCCGCAGCCCGAGTTCCCCGAGTCTGGCCGCCACCTGGGCGGGTCGGCGCTTCGTTCGCTCGGCCGCCACCATCACATGCCCCAGGGGAACCGGGTCGGTGCCCAGCCACGGCGGATTCCCGTCGACATCGCGGCTGAGAATGAGCAGATCGGATGTCACGACCTCCTCGGGCAGCACGGTACCGGCCGGCAGCCGGAAGCCGAGTTCCACGAGCCTGTCCGCCGCCTCGCGCGGACTGCAACCCACTATGTGCGCGAACTCCAGCACGTGCCCCAAGGGCACGGGCGTCCCGGGATCGAGCCAATCGTCCGAGTAGTGCAGCCTCGCGAAGTGTTCCGGACCCTCGGAAGGGTCCGAGATCCTCAGCAGACCGGTGTCGGTGGGCCTCGCGCGCACCACCGCCTCGGAGGCCGTGAGCGTCACTCCGGGAAACGCCCCTGCCGCGACCCCGGCTCTGATCCGCCACTCGACGACGGGCCGCGGAACACTCGCCATGGTCCGCTCCGCCCAGATCGCGCCGGACAGGATCTGCGCGTCGGGAGGGAAGCACCCCACCGCGGTGATGTCCAGCTCGTGCCCGCCTGTCTCCCAGGGGGCGTACCGGCAGGCCACCGCCGCCTCGGCGATCGCGTCCGCCAGCGCGGGATGGTGGCCGACCAGTTCCGACAACCAGCCGTGGCCGAAGACCGTGGACCGCGGCCGCAGCAGCGCCGGGACCTCCTCGTGCAGGCGTCGCAGGACATACGCCGTGTCGTCGCTCAGCGCGCGTCTGCGGTCGACGGTCAGCTTCGGCGTCTGCTTCCCGGTGAGGTTGACCACGGCTCCGAACAGCGGAACACCGATCCACACCCCGTCCGCGAGGACACCGCCATGCGTGTTCGTCCACCACACGTCCGGACGGCTCGCGGCGCTGACCACGGTGTCGGGAAAGCGCGACGCGTTGCCGTCGTGCGGATCGTCGCCGCCCAGCGGCGCCACCGGCGACAGCACGTCCGGCTCCCACTCGTACCGGGTCTCCGCGTCCTCGGCGACCACCGCGTACTCGGAGATCCACAGCAGCCGCCGCAGCAGGTCCGTGCACGACGGGACCTTGGCGGAGGGGCGGAGGTACAGGCGTACGGTCGTCTGCGCCTCGTGCCCCCGTCCCAGGTCCCGGATGCGGAAGAGGGACCCCGGCCCGGCGATGTCCACCTGGAGGCGCCGGCCGGGGTGTCCCTCGCGGTCCATGCGGCAGGTGGTCACCGAGATGTCGTCGGCGATCATGAAGTAACTGAGCACGCCGATGCCGAACCGGCTGTTGGGGTGGATCTCGATGCCCGCCTTGCGCCACTCGGCCTGTTCGTCGAGGTACTCGGGGAGGTCGGCGAAGCTCATGCCGGCGTGCGAGAAGACCTCCCGCAGCTCGCGTTCCCCCATCCCGATGCCGTTGTCCGTGCACTCGATGTACGCGCGTCCGCTGCCGTCGACATCCTGTCTGAACGTGATGCGCCCCGACCAGTCGGGCAGCTCGGGGTGGCGCCGCCGCAGGTACGCGGTGCGGGCCTGCCGGTAGCGGCAGGCGTCCAGGGCGTTCTGGTACAGCTCCCGGACCGCCAGCGCCGGATCGCCGTACAACTGCTCGCCCATGAGCAGTTCCTGGATGCGGTCGTCGGCGAGCCGGAAGCGCAGATCGGTCGACTCGTACGCGGGCTTTCCCGCGGCGTCGACGGCCGGCCGCACCTGGTCGGCGGTGGCGTGCGCGGGCAGGTCCTGAAGCGGCTCCAGCTGGGGTTCGCCGCCGGCCTGGATGTCGACCGCGCCGAGCAGCGCGTCCAAGGCGGCGGCCTGCTGGCGCAGGGCCAGGCCGATCGCCGGATGGTGGCAGTCCGCGTTGAGCACCCGGGTGCGGCCGTGCTGGTGCCAGCGCGCCGACTTCAGGGTCCGGTGAAGTTCCTCCATGTCCACCGAGTAGCTGATGCCCAGGTGTTCCACGACGACGTCCGGCAGCAGGATCGGGTCGATCGCCAGATGGTGCGCCACCGTCAGCAGGACGACCAGCAGCTGCTCCCGGACCTGCTGTTCCACCTCGGCGCCGCCGGCCAGCTGACGCCTTGGCCGGATGGTGGTGGAGTCGAAGGAGGTGCGCAGCGAGCGCAGCAGCATCGGCAGGGTGCCCAGCTCGAACAGCTCGGTGATCAGCGCGCGGTCGTCGTCGCCCGGGACGTCCTCCAGCAGGTTCTCGACCGGGCCGATCAGGCTGTTCAGCAGCTCGTCCTCGAATCCGCCGGGCTTGCGGGCCAGCCAGCGGCGGAACAGCCACCAGGCGATGCCGGCCGCGTGGTCGTCCCCGCGGGGCGGCCGGGCCGCGAGGACGGCGCGGCGCGTCAGCCGCTGCCGGTTGTGGAAGAACTGCTCGTAGCTCGCGCGGGCCGCGCTCGGATGGGCGACATGGCCGAGGTTCGTCGGTCCGACCTCCAGCGCCCGCACCGCGGCGTGGTTGGCGCAGGCCACGTAGAGATAGGGCACGGTGACCAGCAGGACGGCCTCGGCCGGGGACAGGGCCAGTTTCTCCGGATTGAGGACCTTCGTCAGCAGCCAGCCCACCCCACCGGCCATCCGCTCGGTGAAACCGGTCGGCCGCCAGGGGTCCTCGGCCAGCAGGGCCTCGTCCCGGGCCGACTGCCGCGCGACCCTGGCGACGAGGGCCATGGCGGCCGCGTGCATGGCCTCGGCACCGTCGGCGTCGCCGACCTGGTGCCACGCCGGATGCTTGCGGGCCGCCTTCACCCAGCCGTGCTCGCCCGCGTCCCCGTGGGCGGTGCGGTCGGGGCGGACGAAGACGACGAAGTCGTCGGTCTCCGTCTCGGTGCGCACCCTGATCTGCTGGCGGTACAGCCCGTGCTCGGCCGTCAGCGTGTCCGTCGCGCTCTGCAGCCGGTCCTTGAGCTCGCGCAGCGTGCTCGGGCCCGTCTCGTCCGCCACCACGGTGCTGAGGGCACGGGAGAAGATGCTGAAGGTGCTGTTGCCCGCACGGGTGTAGTGGGCGCGCTCCCCCGGCGAGCAGGCGTACACATGGCAGTAGTGGCGCTCGCCGACCCGTCTGACCCGCATGTTGGACCAGCCGACGGTGTTGCCGACCGACATCGCGCCCTGGTCGACCCCCTCGCGGCAGGCGTCGACGAACACGATCACGTCACCCGCGTGGCTGCGTTCGACGTAGTGGCTGAAGTCGAGCGAGAGGCACTTGCCGCGGAAGTCGTGGGACGCCAGCCGCGCTCCCTTGGGGACGAGGTAGTCCTTGCCGCCGTGGTGGATTCCGTGACCGCTGAGGTAGAGCAGAAGCGTCTGTCCCTCGGCGGCGCTCTGGAAGAACGCCTCGACGGCGTCGTCGATGCTCTCCCGGTCGGTCTCGCCGATGTCGTGTACGTGTACCTGGTACCCGACGGCGGTCAGCGCCTCCGTCAGTTCCGCCACGTCGTCCTTGACGAAGGGCAGATCGGTGATGCCGGGGTCGCGGTAGGCCGGCACCCCGATCAGCAAGGCACGGTACGAGCCGTTCATCGCGCTCTCCGGAGGGTCAGGAGCCGAAGGTCAGCGTGATCGCGCCCTTGGCGCCGACCTGCGCCGAGGTTCCCACGACGGCGATGCCCCCGGTCGCGGTGATCTCGAAGGAGACCTGTGCCTGCTGGAGCCGCATGCCGTTCTCGGGCACGGTGAGGTTGGCGAGCACCTCTTGCAGGGCGTCCACCGTGCGCTGGAGGTTCTCGCGCAGGACCGTGGTGGGGATCCGCCGGACCGAGGTGTCCTCGCCCCGGTTGCCGAAGATGCCCATGTCGCCCGAGCCGGGGGCGGGTTGGGTGCCGTCGAGCGACACCAGTACGTCGAGCCCCTCCATACCGGCGTTCCGCTCGGCACCGACGACCTCGGCCGACTCGAACATGGCTCCCCCTGGTGTCCCGAGCATGGAAATCGCAACATCATAGAGCAGCGGATCGCCCGACGGTCATCTACTGACTGGTACTCAACTGCGCTGGCTCGACGACGACTTCGCACGCACCGGGACCTGATCACCCTCTCCGCCCACCCGGCCGCCGCAGGTTGCGCGGTGCAGGCGCCCACCTGCCCTGGTCGGAAGGCGTGGCCGCCATCGGCGGTGCCGCCCCCGACCCGGACTCGGGCGTCCACGAGACCGGCACCGACCTCTGCCCGTGGTACCAGCGGCCGTCCGAGGTGCGCGTCTGGGTCGGCTGCCGGTTCCCCGGCTTCCGACGGACTACGGCGCGCCTGCCCCGACGGGGCGGGCGCGCCGTCCGTATGCGCGTCTCAGATCCGCCCGCCGGTCAGACGGGTGATCGGGCCGTGCGTGCGGCGCCCCGCACGGTGACCCGCCAGGTACGACGTGGCACCCAGCGCGGACAGGCCCGCACCCACCCCGGCGGCGAGCAGCTTGCGCTGGGCGATCACCGTCCATGCCGTCCGGGCGAGGGTCACGGCCTGCCCCGAGGCGGCGACGACGGCCTGGCGGCCGGCCTGGACCCGCTCGGCCGCGCCCCGTACCACCGCGCTGCCCGCCTCGGCCGTGCGCTCGCCCGCGCCGCGAGCCGCCGACGCCACGTCACCGGACTTCTCGGCCGCCTTGTCCGCCGCCTGCGACGCGGGGGCGGTCACCTTGGCCGTGGCCTGCCGGGCCTTGGCGGACGTACTCCCGTTGTTTGCGGAATCTCGATTCGTGCCGCTCTTCGCTTGGCTCATGGACTTCGCGTTGCCGCTCGCGCGGTCGGCAAACACGCTCCGCAAGGAAGGTGTCCGTGTCCGTGTCCGGCCCTGGCCCCGGTCCGCTGCGCCGCGCGGCCCGGTGCCGGACGATGGACTGGTGCCGTGCGGTCGGGCCGACGTGGTGAGGAGGCGCGGTATGGCGAAACCGGTCGTCGTGGGGGTCGATGGTTCACCGTCCAGCCTGGAGGCGGTCGAGACGGCGGCGCGCGAGGCGGCGCTGAGCGGGGTCGGGCTGCGGCTGGTCCATGCCTTCGGGTGGTCGTCGATCCATCCCCCGCACGGCGGGCCGCCCTGGAACCGGGCCGAGGCGGGGGTGCGCGAGCTGGTGGACGGCACGCTGGTCGAAGCCGAACTACGGGCGCACCGGATCGCGCCGGACACCGACATCTACCGAGAGGTCACCGTCGGGGAGCCGGTGGTGGTGCTGGAGATCGAGTCCCGTACCGCCTCGCTCGTCGTGGTGGGCAGCCGCGGGCTGGGCGCGTTCGGCGGCCTGCTCCTCGGCTCCACCGCCGTACATCTGGCCGCGTACGGCCGCTGCCCGGTGCTGGTGGTGCGGGGCAGGCCGGACCCGGCCGGTCCGGTGCTGCTGGCGGTGGACGGCTCACCGGCGGGCGAACGCGCCGTCGAGTTCGCCTTCGCCGAGGCGTCGGTGCGCGGCGCGGACCTGCTGGCCCTGCACGTATGGAACGCCTGGAGCGAGCGGTTGCCCGAGGGGCCGGACGACCAGCCGCGCATCGTGGTCGACATCGACCGGCTCCGCGAGGAGGAGCAGCGGCTGCTGGACGAGACCCTGTCCCCGTGGCGGACGCGCTACCCCCGGGTCGCGGTGGAACGACGCCTGGTGCGGTCCCGGATCCGCCCGGCGCTGATCGAGGCGAGCCGCGACGCGCAGCTGGTCGTGGCCGGCGCGCGCGGCCGCGGCGGCTTCAGCGGCCTGCTGCTCGGCTCGGTCAGCCAGGCCCTGCTCCAGCACGCGCACTGCCCGGTCGCCGTGGTCCGCGGCGGCGAGTGATCACCGCGGCCTGTCCGGCGGGTGGCGGCCCGCAAAGTTTTCCACACCCCTGTGGACAACGTGCCGGTACGGTGACTGCCCGCAATGGGCGTGGCAATGGACGCGGCACCCGGCAGGATCAATGCCATGGACTACCGACATGCCGTTGCGGCCGATGCCCCGGCCATGGCCGAACTCTTCGCGGCGAACCACTATGACGCGCTGACGGAGCAAGAGCGTGCGACGCAGGGCTTCGTACAAGGGAGCCTCGACGCCGATGCACTGCGGTCGATGGCCGAGAACGGCAGCCTGCTCGTCGCGGACGACGACGGACGCCTGGCCGGCCTGCTCGGGCTGGTCTCCCCGGAGAACCTGCCCAGCCCGCCCCCGCCGACCCGGGCACTGCTGGCCGCGCAGGACTCACTGGAATGGCAGGGGCGCCCGCTCCGCTTCACCCCCTTCCTGCTCTACGGCCCCGTGGTGGTCGCCACCGACTACCGCGGGCAGGGAGTGGCCCGGGGGCTGTTCGACACGGCACTCCAGGCAGCCTCGGGCCGAGCCGATGTGATGGTCGCCTTCATAGAACTGGCCAACCGGACATCGTGGAAAGTCCACGTGGACGGCTTCGGAATGACCCCGCTGGGCGAGTTCACCATCGGCGACCGCGCTTATGGCGTGGTCGGCGCAGCCATCCGCCCGATGGCGATACCGGGCACCTGAGTCGAGCATCCAGCCGAGGAGCGCGTGCAGGGCCTTCTCCTGCGACACGGTCAACGTCTGGTAGTGCCCTGCGGGAACGCTGTCGCGGTGTTCCAACCGGTAGGTGTCGTTCCGGCGGAACCGGACCTGGGCGGAACCGGACCTGGACGTACCCGTCGCCCTCGCGCTCCAGAGTGCGCAAGCCGTACAGAACGCGTGCTGCCGGCCCAGAACCGAGAGGGCTTGCGTGCAATCGCTACCGCGGCTCGCCTGCGCGCAATCTTCCGAAAACTCACGGCGCCGCTGTGCCATCCCGCGCATTCTTGGCGCCCACCACCCATGGACACCGGAGGTGGCATGGCGCTCAGGCTCATCGGCGCCACCAGCGACGACGGAGACTGCCCTACCCTGCCCTCGCGGCCTGCTCACCTGGTACGCGCCGAAGGCCGAGGCCGCGAAGGTGGAGCCGTTCTCGTCTATCGCGCACCTCTTCCGCGAGTTCCGGCACACCGCATGGTGTCTGGAGACGCGCCGCGGGTACGCCACCGAACGCCGCAGCCCAAGGTGGATACGCTGGCAGGAAGGGAGAGGACATCGCCGCCGACCCAGCCAACGCGTGGCGGGAAGACGTCGCAGAGCAGACGGCCGCGGGAAAGCGGTTCGAGCGCGTGCGCCTGATCGATGATCCGCCTACCGAAGGGCAGCGGTCAGAACCATGAGCGCAGGTCGTGACGAGTTGCTCTTCACCGCACCGCAGGGCGGACCGCTGACGGCGCGGTCCTTCGGGCCGGCGGTTGTGAAGCCCGGGCTGGGTCACCTCAAGGTCACCCCGCGCAAGCTGTGGCACGTGGCGGCCTCGCTCGCCATCGCCGGCGGGGCGGACGTGAACCTCGTGCAGACGATGCTGGGCCACAAGTCAGCGACGCCGCGCATGTCGTCAGGTGATCTCAAGACTAACTACCGGTAATAAGAAGCGAGTTGCGACGCGCATGCGTTTACGGCACTATCGCTGACTAGGCCGGATAGGCGGCCTGTCCCGGCACTGCGCTGCCCCATCTGCAGGGCCAACCGAGGGGCGAAGAAGCCAGCGCTGCACCTGTCGTGGTCGACATCTGCTCTTGCGCGCCCGGGAACGGGCGTACTGATCAGTTTTCGAGTGTTTAGGGGTGGCAGCACTCGAGGACGGATCGCGCTATGGCCGCTGGTGGTCGTCTCACGCATCTTGCTCGCACCCGAAGCAGCTACTCGGGGGAGCCGTTCCAATACGCCTCAGAGGCGCTTCGGGCTCATCGTCAAGTTTCGTTCCTCCCGGTTGCGTACGGCGAACAAGCACTCCTCGAAGCTCAGGTGATGAAGGAGCTCGGCCGCGGAGGGGAGTGGTGGGCACACCCGGTGGGAATTGCCGGCGTGCGTCTGATGCCCGGGCAATCCGTCGTGGTCCTGGATAGTCACAGCGGGTCCCGCCCTGGCCGGGATATCCCGATGGCCGAGTACGCGTTGGCGCATCTGCTTCCGTCGGCAGATCCTGGCGTCCAGGTCGGTGGTGTGATGCGGCTACGCGTCCTGGGTATTCGCAAGGCGGACCTTCACCTTCAACTGGCGCAAACCGACAGCCGATTGGTGCTGAGGGGAGCCCCGGGCACTCGTTGGCGCTCCTTGCTCGCACAGCGAAGACGTGAACTGGGAGAGGGTGGCTTTGCGCCCTTGTGGGATGAGATTGAGCCATCACCTTACGAGCTGGAGGACGAGCGCAAGTTCGCCTCACTCGTGCAGACGGAGCGGGATCTGGCATGGCTCGGCTCAGGGCTCCTTCGCCGCATCGCGATCTTCCAGAACTTCAGCACTGCTTACTCGACTCGATCCTGGATCACCGGCGACGAGTGGATCTTCGAGCTGGATACGCATCGCGACGTACCTCTCGCGCATGACGTCTTTCTCGACCGCCTCATGGACGATGTCTGGGGCTTGCCGCTGAGGATCACGCGTCGCCACTGCGCCTGCAGCCTGCAGGGGACAGCACGGCGGGGTTATCAGTGCACGTTCTACCTGGAGCACCAGCGTCCCGATGTGCCAGGGGTCATGCAGGTCCGCTTTCGGTGGGGTGACCCTGTTTACGGCGACGATGCGCGACAGAGGCTGGAAGACCTCAACGCCGATCGAGAGTGGCTCGACAGAGTGCTGCCACGCCGGATTGGTCAGCCCAGCGGCCCGGCGGTGCGGGAAGGCGGTTCCCGATGAGCTGGGACAGCCTTGCCCTGTTGATCCTGGCTCTGTCAGGTGTCCTGAGTCTGCTGCTGTCGCAGGTGCGCGATGTCTTGGCGAAGACGGCAGAGGTCATCCATGCGTGGCGCGAAGTTCAGCAGAGCCTGCGGGCAGAAAGTAGGGCCCGAAACCGGCGTGATTCGCCATGCGATTGAGGCCGCTGATCGCCGGCGAGCCGTGGCGGCGTGAGCAACGAGACCTGCTTCGCCCCGGCATCGAGCCGCTGAGGCCGTGACCACATCGACGAAGGTGCAGCATGACGTGTGCGTGATCCGTGCCGGGGAAGGGTAGCCAAGGGCCGCAAACCAGCCAGGCCAGCTGCGCGCTCAGTGGTCTTCATGACAGGCCGGTCTATCGCCTCGGCAGCGGCGTCCGGGGCAAGCTGCTCAATCTCCTCGGGTACGTCCAGCTCGTCGACGATGAAGAGCCGACCACCGACGAGACGGATGGTCGGCTTCCAGCCGAGACGGGTGTCGGCCTCGCGGGCAGTGCGCGGCGCACATCCTCGAGTTCGCCCATCCTGCCAAGGCGTCGCCGCTCTGGATCAGCTGCCCGTAGTACCCCTCGTACTGGGGCTTGAGCGCATCGTCGACTCCAGGCGGTCGACCAGTTTTTCGTACCGCCGCCGGGCCAGCTCGTCGTTCGCGGGCACCGCCGACCCCTCCTCACCTTCTGTGCGCACCCCAGGTGTGCCATATGTGCTCCAAGATCGAAGCCCTGCCGTCCGCTAGGACGGCAGGGCTTCTGCGACTTCTCTGTGCCCCCGGCAGGATTCGAACCTGCGACACCCGCTTTAGGAGAGCGGTGCTCTATCCCCTGAGCTACGAAGGCGGAGATGTATGGGCAAAGGTGTGGAAATCCACCCGCATCGGGCGGATTCCGACCCCTGAAGGTCCCAGGCATCCACAGGGTGCGTCACCGGAGTGGTGCACCGCCCATAGTCTAGCGGTTGCAGCACCGCACTGAGGTGTCATGCCCTGCTGTCGTGTGGCCCCGCCGATGGTGCAGAGCCGCGCTGGCTGGGCCGGATGACCGTTTCGTGCGGTGACGTGCACCGATCGGCCCCGTGACCACCGTTTCCGACGGGTGCTGCCAAGAGCACTAGAGTCCTCGGCTCAGACATACCCGGTAGATGAGCAGAGCGCGTTGGCTCCGTACGCGGGGATCCGTCGGAGGCGGTGTGTCTCATCCAGTGTGGGGAACCCGGATTCGCTGTCCTGGCGGAATGATTTGGCAGGGGGCTTCAAGCAGCGACGTGTCAACCGTTACCTCGCACCGGGGACTACACGCTTGACATTTGAAGTGGATTACACATGGAGGACCACCAGGGCAATTCGCGTGCGATGCTTTCCCGAGTCATGTCCGAGTAGTCGGGCGGAACGTCGCTGATTCCGTCCACCTCTAGAACATAGAATTCTGCCTGCGTACCCGCAAGGTCTAGTTGTGCGTCAGGGAAGAAAAAGAACCTCTCGCGAAATGAATCGACATTCCGATCGGGCAGGCTGGATACTACTGTCCGAGCCACGAGAGGAACTTGGGCAGGCGAACACTTCCATTCGAAATACCTCAACCCTCGCACGACAAGTAGTGCGGCATTTCCGACGTCGAATTGTAGCGAGGTGCGCAGTTCGAAGAGGAGTGCAGCCGTCGAGGACAGATGACCCACGCGGGAGTCAAGCAATTGGGCTTCTTGTAGGGTGTCGACCTCCCTCAGCGGATCAGGGTCGGCAACCTTGACGGATTTCGGGAGTTCGCGCCTCGCTATAGCGAGACTGTTCACTGAGATCATGGAATCGGGATATGATTGTAAGGATCAGCTTTGCTGACGGTCTGGCCGGTTAGTGGATTAACTGACTGCCCAGCTTTGTTCATGTAGACCACGTATCCGTTCGGGTACTGATACTTCCCTGTTGTTACCGGATCCATGACCCGCACTTGTGTGACCCGGGGATCGAGATCCTTGGTGCCGGCCGGGATATCGTAAGCCCAGCCCTTCCCTGTCGCTACCGGCGTACCAGTTGCCCCCTTGGGGAGAGGCAGCGTTTCCCCGGCAGGTCCCGTCACTGATGCTATGCCGCACGGTGTCAGTCCGAGCGGGTCTGACGTCGACAGAGGCGAAGTCACGTAGGCGTGATGGTTGGGAGCGGGTTCCAGACCCAGAGGGTCGGGGCTGATGTACCGGGCGGTCTCCGGGTCGTAGTAACGGGAGTGGTTGTAGTTCAGGCCGGTTTCCGCATCGGCGTACTGCCCAGGGAAGCGAAGCGGGCATTCCACGGCTGTCCCGTCGGCTGCCCCTGTGGGGAACTCGGTTCCCCACAGCGTGGTGCGACGCTGCCATGCCACCTCGCCGTCAGCGGTGACCAGTTCGGTAGGAGTACCTACGAGATCGGTGAGGGTCGCGTGGAAGCGTGTGGTGCGGTCCGCGTTTGTCTCCCCGGCGAGCTGAGCCAGGAAGGACGTTCCCGGAGTGCGTGTGCGAGACCAGTGATCGGTCTGGGTGAGAGGCCGGTGCGTGCCTGGCGCGTAGGCCCAGGTGGTGGCCCGCCCATCCGTCCCGGTCTGCTCTGCGAGCCGGGTCTCGTCCCAGCTGAAATCAGTTGCCGAAGCTGCGCGACCTCCGGTGGCCTCGCGACGCTTGGAGATACGGCGCCCGAGTGGGTCGTAGGTGTAGTGCCAGCGCTCCTCGTCCGGAGTAACTACTGCAGTGAGGCGGTCTTCAGCGTTCCAGGTGTAAGCCCATGTGCGGGTCTGGCCGTTGAGTAGTTTGCGGGTCTTGCGGACCAGGCGGCCCTGGCGGTCGTATTCGTATCCGGTGCGGCCCGCGGTGCGCAGGAGCGTGCCTGTGAAGGTGCGGTCGTCGGCCTCTGGACGGCCTGGACCCGTGGCGCGCGTGAGGTTACCGGTGGTGTCGTACGCGTAGGTCTCCGACCAGCCGAGTGCACGGACTGCGGTGGTCCGGCCGGCCGCATCGAGGTCGAAGCGACGGGTGCCGGAGGTGAGCTCGCGGATCTCAGTGATGTAGCCGTCAGGGCGATAGGCGTAGCTACGGTGCTGGAGAAGAACTTCCGCGTGCCGGGCCGAGGAAGGGGAGCGCAGGGTCTGGGTGGTGAGGCGATCGTTGGCATCCCATGTCTGGCTGAGAGTCACGCCATCACCGATGCGGCACTGGGTCTCGCGCCCCGCAGCGTCATAAGCGAAAGACAGTGAACCATGCTCCGAGTGGAGTCCGGCGAGGCGGCCCGCTGGGTCGTACGTCCAATCGGAGGCCAAGCCGGTGGGGGTAATGCGACGGGTGCGCTGCCCCAGGGCGTCGTAGGAAAAGGCCATGGTACGGCCATTGACACTGTCGGACAGCAGTCGGCCCAATGCGTCGAATTCCAGTACGACTTCGGCATCCGCGTTGACGGCGCGGCTCAGAGTGCCCCTGGGACTATAGGCGTACGTGGTGATGTCGCCGGTTCCAGTACGCTGTTCAACGACTCGGCCCAGGGAGTCCCGGGTGTAGAGGAGGGTTTCGTTCGCCCCGTTAGTGCGGGCAGTGAGGCGACCTGCCGCATCGTGGGTGTAGGTGATGCTGCGGCCGTTGAAATCGGTCTCAGCGGTCAGGCGGCCTGCCGCATCGTAGGTGTAACTCCAGCTTTGCCCTGTCGGGTTGGTGACGGTCGTTAAGCGTAGTTCGGTGTCGTAAGCGAATTCGTAGTGGGCGCCGTCGGGATCGGTGCGGCTAGCGGGGACATCGAACGGGCCAGGAGTGTGTTGAGTGGTGTTTCCCGCTGGGTCGGTATGAGTGAGGAGGTTACCCTCACCATCCCAGGTCCACTTCTCCCGCGTGCCGTCGGGGAGCTCACGCCAGGCGGGTTTACCCTCGACGGTCCAGCCGGTCCGTGTCACATGGCCAAGCGGGTCGGTGACTTCGGTGATGCGCCCGTAGACGTCCCGTAGAAATGTGGTCGTGTAACCGAGTTCGTCGGTAACTGCGATGGGGAGCCCGGCAAAGTTACAGGACGTGGTCCGGGTATTGCCCAACGCGTTCGTGATCGCCGTGGGACGGCCCGCATCGTCGTACGCGTACCGTGTCTCGGCACCGAGCGGGTCGACGGTCGTCAGCCGGTTGCCCCGCTCGTCGTACGTGTGCCGCCAGACCGCACCCCCCGGCTCGACTACCTCGGTTGGCAAGCCGAGGGCGTTGTATGTCGCCTGGGCCACCGTGTCGTCGGGGAGAACCACTTCGGTGAGGTTGCCTGAGGCGTCGTAGGTGTACCGCGTGGTGTGGCCCAGTGGGTCCGTCACCGCGAGCGGGCGGGCGCCGTACTCGTCCCACTCCGTACGGGTGACGTGCCCCAGCGGGTCCGTCTCCTCCACCACCAAGCCCTCGGTGTTGTACCGGTGGGCCGAGACACGGCCTTGCGAGTCCGTGTACGTCGTCGTGCGGGCCGTGTCGTCGTAGGTGAGGGTGCCGGAGAGGATGCCGTCGATGCCCTCGGTGCGGATCACCCGGCCGCGGTCGTCGTAGATGTACGAGAACCAGGTGCCGTTGCGGTCGGTCCAGCGGGTGACGCGGCCTTCGGTGTCGTAGGTGAAGCGCAGGGGTTCGCCGCTGGAGTTGATTACTTCGGTGAGGTTGCCGGTGGTGTCGTAGCCGTAGCGCATCACCACCGTGCCCTCGTCGGGCGCGGTGCCCGGGCGGTAGCGGGAGGGAGGGTCGTCCAGTAGGCGCAGGGCGGTGATGCGGGGGCCCTGGGTGTCGACGGCGACGTAGTAGCCGCCGGAGTGGCGGATGCCGAACGGGATGCCCTCGTCGTCGCGTTCGATGTCGACGCGGTTGCCGTTGCGGTCGGACCAGGAGTCCAGGGCCAGGTGGAAGACGCCGAAGGAGGGTGAGGGCACGGGGGCGGCGAAGGTGCGGGTCACACCCGTCGCCGGGTCGGTGACCGTCATCGCGCCGTCCGGTTTGCCGTCCCACTCCAGCGGCCAGCGCGGGCCCTTCACCGGCATGGTCGGCACGCCCGGTTCCGGTACCGGGTAGACCAGGCGCATGCCGTCGGCCGCGGCGAAGACCACTCCCTCGCCGTCGATCTGGAGGCACTCGTCCAGGGTGGAGGCCCAGGTCGGGCCGAAGCAGACACCGCCTCGGTAGGAAGACAGGTGGGTGCGGGTGAACTCCAGCGGCAGGGTGCCCGGCAGGGCAAGGTCCGTCTGGGTCATCAGCATGGCGCCGGTCGCCACGTCGATCGGCTCGCCCACACACGGTGTGCGTTCGGCGTTGCGGGCCGCCGGGCCCAGGTCGACCAGGTCCGGGCGGAGCGACGGCGGACGCAGCAGCAGCGGGGTGGTGTCGGTGAGGCCGCCTTCCATGCTCGCCTTCAGCACGCCGCCGCCCGCCCCGAGCGCGCCGCCGAAGATCATGCCGTCCTTGGCGGCCTGGTTCACCTCGTCCAGGCTGAAGCCGTGCTGCAACCCCGTCGCCATCTGCAACGGCTGGGCCACGGCGAGGTCCACGGTCACCGATTCGACCCCGCCGAACGCGACGCCGACGAAGGCACCTCCGATGATGTCGGCCACCACGGCGGAGACCCCGACACCTACCGTGGCGCCGAACTCGATGACCGCGTCCGCCGCCGCTGCCGCCGCGCCCGAGGCGATGCCCGCGGTCATGATGGCCAACGCCACACCACCAGCGATCACGGCCGCGTCGATGGCGATCCGCGTCCAGAGCTTGTTGATCGCGTCGTCGATGGCGTCGGCGAACTTGTCCAGCGCGCCCGCCATGTCCCGCGAGGACTTGGCGAGATCACTCAGCCAGCCCCCGTCCTCACCCGTGGCGTAGCGGCCCCAGAACTTGCGGAACGCCTCGATCGACTCACCCGTGTTGTTGTGGATGATCCCGGACGCGCTGCGGTGCACCGGGGAACGGACGTCGTCCACGGAGTCGGCGAACGCACGCCAGGCTTTCGCGGCGTCCCGCAGCTTGCCCGAGTCGGCCTCCGGCCACCACAAGCCCAGGTCGAGAAGGATGTGGCGGGCCTTGTCCTCAATGCTCACCGGTACCGTCGCTCTGCTTGCCGGTTTTCACTTCCGTGAACATGCCGGCGATGAGTTCGTCGTTGTCCACGTGTCCGTCCGCCATGTCGGCCATGGCTTCGTGAATGCTCGTCAGGCCGAGTACCAGGATGCCCGCCGCACTCTCGATCTTCTTCTGGTGCGGCTTGTAGACGCCACCGAACTTGTCACCTTGTTCGTCATGGCCCCAGGGCTCACCCAAGCCGTCCAAAGTCTGGATGAGCGTGGTCAGCGCCTTGCTCAGATCGATGGCGCCCTGCTGGAAGGCCGGCGCCGCCGCCTTGATGTCGGCGGTCTTGATGTCCAGGACCTTGCCGGGAATCTTGCCGTCGCCCATCGCTGTCGCCTTCCCCAGTCAGCAGCTGCGGATCCGACCATAGGGCGACAGGTTCAAGGAATACCCACGCCAGGGTTATTGGGGAGTAACGCCCCTCCTGTCGGGCATGACTTCAGGCCAAGGCATTAACCGGTGTCGGCAGGTACGCGATCTTGGGTGCCATGAACCTCGGATGCCCGTAGCCCTTGCGACGAGGCCCGTGTGAGCTGCAACGCCTGACTTCGACTGTGTCCTAGCGGATCGGCGTGGGGTGCGGGTCGGCTGTCAGGCCGCGGTGGGCAGGGCGGGGGATGCCAGCAGGGTTCGGTAGCGGGCGGCCTCGGCCGCCAGGTCGGCGTCGGTGAGGGTGCGGGTGCCGTGGACCACGAAGGGCGGGGGGAAGTCCATGCCGCACAGGTTGGCCGTCGCCTCCAGTGGGCGCAGCAGTTCCCGGACGGTGAAGCGGTTGTAGCCCCCGGGGCCGTACGAGGAGGCGGGGCCGCCCGTCGTCGTCACCACCTGAAGGGTGCGGCCCCGCAGCGCGGTGCCCTCGCTGCCGTAGGCGAAGCCGTGTTCCAGGACGTCGTCCAGCCAGCGCTTGAGCAGCGGCGGGACCGAGTACCAGTAGAACGGGAACTGGAGGACGATCCGCCGGTGCGCGGTGAGCAGCCGCTGTTCGGCCGGTACGTCGATGACACCGTCGGGATGGGCGCGGTACAGGTCGTGCACCCGGACGCCGGGTACGTCCCGCGCCGCCCGTGCCAGGGCCGCGCCGACGCGTGAGGGCTGCTCGCCCTCGCCGGCGCCGTCCCGGTCCGGGTGTGCCCACACCACCAGCGTGCCGAACCCGTTCATGACTGTCTCCTCCGTACGGCCGGGGCGGCGTGCGGCCGTGGTCCGCGCGGACCCGGCCACGACGGCCGCCGTCGTGTCCTCGGCGGCCGCCGGCGGCACCCGGCGCGCCGGCGGCCGCCACCAGTGTCGGTACGGAGGGTCCCGTACCAGGAGTCGTTCGGGCCGGTTGCGGCCTACCTGGCCAACTGGGGCAAGTCGTGACGGCCGGAGGCGTGTGGTTCGGATGGGGCTTCGCGGGGTTGTGCGGGGGCCCCGCCTGGGGGCGGATTCCTTTGCGGTAGGGATCGGGGGGCTGAGGGGGAGTGGAGTGCGGTCGTGGGGGCGGACCGGGAGGATTCGAGGCCGTGCTTCGTGCGGCGCCCTCGTTGCCGTCGGCTGGTCTCGGTGTGGCAGGAGGGGGCCGTGGGCGGGCCGGGCCGGTGCCGCCGCGGTGAGGATCGGGGCGTGCCGGGACGGCACGGATCGTTCTCCGCGGGACCGGCGGCCCGGCCCCGCCCCTCCTCCCCAGGGACATTTCCCCTCCGGCGACCCCACTCCGGTCGATCCCGGCCGCCGCGAGCGGCGCGGCCGGGATCGCGACGGGGCCGGGGGCACCTGAGCCGAAGGGGGAGCGTGCCGCCGTAGCCCCGGCCCGCCGGTCTAGCCCGCCGCCCTGTCCAGCGCCTTCGCCAGCAGGGCCGGTTCCGGGACGCCGTGGAAGCCGTCCAGGCGTTCGCCCGCGACGGAGATCACCGGGACGCCGGTGATGGCCTCCCGGTCGCGGGCGTGGTCCAGGGCGTCGAGGTGGCGGCGGGTGTAGCGCGGGGAGAGGACGGCGTCGCGGAAGTTGCCGGGGTCCAGGCCGGCGTCGGCGGCCAGGCGGGTCAGCTCGACCGGGTCGGAGATGTCCCGCCACTGGTAGTAGTACGCGGTGAACAGCCGGTCGTTGTAGGCCTGTCCGGCCCCGCAGTCCAGCGCGTACTGGTAGCCGACGAAGGCCAGGCGCGCCCGGCGCAGCGGGTTCTGCGGCGCTCCGGCGAGCGGCACCTCGTAGCGGGCGGCGAGCGGGGTGACCAGCCGGTTCCAGGCGCCCGGCGGGTACTCCCCGGCCTCCTCGACGCAGTGCGGGTTGGTCTCGAACGGATGCCAGACGCAGGTGACGTCGCGCCCGGCCACGGCCTCGGTCAGCAGTTTCCGCGCGATCAGGCTGAACGGACAGATGTAGTCGAACCACACGTGCACGGTGACGCTCACGGCACACCTCCCTGGGGCCGGGCAGTCCCTCTGCCGGGCCGCGACGGTACGCGCCCCGTCGTGGGACCGGTGTTCCGCGCGCGGGGCCGCGCACCCGCACGTGAGCATGCGGTCTGTCCTCGTCGCCGTCCCAGTCGAACGGGCATTCCCGTGCCCAGAGTCGGGAGATAGCAGAGTCTCGCGGAGCCGCGGTGCGCACTTTTAATTCGTTCTTGAGGGTATTATTTTTTGGATGTCTTCGCTCCTGCGATGACGCACCACAGAGCAACCGGCGTCCAGCAAGCTGACCTGGAGGGGACGTGCTTGACGAGCACCTGCACCACACCGTGTCAGTGCCACCGTCGTCCGTGTGGACGGCTCGGCTCCCGGGTGCGCCGCACGGGCCGGGCCGCCCGCTCACGGTCGCGGACTTCACCGAGGAGGTCTTCGCTCATCTGCCACGGGCCGACCAGCGCCGCTGGGCCGAGGTCTACCTCGCCGGCCTGCTCACCACCCGGGGCAAGAAATCCATCCGCAACCTCGCCCTGACCGTTCCCCGGTCGGCGACGGCGGCCCAGTCGCTCCAGCAGTTCATCAACTCCAGCCCCTGGCCGTGGGATCCGGCGCGGCGCGCGATCGCCGCCCAGGTGGTGGCCCGGATGCCGGTGGCGGCCTGGGCGACCGGGATCGCGGTCATCCCCAAGCGCGGCGAGCACTCGGTGGGCGTCCACCGCCGGTTCGTGCCGGAGGCCGGCCGGACCGTCAACTGCCAGCTGGGCATCGGGCTGTTCCTGTCCTCGGGCGACATGAGCGTGCCGGTCGACTGGCGGCTGCTGCTGGACGACCGCTGGTGCGGCGACGAGCGGTTGCGTTCCCGGGCCCGGCTGCCGCTGTCCGCGGCGGCCGAGCCGGTGAGCCGGCATGTGCTCGGCATGGTCGACGCGCTCGCCGGGACCGGTCTCACACCGCCCGCGCCGGTCGTCGCCGACCTGCGCTGCACCCCGGAGGCGGGCCCCCTGGTGGCCGGGCTCGCCGCGCGCGGCCTGGACTTCGTGGTCGAGCTGCACCCCAGCCAGGCCGTGCTCCCCGCCGCGCCCGCCGCGGCGCGCGGCACCGAACAGCCCCGGCCGCTGCCCGTCGGTGAGTACGCCGGGCGGGGCGAGCGCGCCCGGCCGCCGCAGGTGATCTCGGCGGGCCGGGCGGACGGCCCGGTGCGCCACCTCGTGGTCCATTCCGGGCTGGTGCGGCTGCCCGTACCGCCCGAGCCGGGGCGCACCGCGCCGCAGCCGGTGTACCGCCTGCTGACCCAGTGGTCGGCCGCCGAACGCCGGCCGATCCGCTTCTGGCTGACCGCGCCGACGGACAGACGCGCCGACGAGGTCCTCTCCCTGGTGCGGCACTCGGTGCGCACGCAGGCCTCGTTGAAGTCCCTGGAGCGGGACTTCGGGCTGCTGGACTTCGAGGGCCGGTCCTTCCCGGGCTGGCACCACCACATGACGATGGTCACCGCGGCGTACGCCCTGCACCGCCTCGGCGGTGTGCCCGCGGACATCGTCGAGCCCGCGGACATCGTGGAACCCGCGGCGGCCGACGGCCGCAGGCTGGCGTGACGGTTCGTGGGGCCGATGGACCGGTGGTGGCGGCGGGCCGGCGGGGGGTCAGTCGCGTGCGGCCGGAGCCAGGACGGGCAGTGCCTGGATGATCTCCTCCGTCCGCTCCACGATGTCCGACCAGCCGTGCTGTACGCCGGAGATGTGCTGCGCACCGAAGAGCGCGGAGCGCAGCACGCGGGCCAGCGCCTCGGGGTCGGCCTCCGGCGGCAGCGCGCCGTTGGCGCGGCACTCCGTCAGCAGTTCGGCCAGCACCTGGGTGAAGCCGACGTAGGGCGTGGGCAGTTCGGACTCGATGGCCCACTGCTGGATCTGCAGTCGGCTGCCGGCCTGGGTGAGCGGGTCCTCGCGGAAGGAGCGGGCGGTGTGCCGCAGCAGTTCCACGACCTTGCGCGCCGGGGTCGCGTCGGTGTCGAGCACCGGGCGCACGGACGCGAGGAGCGCGGTGTAGAACTGCTCGGCCACGGAGACCGCGACGGCCTCCTTGTTGGCGAAGTGGAAGTAGACGGCGCCCTTGGTCACGCCGGCCTGTTCGGCGATGTCCAGGATCGTCACGGACGGGTAGTCCCGCTGCGCGAAGACCTCCGCCGCCGCCTTCAGGATGGTGTTCCGGGTGCGAACGGCCCGGTCCTGCTTGAGGCGGGGCTCCTGGCGGCGGGTGCCGGTCCTGCGGGTGGCGGGAAGCGGGGGTGCCTGGTCCTTCGTCATGTGCGTCCTTCGTCCTCGGGGCGCGCTCCGAGAGTCCTTGCACCCCCTCCTGCCTGGGGAGACGGCGACTCCGGGAAACGACTGCTTGCTAAATACCTTCTCAACGGTATATTTTCTTCAGCGAAGTTGATCTGTGCCTTCGGGCTTCTCGGAGTCAACCTTCTTCTTCCAGGGGGACCATGATGCGCCAGCGTACGTCCGCGACAGCAAGTCCCTTGACGGCCACCTCGGCCATTTCCGCAGGGGCCGTCGCGTCAACGCAGGCACTTCACTACGCACAGGCTATCCCACGCACCCTCGTCCACCGCGCCTCCGTCGCCGAAGTCTTCCTCACCGACGCGGCCGCGGACGGGCCCGACCGTCTCCTGGTCGCCGCCCAGTGGCCCCGGGATCACGCCCTGTACCACCCCGACGCGGACGGCACCAGCGATCCGCTGCTGTTCGCCGAGTCCATCCGCCAGACCCTGCTGTACGTGGGGCACGGCCGGCTCGGCATACCGCTCGGCCACCGCTTCGTCGGCCAGAACACCGGCTTCGAGATCTGGGACCGGGAGCCGCTGCGGGTCAAGGGCGCGCCCGTCCCGGTGGTCCTGGAGACCACCTGGGACTACGACGGCAGCCGGGCGCCCAAGCGGTACGACGTACGGCTGGAGATGGCGCTGTCGGTGGACGGCGTGCGGTGCGGGCGCGGCCACATCGAGGCCTGTGTGGTGGACGAACGGCGGTACCGGCTGCTGCGCCGCCGGGCGGAGCGGCCCGCGGCCGGGCCGTCCGGGCAGCCGGAGGCGGCGCGGCTGATGCCGCACCGCGTGGGCCGGCTGCGCGCCAAGGACTGCGTGCTCGCGCCCGGGGGCGGCCCCGACGAGTGGTGGCTCAGACTCGATCTGAACCACGCGATCCTGTTCGACCACCCCACCGATCACATCCCGCAGGCCGTGATGCTGGAGGGCTTCCGCCAGCTCGGGCACCTCTACGTCCACGAGAACGGGCAGGGCGCCCCGGACGCCACGCTCTACGGCCTCGTCGGCGCGCGGGTGGACTGTCTGGCCTTCGGCGAGCTGGACATGCCGACCCGGCTGTCCGTGACGCGGGCCGAGTCCGCGAACGACGGCACCCGCGAACTCGTCATCAGCGCCGTCCAGGGTGAACGGCGCATCGCCGAGGCGGTGTTGAATTGGGCCCCGGCGCGGGTGGCCGCGCGCGCCGCCGAACCGGTACTGCAACTCGTCTGAACCGCTTACGGCCCGGTGCCGCCCGGCATGGCACTGGGCCGGACGGGCGTGCCCCGACGGGCTCGCGGCCACAGCGCCTTGGGGGAGTCCGCCGGCTCGCGCCGGAAACTCCGGCCGGCGCGCCCCGAGGGGCTCGGCCGCCGCGCCGGCCACACCGGTCGTGACGGACCGCGCGGGGTCGCGCCGGCCGTGGTGCGCGGTCCGCTCCGGAGCCGGGTCTCGTGGACCTTCCCGGGCCGCGCCCTCCTGGCCGGTCAGGCACCGGCCCGCTGCCGGGCGCCGTCCCGTCTTCCGATACCGCCCGCCCCGGGGCGCCGGTCCGCGCCGGTGCCCCGGCAACTGCCGCACCCTAGGCCGCCGTTCGCGTGGGCGGCAGGGCGCGGACGAGGATGTCCCACAGGATGCCGAGCCGGGTCGGCAGGTCACCGCCGTCGCGGGCGTAGTCCGTGCAGTGGGCGCCGAACAGCACCACCACGACGAGATCGGCCACCGGCTCCGGCGGCAGGGCGGGGTCCACCTGACCGGCCTGCTGGGCGCTGAGCACCAGTTCCAGGGCGCGCCCGTGCACACCGTCCATCAGCCGGGGCGGCTTGGCGGCGCCCTGGGCGGTCTCGGTCACCAGGCGCAGGGCGGCTCTCATGCGCACGTCCCGGCGGATGCGTACGGCCAGCGCCAGCAGCAGGGACCGCAGCCGGTCCAGCGGCGGGCCGCACTCCGCGCAGGCGCCGCCGAGCAGATGGTCGGTGGCCACCTCCAGATGGTCCACGAGCGCCGTCGCGAGCGCCCGCTTCGAGGGGAAGTGGCCGTAGAGGGCTCCCTTGGTCATTCCGGTGCGCTCGGCGATGCGCTGGAGATTGGCCTCCGCGTACCCGTGTTGTGCGAACTCCTGCGCGGCGGCGTTCAGGACCTGTTCATAGGTACGCAGGGCACGTGGCTGCTTCGCCATGCGTGACTCCGTAAGTCGTCAGGCGGCCCGGGGGCCGGAGTCGAAGGGTGCGGGAGCCCCAAAAAACATACCGTCTTGTTGGAATGAGACAAGGGAGGAGCCCGCTCCCGCCGCGACTTGGGCAGTTCCCCGCGGCCGACCAAGCCCTACGCCCCCTCCGGAGCCCGCTCGGCCTTCTCCAGCAGCGCCACGATGTCGTCGTAGCCGTACCTGCGGGCCATCCCGAGCGGGGTCAGCCCGTCCCAGCCGGCCAGGTCGGTGCGCACGCCTGCCTCCAGGAGCACGCGGACCGTCTCGGTGTGGCCGTGCCACACGGCGTCGTGCAGCGCGGTGTAGCCGTTGTAGGGGCCCTGGGCGTCCAGCTCCACCCGGCCGTCCGCGACCAGTTCCCGCATCACCTCGGGGCGGCCCATGTACGCCGCCTTGTGCGCGGGCGTCGCCTTCATCAGGTGGTCGACCACCGTCGGGTCGGCGCCGTGCGCGAGCAGCGCCGCCACCACCGCGAGGTGCCCCTCGCGGGAGGCGTCGAGCAGCGCGGTGTGGCCGTCGGGCGCCTTCACGTCGGCGTCGGCGCCCGCGGCGAGCGCCGCGCGGGCCCCGGCCGCGTCCCCGGACAGCGCCGCCAGCCGCAGCGCGGCCCCGGCCGCCCGGGCGCGGCGGGCCCGGGCCGCCTCGATCAGGCGGACGTACACCGACTGGTCCTCCTCGCACACCAGCGGGCCCAGCTCGTCCGCCCGGTACCCGGCGTGCGCCCGCACATCGGGGTTCGCGCCCCGGGCCAGCAGCAGCTCCACGACCGGCGGATGCTTGTACCAGACCGCGTCGATCAACGGCGTGTGCCCCGTGGTCGGCGCCTGCGCGTCCACGAACGCCCCGTGGTCCAGCAGCAGCCGCACGACGTCGACGCAGCCGCCCTGCGCCGCCTTGTGCAGCGGGGAGGTCCCCATCCGGACGTCCGGCAGCAGCGGGTCCGCGCCCGCGGTCAGCAGCAGCTCGGTCAGCTGGGTCCGGCCCAGCGCCGCCGCCCGGCTCAGGGCGGGGTAGCCCAGCGGGTCCCGGGCGTTCGGGTCCGCGCCGGCGTACAGCGCGTCCGCGGCGCCGGGCAGGTCGCCCTCCCGCACCGCCCGGTGCAGCGCCTGTTCGGCGGCACCGGGGTGTCCGGACTCCGGATGCAGCGTCCGCTTGTTCGACATGAGCCCTCCGCGTCGGTGTCGTGTTCGGTCGGGGCGTGCGCCCGATCACCTCACCACGGGGCGCCCGAACCGGCCCCCGCACGCCCCAACCCCGGGGTCACTGACGGGACTTGGACCAGTCGCATCGGATTGCCCGGACCGGCTTGGTGAACCGTGCCCCGCGGGCGTTTTCTCGGTTGCGGACGTCACGTGGCCGGGCACGGACGCCGCCCCCCAGCACCGCGACAGACCCATCCCTCAGCACCACCCCTCCACCTCGACCGCCGGACACCAGTCCGCCTCACCCGAAGGGGTTCCCATGCTCGAGAAGGCCGGCACCGAGCGACCACCCGCGGCAGCGGGTCAGTCCCGGCTGCCCTCGCTCACCGGCGCCCGCTTTCTGGCGGCCCTCGGCGTCTTCGCCTACCACCTCTCACGTGAGGGCGTCTTCGCCGATCCCGGCGTCGACAAGGCCCTGCGGTACTGGGCGTCGGCCGCCGGGGCCGTCGGCGTCTCCTTCTTCTTCGTGCTCAGCGGCTTCGTGCTGACCTGGTCGGCCCGGCCCGGCCAGCGCGCGCGCACCTTCTGGCGCCGCCGCGTCGCCAAGATCTACCCCAACCACCTGGCCACCTTCGTCCTGGTCGCCGTCGTCACCTGGAGCACCGGCGTCGTCGTCAGCGCCTACCAGGCACCGCCCGCGCTCACCGACCCCTCCTCCTGGCTGCCCAACCTGCTCCTGCTGCAGAGCTGGTCGCCGGACGCGCGCATCTTCATGACCGGCAACCCGGTCAGCTGGTCGCTCTCCTGCGAGCTGCTCTTCTACCTGTCCTTCCCGCTGCTGCACCGCGCCCTGCTGCGCCTGGACAGCCGCCGGCTCTGGGCGGTCGTGGGCGTCTGCACCGCCGTCGTCCTGCTGCTGCCGGCGCTGGCCGGGCTGCTGCCCGAGCGGCCGCAGCTGCCGTTCGCGCCCATCGGCGAGGCGCGGTACTGGTTCGTCTACGCCTTCCCGCTCACGCGCGCCGTGGAGTTCCTGCTCGGCATGGCCGCGGCCCGGCTCGTCCTGGCCGGCCGCTGGGTGCGCGTCCCGGCGAGCGCCGCGCTGCCGCTGCTCGCCGCCGGGTACGTGCTCGCGCTGCACCTGCCCGTGCTGTACGCGCAGGCCGCCGCCACCGTCATCCCGCTGACGCTGCTGATCGGCGCGCTCGCCCGCCGCGACGCCGACGGGCGCGGCAGCGCGCTGTCCGGGCGGACCTTCGTCTGGCTGGGCGAGGTCTCCTTCGCGTTCTACATGGTGCACCGCCTGGTGCTCATCTACGGACACCACCTGCTCGGGTACGGGCGCGGCTGGGCGCTGCCGCAGGCGCTCGCCCTCACCGCCGCCGCGTTCGCACTCGCCCTGCTGGGCTCCTGGCTGCTGTACCGGGCCGTGGAGATCCCGGCGATGCGCAAGTTCGGCCGGACCCCGGCCACCGCACCGGCCGTGCCGCGGCCCCGGGCCGAGGTGCGGCCCCGTGTTCCAGAGAGGAATCCATGAGTACGACCGACTCCACCCCACGGTCCGTGCCCGCCGCCGGTGAGTCCGGCGGCGGGCAACTGCCCGATCCCAAGCGGTGGCTGGCCCTCGGGATGCTGCTGCTCGCCACGTTCATGGGCATGCTCGACGTGTTCATCGTGAACGTGGCGGCGCCGTCCATCCAGTCCTCGCTCGGCGCCTCCTTCGGCCAGATCCAGTTCGTCGTCGCCGGGTACGTCCTGGCGTACGCGGTGGGTCTGGTCACCGGCGGGCGCATCGGCGACGCCCTGGGACGCCGCCGGGTGTTCCTCATCGGGCTCATCGCCTTCGGCGCCACCTCGCTCCTGTGCGCGGTGGCGCCCAGTGCTGCCGCGCTCATCGCGTTCCGCGTCGTCCAGGGCCTGGCCGCGGCGCTGATGCTGCCGCAGGTGCTCGCCATCCTCCAGGTGGTCTTCCCGGCCGAGGAACGCGCCAAGGCGCTCGGCCTGTACGGTGCCACGATCGGCCTCGGCTCCATCGCGGGCCAGATCGTCGGCGGCGCGCTGATCAAGCTGGACCTGGCCGGCTGGGACTGGCGCTCCGTGTTCCTGGTGAACGTGCCGGTCACCGTGATCGCCGCGCTCGGCGCCGCCGCCTCGGTGCGCGAGGTGCGCGGCAGCAGCCGGGCCCGCATCGACTACCTCGGCGTCCTGCTGCTCGCCGCCGCCCTGCTGCTGTTGCTGTGGCCGCTGGTCGTCGGCGCCGACAACGGCTGGCCGGCCTGGGGCTGGGGCGCGCTGGCCGGGGCCGTGGTGTGCTTCGCGCTGTTCATGCTGTGGGAGCGGCGCATCGCCCGGGTCTCGGACGCCGGGCACGCGCTGCTGCCGCCGCGGCTGTTCGGGCACCCCGGCTTCGCGAAGGGCCTGCCGACGGCGCTGGTGTTCTACAGCGGCAACGCCGGGCTGTTCCTGATCCTGTCCTACTTCCTCCAGGACGGTCTGAAGCTGTCCCCGCTGGCCTCCGGTGTGGTGTTCCTGCCGCTGGGCGCGGCCTTCGCGCTGGCCTCGCTGCAGGGCAAGAAGCTGGTGGCGCGCTGGGGCAGCGCGGTGCTCGTGCTGGCCGCCGTGGTGATGGCCGCGGGCCTGGTGCTGGTCCGGCTGCCCGTGGGCTCCGGCTCGGCCGCCCACCAGGCGGCGCTGGTCACTCCGGGGCTGCTGCTGTGCGGTCTGGGGCAGGGCCTGATCGCGCCCTCCCTGATCGGCCTCGTGCTCGGCGGGGTGGCCCAGGAGGACGCCGGCGCGGCCTCCGGCGGACTGCTCACCGCCACGCAGATCGCCAACGCCCTCGGCTACACCGTCGTCGGCGGCATCTTCAACGCCCTGCGCGGCGACGGCACCTACGGCTCCGCGTTCCAGGACACCCTGTGGCTGCTGTGCGCCCTCGCGCTGGCCGCCGGGGCGCTGCTGTGGTGGCTGCGGCCCCGGCAGCAGGCCGCGGCGAACTGAGCGGGCGGGGCGGTCGGCGAGAATTCCCGGCAATTTGCCGTGAGTTCTTTGCCGACTGCCCCAAGTCTCCTCGGAGAAACGGAGAACGATGGCGCGGCCCGCGCGTCCGGAGTTTCATGGAATTCGTCAGCCCGCCTTTATGGAAAGGGGATCCGGATGCACGTCGCCGCCGTTCCGGAGAACATTCTGGAAACCATCAAGGAGTTCGGCCCGCCGGACATCGCCATCGCCGAGGAGGACCAGACCTGGGTCCCCTTCGACGAGCGGGCGTCCTGGAAGCCGCTCCGGTTCGACCTGAGCACCGGCATGTGGGTGGTCATCACCCGGGTCAAGGGCGCCGGCGTCATCAGCCGCCACCAGCACACCGGCCCGGTGTCCGCGTACACCTTGCAGGGCTCCTGGTACTACCCGGAGCACGACTGGGTGGCGCGGCCCGGCACCTTCGTCTTCGAGCCGCCGGGCGACGTCCACACCCTCACCACGGACGACCCGGAGGGAATGACGACGCTCTTCATCATGAACGGCGTCATGCGCTTCCTCGACGACAAGGACCAGCTGATCGACCAGCACGACTGCTACTACTACCTCGACCAGTACGTGCGCTACTGCCGGTCGCAGGGCTTCGAACCGGATTCCCGGCTCTTCCACTGAAATCCCGGAAAGAAACTCACCGGACACATCCCGAGGAGAATTCAGATGACCGTGGCACAGGAGAAGACCGAACTCACCGCGCAGGACGTGATCGACGTCGCCACCGAGTGGTTCCGCGCCCTCGACCGGCACGACACGCTGGAGGAGGTCACGCCCTTCCTGGCCTCGCAGGGGCTGCGCATGGTCTTCCCGGAGATCACCGTGCGCAACCTGGACGACTTCCGCACCTGGTACGACAACGTCCTCAACCTGTTCTTCGACGAGACCCACGAGCTGACCCGCACGGAGGTGCGGCGGATCTCGGCGACCGAGGCCGAGATCTCGCTGACCGTCAACTGGCAGACCAAGACCTGGACCCCGCCCGCCGCACACAGCGTGTGGAAGGGCTTCGACGCCGACCAGACCTGGACCGTGGTGCTGGAGAACGGCCGGCCCAAGATCCGGGAGTACAGCGTCGACAAGATCACCCCCATGCCGGGGTCGCCCGGCCTGTGATCCACCACAGCGGCCGGACCACCCGCCGGTGCGGAGCCCACCAGGGCCCCGCACCGGCTCTTGGCATGTGCCGGTGCCCCGCGTGCCGGCACCCGACGGAAAGGAGCACCACCGCGTGCGCATTGGACTGACCGTCTCCCGCTTCACCTGGCCCGGCGGGCCGGAGAAGCTCGCGGAGACCTTTTCGGACATCGCCCGGGACGCCGACGAGGGCGGCATCGCCGGGCTGTGGGTCATGGACCACTTCTTCCAGATCGGCCTCAACGGCCCGCCCGAGCTGGAGATGCCGGAGGCCTACTCGCTGCTGGCCTACGCCGCCGCCATCACCCGGCGGATCACCCTCGGCACCCTCGTCACGGGCGTCACGCACCGCCGTCCGGCCGTGCTGGTGAAGACGGTCACCACCCTCGACGTGCTCTCCGGGGGCCGCGCCTGGCTCGGCGTGGGCGCCGGCTGGTTCGAGGAGGAGGCCCGCGGCCTCGGCCTGCCCTTCCCGGCGCTGAAGGAGCGGTTCGCCGAGCTGGAGGACACCCTGCGGATCGCCCACCACATGTGGTCCGGCGACACCGGCCCCTACCGCAGCGCGCGCCACCACCTGGAGCGGCCCCTCAACTCGCCCGCCCCGCTGAGCCGTCCGCATCCGCGGATCCTGGTCGGCGGGGGAGGGGAGCGGCGCACGCTGCCGCTGGTGGCCCGGTACGCCGACGCCTGCAACCTGCCCGACGGGCCGGACCTGCCGGACAAGCTGCGGCTGCTGCGCGAGCTGTGCGAGAAGGAGGGCCGGGACTTCGGCTCGCTCACCAAGTCGGTGCTCAGCCGGCTGCCGGTGTCGGGCGAGGACGGTTCGGTGGAGCGCGCGGTCCGCCGCTGCGCCGAACTGGCCGCGCAGGGCGCCGAGTACGTCGTCACCTCGCTGCCGGACGTGCACGAGCCGGCGGCGCGCGCCCGCCTCGCCGAGGTGGCCGCGCGGGTCGCCGACCTGTAGCGGCGGCGCGGACGCACGACGAAGGGGAGACCGGGACGGTTCCGGTCTCCCCTTCGTCCGCGGCGGACGGGGATCAGGCGGCCACGGGCTCGGCGTCGCCGACGTCCACCAGGCCGCGCACCACGTCCTGCTGCGCCCGGGCGTACGCCGCGTGCGTGCCGACGTCCTCCCAGTAGCCCTCCGCGACATGGCCGTACACCGGGAGGCCCTCGGCGAGCAGCCGCGGGAAGACGTCCCGGGCCCAGTCGGCCGGCCCGGTCCCGCTCACGTACCGCAGGACCTCCGGCTGCATCACGTAGATGCCGGTGCTCGCGGTGCGGGAGAACGCCTCGCCCGGCCCGGGCTTCTCCAGGAACCGCTCGATGCGCCCGTCCGGGCCCAGCGTGGCGATGCCGAACTGGCTCGGGTCGGCCACCTCGGTCAGGCACACCGTGACCAGCGCCCGCCGCTCGCGGTGCCGCCGCACCAGCTCGGTCAGGTCGACGTCGGTCAGGGCGTCCCCGGAGATCACCAGGAACGGTTCCCCGCCCAGCAGTCCCTCGGCGGCCTTGACGCTGCCCGCGGTGCCCAGCGGCCGGTCCTCGTGGACGTAGGACAGCGACATCCCGAGCCGGGTGCCGTCGCCGTACTCCCGCTCGATCAGCTCGGCCAGGTAGTGGACGGTGACCACGGTCTCCTCGATGCCGTGCCGGCGCAGCAGGCGCAGCACGTGCTCCATGATCGGGCGCCCGCCCACCGGCAGCAGCGGCTTCGGCAGGTGCTCGGTCAGCGGGCGCAGCCGGGAGCCCTGGCCGCCCGCCATCAGCACGGCCCTCATGCGGCGGCCCGCTCGTCGAAGTCGGGCAGTTCCTCCGTGACCGTGACGGCCCGGTCGAAGCCGCCCGCCCGCAGCACGCGCAGCACGTCCTCGCCCGCCCCGTCCAGCACGATCTCCGCGCCGCGCGCCATCCGCTGCTGCGCGAACGCCAGGCAGCGCACTCCGCCCGGGGACAGCGAGGTCAGCTCCCGCATCCGCAGCACCAGCACGCTCACCGGCCGCTGGAGCGCCTGGTCGATCAGCCGGCGCAGGGACGGCACGTGCCGGTCGGCGAGGTCACCGCTCAGATGCACGGTGACGGTGGAGCCGCTGTAGCCGAGATAGGCGTCGAACGCCATGTCAGTACCTTTCCGTGAGATCGGTCGATGAGGACAAGGGCCGGGCCGCGAGTACGGCGACCGCGTGCGCGGCCAGCGGCAGCCGGTCCCCGACGGGGCCGGGAGCGGGGGCGAGCTCCCGCCCCGGAGGCAGCCCGGTGTCGGCGAACAGGTGCCACCGGGTGCCCTCGGGGGCGTCCGGCAGCTCCGCCTTGCCGTCCTGGGCACGGCAGTTGACGGCGACCAGGACGTGGTCCCCGGGCGCGTGGGCGAGGTGGACGACCACTCCGTCGTGGGTGGTGCCGAAGCGGCGGCGCGGATGGTCCGGCCGGGTCAGCGCCGGGTGCGCGCGGCGGAAGGCCAGCGCCGCCCGTACGAGGCCGGTCAGGCCGGTGTGCCGCGCGGCGGCCGCCCAGTCGAGCCAGCTGACCTCGTTGTCCTGGCAGTAGGCGTTGTTGTTGCCGCGCTGGGTGCGTCCGCACTCGTCGCCCGCGAGCAGCATGGGCACTCCCTGCGCGGTGAGGAGCAGCAGCAGCGCCCCGCGCACCAGCCGGTCCCGCAGCGCGCGCACGGCCGGGTCGTCGGTGGGGCCCTCGTGCCCGGCGTTGAACGCGGAGTCGTCGGGCGGGCCGTCGGTGTTGCCCTGCCCGTTGGCCTCGTTGTGCCGCCGCTCGTAGGCCGTCCAGTCGGCCAGCGGCAGGCCGTCGTGGCAGGCGACGAGGTTGACGCTCGCGGCCGTGCCGTACCCGGCGTACAGGTCGGGCGAGCCGGCCAGCCGTTCCGCCAGGTCGCCGACGGCCTCCGGGCGTCCGGCCAGGGCGCGCCGCACCGTGTGCTGGAAGCGGGTGTTCCACTCCATCCAGCGGCCCCAGCGCGGGAAGCGGCCCAGCAGGTCGAGACCGGCCGCGTCGAACGGCTCGGCGATCAGCTTCCGGTCGGCCAGCACCGGGTCGGCGGCGATCGCCTCCAGCAGCGGCGGCACGTCCAGCGGGGCGCCGCCCGGGCCGCGCGCCAGGATCGGGGCCATGTCGAACCGGAAGCCGTCCACGCGGTACTCGCTGGCCCAGTGCCGCAGGCTGTCCAGGATCATCCGGCGGGTGCGCGGATGGTTGGCGTTGACCGTGTTGCCGGTCCCGGTCAGGTTGGCGTAGGTGCCGTCGGCGGCGCGCACGTACGCGGCGTCCTCGTCCAGGCCGCGCCAGCCCAGCACGGGCCCCTGTCGGCCGCCCTCGCCGGTGTGGTTGTAGACCACGTCGAGGATCACCTCGATGCCCGCCCGGTGCAGCTCCCGCACCAGCGTCTTCAGCTCCCGCGCCGGGCCGTCCCCGTACCGGTCGGCGGCGTAGGCGGCCTTCGGCGCGAAGAACGACACCGGGTGGTAGCCCCAGTAGTTCGGCAGCGGCCGGCCCGTGGCGGGGTCGCTGAACGGGTTGTCGGTGTCGTCGAACTCGAACACCGGCATCAGCTCGACGCAGTTGACGCCCAGCTCCCGCAGATAGGGGATCTTCTCGGTGAGGCCCGCGTACGTGCCCGGGTGCGCGACCCGTGACGAGGGGTGCCGGGTGAAGCCGCGCACGTGCAGCTCGTAGACGACCAGTTCCTCGCGCGGGATGCGCGGCCGGGTCACGCCCTGCCAGTCGAAGCCGTCGTCCGCGGCGATCCGGCACCGGTACGCCGGGCGCCGCCCCCATGTCTCGCCGCCGGCCAGGGAGACGGCGTAGGGGTCGAGCAGCAGCGGCCCCTTCGCCCAGCCCTCGGGCAGCCCGCCGGCCGCGGACTCCGCGCGGTAGGCGTAGTGCACGGCGGCCGGGTCCAGACCGGCGACGGTCATGGTGAACACGCGCCCGCACCGGAACGCCTCCGGGAACGGCACCTCGGCCAGCGGCGTGCCGGTGCCCGCGTCCAGCAGCACCAGCCACATGCGGTCGGCGTCCGCGCCGTACACGGTGAAGGTGACCCCGCGGCCGGTGACCCGCGCGCCGAAGCGCAGCGGATCACCGGGCAGCACCGACAGGCGCAGCGCGGCCGGGTGCACGCCCGCCGCCGCCACGTCCGCGCCGGTCCGGGCCGTGTCCGTCACGTCCGTCCCGGTCACGTCCGCTCCACGGGCGTCAGCCGGGCCTTCACCCGGAGCCGGTGCTCGCTCCGCGGCAGCCGGACGGTCATCGCCTCCGCGTCGAAGTCGGCGTGCGGCGCGCCGTCCACGGTGACGTGGTCCAGGACGACCCGGCCGGGCGGCAGGATGTCCGGTGCCACCCGCAGCAGCCCGCCGTCGAAGTCGGCGTCCGGGCGCGGCGCGAACCACAGGTCCAGCGGCTCGCGGTGGATCAGCAGCCGCAGGTAGACCTCGGCGAGGTAGCACAGCTCGGCCTTGTGGTACATGGCCATGGCGTGGCTGCCCTTGAGCCGCTCGTTGCCGACCGCGAAGGGCAGTCCCTGCGCCAGCACCGTGAAGTGCACCCCGCCCTCGTCGTGGTCGAGGAAGAAGGCGTTGTAGAAGGCGGAGGCCTCCCGGGCGTGCCGCAGGAACTCCTCGTCGCCGGTGTGCCCCGCCAGGATCAGGTAGGCGAGGATCGCCTGCTCCTGCTGCCACCAGGTCTTGCGGTCGTGCCAGACGAAGGCGTGCCGGCCGTTCTCCGCCTCCCGCTGGAGCACGTCGTACCAGCCGCCGCGCTGTCCGTCGCGGCCCACCGCGGGCATGCTCCGGGCGAGTTGGTCGGCCAGCTGCCGGTACTCCCGCTTGGGCAGGGTGCCCGCCATCCGGGTCAGGTTCCAGGCGATCTTCAGGTTGTGCCCGACGACCGCCCGGTTCTGCTGCCAGCCCCAGGTGTGGTCGGGCGTCCAGTCCGCGTGGAAGCGCTCGTTGACGAAGGGGCTGCCGCCGGGCGTGCGGTCCGGCATGTACGTGACGATCATGTCGAAGGTGTGCTCCAGCATCCGCCGGAAGCGCTCGTCGCCGGTCGCCAGGTAGAGGTTGATCAGGTAGGCGGGGGCGTGGTCGCCGACCGAGTTCCAGTTCTTGCGCGAGTGGTTGGGGCCGAGGGCGTCGTCGTGCGGGCTCAGCGACACCGGGTCGATGTGCGAGTAGTAGCCGCCCAGCCGCCGGTCCCGGAAGAACCGTTCGAACAGGGCGACGGTGTCCTCCATGTCCCGGCGGATCACCGGATTGCCGGTGAGCCGGTAGGTCTGGGCGAGCCCGACCAGCGCGTAGATCTGCTCGTAGGCGGGGATCGCCCGGTAGTCGTCGCCGAACTCCGAGGCGAACAGCTTGCGTTCGCGGGTCCCGGAGACGTCGACGCCGTGGTACCAGTACACGAGGTTCTCCGCCTCGTCGCGGAAGAGCATGTGGTCGTGCAGGTACTGCGAGCCGCGCTCGGCGACCTCCAGGAAGTCCTCGTCGCCGGTGAGCGCGTAGGCGCTCGCCATGCCGTAGACGAGGCGGGAGATGGTGTCGGTCTCCTGGATGTGCTGCTCGGTCTTGTGGCCGCTGGCGCGGATCTCGGTGCGGTAGTCGGCGAAGTCGACAGGCCCGTCACCGAACTGGGACCGGCGGTAGAACCGGGCGAGCCGGCGCAGCTGCTCGGTCCACCAGCCGGCCTCCTCGTAGGGGTGGTCGGCGGGGGTCTCGGCGGTGAAGACGAGCTTGTCCGCCTGGAAGTACAGGCCGTCCGGGTCGGGGTAGACGGGACCGTAGGAGAAGACGAACGCGCCGGGCACCAGCAGTTCGTCGATGCGGCCGGTGACGTCGTGGTACGGCTCCTGCAGATTGCGCAGCAGCTGCGCGGACGTGGTGTCGGTGAGGTGGACGGCGACCTCGCGGTCGTCGAGGGTCTTGACGGTGAACCGACGTCCGCCCTGGCGCCCGGTGACATAGCCGGCGGTGGTGTCGGAGAAGGAGAAGGGCACTTCGGCGGGCATGGCGGCCTCCTGTGGTCTGCTGCGGGGTCCGGCGCCGGCCTCAGGCGGCGATGACGTCGCTGGGCAGGGACAGCCGTTCGATCACGGTCCGGGCCAGCAGGTGGCAGTGGTCGACCGTGCGGGTGCTGATCAGGTCGCGGTCGACGGCGACGTCCTGGTTGACGTAGATCCCGCCCATGTTGCGGACGTCCGCGACGATGTTGTTGTGACAGGTGACCGGACGGCCCCGGATCAACTCGGGGGCAGCGGACAGCAGTTGCAGTCCGTGGCAGGAGAACGCCTTGACCAGCGACGGCAGCCGGAAGGCGCGGCGCATCAGCTCCAGCGCGGGCGGTACGGCGTCGACGTCCTCGCTGTAGCGCAGCCGGTCGGCGACCCCGCCCGAGGGCACGATCAGCGCGGCGAAGTGCAGCAGTTCGTGGTAGTCCAGCTCCTCCAGGTCGCCGTCGACGGTCAGCGGCGCCTGGTACTCGTGGCCGGCGAAGGTGAGCGAAGGCTGCCCCCACAGCCGGGTGAGCAGGCTGACCTCGGCGCCCTCCTCCGCGAAGCGCCGCTGGTAGTAGGCGAGTTCGTCCTCGACGTAGTCGGCCTCCAGCAGGATGCCGATGCGCTTGCCGGAGAGCCTTCCGGTCTTGAGGGGTATGACGGTTCCCATGCGATGTCCCGGTTCTTCTCGAAAGGGCTGGAGAGCTACTCGGTGATCAGGTCCACCAGGAACGGCCCGTCGTGGGTGAGCAGGCGGCGCACCGCGCACTCGACCTGCTCGGGCCGCTCCACCCGCATGCCCTCGACACCGAGGGAGCGGGCCAGGTCGGCGAAGCGGATGTCGGGGTGGGACAGGTCGAACGCCGCCGGATGGGCGTGCGGGTCGAGGCCCTGCTCGCGCCAGTACTGCTCGATGTTCAGGTCGAGGAGCCGGTAGCGGCGGTTGTTGCAGATCACGAAGCCAGCGCCGATGCGGTGGCGGGCCGCCGTCCACAGCGCCTGGATCGTGTACATGCTGCCGCCGTCGCCGGTGAAGCCGATCACCTTCAGGTCCGGGCGGGCCAGCTTCATGCCCAGCGCGCCGGGGATGCCGACGCCGAGCGATCCGCCGCGGGTCTGGAGGAACCGGCCGGGCACCCGGGGCGGCAGGTGCCGCGCCAGCGGACCCGAGGCGGTCAGCGCCTCGTCGAAGTAGGCGAGGTGCTCCGGCGCCTGCCGCGCCAGTTCGCGGGCGAAGTGCTCCATCGGCGTGTCCGGCGCCGCGGCCGGGGCCGGCCGGGGCGGGACCGCCGCCGGCACCGCGCCGCGGGCGCGCAGCTCGGCGGCGAGCGCCGCCAGCGTGGGCTTCGGGTCGGCCGCCAGGCCCAGGTCGACGGGATGGTTCTTGGCGATCTCGTAGGAGTCCAGGTCGACGTGCACGATCCGGGCGTCCTTGCGGAAGGGGTTGTCCAGCCGCGGGAACACCTCGGGGAACACGTACGTGCCCACGATCAGCACGCTGTCGGCGTCCCGCACGACGGCCGCGCTGTCCTCGCCGAACATGTGGCCCAGCTGGCCCGCGTACAGCGGGTGCGTGGTGTCCATGTTCACCTCGGAGTGGTTCACTCCCCACACCGGGGCGCCCAGCAGCTCGGCCACGTCGGTCAGTTCGCGCTGCGCTCCGGACGCGGCGACGCCGTCGCCCATCAGGATCAGCGGGTGCTCGCCCTCCCGCAGCAGCTGCGCGGCCCGCGCCACCTCGGCCGGGTCGGCCGCGGTCCGGGTGGAGGGCACCACCGTGGGCACCGCCTCCTCGGTGGTGATCTGGTCCAGCACATCGGCCGGCAGCACCACCAGGACCGGCCCGCGCGGCGGGGTCATGGCGATCTTCACGGCCCGGCGCAGCACCCGGAGCACCGAGCCGGGGTCCACCACGCGGGTGGCGTACTTGGTGACCGGCTCCGCCATCGCGACGAGGTCGGCGGCCATCTGCGCGTCCATCGCGTCGTAGCGCACGCCGGCCTCGCCCACCAGCGTGACCAGCGGGGAGCCACCCCTCTTGGCCTGGTAGAGCAGGCCGATGCCGTTGCCGAGGCCCACCCCGCTGTGCAGCTGGACCACGGCCGGGCGCTGCGCGGCGCGGGCGTAGCCGTCGGCCATGGCGACCGCGACGCCCTCGTGCAGGGTGAGTACGTACTCGGTGGCACTGGAGTCCGTGAGATCGAGGAAACCCTGTTCAACCGTGCCGGGGTTGCCGAACATGTGGGTGATGCCGTCGGCCGCGAGCTGCTCGAACAGGGCGGCCTTGCCTGGCCTTGCGGGCATGAGGAGGCTCCTCTGCAAGGGGAGGGAGAGGGATCTTCGTGCTGGGGGGGAGGGACTTCGCGTCCGGGGACGGGAGCACCGCGGGACCCGTCCCCGGACGCGGATGTGGCCGGGCGCGGACGCCGGGGCGCTACCAGCCGTAGCGGCGCAGGTCCTCCTCCAGGACCTTGACCAGGAGTTCGCCGGAGAGCGAGGAGTCCGGGGTGGACCGGGCGGTGATGAACGGGAAGTCCACGATCACCGAGGTCTCCTTGCCCACGTTGCCGTGGAAGGCGCCGTCCGGGCCGGTGGCGTCGCGCAGGATGTACTCCAGCGGGTACGGCGGCGGGCCCATGTTGAACTCGACGCCGAGGAAGCCGGTGCCGTCCTTGTAGTCGTACTCCTTGGGGTGGCCGGTGACGTGCTTGCCCCACAGCAGGCTGCGGCGGGACTCCCAGTCGCGGGCGAAGGCCAGGGTCGCCACGCCGTAGCACTCGGCCAGCACCGGCTTGTCGGCGGCGACGAAGGCGAGCACCACCTCGTGCAGCCGCTCGTTGTTGGCCAGGTCCACGATGGGACCGCTGCCGCCGACGATGACCAGGGCGTCGAAGTCCGAGACCAGCTCGTCGGTGGCGGAGGTCAGCCGGCGGTGGTACTCCTCCAGCTCCCGCAGGTGGTTGAGGGCGCTGTCGTAGGGCCGCTCCGGGATCAGGTCGGCCAGGCTCAGCGGGTTGTCGAGCCGGTCGGAGTCGTCCACGGCACGCGCCTTGCGGGCCATGTCCCGGGTGGTGACCGAGCGGCCGAGCGGCGGGTCGACGTACTCGGAGTCCAGGCTCGGCGGCAGCGCGTGCGCCCGCTTTCCGGTGGGCGTCATGAACGTGGTGCGGTAACCGCGGGCGTCGAAGGCCTCCAGCGGGCCGACGAGTTCCTCGCCCCAGTACCCGTATTCGGAGAGCACCACGAGGATGCGTTTGGACACGGAATTCTCCTTCGGAAAAGGTTGCCGTGTGTCTGACGTGGTGTGACATCGATCAGTGAAGCCGTACGCCGAGTGGCCCGGCAACGCTCCCGGACCGGTGCCGGGCAACTGTGCGGACTTGCCTCAGTAGACGAGCCGCGCGCCCGGGTCGGGGCTGGTCGGCGACTCGTCCAACTTTCCTCTGCGGCGGGCGGTGCCGGGGAAATCCTTGTCGGCCGAATTACCGCCGGGCAACGCTTCATTCCGCAGTTGCCGACGCACATCTGGAGGAAGCGTTGGACGGTCGAATAGCAATCGAGGACGTACGGCCGGCGGTCGGCCGCGGGGCGTTCCCCGCCAAGGCCGTGACGGGCGAACCGGTGTCGGTGCGGGCCACGGTGTGGCACGAGGGACACGGGGTGCTCGGGGCGGAGGTGGTGCTGCGCGGCCCTTCGGGACCGCCGCGCACGGTACCGCTGCGCCTCGCGGACGCGGGACTGGACCTGTGGACGGCGACGGTGGCGGCCGATGCGCCGGGCCCCTGGACCTTCCAGGTCGTGGCGTGGCGCGATCCGTGGGCCACCTGGACCGCGGGGCTGCGCGCCAAGCTGGACGCGGGCCTGACCGACCTGGACAACGAACTGGAGGAGGGCGCCCGGCTGCTGGACCGCGCCGCGGGCCCGGCGGGCGACGGCACCGGGCGGCCCGGGGAGCCGGCCGGCCCGGCCCGGCTGCTGCGCTCGGCCGCCGCCACGCTGCGTTCCGCCGGACGCCCGCCCGCCGCACGCGCCGAGGCCGCGCTGTCCGGCTCCGTGCAGGCGGCGATGGCCGGGGCCGCGCCGCGCGAACTGGTCACGCACGGGCCCGTGCAGCGGCTGCGGGTGGACCGGCCGCGGGCGCGGTACGGCAGCTGGTACGAGTTCTTCCCGCGCTCCACCGGCGGCCGGCGCGCCGACGGGACCCCCGTGCACGGCACCCTGCGCACCGCCGTCCGGGAACTGCCCAGGATCGCCGCCATGGGGTTCGACGTGGTCTATCTGCCGCCCGTGCACCCCATCGGCACCGTCCACCGCAAGGGCCGCGACAACGCGCTGACCGCCGCGCCCGGTGACGTCGGCTCACCGTGGGCGGTCGGCTCCGCCGACGGCGGCCACGACGCGGTCCACCCGGACCTCGGCACGGTCGAGGACTTCGTCCACTTCGTCGCCCGGGCCCGCGCGCACGGCCTGGAGGTCGCGCTCGACCTGGCGCTGCAGTGCGCGCCCGACCACCCCTGGGTGACCGAGCACCCGGAGTGGTTCAGCCACCGCCCGGACGGTTCGATCGCCTATGCCGAGAACCCGCCGAAGAAGTACCAGGACATCTATCCCCTCGACTTCGACAACGCCCCGGAATCCCTCTACGCGGAAATCCTGCGCATCGTAAGGCTGTGGATCGACCGCGGTGTGCGCATCTTCCGCGTCGACAATCCGCACACGAAACCGGTGGCGTTCTGGAGTCGTCTCATCGACGAGATCGGCCGGGAATTCCCCGATGTCTTCTTCCTGGCCGAGGCATTCACCCGGCCGGCCGTTCTCAAGGGGCTGGCCCGCCGTGGATTCGCCCAGTCGTACACCTACTTCACCTGGCGCGAGACAAAGCAGGAACTCACCGAATACCTTGAGGAACTGGTCGCCGACAGTGACTTCCTGCGCCCCAACTTCTTCGTGAACACCCCGGACATCCTGCCCGTGCACCTCCAGACCGGGGGGCCCGGAGCGTTCGCCGTGCGGGCCGCGCTCGCCGCGACGCTGTCACCGTCCTGGGGCGTGTACGCGGGGTACGAGCTGTACGAGGGCGAGCCGCTGCGCGCCACCGGGGACTGCGAGGAGTACGCCCGCTCGGAGAAGTACGAGCTGCGTCCCCGCGACTGGGCAGCCGCCCGCGCCGCCGGCCGCTCCCTGGAGCCCTGGCTCACCCTCCTCAACTCCGTGCGCCGCGCCCACCCCGCGCTCCAGCAGCTGCGCACCCTGCGCTTCCACGCCACGGACAACGACGCCCTCATCGCCTACTCCAAGACCGACCCTGCCACCGGCGACACCGTGCTGTGCGTGGTCGGCCTGACGCCGGACGCCCCCGAGAAGGGGACGGTCACCCTCGACGCCGAGGGCCCGCGGCTCCCCGACGGACCGGTCACCGACGCCGTCACGGGCGAACGCCTCGTCCTCACCCCGCGGTTCTCCGTCGCGACCGATCCCCTGTCGACCCCCGCCCGCATCCTCACCTGGAGCCAGAAGTGACCATCGACCACACCCCCGACTGGTTCAAGCGGGCCGTCTTCTACGAGGTGCTCGTCCGCTCCTTCCACGACAGCGACGGCGACGGCGTCGGCGACATCCGGGGCCTGCGGGCCAAGCTGGACTACCTCCAGTGGCTCGGCGTGGACTGCCTGTGGCTGCCGCCCTTCTTCAAGTCGCCGCTGAAGGACGGCGGTTACGACGTCTCCGGCTACCGCGAGGTGCTGCCGGAGTTCGGCACCGTCGAGGACTTCCGGGAACTCCTCCAGGAGGCGCACGCCCGCGGCATCCGCGTCATCATCGACATGGTCATGAACCACACCAGCGACCAGCACCCGTGGTTCCAGGAGTCGCGCAAGGACCCCGAAGGGCCCTACGGCGACTACTACATGTGGGCCGACGACGACAAGGGCTACCCGGACGCGCGGATCATCTTCGTCGACACCGAGACGTCCAACTGGGCGTACGACCCGGTGCGCGGCCAGTACTACTTCCACCGCTTCTTCTCCCACCAGCCGGACCTCAACTACGAGAACCCGCGGGTGCAGGAGGAGATGCTCGGCCATCTGCGCCACTGGCTGGACCTCGGCGTCGACGGGTTCCGGCTGGACGCGGTGCCGTACCTGTACGCGCAGGAGGGCACCAACTGCGAGAACCTGCCCGCCACCCACGCCTTCCTCAAGCGGGCCCGGCACCTCGTGGACACCGAGTACCCCGGCCGGGTGCTGCTGGCGGAGGCCAACCAGTGGCCGGAGGACGTCGTCGACTACTTCGGCGACTACGAGCGCGGCGGCGACGAGTGCCACATGGCCTTCCACTTCCCGCTGATGCCCCGCCTGTTCATGGCGGTGCGGCAGGGCTCGCGCTACCCCGTCTCGGAGATCCTCGCCTCCACCCCCAAGATCCCCGCCGGCTGCCAGTGGGGCATCTTCCTGCGCAACCACGACGAGCTGACCCTGGAGATGGTCACCGACGAGGAGCGCGACTACATGTACGCGGAGTACGCCAAGGACCCGCGGATGCGCGCCAACATCGGCATCCGGCGCCGGCTCGCCCCGCTGCTCGACAACGACCGCAAGCAGATGGAGCTGTTCACCGCGCTGCTGCTGTCCCTGCCCGGCTCGCCGATCCTCTACTACGGCGACGAGATCGGCATGGGCGACAACATCTGGCTCGGCGACCGCGACAGCGTGCGCACCCCGATGCAGTGGACCCCGGACCGCAACGCCGGGTTCTCCACGGCCGACCCGGGCCGGCTGACCCTGCCCGCGGTCATGGACCCGGTGTACGGCTACCAGACCGTCAACGTAGAGAGCCAGCTGGAGGCACCCTCCTCGCTGCTGCACTGGACCCGGGAGATGCTCGCCGGCCGCCGCAGGCACGCTGCCTTCGGGCTCGGCGAGTTCGCCGAGATCGAGGCCGACAACCCGGCCGTCTTCGCGTTCGTCCGCCACTACACGGCCCCCGACGGCACCCGCTCCCAGGTGCTGTGCGTGAACAACCTCTCCCGCCATCCGCAGCCCGTGGAACTCGACCTGCGCGGCTACGCGGGGATCACCCCCGTCGAGGTGCGCGGCGGCGCCCGCTACCCCGTCATCGGGTCCGCGCCCTACCGGCTGAGCATCGGCGGGCACGGCTTCTACTGGTTCTGCATCTGCCCCGACGAGGACCGGAGGCCGGTGTGAGCGACGCCGTCCTCGCGGACGCACCCCCGATCGACACCGCGCGCCTGGAACGGGCGCTCACCGCCTGGCTGCCCGGCCAGCGCTGGTACGCCGGCAAGGACCGGCCGCTGCGCACGGCCCGCGTCGTGGAGGTCGGCGCGGTCACCCCGCACGGGATGATCCTGCTGGTGGAGGCGGAGTACGCCGACGGCGGGCCCGGACAGCTCTACCAGGTGCCCATCGCCGTCCACCCGGCGCGGCGGCCGCCGGACGGCGGCCACGTCATCGCCGTACAGGACGACGAGAGCGTCATCGAGGGCATGAGCGACGGAACCCTCGTACGGGAGCTGCTGCACCTGGTGGCCGGGGAGCGCGAGCATCCCCGGCTCGCCTTCCGCAGCGAGCCGCGCTGCGCCGCCTGGCCACCGCCCGGCCGGGTGGCCGGGTGCCGGCCGCTCGGCGTGGAGCAGAGCAACACCTCGGTGGTCGCCGACGAGCGCTATGTGCTGAAGGTCTTCCGTCAGCTGCACACCGGCACCAACCCCGAGCTGGAGCTGACCCGCGCCCTGCGGGCCGCCGGCAACCCGCACACCGCGCCGCTGTACGGCGCGGTCGAGACCGAACTGTCCGACGGCCCGGTCACGCTCGCCGTGGTCCAGGGCTTCCTGCCCGGCGCCGCCGACGGCTGGACGCGCGCCCTGGCCGCCGTGCGCGAGGGCCGGGACTTCGCGGAGCAGGCGTACGCCATGGGCGGCGCGGTGGCCGCGGTGCACCGGGACCTGGCCGCGCGGCTCGGCTCCCGCCCGATGGACGAGGAGCACCGCACGGAGCTGGGCGAGGCCTTCCGCACCCGGCTGGAACAGGCCCTCGCGCACGTGCCCGAACTGGCGCCGTACGCCGAGGACCTGCGCGCGGCCTACGCGGACCTCGCGGACCTGCCGCCCGGGCCCACCGTCCAGCGGGTCCACGGCGATCTGCACCTCGGCCAGCTGCTGTGCACCGGCACCCGCTGGACGGTGATCGACTTCGAGGGCGAGCCGTCCTGTGCGATGTCCCTGCGGGCCGAACGCCACTCGCCGCTGCGCGACGTGGCCGGCATGCTGCGCTCCTTCGACTACGCGGCCGCCCACGGCGCCGCCCCCGGCTGGGCGCGGGCGAGCCGCGGCGCCTTCTGCCGCGGCTACGCCGACACCTCGGGCACCGACCCGCACGCCCAGGAGGCGCTGCTGCGCGCCTACACCCTGGACAAGGCGGTCTACGAGACGGCCTATGAACGCCGCAACCGCCCCGACTGGATGCACATCCCGCTCGCGGCGATCGCCCGGCTGACGGGACGGGACCCGGCCGCGCGGCCCGGGGGGCCCGCCTCCTAGGCGGCGGTCAGGCGGGCGCGCAGCACCGGGTCGTCGCCCACCTGCACCGGGTGGCCCACCTCCGTCATCATCGGCAGGTCCGAGACGTGGTCGCCGTACGCGTAGCAGTGGGCCGGGCGGACGTCCGGGTACTCGGCCAGCAGCGCGCGGACGGCCTCGCGCTTGGCCTCGCCGATCATGGGCCCGCCGAGAAGCGCGCCGGTGTAGACGCCCCGGTGCACCCGGGGCGTACTGCACAGCACCCGGCGGGCGCCCACCTGCTCGGCCAGCGGCGCGAGCACGGCCGGGAAGGAACCGGAGACCAGCACCACGTACGCGCCGCGCCGCACGTGGTCGCGCAGGGCGGCCAGCGTCGGCTCGACGTAGAAGCCGGGGCCGGCGGCCCGGGCGGCGAACCACCGCGCCGCCCGGGCGTGCACCGCAGCGGCCGGTTCGCCCCGCCAGGCCCGGTAGAAGCGGCGGTTGGCCTCGGCCCGGGAGGCGCCCCGGGCCAGGAGGCGGGCCAGGTCGGCACGGACCCGCGCGGCCTTCAGGGCGCCCCGGCGGCCGTAGCGGTCCGGGAAGTAGTGGTCCAGGAAGTCGAGCATGCTCTTGGCGTTGACGAGCGTCTCGTCCACGTCGCTGAAGACCAGATAGGCCGGTCGCGCGCCGCTCATCCCACCGTCACCGCCGCATAGGCCCGCGCGGCGGCGCCGGTGCGCAGGGCGCCGTGCGCGGCGACCGTGTGCACGTCCCGCCAGCAGCGCTGGAGGGGGTCGGTGCCGCCCCGGGCCGCGCCGCCCCCGGCCCGCAGCAGCCGGTCGACGGCGGTGACCAGCGTCTCCACGCCGTAGGCGGCGTCCCGGCGGTTGCGGGCGACGGCCGCCGCGTCGGTGGGACCCGTGTCCGCCCGGCCGATGGCCCGGCGCCACAGCAACGCGACGGAGTCGATCTCCGTGGCGGAGCGGGCGAGCGCGTCGGCCGCGGCGCCGTCGGGCGGGGAGGCTGCGGGCATCCGTTCGGTGAAGGCGGCGAGGGCGTGCCGTGCGGCGCCGAGGGCCGGCGCCGCGAACAGCAGCGGGCCCGGCAGGTGGGCCGGGACGGTGTGGCAGCGGGGGCCCGGCCCCGGCGAGCCGTCGAGCAGCGCGGCGAACGGCGCCGTGCGGTGATCGGGCACCAGGACCTCCCGCACGCTGACGGCATGGCTGCCGGTGGCCCTGAGCCCGGTGCCGTCCCAGGTGTCGTGCACGGTGACGGCCGTACGGGGCACGGCGAAGGCCCGTACGTCGCCGGGCCGTTCACCGGCCGGGGCGGCCAGCAGCAGCCAGTCGGACCACTCGGCGCCGCTCGCCATCGACCAGCGGCCGGTCAGCCGCCAGCCGCCCGGAGCGCGCTCGGCGCGGCCCGCCGGGGGCAGGATGGCCGCCGCGATCCGGGTGCCGGGGGAGCGGGCCCAGATCTCGGCCCGGCCCTCTTCGGGGAGGCGGGCCGCGTAGCGGGCGTGGACCGCCCACAGGGTGCCGCACCAGGCGGCGGAGGGGCAGCCCTCGGCGACGGCGACGGCCGCGTCGAACAGTTCGGTGAAGGTGCCGTGTGCGCCGTCCGGGCGGCCGGGGGAGAAGTGCCGTGCGAAGCCGGCCACGTCCAGCGCGGCGAGCGTCGCGTCGCTCAACCCGCCTTGTTCGTCGGCCTGTCGGGCGTACCGGGCGGACACCGCGGCGGCGTGGGCGACCTCGGCGGGGCGGAGCGTGGCCTGCTGCCGGGTCGTGGTCGGGGTTCGGTCAGCCAGGGCGAGAGCGTGCACGTACCGACTCCTTAGCCGTGGGAGAGACGTGGAGCGGCGCGGACGGCACCGCCCGCCGAAATATACCTACGCACATGAATTTTTTGAGATGCGTTTTCGGTCATGGTCTCGGCGCCGTTTCCCGGATAAAATACCGTCAAGAAGGTCTTCTTATTTCTCGCGGGTTGCGCCCGCACAGGAAGCGAGGCAGCGATGGGCACGGACGACACGGTGGCCGGTTCCCGGCGGACCGCGGCCGCCGCCGTGCGGGGCCGCCCCCGCCAGGAGCGGGCGCTGCGCACCCGGGAGCTGGTGCTCCAGGCCGCCGCGCGGGCCTTCGCCGACGGCGGGTTCCCCGATGTGACCGTGCTGGACATCGCCGAGTACGCCGGGATGACCAAGGGCGCGGTCTACTTCCACTACTCCGGCAAGGAGGAGCTGGCCGCGGCCGTCTCGCAGGGCTTCTACGCCAAGCTGCGGGAGCTGGCCGAGGCGACCGAGGCCCTCGGTCTGCCGCCGCGCGAACGGGTCGTGGAGTACCTGATGCGCACCGCGGTCGCCTTCCGGGACGACGTGGTCATCCAGGCGGGCGCCCGGCTCCAGATCGAGCACTCGCAGATCGGCTCCGCGCTGCCGGTGCCGTATCACGAGTACACCGACATCCTGGCCCGCTGGTTGCTGGAGGACGCCCGGGACGGCCGCCCGCCGCAGGCGCTCGCCCGCGTGCTCGTCTCCGCGGTCTTCGGCGCCCAGCACATCTCGTGGATCCTCGACGGACGGGCCGACATCGTGGAGCGGATCGAGGAGATCGTGGCCGCGACGCTCGTCGTCTGACCTCGCGCCGGGCGGCGGACGGGGTCAGGTGCGGGTGACCCGGACCCGGTAGTCGCCGTCGTCGTCCACGCCCGTCACCCGCACCTCGATCCCGTGGCGCGGGTCCTTGAAGGTCTCCCCGGGAGTGAAGGGTGCGTCGGAGAGTTCGGCCTGCACGTTGGGGCTGCGGGTGCAGCCGCCGGTGTCGCGGTGCGAGTCGTACACGGTGACCGGGCCGCGGCCGGTGTCGACCGTGGCGTCCACCTTGTAGACGAGGACACCGGGACAGCAGACCACCTCGTCGTTGCCGCCCTGGGCGCGCACCTCCAGGGCGTAGGCGGTGTGGCCGTCGACCGGGATGATCACCAGTTTGCCGCCGCCCGTCCGGTGGAGCGGGGTCAGGGAGTACTCGACGCTGCCCGGCCGGGCGGCGCAGCCGACCTGGGTGCCGTCCAGCCAGCCCAGCTTCCACTTGTCCCAGCCGAGCATGTCGTTGTTGGCGCCCCAGTCCTCGCTCATGATGCTCCAGTGCCCCACCGAGCCCCCGCCGTCCTGGGTGTACAGGTCGGGCAGGCCGAAGGTGTGGCCGTTCTCGTGCGGCAGCACCCGGAAGCCGGTGCGCGGGAAGGAGCCGGAGCCGTCGTCCTGGCGGGAGTAGATGAAGGAGGCGTTGGAGACCGGCACCCCGTCGGCCACCGGGGCGTCCCCGTTCCCCGCGAAGGTCACCGACAGCACCGTGTCCAGCGCGGGCGGGCCGGCGTTCGGGGTGATCAGCACGTTGAGCAGGTCGTACGAGCGGAAGTCGACCTTGGGATCGGCCGCGGCGACGATGTCCTGCACCAGCTGCCGGTAGCCCGGCTCGAAGGGCGCGCCGCGCTCTATGCCGTACGAGGCGAACGGCTTCGGCATCCGCAGCCAGCCGGTGACCGGTGTCTCGGCCCGGTAGTCCAGGCGGCCGTAGGAGGAGGTGCGGAACCAGTCCTCGGTGCGCGGGAAGAACTCGTGGAAGCGGTCCATCGCGCTGCCCGGCCCGGGGGCGTCGGAGAAGTCGACCATAAGGGTCAGGGCGTGCACGGTGCCGGTGGAGCGGGCGTAGCCGTGCCGGGTGGGCACGCCCTCGGACATCTGCACGTCCGGGCCGCCGTGGATCATGCAGGGCGAGAAGGCGGCGGAGCGGGCCAGGCCGACCGGCCCGGCGGCGGAGGGCGCCGTGAGGCGGGCGGTCCCGGCCGAGGTGCTGATCGCGAGGGTCAGCGCGGTCACCGCGGCGAGGGCGGCCGTCCGGCGCGAGCGTATGCGCCGCGTGCCTATGCCGGCCGGGTCCGGGTCGGGTATGCGGCGGGACTGCGGCTGCGGCTGCATGCATGGACCCCTTCGCTCCACGGCAGCCCCCGGTCTCCGGCTGCGCCCTTGCGATCACCCTGTGTCGGTGACCCGGCGGGCGCGCGCTGGGCGAGACCGATCGTGCGAAGGGCGGGACCGATCGTGGGAAGCGGGGTACGCGGCGGGGTGAATCACGGGGCCAGAAAGGGTGTGTCCCAGGTCACACGCTTTCTTCCCGGGGCCGGAAATAAGTGGGGACCCTCTCCCCGTTTGGAAGTGTGTCCGCCCGAAACGGGGAGCGCGTCCCCGGATCGGCCGGCCCGAAGAACTTCGACATCCGAGGAGTACGCCGTGACGACCGCGACCCGTTCCGCGCCGCGCAAGGTGACCCGGCCCCGCGCCGACGCCCTGCGCAACCGCGAGCGGATCGTCACCGCCGCCCGGGAGATGTTCGTCGAGCACGGCCCCGATGTGCCGCTGGACGAGATCGCCCGCCGGGCCGGCGTCGGCAACGCCACGCTGTACCGCAACTTCCCCGACCGCGACGCCCTCGTCCGCGAGGTCGTCTGCTCCGTGATGGACCGCACGGCCGAGGCGGCCGAGCGCGCCCTGGCGGAGACCGGGGACGCCTTCACCGCGCTGGAGCACTTCGTGCACACCGCCGCCGACGAGCGGATCAGTGCCCTGTGTCCGATGGTCTCCAGCACCTTCGACCGGCATCACCCCGACCTGGTGGCCTCCCGCGAGCGTGTCGAAAGCCTCGTGGAGGAGGTCATGGGCCGGGCGGTGGCGGCCGGTCAACTCCGGCCCGACGTGGGCGTCTTCGATCTGCTGGTCGCCGTCGCCCAGCTGAGCCGGCCCCCGGCCGGCACGGACTGCCTGCGCGGTGACCGGTTCGTCCACCGCCACCTCCAGATCTTCCTCGACGGCCTGCGGGCCCCCGCCCGCTCGGCCCTGCCGGGCCATGCCGTCACCGTCGAGGAGCTGCGTCAGTCCTGCCCGACCGCGTAGCTCCGCGCGACCCGACTTACGTTCACTGTCCCGACACCTTCCGTTCTCTGTCGATTTCTCGTCATTTTTCCGTCACGACGTCCTGATGTCCGTCGTCTCGAAGTCCCGAAGTGGGTACCCCCATGTCCGAAGCCGTCAAGGCTCCCGGCCTCGCCGCGCGCAGCGGTGACGCCAACCGCTGGAAGGCGCTCGTCTTCATCGCGCTCGCCCAGCTGATGGTCGTCCTCGACTCCACCATCGTGAACATCGCCCTGCCGTCGGCCCAGAAGGACCTCGGCATATCCGACGGCAACCGGCAGTGGGTCGTCACGGCCTACGCGCTCGCCTTCGGCGGTCTGCTGCTCTTCGGCGGCCGGATCGCCGACAAGTGGGGCCGCCGGCGAGCCTTCCTCACCGGTCTGGTCGGTTTCGCCCTCGCCTCCGCGCTCGGCGGTCTGGCCACCTCCGGCCCGATGATGTTCGGCGCCCGTGCCCTCCAGGGCGTCTTCGGCGCGCTGCTGGCCCCGGCCGCGCTGTCCCTGCTGGCCGTGATGTTCACGGACGCCCGGGAGCGCGCCAAGGCGTTCGGCATCTACGGCGCCATCGCGGGCGGCGGCGGTGCCGTCGGCCTGATCCTCGGCGGTTTCCTCACCGAGTACCTGGACTGGCGCTGGACGTTCTTCGTCAACGTGCCGTTCGCCATCGTCGCCGCGCTCGGCGCCACCTTCGTCATCCGGGAGCCGGAGGGCGGCCGCAACCGCTCCCCGCTCGACATCCCCGGCGTGGTGCTGTCCACCCTCGGCCTGGTCGCGCTGGTCTACGGCTTCACGCGCGCCGAGTCCGACGGCTGGGGCGACGCCGTGACCGTGTCCATGTTCGTCGCGTCCGCGGTGCTGCTGCTGGCGTTCGTGCTGGTCGAGTCGCGGGTCAAGGCCCCGCTGCTGCCGCTGCGCGTGGTCCGCGACCGCACCCGCGGCGGCATCTACCTCTCCCTCGGCCTCGCCATCATCGGCATGTTCGGCCTGTTCCTCTTCCTGACCTACTACCTGCAGATCGTGAAGGGCTACACGCCGGTCAAGACGGGCTTCGCGTTCCTGCCGATGGTGGCCGGCATGATCACCGGCTCCACCCAGATCGGCACCCGGCTGATGACCCGGGTCCGGGCCCGGCTGCTGATGGGCCCCGGCTTCCTGGTGGCCGGCCTCGGCATGCTGCTGCTGACCCAGCTGGAGATCGGCTCCTCGTACGTCACCCTGCTGCTGCCCGCGATGGTGCTGCTCGGCCTCGGCATGGGCACGGCCTTCATGCCGGCGATGTCCATGGCCACCCAGGGCGTCCAGCCCCGGGACGCCGGTGTCGCCTCCGCGATGGTCAACACCTCGCAGCAGGTGGGCGGCGCGATCGGCACCGCCCTGCTGAACACGATCGCCGCGTCCGCGAAGACGTCGTACTTCAAGGACCACATCGGCGGCGCCGTCACCAAGCCGCAGCAGCAGCTGGTCGGACTGCAGAGCATGGTGCACGGCTACACCTCGGCGATCGCCTTCGCCGTCGGCATCCTCGGGGTCGCCGCGCTGATCGCCTTCACCTTCGTCAACGCCGGCCGTCCGGGCTCCACCACGGTGGCCTCCGGCACGGGCGTCGAGGACGAGGTGCCGGTGCCGGTGGTGGCCCACTGAACACGGCGCGGAGCCAACGCCTCTTGAAGAGCTAGCGCAGCCAGGGCAGGTCCGCGCCCGCCTCGTCCGGCTGCAGGCCCTCGGCGACGATCTCCATGATCTCGCCGAGGGCCTTCTGCTGTTCCGGGCTGAGCCGGTCGAACAGGGCCTGGCGTACGGCGGTGACATGGCCCGGCGCGGTACGGCCGAGCACCGCGGCGCCCTCCTCGGTGAGCACCGCCAGCTGGCCGCGCTTGTCGGAGGGGCAGTTCTCCCGGCGCACCCAGCCGCTCTTCTCCAGCCGGGCGACGGCGTGCGACAGCCGGGAGCGGGTGATCTTCGCCTTCATCGCCAGCTCCGTCATCCGCAGCCGGCGCCGCGGTGCCTCGGCGAGGGTGACGAGGAGGCCGTAGTAGACGTGCGGCATGCCCGCGTCACGCTGCAACTGCCGGTCGAGGTGGTCCTCCAGCAGGGTGGTGGCGTGCAGGTACGCGCGCCAGACGCGCTGTTCCTCGGCGGTGAGCCAGCGGTGTGCCGTGTCGGCGGAGTCCGGTGCCGTGTTCATGCACCCACTTTACGAAGGGCCTTTTTGAAACTTGAATCAGTGGGGCGTACGGTGGTAACCAGAACTTGAGAGTTAAAGCATCAGGAAGTGTCCGGCCCGTCCAGACGATGGTCCGCCGGAACGACCGGGAGCCGCCGTCATGTCCGTCGCCACCCCCGCCGCCGGCCGGGAGCGCATGCCCGCCCTGTACCTCAGCCACGGCGCGCCGCCGCTCGCCGACGACCCGGTGTGGCCCGGCCAGCTCGCCGACTGGGCCGCGGCGCTGCCCCGCCCGAAGGCGATCCTCGTCGTCTCCGCCCACTGGGAGGAGGCGCCGCTCGCCCTCGGCGCCGTCGAGACCGTCCCGCTGGTGTACGACTTCTGGGGCTTCCCCGAGCACTACTACCGGGTCCGGTACGCCGCCCCCGGCGCGCCCGCGCTCGCCGAGTCCGTGCGCAAGCTGCTGCGCGCCCCCGGCACCCCCGTCCAGGACGTCCCGGACCGGGGCCTGGACCACGGCGCCTACGTTCCCCTCGTCGAGATGTACCCGGACGCCGACATCCCCGTGCTCCAGGTGTCCATGCCCACCCTCGACCCGGTACGGCTGATGGAGATCGGCCGCAGGCTCGCCCCGCTGCGCGACGAGGGCGTGCTGATCGTCGGCTCCGGCTTCTTCACCCACAACCTCGCCGCCCTGCGTCACACCGGCCCGGGCGTCCCCGCCTGGTCCGCCGAGTTCGACGACTGGGGCCGGCGCGCCCTCGCCGACCGCGACTGGGACGCCCTCCTCGACTTCTCCGCCAAGGCCCCGGCCGGCCGCTACGCCCACCCCCGCACCGAACACTTCGCCCCGCTCTTCGTCACCATGGGCGCGGCGGACGCCGGCGGCGGGCTGGACGCCCACAGGTCGGTGATCGACGGCTTCTGGATGGGCCTGGCCAAGCGGTCGGTGCAGTTCGGATAGGCCCGGACCGGCCCCGGCGGCCGTGCGGACGGACCCCGCTACAGCTCCTTCTCGAACCAGGCCACGTCCCAGTAGCGGCCGAACTTGCGGCCCACCTCGCGGAAGGTGCCGACGGGCCGGAAGCCGAAGCGCGCGTGCAGCCGCACGGAGGCCTCGTTCGGCTGGGTGATCCCGGCGTAGGCGCGGTGCAGGTCCTCGCCGGACAGGGCCGTGAAGAGGGCGTCGTAGAGCAGGGTGCCGATGCCGCGCCGGCCCGCGCCGGGGGCGAGGTACACCGAGGTCTCCACGGACGTCGCGTAGGCGGGCCGCGCGCGGTGCGGGCCGGAGGTGGCGTACCCGAGGACCCGCGGGGCACTGGTGTCCGGTGCGGCCTCCGTGGCAACCATCAGGCGGTGCGGGCCGTCTTCCGGGTGGGAGAGCAGCCAGGGGCGGCGCTCCCCCGGAGTGAGGGCCACGGTGTCGAACGTGACGGGTGTCGTGCGGACGTAGTGGTTGTAGATCTCCGTGAGGGCGTCGAGGTCCCCCTCGACTCCCGGCCTGACCTGCACCTCTGTGGGCACGAACGTCCCCTCCCCTCGCGTGCGGCGGAACAGGGTACTGCATGATCAGAAAAATTGATGGGCGGGTTGGGAATTCTGTCCGGATTCCAGTCGTTGTTTCCATCGGATGCAGGGCACTCAGGGGAGAGTCCAGGACAGGTCCCCGAGTGCCGAGCGTTCAGCAGGACCACCCGCCAGCCCACCATCGCAAGGGAGCACGCATGGCAACCCGTGCCGTCGCCCGTCGTCAGTCCGCCTCCGGCGAGACGGCCGACTCGGCAAGCAGGCTTCGCGCTCATGGCGGCGAGATCGCGGACCGCGACCTGGTCGGCATGTACCTCGACGAGATCGCGCGTACGCCGCTGCTCGATGCCGCAAAGGAGGTCGAGCTGTCCCAGACCATCGAGGCGGGTGTGTTCGCGCGGCAGGTCCTCGACGGGTTCGAGGAGACGGCCTCGGACGCCACCCGCGAGGAGCTCCAGGCCCTGGTCGACGCGGGTGAGCGGGCCAAGGACGTCTTCATCCGCTCCAACCTCCGCCTGGTCGTGGCCGTCGCCCGGCGCTACCCGCGCAGCGGCCTGCCCCTGCTCGACCTGATCCAGGAGGGCAACGCCGGCCTGGTGCGCGCCGTGGAGAAGTTCGACTACCGCAAGGGCTTCAAGTTCTCCACGTACGCCACCTGGTGGATCCGCCAGGCGATCACCCGCTCCATAGCCGACCAGTCGCGCACCATCCGGCTCCCCGTCCACCTGGTGGAGGAGCTGGGCCGCATCCGCCGGGTGCAGCGCGAGTTCAACCGGGAGCACGGCCGCGACCCGGAGCCCGCGGAGATCGCCGCGGAGCTGGGCTCGACGCCCGAGCGCGTCACCGACGTCCTCGACTGGGCCCGCGACCCGGTCTCCCTGAACATGTCGGTGGACGACGAGGGCGAGACCCAGTTCGGCGACCTGCTGGAGGACACCTCGGCGGTCAGCCCCGAGCAGTCCGTCCTCACCCTGCTGCGCAGCGAGGAACTGGACGACCTGATCGGCCGGCTGGACCAGCGCACCGCGTCCATCATCAAGATGCGGTACGGCATCGAGGACGGCCGCGAGCGCACCCTGACCGAGGTCGGCAAGGAGCACGGCCTGACCCGCGAGCGCATCCGCCAGATCGAGAAGCACGCCCTGCTCGAACTGAAGAAGCTGGCCCGCGACACCGGCTTCGACGCGGCGGCCTGACCCGTCCGGGCGCCTGAGCCCACGGCGGCACCCCGAGCCGTGGGGCGGGGCAGCGTACGCCCGGTGGCGAAAGACGGCGCAAACACGGCGCCCGGCCGCCGCTTCAACTCCCGGGCCCGAGGGAACAACCCTTCCGGGTCCGGAAGCGGGCCCCTCGAACGGCCGCACTCCCCACAGAGCACCTTCCGCACGAACGCACCGCCCGAACGCACCGCCCGAACCGCACCCCACGCACCACCCGGCCGACCCCCACGCGAGCCACGTCCCGACGCACATCCCCCCCCCGGCGTTGGGACTTCCCAGAGCCGGGCTCCGGCGCCCACACCCCCCCCGGGCGCCGGAGCCCGGCTCCTTTTGCGCCCGGTGCGCGTTCGCGCCGCCGCCGTGCGGTGTGACGCGGTGCCCTGGGAACCGGGCGACCGGCTTGTAACGGCGTTTCCGCGCCATGGAACGGGAGACGGCCACCGTGCCCGGACCCCGCCCGGGGGCTTTCGCTGCGGGAGCGGCCCGGACCGTGTGACGCTGGGGGAGCGGCCCGGTGCGGGGACGCGGGAGTGCGCGAGGCGGCGTGTTCGGGAGCGCCGCGACGGCCCGGGGCACGGCAGGCGGCGGCCCACCCCGTACCTGAACCCCGGGGTGAACCGCCGGATGGCAGATTCTGCCACACCGACATAGCCTGCCGAGATGAGCACCACCCCCCGCCCCACCCCGCCGTACCCCTCCCTCACCGAGCGCCGCAAGGCCGAGACCCGGATGGAGATCGCGCGGGCGGCGGCCGCCCTCTTCGTCCGCCAGGGCCTGCGGGCCACCCGCGCCGAGGACATCGCCCGCCAGGCGGGCATCGCCCCGCGCACGTTCTACCGCTACTTCGCCACCAAGGAGGAGGCGGTCGCGCCCCTGTACGCCGCCGGTGCCCAGCGCTGGGCGGAGGCGGTGCGTACCGCCCCGGCCTGCCTCTCCGTCCCGCAGGCCCTGGAGCACGCCGTCGAGCACACCCTCCTGCCCGGCGTGGGCGTCTCCGCGGCCTCCTGGGAGTGGGTGCGCACCCTGATCCGGCTGACCGACACCAGCCCCGCCCTGCGCAGGGTCTGGGCCGAGGTGGGCCAGACCTCGGAGGACGCGCTGGCGGAGATCCTGGCACGACGGCTGTCCTCTCCCGCGTGGTCCGAGCCGGCGCGGGACACGGCTGCCGGCGGGGAAGCGGCAACCGGCGGGGAAGCGGCGACCGGCGGGGGAGCGGCCACCGGTGAGGAGGCGGCTGCCGGTGAGGGGGAGGCCGCCGGCGAGGAGGCGGTGCCGACCGAAGCGCCCGTCCCGGTGATCACCCCCGATCTGCGCTTCGCCGCGGCGGTGGCCGGCAGCGCCGTCCGCGTGGCCGTGAAGTCCTGGGCCGCCACCGCGTCCCCGCCCGCCGGCCCGGACGGCCCCGCCGCCCTGGCCCTGCGCAACCTCAGGGCCCTGGACGCCTTCGCCTGGAACGGGGAACGCTAGGGCCTGCCTTCCGGCCCGTGCCGGGGCGGTCGGGGACTTGCCTCCCGGACGTCCGCACCAGGGCCGTGCGGACCGGCCGGGCCGTCCTCCGGGGCTCCGCCGCCCGCCCGGCTCAGCCGGCTCCCCAACTCCCTTACCGCCGTGGTCAGTCCCTCCGGGGCCCGCACCGTGAACTCGTACCCGGTCAGCGCCAGCCGGGCCGCCAGCCACTCGGCCGGGCCACTGGCGTCGCCCCGCAGGACACAGCCGCCCCCGCCGTCGTCCACGGGCGTTCCCAGCCACGCCCGGACCCGCTCGGCGACCTCCTCGGCCGGTGCGGCGAACCGCACCTCGAACGCATAGGTCTCCGGGCCCCCTTGGATGGACCGCCGCAGGTACTCGGCGGCGCCACCGGCCGGGAACTCCCGTGCCGCGAAGCGGACTCCGGTGGCGAACGGCTCGCTCAGCCGGTCCACCCGGAACGTGCGCCAGCCGACGCGGTCGAGGTCGTAGGCGACCAGGTACCACCGGCGCCCCGCCGACATCAGCCGGTACGGCTCGGTCAGCCGGCGGGAGTCGCCGCCGTCCTTGTCGCGGTAGGCGAACCGCAGCCGCTCCCGGCCCGCCACCGCCCCGGCCAGCGCGGTCAGCGTCTGTGGCGCGATGCTCGTGCCGTCCTCGCCGGGCAGCGGGGTGATCGCCGCCTGGAGCGTGGCGACCCGCCGACGCAGCCGGGCCGGCAGCACCTGCTCCAGCTTGGCGAGTGCCCGTACCGACGCCTCTTCCACCCCGGACACGGCGTGCGCCGCGCCGGCCCGCAGCCCCACCGCGATGGCGACGGCCTCCTCGTCGTCCAGCAGCAGCGGCGGCATCGCCTTTCCCGCGACCAGCCGGTACCCGCCGTCCGCGCCCTTGGACGCCTCCACCGGGTAGCCCAGCTCCCGCAGCCGGTCGATGTCGCGCCGCACGGTACGACGGGACACCCCGAGCCGCTCCGCCAGCTCACCGCCGGGCCACTCGCGGGGCGTCTGGAGGAGGGAGAGCAGCTGCAACAGCCGTGCCGGGGTGGCGGTCGTCATGCGTACGAGAATGCCGCACCGCCGGGCCGCCGTCCGGCCCCGCGGCGGCCCGCGTGCGCTTCGTCCCGCTCGTCCCCTTTGGTGCGGTGAGTGTTGTTCACGGCACCTGCGAGATACATCACGGTCCGGGGCCGTAGGGCCGTGTGTGGTGTGTACTGGAAGGCATGCCCGTGCATCTCTCGACGATCCAGCTGGCAGCCGCGGCCATCCTCACCGTCGCCGGTGTGGTCTGGGCGATCGGCGTCCTGCGTCTGCTGCGCCGGTATCGGGCACAGGCGATGCGCGAACTCGCGGCCCCCCGGCTGCCGTTCCTCCCGGCCCAGCCGGGAACCGGCCCCCTGCGGGAGGCGGTGGAGCTGACCCCGGCCGAACAGGACGCCTTCGCCGGACTGATACGGCAGCTCGGCCACCGCTGACCCGTCCGGCCTCCCGGACCGGCCGCCGCAGCAGCCTGGAAGACCCTAGCCCTGTCGGGCCGCGCGCCGTTCCATCGCGGAGCGGGCCGCCTCCTCCGACGTGTACACCTCGCACATGTGGCGCCCGTCCGGCGTCGCCGTGTGCTCGACCTCCCACAGGGAAGCCTCGCTGCCGTCCGGCAGCAGGAACGCGTGCTCGTAGAGCACATAGCTCACTCCCGACCGGCCCACCCGGCCCGGGCGGCCGAACGCCTGGGTGATCTCGTGGGCCGTCGCCGTGGCCAGCAGGGCCGCCGTGCGGGCGTCGGGGCGGTCCGGGTTCTCCGCGCGGCGCAGCAGCCGGCGGACGTGGTCGGCGCAGTCGCCGGAGGCGAACACGTGCCGGGGCGTGGGCACCGCCCACAGCCAGATCGGCGCGGGCAGCTCCAGCTCGGGGGCGTCCGGCGCCAGTCCGAGGCGCGCGGTGGCCGCCCCCAGCTCCTCCTCGTCCGCGTACACCTCGTGCTCCGGGGCACCGCCCGGGGTGGTGTTGTGCGCCAGCTCCCACAGCGTGACGGCCGAACCGTCGGCGAGCAGCCAGGTGTGCCGGTACGTCTCCCGGTGCAGCCCGGCGCTGTGGTGCGCCGAGTGCAGCGAACTGTCGTGGGCCAGCGCGCAGTCGAGGCGCCGGATCACCTCGTCGGGCAGCTCGAAGGAGTTCAGGGCACGGCCGAGGAGCCGCGCGAGGTGCTCCTCGGGAGACTCGGGCGACTCGGCTGGTTCGTACGCTGCCGTCTCGTACGGAACGCTCAAGGCATCTCCCGGCGTTGCTGCATGTCACCTTGTGGGTGCATACCGTAGCCCCTCGGTCGGACATCATGTCCCGGGATTGAGGAAAACGAACACCGGGAAAACGCGCGGGCCGCGCGAGAAGTTCCCGCGCGGCCCCACGTGAGGTCAAAAGTCGCCGCTCAGGCGGCACTTCCGGCGGTCCAGGCGCTCCAGGACATGTTCCAGCCGTTGAGGCCGTTGTCCGGGGAGACGGTGGAGTCGGGGGAGTTCTTCACGATGACGACGTCGCCGACGAGCGAGTTGTCGAAGAACCACTTCGCGGGGGTGTCGCCCTGCGCGCCCTGCACGTCCGCGAGGCCGACGCAGCCGTGGCTGGTGCCTTGGCGGCCGAAGGGCGGGTTGCCGCGGTTGTACCAGTAGTTGCCGTGGATGAAGGTGCCCGAGGTGGTCAGCCGCATCGCGTGCGGCACGTCCGGGATGTCGTACTCCCCGCCGAAGCCGACCGTCGAGCCGTTCATCCGGGTCTGGGTGAACTTCTCGGAGATCACCATCTGCCCGTTGTACGTGGTGTGCTGCGGGCTGCCCGCGGAGATCGGCACCGTCTTGAGCGTCTGGCCGTCCCGCACCACGGTCATGGTCTCGGTGTTGACGTCGACCGTGGAGACCTGGGAGCGCCCGACGGTGAAGGAGACGGTCTTCTTCTGCACGCCGTAGACGCCCTGGGCGCCCTGCACTCCGTCCAGGTCGATGTTCATCGTGACCTTGGAGCCGGCCTTCCAGTACTCCTGCGGCCGGAAGTCCAGACGGCGGTCGCCGAACCAGTGCCCGACCACCTGCTGGCCGCTGCTGGAGTTGACCGTGATGTGCGACTGCACGGCCTTCTTGTCGGTGATCGACTTGTCGAAGGTGAACGACACCGGCATGCCCACGCCGACCGTGGAGCCGTTGTCCGGCGTGTAGGTGCCGATGAAGCTGTTCGCGGAACTCACCGTGGTGAAGATGGCGTTGGCCGCCGCCGGGCGCCCGTCGGCGTCCTTGGCGGTCGCGGCTATCTGGTACTTCGTGCCGCGCTCCAGCTGCTGCTTCGGCTTCCAGCTGTGACCGTCCGTGGATATCGCCCCCGGCACGGTCTGCCCGGACCCGGCCACGGTCATCTTCACGTCCGTCAGCCTGCCGTCGCTGACCTTCACGCCGGTCGCGTTGATGGACGCGTCCGTGGCGCCGTCCTTCGCCGATATCGCTATCTTCGCCGTCGAGGTCTTGGGGGAGTCCTTGCCGCCGCTGTTGGAGGCGTTGGCGTCGCCGCCGCAGGCGGTCAGGGTGAGGGCGCCGACCATCAGGGCGGCACAGGCCACCAGTGCGCGCCGCGCTGTAATGTCCGGCGTTGTCACGGGCTGCTCCAGGTTCGTGTGATGTGAGTGATCCGTTCCAGCGTCAATAAAGAGCGCGCAAACCCTCGCTGAGGTTCCCGCCGACGCCCCGGATCGGCATGACGTGACGAAACCGCGACAATCCCCGTCCTCACCAGGTCTCTACGGGTGCCCGTACAACTCCCCGTAGGACGGCCACGTCCCGCCGGGTCCGTCCACCGACTCGGCCGCGCGCACGGCCCGTACGATCGCCCGGGTCACCAGGTCCGCGCCCGCGGCGAGCAGTTCGTTGAGGGCCAACGGGTGCGCGTCCAGCGGGCGGGCACCGGTGGCCAGGGCGAAGACCGTGTCGCCGTCGTGCAGCAGATGGACCGGGCGCACGGCGCGGGCGATGCCGTCGTGGGCGGTGCCCGCCAGCTTCTGGGCCTGGGCCTTGGACAGGTCCGCGTCGGTCGCGACCACCGCGAGCGTCGTGTTCAGCGGCGGCGGCGTGCTGCCGGCCCCCGCCTCCGCCAGCCGCCGCCGCGCCGCCTCGTGCACGTGCCGCTCCGGGTAGGCGACCCGGCCCTCGTACAACTCCCCGTACAGCACCCCCGTCTTCGGATCCAGCACCGAGCCCGCGGCGTTGGCCACCACCAGCGCGGCCACCGTGATCCCCGAGCCGAGCACCGTGCTCGCGGTGCCCACCCCGCCCTTGAGCAGGCCGGCCGCCGCCCCGGTGCCGGCCCCCACGCAGCCCTGCGGCACCGGGGCGCCCGGCGCGGTCGCGGCCGCCGCCTCCACCGCGGCGCGTCCCGTCGCGGCGTCCGGCCGGGCGCGGAAGTCGCCGCCGCGCCCCAGGTCGAAGACGCACGCGGCGGGCACCACCGGCACGACGTGCGCCGGGTCCGTCCCCACCGGCACGCCCCGCCCGCGCTCCTCCAGCCAGGCCATCACCCCGGACGCCGCGTCGAGCCCGTAGGCGCTGCCCCCGGTGAGCACGATCGCGTCGATCCGCTGGACCATGTTGCGCGGATCGAGGGCGTCGGTCTCCTTGGTGCCGGGCCCGCCCCCGCGCACGTCCACGGCGGCGACGGCGCCGCCCTCCGGGGCCAGTACGACCGTGGTCCCGGTGAGCCGGCCGTTCCCGGTGCGGGTGGCGTGCCCCACCCGCACCCCGGCGACGTCGGTCAGTGCGTCGACTGTCATGCCGGCCAGTCTGGCCCACTCCCGGCCGGCGCCGAAGGGGTCAGCCGGCCGGTGTCGTGGCGGTCGCCGCGCGTCGCCCGCGCTCCGTGCGCGCCGTCAGCGTCACCCCGGCCGCCACCGCCGCCGCGCAGACCAGACCCGCCGCGAGCACCGCCCGCTCGCCGAGGAAGGTGCAGCAGAGCACCAGCAGGGCCGCGACCGGCAGCACCAGTTGCTGGGCGACGCCCACCTTGAAGTGCCGGGCGTGCAGCACCCAGACGGCGAGCAGGTACAGCGCCGTGGGCAGGGTCACCGCCGCCGAGGCGGCCGTCGCGGAGAGGTGCGAGGAGCCGACGGCCTGCTCCACGGACACCTCCAGGCCCGCGCCGATCGCCGCCGCCGACGCGAAGATCAGGTAGTGGCCGTAGCCCCACAGGAACGCCCGCTTGCTGGAGCGCAGATGGCCGTGGATGGGCACCACGAAGTAGATCCACCAGGCGGAGAAGACGATCAGGAGCCCGCCCCCCGCGATCGGCACCAGCTCGCCCAGGGCGGAGTGCCTGTCCACGGCCGACTTCACCGCGACCGTGGCCGCGGAGATCGTCTCGCCGAGCACGATGATCGTGAACAGGCCGTACCGCTCGGCGATGTGGTGCGGATGCCAGGACGTCTCGTGACGGCGCTCGGCGAACAGCGGCACGCACATCTCCAGGATTGCCATCACCAGGAACACCCAGGGACGGGCCGGCTGCGGCAGCACGACCAGGCCCAGCCAGCCGATCTGGCACAGCAGCACGCCGCCCGCGTACCGCAGCGTGGCCTGGCGCTCGGTGCCCCCGGCCGTGCGCGCCGCTCTCAGCCACTGGGTGGCCATCGCCACCCGCATGATCGCGTAGCCGAGCCATACCGCCAGGAACTCGTGCCGCTGGAAGCCCTGGGAGACACCGGCGGCCAGCACCAGGACGCCGGCGATCTGCACCAGCGTGACGACCCGGTAGGGCACGTCGTCGTTGTCGTACGCCGAGGCGAACCAGGAGAAGTTCATCCAGGCCCACCAGATGGCGAAGAACAGCATGGCGTAGTCGAGGACCCCGGTGCCCGGGTGCCCGTTGCCGATGGCGTGCACCAACTGCACGCCCGCCTGTGCGATCGCCACGACGAAGCACAGGTCGAAGAAGAGCTCCAGCGGAGAGGAGACCCGGTGGGCCTCGTCACGCCCGCGCGCGGTGAGCCGTTTCACGGGGGCGGAGGGGTGCGGGGCGCCGGGGGAGGCGTGGGCCGGGGTGGAACTGGACGTCATGGGTCCCAGCACAGCAGAAATCCGGGCCACCGGCTGGTGAAGGGCCCCACAAGCGGCCGGGGGGCCTCCGGGGCGGGGGTCGTACCCTGGACGCATGAGCGACGCCCCCGTATCCGAGCCGCGTGACCCGAAGCCCGCGCTGGTCTTCGATGACCCGCTGGACCAGCAGTCCTCGGACGACACCGACCGCGGCTGGGGCGAGCGGCCGGACGGCGACAGCGCGTCCGACCTCAAGCGCTTCCTCGACGAGAAGCCGCCGCACCACATCTGAGCCGGCGGCGGACACCGGTCTAACGCTTGTCGTCGTGCCCCGCAGCGCGCTGGGCCAGCAGCGCGTCGCGGATCTCCTTGAGGACCTCCAGCTCGGTCACCTCGACGATCTCCTTCGTGCCCTCCCGCGCGGCCTTGCGGTCCGCCTGGCGGGCCAGGTACTTCGACATCGGCAGGACCATCAGGAAGTACACGACGGTCGCGGTGATCAGGAAGGACAGCGCCGCGCCGAGGACGGAGCCCCACATCAGCTGGATGCCGTGCGTCCCGTGGCACGAGCCGCTCAGGCACGTGCTGTAGTTGTCCAGGTTCTGCGTGCCGATCGCACCGACCAGCGGGTTGATGATCCCCTTCACCAGCGCGTTCACGATGTTCGTGAAGGCGGCGCCGATGACCACCGCCACGGCCAGGTCGATGACGTTGCCGCGCATCAAGAAGGCCTTGAAGCCCTGCCAGACGCTCGGTTCCTTCTTCGCGCTCACCTCTGGGACGCTCCTCGTGTACACAAGTTGTGGAACAAAACGCTCCGCAACCTACGGCACGGTGCCGCCATCCTGTCCAATTCTGTCCCTCGAACGAGCGACTTGACGGCGAGTCGTCAAGCAGTGGACCGCCCCGGTTCAGCACAGCGTCACCGCCAGTCGCGCCGTGGCGCCCGCACCGACGAGCGCCGTCGCCGTGGCGCGCGGCACCGTCAGCACGATCAGCGCGCCGCCCTCGGCCACGCCGTCCGGCGGCCGCGGCACCCCCGTCACCCGCGCTCCGCGCGCGAGCACCCGGGCACCGCTCCCGGCCGCCGCGTCCTGCGCGGCCACGACGTCCACCCGGTCACCGGGGCGCAGCAGCCGGACCGTGTCCGCGTCCGCGATCCGCACGGGGGCCGCCACCAGTTCCGCCGGGCGCTGCCGGTGCGGTGCGGCCGCCGGGTGTCCGCGCGCGTATCCGGTGGGCGGCGCCGCGGCGGGGCGGTCCGCCGGAGCGCGCGGCCCCGCCGCCACCAGCGCCGCCGCGGTCACCGCGAGGCCGGCCGCCACCGCCCGCCCCCGGTGCCGTACCAGGCGCTGCACCCGGTACCTCCCGCCGCGCACCCGCACCGGGGCGAACGGCGGCACCTCGCAGGTCGCGGGCGCGTCCGTGCCCAGGGGCCGCGGCAGCCGCGGAAAAGGCGACTGCCCGGCGGGCGGGGACGGGGGAGGTGGGGGCGGAGGCGGCGAAGGCAGCGGGGACGAGGACGGGGAAGGCCAGGGCGGCAGGGACGTGGGCAGGGAGGACGACGGCTGGGCGGACAAGGGGGTGGGCATCGGGATCACCGCCTGCGACGAGGAATTCGGCTTGCGCTGCCACGATGACGCCTCGCGCCGAATCCCGCCGGAGCCTGTGGACCGCAGGTCGCCTGTGGACAACTCGCCCACCCGAACGAGCCGTTCCGCTCCCGCTGCGGAGCCCCGCCCACGCACCGGTCACGGCACTCCACCGACGTCGCCGGTCCGCTGGGGCCCTCCGCGTACGCCCCTCGGTCCGCTACGGCACCCCGCTCCCGCTACAGCGACCCCGCCCCCGCTACGGCAGCTCGAAGCCCGGATTCATCCCGCCGAGCGCGTGCGTGCACAGGCAGTCGCGCGCCCCGTTCTCCGGCAGCGCGGCCACCGCGTCGAAGAGCACCCCGCGCAGCCGCTCCACATTGGCCGCGAACACCCGCAGCACCTCCTCGTGGGAGACGCCCTCGCCGGTCTCGGCGCCCGCGTCGAGGTCGGTGACCAGGGTCAGGGAGGTGTAGCACAGCTCCAGTTCGCGGGCGAGGGCCGCTTCGGGATGGCCGGTCATGCCCACGACCGACCAGCCCTGCGCCTGGTGCCACAGCGACTCGGCGCGCGTGGAGAAGCGGGGTCCCTCGACCACGACCAGCGTGCCGCCGTCCACCGGTTCCCAGTCCCGGCCCCGGGCGGCCTTGAGCGCGACGGCCCGCCCGGTGGGGCAGTAGGGGTCGGCCAGGGAGACGTGCACGACGTTCGGCACCGTGCCGTCGGGCAGCGGCAGCCCGTCGAAGTAGGACTGCGCCCGGGACTTGGTGCGGTCGACGAACTGGTCCGGCACCAGCAGGGTGCCCGGCCCGTACTCGGGGCGCAGGCCGCCCACCGCGGAGGGGCCGAGCACCTGGCGCACGCCGAGGGAGCGCAACGCCCACAGGTTGGCGCGGTAGTTGATGCGGTGCGGCGGCAGATGGTGGCCGCGGCCGTGCCGGGGCAGGAAGGCGACCCGCCGGCCGGCGATCTCGCCGATGAAGAGGGAGTCGCTGGGCGGCCCGTAGGGGGTGTCCACCCGGACCTCGGTCACGTCCTCGAGGAACGAGTAGAAGCCCGAGCCGCCGATTACGCCGATCTCTGCGTTCGCCATGGCCAAGACATTAGCTGGCCGCGCGCCCGCGCAGCAGGGGGTTCCACAACGGCCTCCGTGCCCCGGCCGGGGGACGCCGAGGGCCCCGCCGTCGTGTGACAGCGGGGCCGGCGTCGAGCGGAATGCCTCAGGCGGCGGAGGTGCCGGTCGAGCTGGACGCCGACGACGCCGAGGACGACTTCGAGTCGGACGACGTCGAGGAGCCGGACGTCGACGAGGAGCCGGACGACTTCGCCGCCGGGCTGCTGCTCGACGTGGAGCCGCGGGAATCGTTGCGGTAGAAGCCGGAGCCCTTGAAGACGATGCCGACCGCGGAGAACACCTTCTTCAGGCGGCCACCACAGCTGGGGCACTCGGTCAGGGCGTCGTCGGTGAACTTCTGCACCGCCTCGAGGCCCTCGCCGCACTCGGTGCACTGGTACTGGTAGGTCGGCACTGTCTTCCTCCTGGCACTCTCACTCAATGAGTGCTAACGACGCTCCATAGTGACGCATTCCCGGGGATCAGTCCACCGTGACCGGCGTGCGGTGACCGACGCCACGCGCCACCTCCTGGCTCTCCCGGCGTCCGGCGAGCCGCGAGCGCAGTGCGAGCAGGGTCACCAGGGCGAGCACCGTGCCGCCCATCGGCACCAGGAATCCCGAGCCGTCCCACAGCCGGTCCTCCAGCTGCCCGGCCACCGTGACCGCGGCCGCCTGGCCCAGCGCCACCGCGCCGGTCAGCCAGGTGAAGGCCTCGGTGCGCGCGCCCGCCGGCACCAGCTTGTCGACCAGTGTGTAGCCGGTGATCAGCGACGGCGCGATGCACATGCCGACCAGCAGGCCGAGCGCGCCGAGCAGCGGCACGGAGTGCGCCGTCCACAGCGCGGAGGCGGCCACCGCGAGCGCCGTGTAGCCGACGACCAGGCGGCGCTGGGGGGCCGCCTTCCAGGCGATGGCGCCGCAGACGATGCCGGACAGCATGTTGCCGGCGGCGAACACGCCGTACAGGACGCCGTTCAGGCCGGGTTCGCCGATCGACTGGGTGAAGGCGGCCAGGGAGACCTGCATGCCGCCGAAGACCGAGCCGATGCCGAGGAAGGTCACGACCAGCACGCGCACCCCGGGCACGCGCAGCGCGGAGCCGTGGTCCTCGCGGGTGTGCCCGTCCCGCGCGGTCACCCGCGGCTGGGTGCTCTTCTGCGCCGCGAACAGCAGACCGCCGACGAGGGTCAGGCCGGCCTCGGTGAGCAGGCCGGCCGCCGGGTCGACGGCGGTGCACAGCGCGGTCGCCAGCAGGGGCCCGAAGACGAAGGTCAGCTCGTCGGTGACGGACTCGAACGCGGCGGCGGTGGCCATCAGGGGCGTGCCCTGGAGCTTCACGCCCCAGCGCGCCCGGACCATGGGGCCGACCTGCGGCACCGAGGCGCCGGTCGGCACGGCCGCCACGAAGAGCGCCCACAGGGGGGCGTGCGCCAGCGCGAGCGCGGTCAGGGACAGCCCGGACAGCGCGTGTACCAGGACGCCGGGGAGCAGCACGGCGCGCTGGCCGTAACGGTCGGCCAGGCGCCCGCTGTAGGGCGCGAACAGCGCCATGGAGACGCCGGTGACGGCCGCGGCGGCGCCCGCGGCGCCGTACGAGCCGGTGGTGTGCTGCACCAGCAGCACGATGGAGAGGGTGAGCATCGCGAACGGCTGCCGCGCCGCGAAACCGGGGAGCAGGAAGGTCCACGCGCCACGGGTGCGCAGCAGTGGTCCGTATCCCGGGCGGGAGGACGCCGTCGAGGTCTTCGCCGATTCGTCGGTGACCGTGGATCCCACGGCCCGTGCCTTTCCGCCGCCTGGTAGCGCGCGGGCCCCGTGCGGGTCCGGTCGCCGAGAGCTGTCCTCTTGCGCGGACTGCGGTAGATGCCGGCGCCACGCAGAGGTGGGGTCGTCCCGGCCGCCATACGGTCGCGCCAGCTCTGCGTCAGGCAGAGTTGGTTCGATCAGGGTGCGCCCTCATCGTACAGGCGTCACCGTTTTCCGGTCCCCGAGCCGCCGGCCTGCGCCCCGTCCGTGCCCAGCCAGCTCGCCAGCTTGCCGCCGTGGGCGACCGCGCGCAGCCGTCGCTCCGCCGCGTCGCGCACCGGATCGGTGGCGACCACCAGGAGTTCGTCGCCGCGCCGCAGCACCGTGCTGGGCAGCGGAACGAACGATTTTCCTTCCCGGACGACGAGGGTGACCGCGGAGCCCGACGGCAGCCGCAGCTCGGCGATCTCCACGCCGTGCATCCGCGACTCCTCCGGGATGGTCACGGACAGCAGGTGCCCGCGCAGCCGCTCCAGGGGCGCCGACTCGATGCCGAGGTCGGCGGCCTCGCCCTTCTCGCCGAGCCGCAGCTTGCGCGCCAGCCAGGGCAGGGTCGGTCCCTGCACCAGGGTGTAGACGACGACCAGGACGAAGACGATGTTGAAGATGCTCCGGCTGCCCTCGACGCCGTTCACCATGGGGATCGTCGCCAGGATGATGGGCACGGCGCCGCGCAGCCCGGCCCAGGACATCAGGGTCTGCTCCTGCCAGGGCACCCGGAACGGCGTCAGGCTGAGCACCACGCTGAGCGGGCGGGCCACCATGGTCAGCACCAGCCCGATCACCAGGGCGGGCACGACGTCGTCGCCCAGTTCGTGCGGGGTGACCAGCAGGCCGAGCAGGACGAACATGCCGATCTGGGCGATCCAGCCGAGTCCCTCGGCGAAGCCGCGGGTGGCAGGCCAGTGCGGGAGCTTGGCGTTGCCGAGCACCATCGAGGCCAGGTAGACCGCGAGGAAGCCGCTGCCGTGCCCCAGGGCGCCGGCCGCGTACGCCGAGATGGCGATGGCCATGACGGCGATCGGGTAGAGGCCGGAGGCGGGCAGCGCCACGTGCCTGAGCCCCCAGGAGCCGGCGAAGCCCACCGCGAGCCCGACGGCCGCGCCTATGGCCAGCTCCAGGGCTATCTCGCCCAGCAGCAGGTACCAGTGCTCGACCGGTCCGGCCGTGGAGAAGGCGACGACCAGGATGACCACCGGGGCGTCGTTGAAGCCGGACTCCGCCTCCAGGGTGCCGGTCACCCGGGACGGCAGCGGGATCCTGCGCAGCACGGAGAAGACGGCCGCCGCGTCCGTCGAGGAGACCACCGCGCCGACGATGAGGGCCTGCCGCCAGTCCAGCCCGACCAGATAGTGCGCGCCCGCCGCGGTGACCCCGACACTGACCGCGACGCCCCCGGTGGCGAGGACGGAGGCGGACGACAGGACCGGCCGGATCTCCTTCCATTTCGTGCCGAGACCGCCCTCGGCGAGGATCACGACCAGGGCCGCGTAACCCATGACCTGCGTCACGGCGGCGCTGTCGAAGCGGATGTGGCCCAGGCCGTCCTGGCCCATGACGACGCCGATCCCCAGGTAGACGAGCAGGCTGGGGAGCCCGCTGCGCGAGGAGATCCGCACCGCCGCGACGGCGACGAGCAGGACGAGGGAGCAGACGAGCAGGAGCTGGTTGAGGTGGTGAACAGTCAGCGGCGCTTCCCTTCCTTGGCCCGGGCGCGGGGACGCGCGGACGGCGCGAACACAAGATCCGAGGCTGCGGCGGACCGCATCCAAGTACTTCGTTACCTTACCTAATTCTTGACGCTTTCTTGACGTTCTCCAGAGATGACCGAACGCTGGTGCGCGTTCGTTCCCGACTCCGCGTCAAGGCGCACGGGGTCCTGCGCCTATGGTTGCTCCAGCGCTCATTCAAAGTCACAGCCCGACCTGCCGCTCGCGTTAGGACAGCAAGGACAGCGATGCCCCCGAACACCACCGCCACAACGGGTGACACCGCCACCACCGGTGCCGCGCCCGCCAAGTCCGGCAGGAAGAAGGGGCGAAGAGCCCGACTGCTCGTACTGCTGCTGGTCATGGCCGTCATCGCAGGCATCGCCTACGGCGGGTACTGGTCGGTCAGCACGGTGCGCGCCTCCCTGCCGCAGACCACCGGAACGATCAAGCTCGACGGTCTGTCGGGTCCGGTCGACGTCAAGCGGGACGCCAACGGCATCCCGCAGATCTACGCGTCCTCGGACGCGGACCTGTTCATGGCGCAGGGCTACGTCCAGGCGCAGGACCGGTTCTACGAGATGGACGTGCGCCGGCACATGACCGCCGGACGCCTGTCGGAGATGTTCGGCAAGAGCCAGGTCGGGAACGACGAGTTCCTGCGCACCATGGGCTGGGACCGGGTGGCGAAGCAGGAGTACGACACCAAGCTGTCGGCCGCCACCAAGCGGTACCTGGACGCCTACTCCAAGGGCGTCAACGCCTACCTGAAGGGCAAGGACGGCAAGGACATCTCCCTGGAGTACGCCGCCCTCAACCTGACCAACGACTACAAGCCCGAGCAGTGGACCCCGGTCGACTCGGTCTCCTGGCTGAAGGCGATGGCGTGGGACCTGCGCGGCAACATGCAGGACGAGATCGACCGCGCTCTGATGACGAGCCGGCTCGGCCCGCAGCAGATCCGGGACCTTTACCCGGACTACCCCTACAGCCGCAACAAGCCGATCGTGCAGGAAGGCCAGTACAGCGCGCTGACCAAGAGCTTCGAGCAGAGCGTCGGAGCGGGCACGCCCGTCGGCACGGGCACGGCGGGCACGGGGACCACGGGCACGACCGGCACGACCGGCACGACCGGCACGACCGGTACGACGGGCACGACGGGCACGACCGGCACCGGCACGACCGGCGCCACGGGCTCGTCCACGGGCACCACGGGCACCACGGGCACGACCGGCACCGGAACCTCGGCCGGCACCGGTTCGGGCCTCACGAGCCAGCTGGGGGGCCTCTACAACGCCCTGGACAACCTCCCGACCGCCGTCGGCGTGAACGGCCAGGGCATCGGCTCCAACTCCTGGGTCGTCGCCGGGAAGTACACCATCACCGGCAAGCCGCTGCTGGCCAACGACCCGCACCTGGAGGCGTCCCTGCCGGGCGTCTGGTACCAGATGGGCCTGCACTGCCGGACCGTGTCGGCCAAGTGCCAGTACGACGTCACCGGTTACACGTTTGCCGGGATGCCCGGTGTGGTCATCGGTCACAACGGCGACATCGCCTGGGGCATGACCAACTCCGGGGTGGACGTCTCCGACCTCTACCTGGAGAAGGTCACCGCGGGCGGCTACCAGTACGGCGGCAAGGTGCGGCCCTTCAAGACCCGCGAGGAGACCATCAAGGTCGCCGGCGGCGCCCCGAAGAAGATCGTGGTGCGGCAGACCCAGGACGGGATGCCGCTGCTGTCCGACCGCGACGACGAACTGGTCCAGGTCGGCAAGAAGGCCACGGTCAACACCGCGGCCCCGGACCGCGGCGACGGCTACGGCATCGCCCTGCGGTGGACCGCGCTCGACCCCGGCACCTCCATGGACGCCGTGTTCGCGCTCGACAAGGCGGCCGGCTGGACCGACTTCCGCGCCGCGGCCGCCAAGTTCGACGTCCCCTCGCAGAACCTGATCTACGCCGACACCCACGGCCACATCGGCTACACGCTGCCCGGCAAGATCCCCACGCGCTCCACCGCCGACGACGGCTCCGTGCCCGCGCCGGGCTGGGACCCGCAGTACCGCTGGACCGGCTTCATCCAGCAGGACGAGCTGCCGTACGAGCTCGATCCCAAGCGCGGCTACATCGTCACCGCCAACCAGGCCGTGGTCGACAAGGACAAGTACCCGTACACCCTGACCACCGACTGGGGCTACGGCACCCGCAGCCAGCGGATCACCGACCTGATCGAGTCCAAGATCAAGGGCGGCGGCAAGATCTCCACCGACGACATGCGGCAGATGCAGCTGGACGACAGCAGCGAGATCGCCAAGCTGCTGGTGCCGAAGCTGCTGAAGATCAACCTGGACGACAAGAACGTGCGCGACGCGCAGAAGCTGCTGGAGGGCTGGGACTACACCCAGGACTCGGACTCGGCGGCCGCCGCGTACTTCAACGCCGTCTGGCGCAACATCCTCAAGCTCGCCTTCGGCAACAAGCTCCCCAAGGAGCTGCGGGTCAAGGGCCAGTGCCTGTGGGTCGACAAGATCGACAGCACCGGTCCGGTGGACGACGACACCAAGGTGCGCGAGTGCGGCCAGCGCGCCGACGACCAGGCGCAGCCGGACGGCGGCGACCGCTGGTTCGAGGTCGTGCGCAACCTGATGAACAAGCCGGACAGCGACTGGTGGAAGACCCCCAAGGCGGGCACCCGCCCGCCGGCCGCCAACATGGACCAGCTCTTCGCCCGCGCCATGATCGACGCCCGCTGGGAGCTGACCGCCAAGCTCGGCAAGGACATCGACACCTGGAACTGGGGCCGGCTGCACCGCCTGTTCCTGAAGAACCAGACGCTCGGCACCGACGGCCCGAAGGCGCTCCAGTACCTGCTCAACCGCGGTCCCTGGAAGCTCAACGGCGGCGAGGCCGCGGTGGACGCGACCGGCTGGAACGCGGCCGGCGGCTACAACGTCGTCTGGGTGCCGTCGATGCGGATGGTGGTCAACCTCGCCGATCTCGACAAGTCCAAGTGGATCAACCTGACCGGCGCCTCCGGGCACGCCTTCAGCGCCCACTACACGGACCAGACGGACAAGTGGTCCAAGGGTGAACTGCTGCCCTGGTCGTACTCCGCCAAGGCGGTCGACAAGAGCACGAGCGACACGCTGGTCCTCCAGCCGTAGCCGCCACGATCACCCCGGAACGGCCCTCCGCGCGCGCGTGGAGGGCCGTTCCCGTGTCCACCGGCTACCGGCCGAAGCGGCGCACCCGGGACGGCGTCACCACCGCGTGCACCGGCCGGTCGTGCGCCTCGGCCGGGACCCGGTCGAGGACCTCCGTGTCGTACAGCAGCACCACCAGCCGGGGACGGGCCCCGGCGCGCTCCAGCCGGGCCAGCACCCGGTCGTACGAGCCGCCGCCGCGCCCCAGCCGCATCCCGCGCGCGTCCACCGCGAGCCCGGGCAGCAGGACCACGTCCGCGCCCGTCACGGCCCCGGGGCCGAGCCGCGCGCCCGACGGCTCGAACAGGGCCATCTTCCCGCCGTGTTGCACCCGTGCCAGGGACTCCTGGCCGGTGTACTCGCCCCAGTCGAGATCGTTGTCGGGCAGCAGCACGGGCAGCAGGACCCGCGTCCCCCGCGCGCGCAGCGCGTCCAGCAGCGCGCCCGTGCCGGGCTCGGAGCCCACCGACACGTACGCGGCGACCGTGCGCGCCCGCGCCAGCTCGGGCAGCTCCAGGGCGCGCGCGGCCAGCGCCCGGCCCGATTCCCGCACGTCATCCTCGGGCAACCCGCTCCTCACCGAGAGGAGGTCTCGCCGCAACTTCCGCTTGTCAGAGTCGTCCGCGCGTCCGTCGTTTTCCACGGGTCCTTCTCGTGCCCTTTCCTGATTTCCGTCGGCGAAGGGGCGGCCGAGTTGATCTCCGGATTGCCCCTAAAGTCACCGGTTAAGGTGGCGGGCATGACTCAGTCGCACCCCAGGATCAGCAAGGCTGTCATTCCGGCGGCAGGCCTTGGTACCCGGTTCCTTCCGGCCACCAAGGCCACTCCCAAGGAGATGCTGCCGGTCGTCGACAAGCCGGCGATCCAGTACGTGGTCGAGGAGGCCGTGTCGGCGGGGCTCGACGATGTCCTCATGATCACCGGTCGTAACAAGCGTCCCCTGGAGGACCACTTCGACCGCAACTACGAGCTGGAATCCGCCCTGGAGAAGAAGGGCGACGAGGAACGGCTCGCCAAGGTGCGGCAGTCCAGCGACCTGGCGACCATGCACTACGTCCGCCAGGGCGACCCCAAGGGCCTCGGCCACGCCGTGCTGTGCGCCGCTCCGCACGTCGGCCGCGAGCCCTTCGCCGTCCTCCTCGGCGACGACCTGATCGACCCGCGCGACCCCCTGCTGCGCCGCATGATCGACACCCAGGAGCGGCACGGCGGCAGCGTCGTCGCCCTCATGGAGGTCGCGCCCGAGCAGATCCACCTGTACGGCTGCGCGGCCGTGGAGGCCACCGGCGAGGACGGCGTGGTCCGGGTGACCGGGCTGGTGGAGAAGCCGGACGCGGCGGACGCCCCGTCCAACTACGCGATCATCGGCCGCTACGTCCTCGACCCGCACGTCTTCGACATACTGCGCACCACCGAGCCGGGCCGCGGCGGCGAGATCCAGCTGACCGACGCCCTCCAGCAGCTGGCCGACGACGAGAAGGTCGGCGGCCCGGTGCACGGCGTCGTCTTCCAGGGCCGCCGTTACGACACCGGAGACCGTGGCGACTATCTGCGTGCCATTGTCAGACTCGCATGCGAACGTGAAGACCTGGGCCCCGACTTCCGGGCCTGGCTCCGCAGTTACGTAGCCGAGGAGATGCAGCAGAGTTGACCAGCGCCGCGCCCCGCCCCACCGGCGAAGACGACCTGTGGTCGGTGGACGAGCACCTGGAGGACATCCTCTCCAGCGTCCACCCCCTGGAGCCCATCGAACTCCAACTGCTGGACGCCCAGGGCTGTGTCCTGGTCGAGGACGTCACCGTGCCGGTGTCGCTGCCGCCGTTCGACAACAGCTCCATGGACGGCTACGCGGTACGGGTCGCGGACGTGGAAGGGGCCGGCGAGGAGTTCCCGGCCGTCCTGGAGGTCGTCGGGGACGTCGCGGCGGGCGCGGACGACCCGGTGCGGGTCGGCCCCGGCCAGGCCGCCCGGATCATGACCGGCGCCCCGCTGCCGCCCGGCGCCGAGGCCGTCGTCCCCGTCGAGTGGACCGACGGCGGGCTCGGCGAGGGCCCGGCCACCGGCATGCGGGCGCGCAGCCTCGCCCCCGAGGGCGCCGAGGGCCAGGTGCGCGTGCACCGGCCCGTGGCGGCGCGTGCGCACGTACGGGCCGAGGGCAGCGACGTGAAGGCCGGGGACCGCGCCCTGGAGGCCGGTACGATCCTCGGCCCGCCGCAGATCGCGCTGCTCGCCGCGATCGGCCGCGGCACGGTGAAGGTGCGTCCCCGCCCCCGCGTGGTCGTCGTCTCCACCGGCAGCGAACTCGTCCAGCCCGGCGAGTCGCTGGGCGGCGGGCGGATCTACGACTCCAACAGCTTCGCCCTCACCGCCGCCGCGCGGGACGCGGGCGCCCTCGCCTACCGGGTGGGCGCCGTCGCCGACGACGCCGAGACCCTGCGCTCCACCATCGAGGACCAGCTGATCCGCGCCGACCTGCTGGTCACCACGGGCGGGGTGAGCGTCGGGGCGTACGACGTGGTCAAGGAGGCGCTGGCGGACATCGGCGACGAGGACGTGGCGGGCAGCGGCATCGAGTTCCGCAAGCTGGCCATGCAGCCCGGCAAGCCCCAGGGCTTCGGCGCCATCGGCCCCGACCACACGCCCCTGCTGGCGCTGCCCGGCAACCCCGTGTCGTCCTACGTCTCCTTCGAGCTGTTCGTGCGTCCCGCGATCCGCGCCCTGATGGGCCTCACCGACCTGCACCGGCCGCGCGTACGGGCCACGCTGAAGGCGGACGAGGCGCTGCGCTCCCCGAAGGGCCGCCGGCAGTTCCTGCGCGGCCGGTACGCCGACGGGGAGGTGACCCCGGTGGGCGGCGCGGGCTCCCATCTGGTCGCGGCGCTGGCCCAGGCGGACGCGCTGATCGTCGTACCCGAGGACGTGGAGTCGGTCGAGCCCGGCACCGAGGTGGAGGTCGTGGTGCTCGGCTGAGGCGCCTCCTGGTCAGCTGTGCGGGGCTACTTGGCGGTACCGTGTCGCGCACAACAGGCCCGCGCACCGCACGGCGACGGGCCCGGACCGGGAGCGCCGTACAGCATGACCGAACCGTCCCGGGGGCAGACCCCCCGATCCCCCGCACAGGACCGTCTGACGCACCTCGACGCGGCCGGCGCGGCCCGCATGGTCGACGTCTCGGAGAAGGACGTGACCGCGCGCACCGCACGCGCCTGCGGCCGCGTCCTGGTCTCGCCCCGCGTGGTCGAGCTGCTGCGCGGCGAGGGGGTGCCCAAGGGGGACGCGCTGGCCACCGCGCGGATCGCGGGCATCATGGGGGCCAAGCGCACCCCGGACCTGATCCCGCTGTGCCACCCGCTGGCGCTGTCGGGTGTGAAACTGGACCTGTCGGTCACGGACGACGCCGTCGAGATCACGGCCACCGTGAAGACCACGGACCGCACGGGCGTCGAGATGGAGGCCCTCACCGCGGTGACGGTCGCCGCGCTCACGGTGATCGACATGGTCAAGGCGGTCGACAAGGGAGCGGTCATCACGGACGTACGGGTCGAGGAGAAGACGGGCGGCAAGTCGGGCGACTGGAGCCGGTCATGAGCTACCGCGCGCTGGTGGTCACCGCCTCCAACCGGGCCGCCGCGGGAGTCTACGAGGACAAGGGCGGCCCGCTGATCGCCGACGGCCTCGCGCGCCTGGGCTTCACGGTGGACGGCCCCCGGGTCGTCCCGGACGGGGAACCGGTCGAGGCGGCCCTGCGCGAGGGAGTGGCCGCCGGGTACGACGCGATCGTCACCACCGGCGGCACCGGCCTCACCCCGACCGACCGCACCCCCGAGGCGACCCGCGCGGTGCTCGACCACGAGGTGCCGGGCATCGCCGAGGCGATCCGGGCCTTCGGCCTCGCCAAGGTGCCGACGGCGGCGCTCTCCCGGGGCGTGGCCGGGGTGGCCGGGCGCACCCTGATCGTCAATCTGCCGGGTTCCACGGGCGGTGTGAAGGACGGCCTGGCCGTCCTGGAGCCCCTGCTGACCCACGCCGTCGACCAGATCCGCGGCGGCGACCATCCCAGACCCAGCAGTGGGGGTGCGAGCTGAACGGCTCCATCTGGCCGGTCGTGCTGGCGGACGGCGACGTCGTCCTCCGCCCGATAAAGCTGCGCGACCAGGGGGCCTGGCGCGAGGTGAACCGGCGCAACCGGGACTGGCTGCGCCCCTGGGAGGCCACGATCCCGCCGCCCACCCCGAGCGGTCCGGTCGCGCACCGGCCGACCTACCGGCAGATGGTCCGGCATCTGCGCCGCGAGGCCAACGCCGGCCGGATGCTGCCCTTCGTCATCGAGTACCAGGGGCGGCTCGTCGGGCAGTTGACGGTGGCCGGGATCACCTGGGGGTCGATGTGCTCGGGGCACATCGGCTACTGGGTGGACGAGGCGGTGGCCGGGCGCGGGGTGATGCCGACGGCCGTGGCGCTGGCGGTGGACCACTGCTTCCGCAGCGTGGGGCTGCACCGCATCGAGGTGTGCATTCGCCCGGAGAACCGGCCCAGCCGGCGGGTGGTGGAGAAACTCGGATTCCGCGAGGAGGGGCTGCGCCCGCGTTATCTGCACATCGACGGCGCCTGGCGCGACCACCTGGTCTTCGCGCTCACCGCCGAGGAGGTGCCGGACGGGCTGCTCGGACGCTGGCGGCGGGCGCGCTCGGCCGCGCGGGGACAACGGAATCCGCAGAACAGTAATTGAATATATGTTCGAAATTGATCGGTGCCTGACCGTCTCTGCGGCTTTGAATTACCTCGTGCGAGCGGTCCGCTGATCGCATCGGTCGCAAAAAATGCTGGAAATATCAGCCAGATCGTGCGACACACCGGCCCAATTGGCCGATCCCCTCGGCCAAATCCCTCTACGGTGTGAGGCGTGAGCAGCAGCGGCCTCATCTACGCAGTCATTGTCGGGGCCTGGGCCGCCTACTTGGTGCCGATGTGGCTCCGTAGGCAGGACGAGCTGAACGAGGCCCGTCCGACGGAACGCTTCAGCACCGCCATCCGGCTGCTGTCCGGACGGGCGGGTATGGAGCGCCGGTACGCCAAGGACCTGCGGGCGCGCTCCACCCAGGAGGGGGAGCCGGACGCCGTCGACCCGGACGCCGTCACCGACTCGGTGGACGTCCGGGCCTTCGCCATGCCTCCGACCCGCCGTCAGATCCCCCTGGACACCGGCCCCGAGACGCCCCGGAGCGCGGAACCGGACCGGGACCAGGACCCCGCCCGGCAGCACGCACCGGCGCCCGGACGCACACCCTCGGCGCAGGCCGCCGCAGCGCGCGCCCGGCGCTCCAAGGTGCTCGCGCGCCGCCGGCGCACCACCGTGCTGCTCTTCCTCGCCTTCACCCTCGGCGCGATCGTCGCCGCCGTCGGCGGCCTCGCCTTCCTCTGGGCACCCGGCGTACCCGCCGTGCTCCTGAGCGCGTACATCGCCTATCTGCGCACCCAGGAACGCCGCCGCTTCGCCTACCAGATGGACCGCCGCCGCGCCGAGGTCGCCGCCCAGCGGCTGCGCGAGCGCCAGCCGCGCCGACGGGCGCCCTCGCCCGAGGCGGCCCGCGCCGCCGACGAACCGGAGGAGGCCACAGGGACCGACACGGACCCCGGCCTCCTCGCGCTCGCCGCGGACCGGCGCGCCCTCGTGGAACAGACCGACCACGCCGAATGGGTCGACCAGCAGCGCGAGCGGCAGCAGCGCCCGGGACGCGGGGACAGCTGGGAGCCGGTACCGGTGCCGCTGCCCACCTATGTGACCGCCCCCGTCGCACCCCGGGCCACCTCCGGCGTCGACCTCGGCGGCCCCGACACCTGGAGCTCGGCCCGCTCCAGCGCCGTCGCCCCGGAGGTCGAGGCGGGCCACGCGCCCGCCGAGGAGGACGAGCCGGCGTCCGCCGCCGGTGACCGGCCGGCCGACGGCCGCAGCGACGCGCGCCGCGCCGCCTCCGCGCGCCGGGCACGCGAGCGCGGCCGCACCCCGCTCTTCGACCAGTACGAGGACGGCGACCGCCCGCGCGCCGCCAACGAGTGACGGCCGCCACACTCCGAAAGCCGCCCCTGACCAGTCGGGGAACGGATTTCCAAGCACCCCGATCGGGATGCTAGAGTTTCACTCGTTGCAAGGGCCTGTGGCGCAGTCCGGTAGCGCACCTCGTTCGCATCGAGGGGGCCAGGGGTTCAAATCCCCTCAGGTCCACGCAGCATGAAGCCCCGGTCGGTTCTCACCGACCGGGGCTTCAGCGCGTCTACAGGAGCTTGGCGTAGCAGAGGCTCTCCGCGTGGAAGCGGTAGTAGCCGAACTTGGCGCACGGCTCGTAACCGCTGGAGGTGTACAGGGCGACGGCCTCCGGCTGCTTGGTGCCGGTCTCCAGGACCATCCGGACGCGGCCGGCCGCGCGGGCGTCCTCCTCCAGGGCGGCCAGTATTCGTCTGGCCAGCCCCCGGCCGCGCATCTGCTCGATCACGAACATGCGCTTCAGCTCGGCGTCACCGTCCGCGTAACCCTCGTCGTTGCGGTCCTGGCTGCGCCAGCCGCCGGTGGCCACCGGGCGGTCGGCCTCGTCGTACGCGATCAGATACAGCCCCCGGGGCGGGAGGAAGTCCTCCGGGGTGAGGACCGTTGCGTCGCCGTCGTCGCCGTAGCGCTCGGCGTACTCGGCCTGGACCACGTCGTTGAGCTTGATGGCGTCGGGATGGTCGAAACGGACGCGGCGGAGGTTCATGCTGGGCATCGCGCTTTCCTGCGGAGGGACCCCTCGGTGGTGAGGGCTCCGTCCAGTGTGCCGGTATCGTGCCCGGGTGCTGACTGTGACCTCGGTGAACGTGAACGGGCTGCGGGCCGCCGCCAGGAGGGGCTTCGTCCAGTGGCTGGCCGCGACGGAGGCGGACGTCGTCTGCCTCCAGGAGGTGCGCGCCGAGCCGCACCAGCTGCCCGAGGAGGCCGGACGGCCCGCGGGCTGGCACGTGGTGCACGCCCCGGCCGCGGCCAAGGGCCGTGCGGGCGTCTCGCTCTACACCCGGCGCGAGCCCGACCGGATCAGGGTCGGCTTCGGCTCCGCCGAGTTCGACGGCAGCGGCCGCTACGTCGAGGCCGACCTGCCCGGCGTCACCGTGGTCTCCCTCTACCTGCCCTCCGGCGAGGTCGGCACCGAGCGTCAGGACGAGAAGGTCCGGTTCATGGGAGAGTTCCTCGCCCACCTCAAGCGGCTGCGCGAGCGGGCCGCCGCCGAGGGCCGCGAGGTGCTCGTCTGCGGCGACTGGAACATCGCCCACCGTGAGGCCGACCTCAAGAACTGGCGCGGCAACACCAAGAACTCCGGCTTCCTCCCCGAGGAGCGCGCCTGGCTCGACCAGGTCCTCGACCCGGCGGACGGCGGCTACGTCGACGTCGTCCGCACCCTGCACCCGGACACCGAGGGCCCCTACACATGGTGGTCGTACCGGGGACGGGCCTTTGACAACGATGCGGGATGGCGGATCGACTACCACTGTGCCACGCCCGGCCTCGCCGCCCGCGCCCTCAAGGCCCGGGTGGAGCGCGCCGCCTCGCACGCCGAGCGCTGGTCCGACCACGCTCCGGTAACCGTGGTCTACGGCCCCTGAGCCGGGTTCACTCCCGCTTGCTCAGCCTCCGGTCCAGGGCCAGGGACAGTTCGGCGTCGACCACGCTGCGGGCCAGGGGGCGCAGGCGGTGCAGGTCTTCTTCGGGGGCGTGGCGCAGGACCATGGTGGTGAACAGGTCGGCCAGGGCCTCGGCGTGTTCGCGGACGCGTTCGCCGGCGGCCAGGACCTCGGCGAGCGGGATGCCCTCGCGGACCAGGGCGGAGGAGACGTCCAGCAGCCGGCGGCTGATGTGCACGATCTCCTCGCCGTCGGTGCCCAGGTAGCCCGCCTTCAGCGCGGCGGCCAGGTTCTCCGGGGTGACCTGGCCCTCGAAGCGGGCGGCCAGTTCCTCCGGGGTGAGGCGGATTGGTTCCTCCTCGGTCGGGGTGCCCACGCCGAGCAGGTCGGCGACGTCCCGGCCCTGGTCGAGGGCCTCGGCGAGTTCCGCGATGCCGGTCAAAGTGTGGCCGCGTTCCAGCAGTGCGCCGATGGTGCGCAGCCGGGCCAGGTGGTGGTCGTCGTACCAGGCGAGACGGCCCTCGCGGCGGGGCGGGGGCAGCAGCTTGCGCTCGCGGTAGAAGCGCAGTGTGCGCACGGTGATGCCGGCCAGCCGCGCCAGTTCCTCCGTGCGGTACTCGCGCGGGCCCTGACGGGGTGCCTCCGGGTGTTCTGCGTCTCCTGCCACGTCCGAAGCCTATGGTGTACCGCCGGTAACTTTCCTTCCCGCGCCCCCTACCGCTCGGTACGGAGCTGTTCTACAGTCCCATCGTGCCAGTGTTCACTGGCAGCATTTCTAGGTGAGGCGTGGAGGCTTCGGGATGGCCGAGCACGAGCATGTGAGGGTGGCGGTGATCGGGTCCGGCTTCGGCGGGCTGGGCGCCGCGGTGCGGCTGCGCCGCGAGGGGATCACCGACTTCGTCGTCCTGGAACGGGCCGGCAGCGTCGGAGGCACCTGGCGGGACAACAGTTATCCCGGGTGCGCCTGTGACGTGCCCTCCCATCTGTACTCCTTCTCCTTCGCACCCAACCCCGAGTGGCCCCGCACCTTCTCCGGGCAGCGGCACATCCGCGCCTACCTGGAGCACGTCACCGATGTGTTCGGACTGCGCCGGCACCTCCGCTTCGACTCCGAGGTGAAGCTGCTGAGCTGGGACCGCGAGGAGCTGCGCTGGCACATCGAGACCACGCGCGGATCGCTGACCGCCGACGTCGTGGTCTCCGCCACCGGCCCGCTGTCCGACCCGAAGACCCCGGACATCCCGGGCCTGGACTCCTTCCCCGGCAAGGTGTTCCACTCCGCGCGCTGGGACCACGACTACGACCTGCGCGGCAAGCGCGTGGCCATGGTCGGCACCGGCGCCTCCGCCATCCAGATCGTGCCCGCCATCCAGTCCCAGGTGGGCAGGCTCACCCTCTTCCAGCGCACCCCGCCGTGGGTGATGCCCCGCGTGGACCGTGCCATCAGCCCGGCCGAGCGCTGGCTGCACCGCTCGCTGCCGCTGACCACCCAGCTGCGGCGCGGGCTGCTGTGGGGCATCCGCGAACTCCAGGTGCAGGCCTTCACCAAGCACCCCGACGAACTCGGCCTGGTCGAGCAGCTCGCCAAGCGGCATCTGGCGCGCGCCGTCAAGGACCCGGCGCTGCGTGCCAAGCTCACCCCGGACTACCGCATCGGCTGCAAGCGCATCCTGCTGTCCAACACCTACTACCCGGCGCTGACCAGGCCCAATGTGGACGTGGTCGACAGCGGGCTCAGCGAGATCCGCGGCTCCACGGTGATCGCCGCCGACGGCACCGAGACCGAGGTCGACGCGATCATCTTCGGCACGGGCTTCCACGTCACGGACATGCCGATCGCCGAGCGGGTGGTCGGCGCGGAGGGCATCACGCTCGCCGAGTCCTGGAAGGACGGCATGAAGGCGCTGCGCGGCGCCACGGCCGCCGGCTTCCCGAACTTCATGACGGTCATCGGGCCCAACACCGGCCTCGGCAACTCCTCCATGATCCTGATGATCGAGTCCCAGCTGAACTACATGGCCGACTATCTGCGCCAGCTGGACGTGCTCGGCGGCCGCACCGCCCTGGACGCCCGGCCGGAGGCGGTCGCGGCCTGGAACCACAAGGTGCAGGAGCGCATGCGGCGCACCGTGTGGAACACCGGCGGCTGCACCAGCTGGTACCTCGACGCGAGCGGCCGCAACACCACCGTCTGGCCCGGTACGACCGGCGAGTTCCGGCGGGTGACCCGGCACGTGGACCTCGGCGAGTACGAGGTGGTCCGCCCCGCGGCGGCCCGGGAGACCCCCGAAGGCGGGAAGTCCGGCGAGCCGGCGGGCTCTTCGAAGAGCGGGCGGAACAGCGAGGTCGCCGCGTGAGCCGGATCACGGCCGTCACCTCCGGCCCGTACGCCCCGCCCGCCCCCGCCCGTGAACTCGCCGTCCCCTCCACCGACGGCGCCCGGCTGCACGTCGAGGTGCACGGTCCGCAGGACGCGCCCCCGGTCGTCCTGCTGCACGGCTGGACCTGCTCGACCGCCTTCTGGGCGGCGCAGCTGCGGGACCTGGCGGCCGACCACCGGGTGATCGTGTACGACCAGCGGGGCCACGGGCGCAGTCCGCTGAGCCCGGTGTGCACCACCCGGGCGCTCGCCGACGACCTGGAGGCGGTGCTCGCCGCGACGCTCGCGGACGGCGAACAGGCCCTGGTCGTCGGGCACTCCATGGGCGGCATGACGATCATGGCCGCCGCCGAGCGTCCCCGGCTGCGCGCCCACGCCGCCGCCGTCCTGCTGTGCAGCACCGGCAGTTCCCGGCTGGTCGCCGAGGCCCGGGTGCTGCCGCTGCGCGAGGGGCCGGTGCGTGCCTGGCTCAGCGGGCGCGTGCTCGGCTCGCGCGTCCCGTTCGGGCCGGTCACCCCGGTCGCCAAGCGCATCCTGAAGTACGGGACCATGGGCGCGCGTTCGACGCCGCAGATGGTGGAGGCCTGCGCCCGGATCGTGCACGCCTGCCCGACGCCCGCGCGGCACGCCTGGTCCCAGGTGCTGGCCACGCTCGATCTCGACCACGGCATACGGGCGTTGAGCATGCCCACCGCGATCGTGCACGGCGCGGCCGACCGGCTCGTGCCCCCGGTGCACGCCCACGCCATGGCCGCCGGGCTGCCGAACTGCGTCGGCCTGACCGAACTGCCCGGCATCGGGCACATGACCCCGGTCGAGGAGCCCGAACGGGTCACGGGCCGCATCCGGGAACTCGTCACCACGTATGTCACGGGGGCCGGCGAGCCCGCTCCCGCGCGGATCAAGGAGGGCGCATGAGCAGGGTCGGTCTGGAGGGGCAGGTCGCGGTCGTCACCGGAGCGGCGCGCGGTGTCGGCGAGTTGCTGGCGCGCAAGCTCTCGGCGCGCGGCGCGAAGGTGGCCCTGGTCGGGCTGGAGGAGGAGGTCCTCAAGGAGGTCTCCGGCCGGCTGCACAGCGAGAGTGCCCACTGGTACGCCGACGTCACCGACCACGAGGCGATGAGCCGGGTGGCGCGGGAGGTGAAGGAGCGGTTCGGCAAGGTCGACATCGTGGTCGCCAACGCCGGTGTGGCGACGGGCGGTCCGTTCGTCGACTCGGACCCGGAGGCGTGGCGGCGGGTGATCGAGGTGAATCTGATCGGTTCCGCGGTGACGGCCCGTGCGTTCCTGCCGGTGCTGGTCGAAAGCCGCGGCTACCTCCTCCAGATCGCCTCGCTGGCCGCGATCACGCCGGCGCCGATGATGACGGCGTACTGCGCCTCCAAGTCCGGTGTGGAGGCGTTCGCGCACAGTCTGCGGGCCGAGGTCGGCTACCAGGGCGTGCGGGTCGGTGTCGGCTATCTGTCGTGGACCGACACGGACATGGTGCGCGGCGCCGACCAGGACGACGTGATGCGGGAGTTGCGGCAGCGGCTGCCGTGGCCGTCCAACAAGACGTATCCGCTGGGCCCCGCGGTGGACCGGCTCGTCGCGGGCATCGAGCGGCGTTCCTCGCACGTGTACGCGCAGTGGTGGCTGCGCGGGATGCAGAGCGTGCGCGGGTATCTCCCGGCGCTCATCGGGTCGGTGGGGCAGCGGGAGATGAAGCGGTTCGCGCCCCGGCTGGAGGGGATGCGGTCCGGGCTGGTGGGTGCGGGCGGTGCGGCGGACGAGGCCGCGCGTGTCACGCACCGTCACTGATCCACATGCGGAGCGTGGTCGGCCGTGTGAATCTGGTCGTGGCCCCGCAAGGGGCCGATCCCCACTCTCATCACCACAGGAGTGAACCCCCATGGGTATGAAGGACCAGCAGGGCCAGGCCGGCCAGCACAAGGGCAAGGGCAAGATGGACCAGGCGCGCGAGCGGGCCGGTCAGCGGGGCCAGCAGCAGCCGCAGCCCGGCCGTGGCCGCCAGGACATGGACGACACGGAGATGCAGGACCGGCTCGACCACGACTACGACGCGTAGTCGGGGCGTTCGGCTTCGGCCGGGTGCGCGGGGTGCCCTTCCTCCGGGGGGCACCCCGCGTGCGTCGGTGGTCCCTTCGGACCGCTCACGTCCTCCTGGGCGGGAGCTTCGGGCGGGTGCGGTCGGGCACCTCGCTGTAGTCCGGAGGGATCGCGGCCGGGTTGGACTCCAGGAGTTCGAGGGCGAGTTGAACCGCGTCGTCGAGCTGGGCGTGCCGGCCCTCCGCCCAGTCCAGGGGGGTGCGCAGGATCTCCAGGTCGGGGGCGACGCCGTGGTTCTCCACGGACCAGCCGTAGGCGTCGAACCAGGCGGCGTTCATGGGGACGGTGATGACGGTGCCGTCGCCGAGGCGGTGGCGGCCGGTCATGCCGACCACGCCGCCCCAGGTGCGCTGACCCACCACCGGGCCCAGCTTGAGGAGTTTGAACGCGGCCGTGATCATGTCGCCGTCGGAGGAGGTCGCCTCGTCGGCCAGTGCCACCACCGGGCCCCGGGGCGCGTTGGAGGTGTACGACACCGGCTGGGCGTTGCGGGTCAGGTCCCAGCCGAGGATGGTCCGGGTCAGCTTCTCGATGACGAGTTCGCTGATGTGGCCGCCCGCGTTGCCGCGCACGTCCACGATCAGCGCGGGGCGGGACACCTCCATGCGCAGATCGCGGTTGAACTGGGCCCAGCCCGAGCCGCCCATGTCGGGGATGTGCAGGTAGCCGCACTTGCCGCCGCTCAGCTCGCGCACCACGGCCCGGCGTTTGGCCACCCAGTCCTGGTAGCGCAGCGGCCGGTCGTCGACGAGCGGGACGATGGCGACGCGGCGGGGCGGCCCGGTGCCCTCGGCGGGGGCGAACGTCAGCTCCACCGTCGTACCGCCCGCGCCGGCCAGCAGCGGGAAGGGGCCCCTGACCGGGTCGACCGGGCGGCCGTCGACATGGGTGAGCACCGCGCCCTCGCGGATGCCGGTGCCGGCCAGCGGTGAGCGGGCCTTGGAGTCGGAGGAGTCGCCGGGCAGGATGCGGCGGATGGTCCAGCCGGCTTCCCGGGGCACCAGGTTGGCGCCGAGCAGGCCCTGCCAGCGCTGGTAGTGGGGCGGGCCCTCGTTGCGCCGGGAGGCGGTGACGTAGGCGTGCGAGGTGCCGAGTTCGCCCAGGACCTCGCGGAGCAGATCGGCGAACTCGTCCGGGGAGGCGACCCGTTCGACCAGCGGGCGGTACTGGTCGAGCACCGCGTCCCAGTCGATGCCGCTCATGCCGGGGTCCCAGAAGTAGGCGCGGATGAGCCGGCCGGCCTCGTCGTACGACTGCCGCCACTCGGCGGGCGGGTCCACCTCGTGCAGGATGCGGCGCAGGTCGATCCAGACGTTGGTGTCGCCGTCGCCGATCTCGGTGGAGGGCACCGCGCGCAGCTCGCCCTCGTCCACCACGACCAGCCGGGTGCCGTCGCCGCTGACCGCGAACCAGTCGAGGTGGCCGACGAGTTCGGACTTCTTCGCCTTGGTGATGTTGAAGTACTCCAGCGTCGGGCGGCCGCTGATGTCGGCCGGGTTGACGAAGGTCTCGCCGAGCGCGCCGGAGATCGGCCAGCGCAGCCAGACCAGGCCGCCGCCCGCGACCGGGTACAGCGAGGAGTACTTGGAGGCGATCACCGGGAACGGGGTGACCCGGCTGGCCAGGCCCTCGACCTCCACCATGACCGTGCCCGCCTCGCCGGCCTCCTCGTCCTCCAGCGGGTCGAGCCCGCCCGCCGCCGGCCGGCCCTCGGGGTTGAGGGCGAAGGGGGAGGGGGTCGCCGAGGACAGCGGCACCAGGTAGGGGCGGCTGCCGAGCGGGAAGGACAGGTCGCCGGTGTGCACGTCGTACACGGGGTCGAAGCCGCGCCAGGACAGGAAGGCCAGATAGCGGCCGTCGCGGGTGAAGACGGGGGTCTCGTCCTCGAAGCGGCCGTCGGTGACGTCCACGATCAGCCGGTCCTTGATCCGGGCCAGCTTGATCTGGCGCAGCGAGCGGCCGATGCCTGGGTGCGACCAGGTGAGCCAGGAGCCGTCGGGGGAGAAGGCGAGGTCGCGCACCGGTCCGTTGACGGAGCGGATCAGTTCGGTGACCGCGCCCTCCTCGGTCTCCGCGCCGACGCCGGTGCCGGGTGCCTCCGGGACCCCGGCGCCCGGCTCCTCGGGCACGTCGATCAGCAGCAGGCGGCCGTCGTGGGAGGCGACGGCGAGGCGTTCGCCGGCCGGGTCGGACACCATCTCCAGGACCCGGCCGAGGGCGCCGGAGGCGAGCCGGCGCGGCGGGCGGTCGCCGGTGGCCCGGGGCAGCTGGGCGATCTCCACCGCGTCCGCGCCCCCGGCGTCGGTCACATAGGCCACCTGCCCCATCGAGCCGAGCATCTCCGGCAGCCGGACCCGCACCCCGGGGGTGTCGGCGATGGTGCGGGCCGGCCCGTCGCGGTGGGTGAGCCAGTACAGGCTGCCGCGCACCACGACCGCGCTGGCCCGGCCGGTCTCGTCCACCGAGATGCCGTCCACGTTCTGCGCGGCCGGCACCTGGTAGCGGCGGCGGCCCGCGGCGGGGCCGGCGAGGCGGATGTCGAGCCTGCGCGGGGTGCCGTTCGGGGAGAAGTCGTCCACCAGCCACAGGTCGCCCGCGCACTGGTAGACCACCCGGGTGCCGTCGCTCGCGGCGTGCCGGGCGTAGAAGGCGTCGTGGTCGGTGTGGCGGCGCAGGTCAGTGCCGTCGTAGGCGCAGGAGTAGAGGTTGCCGACGCCCTCGTGGTCGGAGAGGAAGGCGACCCGGCCGGCGACGTACATGGGGCTGGCCAGGTGGCCCTCGATGTCCGGCAGCAGCCGTCTGCCGTGCAGCCACAGCCGGCCCATGGCGCCGCCCCGGTAGCGCTTCCAGGAGGCCGGTTCGTGCGGCGGGGTGCCGGTGAGCAGCAGGGTCCTGCGTTCGCCCGCGAGGTCGGCGACCTGGATGTCGGTGACCGGGCCCCAGGGCAGCCGGCCGCCCGGGTCGCCTTCGGTGGTCACCTTGTAGGCCCAGGTGAAGTAGGAGAAGGGCTGCCCGTGGGAGGCCACCGCGAGGATGTCGCCGTCCGGGGTCCAGCCGCACACCTCGGTGTCGGTGCTGCCCCAGTACGTCAGCTGCCGCGTGGGGCCGCCGGTGACGTCGACGAGATGGATCTCGGGGACCAGGCTGCGCCAGTTCGTGTAGGCGATCCGGCTCCCGTCGGGGGAGAAGCGGGGGTGGCCGGTCTTCGTGCGGTCGGCGGTGAGCCGCCAGGCACGGCCCGGGGCGTCGAGGGGGGCCAGCCAGAGGTCGTCCTCGGCCACGAAGCAGAGCAGGTCGCCGCTGAGGTGGGGGAAGCGCAGATAGCTCACCACCCCATGCTTTTCCGCCCGCTGGAGGCGGGCAACTCGTGCGGCCTTCTTATGTGTTCCTCACGTTCGTGACGGACCCCACGTACGAAACCGTTTCGTTTCGCAGAACGGGGAGGGTATCTTCGTCACGTACGAAGACGTACACATGAAGATGTACGTACGAGAAGGAAGTTCCGGAGCGGAAGGGTGAGCGGCATGACCGAGACCGTCGCGGCGGCACGGCGCAGCCGGATCACCCCCGAGCGCGAGGCCGAGCTGTACGAGGCCGTGCTCGACCTGCTCCGGGAGGTCGGCTACGACGCCCTCACCATGGACGCCGTCGCCGCCCGCACCCGGTCCAGCAAGGCCACGCTCTACCGCCAGTGGGGCGGCAAGGCCCAGCTGGTGGTCAAGGCGCTGCGGCACTCCAAGCGCGGCCACCCGGAGGACATCGACACCGGTTCCCTCCGCGGTGACCTGCACGCCCTCGTGGCGATGGAGGACGACTGCACCATGGCGCAGAACTCCGCCCTGATGCGGGGCATCGCCATGGCGATCCACCACAACGAGGACCTGCGCGACGCCTTCAAGGAGCAGATCGTCGACGTGGAGATCCTCAGCGGCCGGCGGATGCTCCAGCGGGCCATCGACCGGGGCGAGGTCCGTCCGGACTGTCCGGCGATCGACTTCATGGTGCACATGATGGTCGGGGGCTTCGCCACCCGGACCCTGCTGGAGGACCAGCCGCCCACCCGGGCCTTCCTCACCTCGTACATCGACGCCGTGGTCCTCCCCGCCCTCGGCGCCTGACCCTCTCCGACACCCCTCTCCCCGGCAAGCCCACCACCTGACGTCACCGCTCACGTCGTCGGGCTGATCGCCCCTGCCCTGATGAACCCCACGACCTGACCGGGAGTACGCCCCCGTGGCCACGTTCCTGTACCGACTCGGCCGACTCGCCTTCAGGCGACGGCACTTCGTCGCCCTGATATGGGTGGCGCTGCTCACCCTCGCCGGGGTGGGCGCCGCCTCCGCGCCGGCCGCCGGCAACAGTTCCTTCTCCATCCCAGGCACCGAGGCCCAGAAGGCCTTCGACCTGCTGGAACAGCGCTTCCCCGGGATGAGCGCCGACGGCGCCACCGCACGGGTCGTCTTCAAGGCGCCGGCCGGCGAGAAGATGACCGACAAGCCCAACAAGGCCGCCGTCGAGAAGACGGTGCGCGAGCTGGGGCACGGCTCGGAGGTCGCCTCCGTCGCCGACCCGTACGCCGGGCACACCATCAGCCGGGACGGCTCCATCGCCTACACCTCGGTGAAGTACAAGGTCTCCGGCATGGAGCTGGAGGACTCCTCCCGGGACGCCCTGACGAAGGCCGCGCAGGACGCGCGGGACGCGGGGCTGACCGTCGAGATCGGCGGTGACGCGCTCAACTCCATGCCCGAGACCGGCTCCGGCGAGGTGATCGGCATCGCGATCGCCGCCGTCGTCCTCGTCATCACCTTCGGCTCCCTGCTCGCGGCCGGGCTGCCGCTGCTGACCGCGATCATCGGCGTCGGCATCGGCGTCTCCGCGATCACCGCGCTCGCCAACGTCCTCGACCTGGGCAGCACCACCTCCACCCTGGCGACGATGATCGGCCTCGCCGTCGGCATCGACTACGCCCTGTTCATCGTCTCCCGCTACCGCGCGGAACTCGCCGAGGGCCGCGAGCGCGAGGAGGCGGCGGGCCGCGCCGTCGGCACCGCCGGCTCCGCGGTGGTCTTCGCGGGCCTGACCGTCGTCATCGCCCTGGTCGGACTGTCCGTCGTCAACATCCCGATGCTGACGAAGATGGGCGTCGCGGCGGCGGGCACGGTCGCCATCGCCGTACTGATCGCGCTCACCATGATCCCCGCGCTGCTCGGCTACGTCGGCCGCAGGATCAAGCCGGCCGGCGAGAAGAGCAAGCTGCTCGGCGGCGGCCGTCCGGCGAAGAAGCCCGGCCGCCCCAACATGGGCACCCGCTGGGCGAGCTTCGTGGTCCGCCGCCCCGTCGCCGTGCTCCTCCTCGGTGTGATCGGCCTCGGCGCGGCCGCGGTCCCGGTCTCCTCCCTGGAGCTGGGCCTGCCCGACGACGGCTCCCAGCCCACCTCCACCACCCAGCGCCGCGCCTACGACCTGCTGTCCGAGGGCTTCGGCGCCGGCTTCAACGGGCCCCTGATGGTCGTGGTCGACGCCAAGGGCAGCGCGCACCCCAAGACGGCCTTCACCGAGGTCGGCAAGGAGATCAAGGGCCTCAAGGACGTCGTCGCGGTCACCCCGGCCACGCCCAACAAGGCCGGCGACACCGCGGTCATCTCCGTGGTCCCCAAGTCCAAGCCGTCCTCGAAGTCCACCGAGGACCTGGTGCACGCGATCCGCGACAAGGCCGAGGCCACCGCCGCGAAGGCGGACGCCAAGCTCCTGGTGACGGGCTCGACGGCGATGAACATCGACGTCTCCCAGCGCCTGAACGACGCGCTGCTGCCGTACCTCGCCCTGGTGGTCGGCCTCGCCTTCCTCCTGCTGATCGTGGTCTTCCGCTCGGTCCTCGTCCCGCTGAAGGCGGCCCTCGGCTTCCTGCTCAGCGTGCTCGCGGCGCTCGGCGCGGTCGTCGCGGTCTTCCAGTGGGGCTGGCTGTCCGGCCTGCTCAACGTGCAGCAGACCGGTCCGGTCATGTCGATGATGCCGATCTTCATGGTGGGCGTGGTCTTCGGCCTCGCGATGGACTACGAGGTGTTCCTCGTGACCCGGATGCGGGAGGCGTACGTCCACGGCGAGAAGCCGACCCAGGCCGTGGTGACCGGCTTCCGGCACGGCGCCCGTGTCGTCACCGCCGCCGCCGTCATCATGATCGCCGTCTTCTCCGGCTTCATCGGCTCCAGCGAGTCGATGATCAAGATGATCGGCTTCGGCCTCGCCATCGCCGTCTTCTTCGACGCGTTCATCGTCCGCATGGCGATCGTCCCGGCGGTGCTCGCCCTGCTGGGCAAGCGCGCCTGGTGGCTGCCGAAGTGGCTCGACCGGATGCTGCCCAATGTGGACGTCGAGGGCGAGGGCCTGCGCACGGAGTCCACCGCGGACGGCACGGAGGACGAGCGGGAGCTGGTACGCGCGTGACGTACCGCTTCTGAACGAAGCGGCCGGTGAGGGTGCCCGTGGGGACGGGGTCTGCACCCTCACCGGCTTTTCGCCGTCCGGACGTCCTCGCACCGGCCGCCCGTCCTCGCTACCGTTCCCCCATGACGACAGCCGCCACCGACACCGACGGAACGGGAGCGCACCCGCGTTTCGCGCAGGCGCTGAGGGAACTGGGCCTCGAAGAGGTGCTCGGGCGGGCCCGGAGATTCCCGGAGGGGACCCGGACCGCCGTGGAGGCCGCCGCGGCGGTCGGCTGCGAGCTGAACCAGATCTGCAAGTCGCTGGTGTTCGCGGCCGACGGGGTGCCGGTCCTGGTGCTGATGGACGGGGCCTCCCGCGTCGACGTGGAGCGGGTGCGCGAGGAACTGGGCGCGCGCAAGGTCGGCCGGGCCGACGCGCAGGCGGTGCGGGAGGTCACCGGGTACGCCATCGGCGGCGTGCCGCCCTTCGGGCACCGCACCCGCACCCGGGTGCTCGCCGACCGTTCGCTGCTCGCCCACGACGTGGTCTGGGCCGCCGCCGGGACGCCGTACGCCGTCTTCCCCATCGGGCCGGAAGAGCTCGTCGCCCACGCCGGGGCCACACTGGTGGACGTGCGCGAGCAGCAGGCGTGACGCCGCGTACGACGGCGGCCGTCCCGTTCGCATACGCGCCGGGTGAGAGCCCGTCGCCGCACCACCCGCCGCGGCGGGACAGGCTGGAGACACACAGCGACTTCAGGGAGCGTCAATGAGCGACAAGCCGACCGTCGGCGTCCTGGGCACCGGCATCATGGGCGCGGCGATGGCCCGCAATCTGTGCCGCGCCGGGCTGGAGGTACGGGCCTGGAACCGCACCCGGGAGAAGGCCGAACCCCTCGCCGCCGACGGCGCCCGGGTCACGGACACCCCCGCCGAGGCCGTCGAGGGCGCCGATGTCGTCCTGACGATGCTGTACGACGGCAACACCGTGCTGGACGTGATGCGCGAGGCCGCACCGGCGCTGCGGCAGGGCGCGGCGTGGGCGCAGTCCACCACCGCCGGGACCGAACTGATCACCGACCTGGCCGCCTTCGCCCGCGAGCACGGGCTGCTCTTCTACGACGCCCCGGTCCTCGGCACCAAGGAGCCCGCCGAGGCCGGGAAGCTCACCGTGCTGGCCGCCGGGCCCGAGGAGGGGCGCGCGGCGGTCGGGCCGGTGTTCGACGCGGTGGGCGCCAAGACCCTGTGGACCGGCGAGGACGGCGGCGCGGGCAGCGCCAGCCGGCTGAAGCTGGTCGCCAACAGCTGGGTGCTCGCGGTCACCGCGGCCACCGGCGAGACGCTGGCCCTCGCCAAGGGCCTCGGCGTCGACCCGGCGCACTTCTTCGAGCTGATCGACGGCGGCCCGCTCGACATGGGCTACCTGCGGGCCAAGTCCAAGGTGCTGCTGGACGGCGAGCTGACCCCGCCGTCGTTCGCGGTGACCACCGCCGAGAAGGACGCCCGGCTGATCGTGGCGGCGGGCCGGGGCAGCGGGGTGCGCCTGGACGTGGCCGAGGCCACCGCCGAACGGCTCGCCCGCGCCGCCGCCCGGGGACACGCCGACGAGGACATGGCCGCCGCGTACTTCGCCAGCTTCGACGGCGAGGACTGAGCCGGCCGCCGAGATGACGCGACCCGTGGCCCGGAGGCACCCTGGAGACAGCCGGAACGAGAGTCTCCCGGAGGTGGCCGACATGACACAGACCATGCAGCAGACGCGGACCATGAGCCACCCCGCTGTCGGGTGGCATGTCGAGCTGGAGTTCGAGGAGGACGGTCAGCACACGCGTGCGGCGGCCCTGGTGCGGTTGCCCGACGGCTCCGAGATCCGGGGACACGGGCACGCCAGCCGCCACCACGTCGACAACGACCAGCCCAGGGTCGGCGAGGAGATCGCCGGGGCCCGCGCCCTCAACCAGATCGCCATGCAGCTGCTGGACAAGGCCCACGGCGAGATCGACGCGGACTCCGGGCGCACCTCGCACCCGATCCACGTGTGAGCCCGGTCAGCTCCCGAGCGCCGTACGCAGCGCCCGCACCAGCGACTGCGCCCGCGGGTCCGCCGTCACGCTCGCGCGCAGGCCGTTCGTGACATAGCCGAAGGCGATGCCCGACTCCGGGTCGGCGAAGCCGAGGGAACCGCCGCGGCCCGGGTGGCCGAAGGAGCCGGGGGACAGCAGCGGCGAGGCGCTGCCGTGCAGCATGTAGCCGAGGCCGAACCGGGTGTTCACCACGAGCACCCGGTCCGGTCCCGCGGACCGTTCGGAGCGGGCCAGTTCCGTCGTCGCGGGGGCGAACAGACGGGTGCCGCCGTCCAGGTCGCCGATGAGCGAGGCGTAGACGCGGGCCAGGCCGTCGGCGGTGGCGATGCCGTTGGAGGCGGGCAGGGACGCGGCGCGGTAGGCGGGGTCGTTCTCGTCCGGCATCGGGGTGATCGCGGCGAAGGCGCGGCGGGTCAGCGAGTCCGGGTCGGCGTAGGCCTCGGTCACGGCCCGCTTGGGCCGCAGCCTCAGCCCGCCCGACTCCTGCGGGGCCTCGATGTCCCCGACCCGGCCCGCCCGGCCCTGCTCCGCCTCGGGCAGCCCGAGCCAGACGTCCGCGCCGACGGGACGGGCGATCTCGTCCGCGATCCACTCGCCGACCGGGCGCCCGGTGACGCGCCGCACCAGTTCCCCGGTGAGCCAGCTGTAGGTCTGGGCGTGGTAGCCGTGGTCGGTGCCCGGCTCCCACACCGGCGCCTGCGCGGCGACGGCCGCCGCGCCGAGGTCCGGGTCGGCGGCCTCGGCCGGGGTCAGCGGTCGGTCCAGCACCGGCACGCCCGCGCGGTGCGCGAGCAGCTCCCGTACCCGGGTGCGCTCCTTGCCCGCCGCCTTGAATTCGGGCCAGTACGCGCCGACCGGCGCGTCCAGGTCCAGTTCACCGCGCTGGTGCAGCAGCAGGAGGGCGGCGGCGGCCACGCCCTTGGTCGCCGAGCGCACGATCTGGGCGGTGCCGCGCCGCCAGGGCGCGGTCCCGTCGACGTCCTTGGTGCCCGCCCACAGGTCGACCACCTTGTGCCCGTCGCGGTAGACGGCGACGGCGGCGCCGCGCTCCCCGAGCCGGGCGAAGTTCGCCGCGAAGGCATCCCTGACCGGCTCGAAGCCCTCGGCCACCGTGCCGTGCACGTCCGTCTCGTCCGCCCCCATGTTCCGGGTTCCCTTCCACGCTCGCCTGCGACAGTGGGTGCAACAGCGGGCGCGGGCCTGCGATTCCTTGGCGGAAGCCGGTGTCCGTAATCGTTGCCTTTGTCACCCGCGGGTGGTCCGCGCCACCGAGCGCGGGTCGAAGCCGAACGGCAGCTCCAGCCGGTGCGCCCGCATCAGCTCCTCGTCGGACAGCAGGTCCCCCGTCGGCCCGTCGGCCGCGATCACGCCGTCGCTGAGGATCAGCGAGCGCGGACACAGCTCCAGGGCGTACGGCAGATCGTGCGTGACCATGAGGACGGTCACGTCCAGCGAGCGCAGGATGTCGGCCAGCTCGCGCCGGGAGGCGGGGTCGAGGTTGGAGGACGGCTCGTCCAGGACCAGGATCTCCGGCTCCATGGCGAGCACGGTGGCCACGGCGACGCGCCGCCGCTGCCCGAAGGAGAGGTGGTGCGGCGGCCGGTCGGCGAACTCCGCCATGCCGACCCGCTCCAGGGCGTGCCGTACGCGCTCCTCCAGCGCGGCGCCCCTGATCCCGGCGGCGGCCGGCCCGAACGCCACGTCCTCGCGCACCGTCGGCATGAACAGCTGGTCGTCCGGGTCCTGGAAGACGATGCCGACCTTCTGCCGGACGGCGGCCATGTGCTGTTTGCCGACGGGCAGCCCGGCGACGGTCACCGAGCCGGTGCCGCCGCCGAGGATGCCGTTGAGGTGCAGCACCAGGGTGGTCTTGCCGGCGCCGTTGGGGCCGAGCAGCGCGACCCGTTCGCCGCGACCGAGGGTGAAGTCCACGCCGAACAGGGCCTGGTGGCCGTCGGGGTAGGCGAAGGCGAGGCCGGAGACCTCCAGCGAAGCGGTGGGCGTACTCACAGGATCCATCCCAACAGGCAGACGACGAGGGCCGAGCAGGGCAGCGCGAGGGCGAGGCGCCACTGCGCCGGGGACGCGGCCGCCTCATCGACGACCGGCATCGAGCCGGTGTACCCGCGGCTCACCATGGCCAGGTGGACGCGCTCCCCGCGCTCGTAGGAGCGGATGAACAGCGCGCCCGCGGACTTGGCGAGCACGCCCCAGTGCCGCACGCCCCGCGCCTCGAAGCCGCGGGAGGCGCGGGCGATCCGCATCCGGCGCATCTCGTCGGTGATGACGTCGCCGTAGCGAATCATGAAGCCGGCGATCTGCACCAGCAGGGGCGGCAGCTTCAACCGCTCCAGGCCGAGCAGGAGTTGGCGCAGCTCGGTGGTGGCCGCGAGGAGGACGGAGGCGGCGACGCCGAGGGTGCCCTTGGCGAGCACGTTCCAGGCGCCCCACAGTCCGTTGACGCTCAGCGAGAGGCCGAGCACGTGCACCCGGTCGCCCTGCGCGACGAACGGCATCAGCACCGCGAACGCGACGAAGGGCACCTCGATCAGCAGCCGCTTGAGCAGGAAGGCGGCGGGCACCCGGGCGAGCCGGGCCGCCGCCGCGAGCAGCACGGCGTACACCGCGAACGCCCACATCGCCTCGCGCGGGGTGGAGACCACGACCAGCACGAAGAGGAAGGCGGCGGCCAGCTTGGTGTGCGGCGGCAGGGCGTGCACGGGCGAGGTGCCGTGCCGGTAGAGCCGGTGCGCGTGTCCAGCGCCCATGTCACAGACCGGTGTTGGCGGGCGAGACGTCCGCGTCGCGGCGCCTGCGCAGGGCCCAGAACACCGCGCTGCCCGCCACCACGGTGACCCCGACGCCGATCACGCCCGCGAGCCCGCCGGACAGGCGCGCGTCGGAGACGTCCTTGACGCCGTAGTCGGCGAGCGGCGAGTCGGCCGAGGCGTGCTCCTTCTCCTTGGTGTCGATGCCCTTGTCGTGCGCGACCTTCTCCAGGCCGTCCGGGTCGGCGGAGGCGTAGAAGCTGACGAAACCGGCGAGCACCAGGGAGGCGACCAGGCCGGTCAGCCACACCGTGCGCCGCGAGGTGCGCGCCGCCGCGGGCACGGCGACGGGCTCGGGCGCGTCCACCAGCTCGCCGTTCACCCGCAGCCGGAGCCGCCTGCGCAGCCCGCGGGCCCCGTGCACCAGGTCCGGGCGTACGGCGATCACGGCGCCGACGGTGAGCGCGGTGATCACCGCCTCGCCGATGCCGATCAGCACGTGGACGCCGATCATCGCGGTGGCGACCTTGCCGATGGAGACGTCGGTGGTGCCGCCGATCGCGTAGATCAGGGTGAAGGCGACGGCGGCGGCCGGCACCGACACCAGCGCGGCGGCGAAGGAGGCGACGGTCACCGAGCGCCGCTTGCGGGGCAGCACGGCGAGCAGGCCGCGGAAGACGGCGTACGACACCACGGTGGTGACCAGCGCCATGTCCGTGATGTTCACGCCGAGCGCGGTCAGCCCGCCGTCCGCGAACAGCACGCCCTGCATCAGCAGCACCACCGACACGCACAGCACGCCGGTGTACGGGCCGACCAGGATGGCGGCGAGCGCGCCGCCCAGCAGATGGCCGCTGGTGCCGGCCGCGACGGGGAAGTTGAGCATCTGGACGGCGAAGATGAACGCCGCCACCAGTCCGGCCAGCGGGGCCGTTCTCTCCTCCCCGAGTTCGCGGCGGGCACCGCGCAGGCTCACCGCGAGGGCGCCGGCGGCGACCACCCCGGTGACGGCGGAGGTGGGGGCGTCGATGAATCCGTCAGGTACATGCACCGTTTGATTTTAGAGGCTTGTTGCGAACCTTTTGCAAGTACCAGGGCGTCGCCTGCCCATCCGGTGGGACGGCGCCGTCCCCGGAAGCGCCCCGGGGAAAATGTGCGACATTGGAGAGCAAGCGGATGAACAGCTTTCGCATAGGTCACTCAGTGTGAAAGGGCGTTCCGATGTCTGTGATCGAACAGTACGCACGCGCCCATGTCGTGACGGACGACGAGGACCCGGGGGCCGTCCCGGTACTGCTGCGGTACGACCCCGACCACGACCCGCGCTCCGTGCGGATCGGCCTTCCGGGCACCCACGAGTGGACCTTCTCCCGTGCCCTGCTGGAGCGCGGGCTGCGGGCGCCGGCCGAGAGCGGCGCCGTCCGGGTGTGGCCCTGCGGCCGGGTCCAGGCGGTCGTGGAGTTCCACTCCGACAGCGGTGTCGACGTGCTCCAGTTCGACACCAAGGCGCTGGTCAGGTTCCTGCGCCGGACCTACACCGCCGAGCCCGTGCACCACTAGGGTCGTTCGTTTGGCCGTCCGGTCAGCCGCCCATCCGCAGCAGGTCCGCCACGATCGGACCGGCCGTGTCGCCGCCGTGGCCGCCGGCCTGCACCACGCCCGCGGCCGCCAGGTCGCCCCGGTAGGCGGTGAACCAGCCGTTCGGCTTCTTCTGCCCGTCGACCTCGGCCGAGCCGGTCTTCGCGCCGTAGTCCGGGCCGAGACCCGCCATCGCCTTGGCGGCCGTGCCGTAGTCCGCCGTGAACTTCATGACCTCTTTGAGCTGGGAGCGGGTCTTGGCGGACATGGTGCGCGAGGCCGTCGCCAGGGCGCGGTGGTCGACCTCGGGGGAGACCAGGTACGGCTGGTGGAAGCGGCCCGACTGCACGGTGGCCGCCACCGAGGCCATGTTCAGGGGGTTCATGCGCACCCCGCCCTGGCCGATCAGCGAGGCGCCCATCTGCGCGCCGCTCTGCACCGGGACCGAGCCGTCGAAGGAGGGCACCCCGATGGCCCAGTTGTCCATGCCGAGGCCGTAGACCTGCTGGGCCTCCTCGGTCAGGTCGCTGTCGGACAGCTTGGGCGCGAAATCGATGAAGGCGTTGTTGCAGGAGGCGCCGAAGGAATCCTTGAACGTGCCCTTCTTGATCTCGGAGTCGGCGTCGTTGTGGAACGTCCAGCCCGCGAGCTTGTACGTCTTGGGGCAGGGGTGCGAGGCGTCGGCGGTGACCAGCTTCTTCTCGAACAGCATGGTCGACGTCACGATCTTCATCGTGGAGCCGGGCGCGAGGGAGCCCTGGAAGCCGACGTTGAAGCCGTGCTCGCTGTTGGCGACCGCGAGGATCTCGCCGGTGGACGGGCGCAGGACGACCACGGAGGCGCGCGCCCGCTTGCCGACCTGGCGCTCGGCCTCCGCCTGGAGCGTCGGGCTCAGCGTGGTCCTCACGGTGCCCGGGGTGCCCTGGCTCAGTGTCACCAGCGTCTTGTCGGACAGCCCGGCCTTCTGCGACGCCTTGCCGCGCACCACGCGCAGCTCCACGCCCGCCGTGCCGCCGGCCGTCTTGCCGTACTTCTCCCGCAGCCCGTCCAGAACGGTGCCCAGCGACGGGTACGCGGCGGCCGTCAGCTCGCCGCCGTTGCGGTCCAGGGCCTTGACGGGCGGGGTGCCCGCGTGACCGGTGACGAGCGTGTCGCCGTCCTTCAGGTCCGGATGGACGACGGAGGCGTGCCAGCCGACCAGCGGCTTGCCGTCGCTCGTCCGCCGTACGACGGTGAGCGAACTGGTGTACGCGAGCGGCTTGTCCACGCCCTTGTACGAGACCGTCGCCTTGACGGAGAACGGCACCTTGGCGCCCTCGGCCGGACCCGGGGTGAGGGTGACGTCCTTGAGGTGGGCGTCCTTGGAGTAGCCGGTGAGCAGGGCGCCGGCCGCCGACGGGTCGTCGGTGGCGGCCGCCGCGTCGGCGACCTTGCCCTGCTGCCAGGAGTCCAGGAAACGGGTGGCGACGGTGTGCACCTTGGCCGCGCTCGGCGGGCCGGTCCTGATGTGCCGCTCGCCGGCCGTGGAGGTGGACGCGCCGGCCGCGGAACCGCCGTCGTACACCGCGTAGACGGTCAGCGCGGCGCCGCAGACGGCCAGGGCGACCACCCCGCCGACGACACCGGGACCGGCCGTGCGCCGCTCGGCGACCCGTCTTCTCTTCCCCACAGCCTCTGCATCCTCCGCGCTCGCCCAGGGTCCCCCGCGGCCCCTCGCCTCCCCAACGACGGCACTCACCCTAAAGTCCCGATCGCGGCGGGTGACGTCCCCGGTCGTTTCGTAGCACGGTTGCGACAATGGGACCGGCTCAGCCGAGGACGGCGCGGAACCCCTCGACGGTACGGCGGCGGAAGGTGAGGAACGCCAGCCAGGAACCGTCGGCGTAGTGCACCCGGAAGCGTGCCATCAGCTGGAGCCGGGGCCGGCGTTCGACCCGCGCCACCCAGGACCGCGGCACCTCCCACACCGGGGTGCCGTCCAGCGGCTTGACCAGCCCGACCCGCTGGTCGGTGACGCGCAGCAGCAGGGCACCGGAGGTGCGCGGCATCTGCGACGCCACACTGCCCTGCGCCCCGCCGCTCGCCCCGACGCGGCCCATCACCTGGTTGGCGACGACCCCGCCGATGTTCACGCCGACCCCTTTGGCACTCTTGGCCGGGACGACGGAGGCGTACGTCAGCAACCGCTCGCCGGGCGCGAGTCCACTGCGTGCGGCACGCTCACGGAGTTCGGACATGCCCATGATCATAGACCGGGGTGGCCTCGATACGGCCCCTTTCCGGGGGATCGGAAGCGTCCACCGTGCACAGCGGCTACGTCAGGTCGGATCGGTGGACAAATGCCAATGCGTGCTTCCGTGCCGCGTATACCTGCTGCAGAAGCGATTGCACCGAACCGGGCAGGCGACCGACGAAGGCCACGCGTGCCCGTTCGCTGAGCAGCCGCACATGGGAGGCGCTGTCGCAGAGTCTGTCGGCAGCCGCCACGGCGTGTTGGCGCGCGTCAAGAGTCTTCGCGCCGGTTCCCCGTGCTGCGAGGGCCTGGACCGAAGCGATGGCGTCGGAGGGATTCTGTGCCTGGAACCCTTTTCTCGCCATGCACTGGTGCCACATCCGGAGTGCGGACTTGTACGACCGGTCCGACGCCAGGAAAGCGTGGAACATCCTGGTGACGTCTTGAGGTACGAGCTTGTCCTGCAATGCTTTGCGGACACTCCCGTAGATGCGTGCCCGGACTTCGCCGACACATCCTCCTCTCGTGTAGGTGCCACGCGCGCCACTGGGCAGCGTGAGCGACCCGGCATCCCCCGGGTCCCCGTTGAGGGCCACGAGATATCTCTGTCGGGCCGCCTTCGGCAGCTGCCTGACGTAGCGGTCCTCCGGCGGCACGAACGGCTGACTGCCGGCCGCCCTCGTTCGTGGTGTGCCGGCACCGGTACGGGGCATCAGCGCTTGCACGTCATAGGTGGCGGGGCCACTGCCCGTGACGTCCTCCGTGACCGCGCCGGCGACAGGTTCGTGGCCCAGCCGTGTGACCAGGTAGCGGTAGCCCTTGCGGTGCATGCAGCGCTGGTCCAGCAGCTCCTCGGCCCGGAACAGTTCCCAGCGTTGCCGCCGTCCGTCGGTGTCGGTGACGAGGAGCGCACCGGCCGCCTGTAGCACCGCGGACCGGTGGACGGGCGGGTCCCGGTGCGGCTGGTCGGACCGCTCCGTCCGATGCGTCGTGCAGCCGGAGACCATGGCCAGCAGTGCGAGGACCGCGACCACACCGCGGATCGCCGAGCAGCGCGGCCCGGTGCCCGTGCCGCGCCGTCGTTCCGGATGTCCCTCCGCCATCAGCAGGCGGAAGTCCAGAAGTTGGCGCTGATCGAGTCGTTGAACGAGTCGGACGTACCCGGCCAGACGTAACCGGAGAAGTCGCTCAGGGACCACCCGCGAGGCAGACAGGCGGCGTCGCCGCCCCCGCCGACGAGTTGCCGCACGGAAACGCCCATGCCCGACGTCCCGTTGTTGAACCCGGACGAGGCGCAGTTGTTCCACGTGCCCGACGAACAGGACGAGTGCGAGAATTTCGTCCAGTCCGAGTTGTCGCCGGCGAACTTACCCGGCCCGTCCGAGTAATTGGCGTCCTTCCAGACGCAGAAGTCTCCAGCCGGGCAGTCCGACTTGGCGCTGGGCGTCACCGCGCTGTGCGCCGACGTGGCGGGCTGCGGCTCCGCCGCAAAAGTCGAGGTCGCGCCGAAGAACGCCAGGGCGGCGGTTGAGAGCGTGATCGCAGCCAATGAGTAACGTGCTCTCATCTCTGATTCCTCCAGTAGTCGAGTTCTGCTGGATTCGGTCCGACTGAGCGTGCACATGACCCTAGTCACGCGGATTGCGCCTGTGAGGCTCCGATTTGGACGGCCGGAAACACCCATGCTTGTGGGAAGCGCTCACCATGGCCGTTCCCGGAACGGGTAGCCAGGCGGCTGCCGTGACGCAGGTGAAGGGAGCGGCGAGCACGGTGGTTTCACTCCGCGCCACCGCCACCCGGAACCCATCGGGGCCCGGCGGCTCGATCGATAGGGGGCGGGGGCAAGAGCATGCGGCAGGCGCGGTGAAGTAGCGGCCCCAGAGGAGGGCGCAAGCGCGGGATCCGCGCTGTGATCCCCGTTCCGCCATGTTGATCGCGTACCTCAGATCTCCCTCAGATCAACTGCGTTCACTTGCCAAGATCAAGCGGCATGGTTGAGTGTTCGGTGTATGCCATCTCCCGGGTGGTGAAAGGGAGAACGCTACTGGTCGCACTGTGATCGGGGGGAGGTGTCGCCTCATGGCGATCACACGGCGATTCGCCTGCTTGGCCGTCTGTGTTCTTGCCGCCATTCCAGGGGTGGTCGGCTGTAGCTCAGACCATCACGATGGCGCTGCGGCATCCACACCTGCCCAGCGCACTGCTCCACTGGCGACCCCGTCATCGGGCAGCCCCACTCCTGATCCTCACAGCCCCACCGTCCGTAAGGCCCCGGAGATCAACTCGGACGGCATCGTTCCCCTGGCCGGCGAAACCGCGGTCAAGGGAAAATCCGTCTATCCGATTCCGGGCGGGATCAAGGCGGGCAAGACCTTGGCCATTGCGATCAATTGCCAAGGCCCGGGTCGACTGACCGTCCAGGTGCAGCCAACCGACATCACCTTCCCGCTGTTGTGCGAAAGGGATGAGGTGCTGCCCACGATGAACGAAATCCACATGTCGAAGAACCATCCGACCGGTTCACTGCGCTTCACTTCGGAGCCCAACGTCACGTGGTCGTTCGCGGTCGGTTGGGACCCCCACCCGCCCAAGCAGGAATAAGTCGCTGGAAACCAGGCCCGCCACCTCGGCTGGCTGGGTCGCAGCCGCCGTGCGGCGGGAACTCCAGGAGCGGACCGGAGCCGTTCAGCGGCTGGCAGGCATCTGCCCGGCTACACCCACGTATCCAGCCACATCCTCGCCCGCCACTGGTCGATCGGGATCGCCGTGCCGGTGTACAGGGGCCAGAAGTAGATGAAGTTCCAGGCGATCAGCAGGACCAGGACGCCGGCCGAGGTGGCGCCGACCACGCGGCGGGTGTCGCCGGAGCCCGGTGGGCCGATGATCGCGCCGATCAGCATCGCCACCGCCAGGCACAGGAACGGCACGAAGACGATCGCGTAGAAGAAGAAGATCGTCCGCTCCTGGTAGAGGAACCAGGGCAGATAGCCGGCCGCGATGCCGCAGGCGATGGCGCCCGCCCGCCAGTCGCGGCGGAACGCCCAGCGCCACAGGATGTAGACGATCGCACCGCAGGCGGCCCACCACAGCAGCGGGGTGCCCAGGGCCAGCACCTCACGGGCGCACTTCTGGCCCGCGTCGGCCGGGCAGCCGTCGGCGCCGGGGGAGGGGGACTCGTAGAAGTAGGACACCGGACGGCCCAGCACCAGCCAGCTCCACGGGTTGGACTGGTAGGTGTGCGGGGAGTCCAGGTGCAGGTGGAACTCGTACACCTCGTGCTCGTAGTGCCACAGGCTGCGCACCCAGTCCGGCAGGAAGGTCCAGCTGCCGCCCCGGCCGTCGGTGATCGCCCAGTTGCGGAAGTAGCCGCCGCTGCCGTCCGTGGGGGAGAGGATCCAGCCCAGCCAGGACAGCACGTAGACCGCGATGGCCACCGGGACCGTCGCCAGGAAGGCGAGCCCGGTGTCGTACTTCAGGACCGCCCGATACGGGTGACGCGCCCCGGCCACCTTGCGGGCGCCGACGTCCCACAGCACCGTCAGCACACAGAACGCGACCATGACGTACAGGCCGTTCCACTTCGTGCCCGCGGCCAGGCCCAGCATCAGCCCGGCCGCCCAGCGCCAGGGCCGCAGGCCCAGCCGGAGGGTGTCGCCGATCCGCTCGTCCGGGCGGACCCGGCCGTCCGGGTCGGCGGGCAGCGCGGCGGCCAGTCTGGCCCGTGCCCGGTCCCGGTCCAGCAGCAGACAGCCGAACGCGGCCAGCACGAAGAACATCAGCACGCCGTCGAGCAGCGAGGTGCGGCTCATCACGAAGTGCAGCCCGTCCACCGCCATCAGCGCGCCCGCCAGGCAGCCGAGGAACGTCGAGCGGAACATCCGGCGCCCGATCCGGCACAGCATCAGCACGCTCAGCGTGCCGAGCAGCGCGGTCATGAACCGCCAGCCGAACGGGTCGAAGCCGAACATCAGCTCGCCCAGCCCGATCACGTACTTGCCGACCGGCGGGTGCACCACGTAGGCGGCGTCCGACGGGATCGCGAGATGGCCGTGCGTCTGGAGGACCAGGTCGTTGGCGTTCTTGTCCCAGTTGACCTCGAAACCGCGGTGGACCAGCGCCCACGCGTCCTTGGCGTAGTACGTCTCGTCGAATATCACCGCCCGCGGGCTGCCCAGGTTCCAGAACCGCATCAGGCCCGCCACCAGCGTCACCAGCAGCGGCCCGCCCCAGCCCGACCAGCGGGTGATCCGCTCGGCCAGCACGGGCGGCAGGCCGAGCGACCGCCACAGCCGGGGACTCGGCTGCGTGTACGGCGGCACCAGCCGGTCGCGTACGTCGCCCGCGGGCGCGCCCTTCGCCGGGGTGTACCCGAATCGGCGCAGCCGCTGCTGCCACGGCGGCCGGGTGTCGTGCGGCGCCTGGCCCTGCCGGAGGTCCATGGAGGACGCGGTACTGGTCACCGCGCCATCGTAGGGAACCGGGCTGTGGGAGTCCCGTGCATGCGCGGCGCGGGCCGCGAAGCGGTCGTTTTCCTCCGGCTTCCGGACCCCTGCGAGGATGGGGGCGTGACTGGAACCCTTGTCCTCGCAGGAACCCCCATTGGCGACGTCGCGGACGCGCCGCCCCGGCTTGCCGAGGAGCTGTCCGGCGCGGACGTGGTCGCCGCCGAGGACACCCGGCGGCTGCGCCGGCTCACCCAGGCCCTCGGCGTCACGCCCCGGGGCCGGGTGGTGTCGTACTTCGAGGGCAACGAGTCCGCGCGCACCCCCGAGCTGGTCGAGGAGCTGCTCGGCGGGGCGCGGGTGCTGCTGGTCACGGACGCCGGCATGCCGTCGGTCTCCGACCCCGGGTACCGGCTGGTCGCCGCCGCGGTGGAGAAGGACATCCGGGTGACCGCGGTGCCCGGGCCCTCCGCCGTGCTCACCGCGCTCGCCCTGTCCGGTCTGCCGGTGGACCGGTTCTGCTTCGAGGGCTTCCTGCCGCGCAAGGCGGGCGAGCGGCTGTCCCGGCTGCGGGAGGTCGCGGCCGAGCGGCGCACGCTGGTCTACTTCGAGGCCCCGCACCGGCTCGACGACACCCTCGCCGCGATGGCGGAGGTCTTCGGCGCCGAGCGGCGGGCCGCGGTGTGCCGGGAGCTGACCAAGACGTACGAGGAGGTCCGCCGCGGCCCGCTGGCCGAGCTGGCGGACTGGGCCGCGCAGGGAGTGCGCGGTGAGATCACGGTGGTGGTCGAGGGCGCTCCGGAGACCGGCCCGCAGGAGCTGGACGCGGAGGAACTGGTGCGCCGGGTGCGGGTGCGCGAGGAGGCCGGCGAACGCCGCAAAGAGGCGATCGCGGCAGTGGCGGTGGAGGCGGGACTGCCCAAGAGGGTCGTCTTCGACGCGGTCGTCGCAGCGAAGCGTTCGGCCGGTTGAGGGACGCTTGATCCGGAAGCGGCGCCAGGTAAAAAGTGCCCTCTGAGCAGGGGACATCTCTGGTGAGCGAGCAGGCCACGAGGCGGTAAAGGGCTGTCGCCGAAAGCAAAGCGGAAAGGCCCGGACGGGGCCTTTCCGGCAAGGACGGATCAAATCGCCTCCAACACTCGACAGCCCTGCTGCATTCGCGTCGGCGAAGGCGTCCACTGGTCGGAGAGACCCCGCACAGGGGGCTTGTCCAGCGGACAAGAGGAGCTGGCATGAGTGAGATCGCAGGGCAGACCGGCCTTCGCGGTACGGCCACGGCCGTCGTCCACGAGTCGTATTCCTTCGCCTGCATGAGGTGCGGGCACGGCTGGGAGCAGTCGTACGCGATAGAGCACCACACGGACGCCGACGGGCACGAGTTCGTGGTGTACGTGGCCGACGGCCGGATCGTGCCGTCGCCGCTGCGCCGGCCCAGCTGCCAGAACTGCGACGGCCACGTGGTGCGCATCATGCGCGCCGGGCAGGTCTCGTCGGTGCGCGGCGCGCAGGCGCACCACCCGCACATCGCGCCGCAGGCGGGCCCCGTCGAGGTGCCGCCGGTGCCCGCCGCGGGCGAGGGAGCCGCCGCGGCCGCGGACCACCACTGGCACCTGTCCGACCTGCTGCACCCTTTCCAGCGCAAGGCGGGCTGAGCCCGGGGCGGGGACCCGGGGGTGTGCGCCTTCCGTAGGATCGGGGCATGCCTTCGAACGCCGGCCGCAGCTCATCGGGCGACAAGAACGCGGCACCGCCGCCGCCCGCACCCCTGGGGGTTCCCGTCGCCGACTCCCACACCCACCTCGACATGCAGTCGGGCACGGTGGCGGGGGCGCTGGCGAAGGCCGCCTCGGTCGGGGTGACCACGGTCGTCCAGGTCGGCTGCGACGTCGACGGCTCCCGGTGGGCCGCCGAGACCGCGCGGGCGCACGAGAACGTGCACGCCGCCGTCGCCCTGCACCCCAACGAGGCCCCGCGCATCGTGCACGGCGACCCGGACGGCTGGTCCCGGCAGGGTGCCCGCGGGCCGGGCGGCTTCGGCGCGCTGGACGAGGCGCTCGCCGAGATCGACCGGCTCGCCGCGCTGCCCCACGTCAGGGGCGTCGGCGAGACCGGCCTCGACCACTTCCGCACCGGCCCCGAGGGCAAGGAGGCGCAGGAGCGGTCCTTCCGCGCCCACATCGAGATCGCCAAGCGGCACGGCAAGGCCCTCGTCATCCACGACCGCGAGGCCCACGCCGACGTGCTGCGGGTGCTGAAGGAGGAGGGCGCCCCCGAGCGCACCGTCTTCCACTGCTACTCCGGCGACGTCGAGATGGCCGGGATCTGCGCCCGCGAGGGCTACTACATGTCGTTCGCCGGCAACGTCACCTTCAAGAACGCCCAGAACCTGCGCGACGCCCTCGCCGTCGCCCCGCTGGAACTGGTCCTCGTGGAGACCGACGCGCCCTTTCTGACCCCGGCGCCGTACCGCGGACGGCCCAACGCGCCCTACCTCGTTCCGGTCACCGTGCGCGCGATGGCCGCGGTGCGCGGCATCGACGAAGACACGCTGGCGACGGCCCTGAACGCGAACACCGCCCGCGCCTTCGACTACCCGCTGTAGTCCGCCTTTCGCTACGCAGGGTAGCCGGTCCGCTTTGGAGAGTGACGGGGGCTCCGCTAGGTTCTGCCCCCGATCCGGACCTTTCGGCCCCTCTGGAGCGTGTCGGCGTGAGCAGCAACCACCGGTCCAAGACCCGTGCGGCATACGGGCCGTCGCCCGCGCAGGGCGGCGGGCGCGGCGCGCGCCGGCGCCGGGCACGGGCCGCCGAGCGCCCGGACTCCGTCGTACGGCGGCTGCTGCCGCAGGCGCTGGTGGTGGCGTGCCTGGCCGGCGGCACCACCGCGTTCGTCGCCGAGGACCGGGCGATCCGGCTCAGTGTCGACGGCCGGCCGCGCGTCCTGCACACCTTCGCCGACGACGTGCACGCGCTGCTCGCCGAGGAGGGCGTGCGGGTGGGCGAGCACGATCTGGTGGCGCCCTCCCCCGACACTCCGCTCGCCGGCGGCGACGCGATCGCGGTGCGCTACGGCCGCCCCGTGCGGCTCACCCTGGACGGCCGGCGGCACGAGGTGTGGACGACGGCGCACACGGTGGACGGAGCACTGCGGGAGCTGGGGGTGCGCGCCGAGGGCGCGTATCTGTCGGCCTCGCGCTCCCAGACCATCGGCCGCGCCGGCCTCGCGCTCGACGTGCGCACGGAACGGCAGTTCACGGTCATGGCGGACGGCCGCGCCCGCACCATCCGCACCAACGCGGCGACCGTGGCCGAGGCGGTCCGGGAGGCCGGGGTCACCCTGCGCGGCCAGGACGTCCTCTCCGTTCCCGCCGACGGCTTTCCGCGGGACGGGCAGACGGTGACCGTGCTGCGGGTGAGCGGCAGCCGCGAGGTGCGCGAGGAGCAGATCCCCTTCCGGACCGAGCGCACCTACGACGCCACGCTGCCGCGGGGCACCGAGGTCGTCGCGCGTCCCGGGCGCCCCGGGCTGCGCCGGATCACCTATCTCCTGCGCACGGTCAACGGGGTGCGGCAGCGGCCCCGCCGGGAGGGGGCGGAGGTGGTGCGCCGGCCGCGCGAGCAGGTGGTGCGCGTCGGCACGAAGGCGCTGCCGCGCTCCGCGGCGGGGGCCGACGGGCTGAACTGGCACGGGCTCGCGATGTGCGAGTCGGGCGGCGACCCGCACGCGGTGGACGCCTCGGGCACGTACGGCGGGCTCTACCAGTTCGACACGCACACCTGGCACGCCCTCGGCGGGTCCGGCAGACCGCAGGACGCGCCGGAGGCCGAGCAGACCTACCGGGCGAAGAAGCTGTACGTGCGGCGGGGGGAGAGTCCCTGGCCGCACTGCGGGGAGAGGCTGCACGGCTGAGCGGGGGCGGGGCGGGCGGGGGGGGGGGGGGTGACGCGGCCGGCCCGGCAGGAAGCCGCGCGCTCGTACGGCCGGGAGGGCCGCGGGGCGCCTGAGTCGTGCGGGACGCCCTGGCGAGGCGGCCTCCCGCGGCCCCGTACCCTTGTCCCGTGAGCAGCCCCGCCCCCGACTCCCTCCTCGGCCCCGCCGACATCCGCGAACTCGCGGCAGCGCTCGGTGTCCGTCCCACCAAGCAGCGCGGCCAGAACTTCGTGATCGACGCCAACACGGTCCGCCGCATCGTGCGCACCGCCGAGGTCCGCCCCGACGACACCGTCGTGGAGGTCGGCCCGGGGCTCGGCTCGCTCACCCTCGCGCTGCTGGAGGCCGCCGACCGGGTCACCGCCGTCGAGATCGACGACGTGCTCGCCGCCGCCCTCCCCGCGACCGTCGCGGCCCGCATGCCCGCCCGCGCCGACCGCTTCGCGCTCGTCCACTCCGACGCGATGCACGTCACCGAGCTGCCGGGCCCCGCCCCGACCGCCCTGGTCGCGAACCTGCCCTACAACGTCGCCGTCCCCGTGCTGCTGCACATGCTCGACACCTTCCCGAGCATCGAGCGCACCCTGGTGATGGTGCAGTCCGAGGTCGCCGACCGCCTCGCCGCCGCCCCCGGCTCGAAGGTGTACGGCGTGCCGTCCGTGAAGGCCAACTGGTACGCCGAGGTCAAGCGGGCCGGCGCCATCGGCCGCAACGTCTTCTGGCCCGCGCCGAACGTCGACAGCGGGCTGGTCTCCCTCGTACGGCGCACCGAGCCGATCCGGACGACGGCGACGAAGCGCCAGGTCTTCGCGGTGGTCGACGCCGCCTTCGCGCAGCGCCGCAAGACCCTGCGGGCCGCGCTCGCCGGCTGGGCCGGTTCCGCGGCCGCCGCCGAGGCCGCCCTGGTCGCCGCCGGTGTCTCCCCGCAGGCCCGCGGCGAGTCGCTGACGGTCGAGGAGTTCGCCCGCATCGCCGAGCACGCCCAGCAGGGCGCGTAGCGCCGACACCCCGTACCGAGCCCAAGGAGCGCAGTGAGCGTCACGGTCCGTGTCCCCGCCAAGGTCAACGTCCAGCTCGCGGTGGGCGCGGCCCGCCCCGACGGGTTCCACGACCTCGCCAACGTCTTCCTCGCCGTCGGCCTGTACGACGAGGTCACCGTCGCCCCGGCCGACGAGCTGCGCGTCAGCTGCGCGGGCCCGGACGCCGCGCAGGTGCCGCTGGACCGGACCAACCTCGCCGCCCGCGCGGCCCTCGCGCTCGCCGCGCGCCGGGGCATCGAGCCGAACGTGCACGTGCACATCGCCAAGGACATCCCGGTCGCCGGCGGCATGGCGGGCGGCAGCGCGGACGGCGCGGGCGCGCTGCTCGCCTGCGACGCGCTGTGGGGCACCGGGGCCTCCCGTGCCGAACTGCTCGACATCTGCGCCGAGTTGGGCAGCGATGTGCCGTTCAGCCTGGTCGGCGGGGCCGCGCTCGGCATCGGGCGCGGGGAGCGGCTGACCGCCCTGGAGGTGGGCGGCACCTTCCACTGGGTGTTCGCGATGGCCGAGCGGGGACTGTCCACGCCGGCCGTCTTCCGGGAGTTCGACCGGCTGGCCGAGGGCCGGGCGGTCCCCGAGCCGGTGGCCTCGCAGGACCTGCTGGACGCACTGGCGAAGGGCGACGCCGACGCGCTGGCGGCGGCCGTCTCCAACGACCTCCAGCCCGCCGCTCTCTCCCTCTTCCCGGAACTCGCCGACACCCTGGCCGCGGGCCGCGCCGCGGGTTCCCTCGCCGCCCTGGTCTCCGGCTCCGGTCCCACGACGGCGTTCCTCACCCGGGACGCCGAGGCCGCGGAGCGGGTCGCGACGGCCCTGCGGGACTCCGGCACCTGCCGCACGGTACGGACGGCGGCGGGACCGGTGCCGGGGGCGACGGTCCTGTAGGGCCCCGCGGCCCGCGTCCTCCGTGGCGGACGCCCGCTTCGATCGGATCATCACAAAGCGTGACGATCCCCTCGCGCGTCACCAACCACCCCGGAGGGCCTACGCTAGAAGGCTGACCCACGCGGCGGAGCCGCGAGTGGATACAGCCCCGTGCGCAGGAGTGAAATGGCCGTCAACCTGGTCAATGTCGAGAACGTCAGCAAGGTCTACGGCACCCGTGCCCTGCTGGACGGCGTCTCGCTCGGTGTGTCGGAGGGGGACCGGATCGGGGTCGTCGGACGCAACGGCGACGGCAAGACCACCCTGATCCGGATGCTCGCCAAGCTGGAGGAGGCCGACACCGGGCGGGTCACCCACTCCGGCGGGCTGCGGCTCGGCGTGCTCACCCAGCACGACTCCCTCGACCCCGCCGCCACCGTCCGCCACGAGGTCATCGGCGACATGGCCGACCACGAGTGGGCCGGCAACGCCAAGGTCCGGGACGTGCTGACCGGCCTGTTCGGCGGCCTCGACCTGCCGGGCTTCCCCAAGGGCCTGGACACCGTCATCGGCCCGCTGTCCGGTGGCGAGCGGCGCCGGATCGCGCTGGCCAAGCTGCTCATCGAGGAACCGGACCTGATCGTCCTGGACGAGCCCACCAACCACCTCGACGTCGAGGGCATCGCCTGGCTCGCCCGGCACCTCCAGAACCGCCGCTCGGCCCTGGTCTGCGTGACCCACGACCGGTGGTTCCTGGACCAGGTCTGCACCCGCATGTGGGACGTGCAGCGCGGTGACGTGTACGAGTACGAGGGCGGCTACTCCGACTACGTCTTCGCCCGCGCCGAGCGCGAGCGGATCGCCGCCACCGAAGAGGTCAAGCGGCAGAACCTGATCCGCAAGGAGCTGGCCTGGCTGCGCCGCGGCGCCCCCGCCCGCACCTCCAAGCCCCGCTTCCGGGTGGAGGCCGCCAACGAGCTGATCGCCGACGTGCCGCCGCCCCGCGACAGCAGCGAGCTGATGAAGTTCGCCTCCTCCCGCCTCGGCAAGACGGTCTTCGACCTGGAGGACATCACCGTCCAGGCCGGGCCGAAGGTGCTGCTCAAGCACGTGACCTGGCAGCTCGGCCCCGGCGACCGGATCGGTCTGGTCGGTGTCAACGGCGCCGGCAAGACCTCGCTCCTGCGCGCCATGGCCGCCGCCGCCCGCAGCGAGGGCGAGGAGCAGCCGGCCGGCGGCCGGATCAACGTCGGCCGGACGGTCAAGCTCGCCTACCTCTCCCAGGAGGTCGCCGAACTCGACCCCACCTGGCGGGTGCTGGAGGCCGTGCAGCGGGTCCGCGAGCGCGTCGACCTCGGCAAGGGGCGCGAGATGACCGCCGGGCAGCTGTGCGAGACCTTCGGGTTCAACAAGGAGAAGCAGTGGACGCCGGTCGGCGACCTCTCCGGCGGTGAGCGGCGCCGGCTCCAGCTGCTGCGGCTGCTGATGGACGAGCCCAACGTGCTCTTCCTGGACGAGCCCACCAACGACCTCGACATCGAGACCCTGACCCAGCTGGAGGACGTCCTCGACGGCTGGCCCGGCTCGATGATCGTCATCTCCCACGACCGGTTCTTCGTGGAGCGCACCACGGACCGGGTGTTCGCCCTGCTCGGCGACGGCACCCTGCGGATGCTGCCGCGCGGCATCGACGAGTACCTGGAGCGGCGCCGGCAGATGGAGGAGGCGGTCGCCCAGCAGAGCGCCGCCTCGGCGCCCAAGCCGGCCGCCACCGAGAAGAGCGCCGCCGACCAGCGCGCCGCCAAGAAGGAACTCCAGAAGATCGAGCGGCAGTTGGACAAGGTCTCCGAGAAGGAGACCAAGCTGCACGCCCAGATCGCCGAGCACGCCACCGACTTCGCGAAGGTGGCCGAACTCGACGCCCGGCTGCGGGAACTCGCCGGTGAGCGCGAGGAACTGGAGCTGCGCTGGCTGGAACTGGCGGAGGACGCGTAGCGCGCCCGCCATGAATCGGCCAGCGCCCCGGACGGCGGGCGGGGGGTGGCGCGTGCGCCCCGTGAAGGGGGCGTGAAGGCGCGTAACGGCGGCATCACGGGCCGGTTCTCCCTTGGGAACAGGGAGCGATCCGGCCCGTTCCGCTGTCCGTACCGGGTGATAGAAAGATGCGTCTGAGAACCGTCTGCACAACGACCTTGGGTCCGTCGAGAACCTCAGGGCGTGGCTAAAAATCAGTGAACGAGGGGGAAGAGCGCTGATGACTCAGCCGCCCGACCAGTCGCCCGACGGCGGCTTCGGAGCACCGCGGGACCCGAGAGATCCGAGAGATCCGAGAGACCCGAGAGAACCCGGAGACCCGGGGGCCTCTGAACTGCCTCCGCAGGGCGGCACGCCGGCCCCGCCGCAACCGGCCGCCCCGCCGCCGACGATGCTCGACAAGCCGTCCGCGCCCCCGCCGGCCGCCCCCGCGGCCCCGCCAGCGCCGCCCCAGGCCCCGCCGCAGCCCGGTTACGGCCACCCGCAGCAACCCGGCCCGTACAACGCCTCCGGCGCCCCCGGCCCCTACGGCACCCCTACGGCCCCCGGCCCCTACAGCGCCCCTACGGCCCCCGGCCCCTACAGCGCCCCGACGGCTCCCGGCCCCTACGGCCACCCGCAGCAGCCCCAGCAGCCGGGCCCCTACGCGCAGCAGCCGCAGCCCGGTTACGGGTATCCGCAGCAGCCGCCGTACCCGGGCGCCCCCGGCACCGCTCCCGGTGCCCCCTTCCCGGGGCAGGGCGGCGGCGCGGGCAGGAAGAAGACGGCGCTGATCGTCGGCGCCGCGGTGGCCGCGCTGGCCCTCATAGGCGGCACCGTCTACGCCGTCACCAGCGGCGGCGACGGTGACAAGAAGCCCGTGGCCGGACACGGCAGCGCCGAACCGGCCACGTCCGGTGCTCCCTCGCCGTCCTCTTCCGCCTCCGGCGGGGACGACCCGGAGAACCTCAACGAGGGCCGCGCGCCCGGCGAGGCCAAGGTGCTCTGGTACAAGCCGGCGCCGGACGCCCCGGGCGGGGGCGCCGACGCACCCGGCATGTGGATCGCCGGCGACACCGTGGTGAAGGCGGCGTACAAGCAGGTCTTCGCGTACGACGCGGACAACGGCAGCTCCCCGTGGGGCCCCGTCGACCTCCCGCAGAAGATCTGCTCGGTCACCCCGCAGAAGTCGGCGGACGACAAGGTCGTCGTGGCGTACATGAGCGGACCCGGCGACAACGCCAAGTGCAACCGGCTCCAGCAGCTCGACCTGCGCACCGGCAAGAAGGGCTGGAGCGGCCAGGTCGCCGACGGCGGGCTCTTCGACAGTGCGCTCAACATCGAACTCAGCGTCAGCGGCGGCATCTTGATGGTCGGCCGCTCGGAGTCGGGCACGGCGTACGCCATCGACAGCGGCAAGAAGCTGTACGACAAGAAGCGCTACGGCGACTCCTGCTTCCCGACCGCCTTCGCGGGCGGCTCCGGCCGGCTGGTCCAGGTGGCGTCCTGCGGCGCCGGCACCGGCACCGAGCACGACGAGATCCAGGAACTCGACCCGGCCACCGGCAAGGTGAAGTGGACCCAGCCGGTCAAGAAGGGCTGGCAGGCCAGCCGGGTGTACTCGATGGACCCGCTGGTCGTCTATCTGACCAACGAGAGCAAGAAGACGTGGAACATCTCCACCTTCACCAAGGACGGCAGGTTCCGCTCCGAGGTCAAGGTGGACGAGAAGTTCGCCCCCACCTGCGGCTGGGCGATCCTCGCCCGCGATCTCCAGGGCTGCCGGGGTGTCGCGGCCGACGCCGACACGCTCTACCTGCCCACGAGCACGACCGCGAGCGCCAACGAGATCGTGGCGATCAGCCTCGCCGACGGCAAGGCGAAGTGGCGGGCCAAGTCCCCGACGGACGAGCCGATGTCCCCGATGAGGACCGAGGGCGGCAAGCTCATCGCGTACGTGCAGCCGTCGTACGACGCGGGCGGGCAGGTCGTGTCGATCCCGACCACCGGCGCCTCGCACACCACCACGAAGCTGCTGCAGAACCCGCGGGGCACCGCGCAGATCGAGGACACCTTCTACGACGGCGTCGTGGACTGGTCCGACGGGCGGTTCGTCATCTCGGCCGGCCGGCTGAACGGCAGCGACCAGGCGAAGGAGAAGCTGATCATGGCCTTCGGCAACTGAGCCCGGCCCGCCTCCCGTTCCGTCCGCCGTCCGGCCTTCCGAGTGTCACCGAGGTACCCGAGTCATGACCCAGCCGCCTCCGCCCCCGCCGAACCAGCCCCCGAACCAGCCCCCGCAGCCGGGCGGCTTCGGCCCGCCGACCCCGCCGGTCCCGCAGCCCCCGCAGGGCACCCCGGCCCAGCCGCCCCTGCCCCCGCAGCAGCCGCAGCCCGGGTACGGCTACCCGGGGCCCGCCCAGCCGCCGCAGCCCCAGCCGGGCTACGGCTACCCCGCCGCGCCCCCGAACCCGTACGGGCAGCAGCCCGCCGCCCCGTACGGGGCGCAGCCGCAGAACCCGTACGCCATGCCCACCCAGCCCGTGCAGGGGCCCCCGCAGCCGGGCTACGGCTATCCGGGCCAGCCCCCGACCATGCCGATGCACCCGCAGGGCGGCCCGGGCGGCAAGCGGAACAACACCGTGCTGTACATCGTCATCGCGGCGGTCGTCGTCATCGCGCTGATCGTGGTCGGCGGCATCGTGTACGCCGTTTCCGGTGACGACGGCAAGAAGCAGGACACCGCCTCCTCCGGCGGCACCTCCGGTGGCCAGGACAAGGGATCCGGCGGTACCACCGGCGGCAAGGAGAAGGCGCCGGCGAACACCGCGGCCAAGGTCCTCTTCCAGGTGCCGACGCCCACCGTGCAGGACACCGTCAGCACCTCGGGTTCCTGGCTGACCGACAAGGTGTACGCCAAGACCGGCGTGGACGAGATCGTCGGCTACGACCCCGTGAAGGGCGGCAAGCTGTGGACGGTCAAGCTGCCCGGCCCGGTCTGCGCGGCCAGCCGGCACATGACCGACGACGACAAGACCGCGATCACGTACCAGCCGACGAACAAGAAGTACGACGGTTGCACCGACATCGCCGCGATCGACCTGGACACGGGCAAGCAGCTGTGGACGCGCACCGTCAAGTCCGGTGACTACCCGGTCAACTACCAGAACGTGACGGTTGCCCAGCACACCGTCGCGCTCGGCGACAGCAACGGCGGCGCCGCCTTCGACATCGACTCCGGCAAGCCGCTGTGGCAGCCGAAGCCGGCCGAGGACTGCTACGACGCGGGCTACGGCGGCGGCGCGAAGCTGGTCGCGGTGCGCAGCTGCGGCGACTCCGACAACACCCGACTGTCGATCCAGACCATCGACCCGGAGTCCGGGAAGGTGATCTCCGAGTACCGGATGGACCCGGGCATCGAGTACGCCTCGGTGGTCTCCACCGACCCGCTGGTGGTGGCCGCCGACGTCGGCGACAGCGCGGGCGACGGCAGCGGCATCTCGGACTACTTCTCCATCGACAACAAGACCGGCAAGCTGCTCGCCCGGATCTCCGCGCCCGGCAAGACCTACGGGGGCCGCTGCGACGGCATCACCCGGATCGAGGACTGCAAGGAGATCGCCGTCGGCAACGGCAAGCTGTACGTGCCGACCGAGGAGCACGACGGCAGCGGCGCCTACAGCACCACCAACGAGATCGTCGCCTTCGACCTGGCCACCGGCAGGCCCACCGGCCAGCGCGCAGAGGCCGGGGACGGCTACCTGCTGTCCCCGCTGCGCATGGACGGCGGCAATCTGCTCGCCTACAAGAAGCCGCCGTACGACAAGGGCGGACAGGTCGTCAGCATCGACGGCGCCACCTTCAAGGAGACCAAGCTCCTGGAGAACCCGGCGCAGGAGAGTGTGCGGCGCGCGGAGAGCAGCATGCTGCCGGACTACGCGGAGATCCTCTTCGGGCACGGCCGGCTGTACATGTCCGACGTCTTCGTGGACAAGGCGGACCCGGGGGACGACCGGCAGTACCTGGCGCTGGCCTTCGGCACGGACGGCTGACCCCCGCAGAGAACCACCCGAACGGGTGTGGCGGTGAGCGGTGCCCCGGATGTAATCGATCCGGGGCACTTCTGCTCTCCAGAGGCAGCGCCGCGCCGAACGAGCGTGTAGCTTCCGGGACATGAAGGGGCGGGGTGCCGGGGGGCCCTCTGTCCAACGGGCCGGTGGACGTCCATAGTGGGGCATCCATGGGCGGGACTGGGGGGTTGCTCTATGGCGGTGCGGCTCATGGTCGTGGACGACCATCGCCTGCTCGCGGAGGCGCTGGCATCGGCGCTGAAACTGCGCGGGCACCGGGTGCTCGCGTCGGCCGCGCCCGCCGCGGGCGCCGCGGACCTGGTGATCGCGCGGGCGCCGGAGGTGTGCCTGCTGGGTACGGCGGCGCCGGCCGAGCCGGGCGCGTTCGACCCGGTGGTGAAGATCAAGCGGGAGCGGCCGCAGGTGGCGGTGGTGGTGCTCGGCCCGGTGCCGTCGCCGCGCGGGATCGCCGCGGCGTTCGCGGCCGGGGCGTCGGGGTACGTACGGCACGACGAGCGGATCGAGGGCGTCGAGCGCGCGCTCCTGAAGGCGCGGGCGGGGGAGGCGGCGGTGGCCCCCCAGCTGCTCCAGGAGGCGTTCGCGGAACTGCTGAACCCCGCCGCCCAGCCGGACGACGAGGCCCAGCGGCTGCTGAGCGTGCTGACACCGCGCGAGGTGGAGGTCCTCGTCCGTGTCGCCGACGGCGAGGACACCCGGGTCATCGCCTCCGGCATGCGCATAGCGCCGAGCACGGCCCGCACCCATGTCCAGCGGGTGCTGATGAAGCTCGGGGTGGGCTCGCGGCTGGAGGCGGCGGCGCTGGCCGCCCGCACCGGGCTCCTGGACCGGGCGGGCGGCCGGCGCGCCCCGTGAGGGGGCGGCGCCGGTGCGGTGTTACTCCTCCCGCTCCTGCGGCGGCACCGTCGGCCTGAGCTTGAGCCACACCAGGAAGAAGAGGCCCAGCACCAGCATCCCGATCCCGGTCCACAGGTTGATGTTGACGCCCTGGGCCTTGTCGATCGCGGCCTGCGAGTCCGTCAGGCCGGTGACGGTGACGATGACGCCGTAGACCACGAAGAGCCCGCCGATGATGCGGCGCAGGTCGAAGATGCGGGCCGCGGTCGCCGACTTGGTCTCCAGTTCGGAGACCTCCCGCGCGACATCGCCCTCGGTGTAGTGGTGTTCGGGGTTCTCGGACATGTTCCCTCGATCCTCCCGCGTCAGAACGAGAACGGGATGTAGCAGACGGCGGCCAGCACGACCGCGCCCCAGCCCAGCAGCGCCGGCCTGCGGTACCAGGCGTCGTCACCGGGCGCCGGCGGCTCGGACATGCCGGGGGAGCGCGTGCCGTAGACCAGTCCCTGGAGTTCCTGGGCCGGCTTCGGCTTGGTGAACAGCGACACCAGGACCATCACGACCGCGCCGGCGACGAACCCCGCGATCGCCGAGACGAAGTTGGCGCCCTGGTCGGTGGGGATGGAGATGATCCCCTTCTTGTAGAGGACGAAGTAGTTGACCATCGCGGTGACGGTGCCCGCGAGCAGGCCCCAGAAGCCGGACTTGACCGACGCCCGCTTCCAGAACATGCCGATGATGAAGACGACGAACATCGGCACGTTGAAGAACGAGAACAGCGTCTGGAGGTAGGACATGATGTTCGAGAACGACGACGCGAGGAACGCCGTGCCCACGGACGCGCAGACCCCGATCACGGTGATCCACCGGCCGAACCGGACGTAGTACGCGTCCTCCCGTCCGCGCACCACGTACTTGGCCCAGATGTCGGTGGTGAACACGGTGTTGAAGGACGACACGTTGGCCGCCATGCCGGCCATGAACGCGGCGAGCAGACCGGTGACCGCGATGCCGAGCACGCCGTTGGGCAGCAGCTCCTGCATCAGGTAGGGGATGGCGTCGTTGTACTGCAGGCCCGAGCCGCTGGTGCCGATCTTGGGCACGAGCGCGGCGGCGACCAGGCCCGGGATCATCACCAGGAAGACGATGAAGATCTTCGGGTAGGCGGCGATCAGCGGGGTGCGCCGTCCGGCGGAGAGGTTCTTCGCGGACAGGGCGCGCTGCACCTCGGCGAAGTTGGTGGTCCAGTAGCCGAAGGACAGCACGAAGCCGAGGCCGAGGACGATGGTCAGCCAGTTGGCGCCGAGCGGGTTGCCGCTGCCGATCCCGGTGCCGCCCCACGCGGTGGTGAAGTTGTGGCCGTGGGTCGCGCCGAGCTTGTCGGTCAGTCCGCCCCAGCCGCCGACCTTGCGCAGGCCGAGGATCGTGATGGGGATGAGGGCGGCGAGGATCACGAAGAACTGCAGCACCTCGTTGTAGATCGCCGAGGAGAGACCGCCCAGGGTGATGTACGCCAGCACGAAGGCGCCGGCGACCACGATGGCCACCCACTGCGGCCAGCCCAGCAGCGCCTCGACCACGATCGCGAGGGCGTAGAGGTTGACCCCGGCGATCAGGATGGCGGCGAACGCGAACAGGATCGAACTGAGCAGGTGGGCTGCCTTGTCGAAGCGCAGCAGCAGGAACTCGGGGACCGAGCGGACCTTGCTGCCGTAGTAGAAGGGCATCATCACCAGGCCCAGGAAGACCATGGCGGGGATGGCGCCGATCCAGTACCAGTGCACCGTGTAGGCGCCGTACTGGGCGCTGTTGGCGGCCATGCCGAGGATCTCGGTGGCCGCCAGGTTCGCCGAGATGAAGGCGAGGCCGGTGATCCAGGCGGGCAGCGAGCGTCCGGAGAGGAAGAAGTCCAGGCTGGTCTTCACCGACCGGCGGGCGGCGAAGCCGATCCCGAGCACGACGACGAAGTAGATGGCCAGGATCGTGTAGTCAAGCCAGTTGGTGGGGAGCCGTAGCCCGGCCGCCGCCAGATACGTATGCGCGTATGTGGGGGTTTCCATGTGAACTCGCTTCGTTGCGCGAACTGATCAGAGCGGAACCTACGCCCCTGTGTTTAGAAAATGAACACTTCTGGTGATGATCTTTGTTTGATTGTGATGAACTGATTCTGTGTCGGGTTGTGGTCTGTTATGTTTGATTGTGTTGAGGGATGAGTGGGCTGACCAAGGAGTCCAGCGTGAAGAAGACCCCGACCCGGCTGGCCGACGGTCGCGAACTGATCTACTACGACCTGCGGGACGACGGCGTGCGCGACGCGGTCGACCGACGCCCCCTGGACCGCACGGCCACCACCTCGGAGATCCGCCGTGACCCGCTGCTCGGCGACCGGGTCGCCGTCGCTTCCCACCGCCAGGGCCGCACCTACCACCCGCCGGCCGACCAGTGCCCGCTGTGCCCGACCCGGGGCGAGCGGCTCAGCGAGGTCCCGGACTCCTCCTACGACGTGGTCGTCTTCGAGAACCGCTTCCCCTCCCTCGCCGGTGACTCCGGGCGCTGCGAGGTCGTCTGCTTCACCTCCGACCACGACGCGTCCTTCGCCGATCTGACCCCCGAGCAGGCGCGCCTGGTGCTGGACGCGTGGACCGACCGCACCGCGGAACTGTCCCGGCTGCCCTCCGTGGAGCAGGTGTTCTGCTTCGAGAACCGGGGCGCCGAGATCGGCGTGACGCTCGGCCACCCGCACGGACAGATCTACGCCTACCCCTTCACCACCCCCCGCACCGCGCTGATGCTCCGCTCGCTCGCCGCCCACCGGGAGGCGAACGGCGGGGAGAACCTGTTCGACGCCGTACTGCGGCGGGAACTCGCCGGCGAGCGGGTCGTCCTCGACGGCGAGCACTGGGCCGCCTTCGTGCCGTACGCGGCGCACTGGCCCTACGAGGTGCACCTGTACCCCAAGCGCCGGGTTCCCGACCTGCTCGCGCTGGACGAGGCGGCCCGCGCGGAGTTCCCGCACGTCTACCTGGAGCTGCTGCGGCGCTTCGACCGCATCTTCGGCGAGGGGGAGCCGCCGACGCCGTACATCTCCGCCTGGCACCAGGCGCCGTTCGGGGAGCTGCCCGGCTTCGACGGCGTGACGCGGGACGATTTCGCGCTCCACCTCGAGCTTTTCACCATCCGCCGCACTTCCGGCAAGCTGAAGTTCCTCGCGGGTTCCGAGTCCGGCATGAGCGTGTTCATCAACGATGTGCCGCCGGAACGCGCGGCCGAGCGACTGCGAGAGGTAGCGACTTCATGAAGTACCTGGTGACGGGTGGCGCGGGTTACGTCGGCGGCGTGGTGGCCCGGCATCTGCTGGAGGCCGGGCACGAGGTCACCGTCCTCGACAACCTCTCCACCGGCTTCCGCGCCGGTGTCCCGGCCGGCGCCGCCTTCGTCGAGGGCGACGTCCGCGACGCCGCCAAGTGGCTCGACCCCTCCTACGACGGTGTGCTGCACTTCGCCGCGTCCTCCCAGGTCGGCGAGTCCGTGGTGAAGCCGGAGAAGTACTGGGACAACAACGTCGCCGGCAGCATGGCCCTGCTCGGCGCGATGCGCGAGGCGGGGGTGCGCACCCTGGTCTTCTCCTCCACGGCCGCCACCTACGGCGAGCCCGACCAGGTCCCGATCACCGAGACCGCCCCGACCCGGCCCACCAACCCCTACGGGGCCTCCAAGCTCGCCGTCGACCACATGATCACCAGCGAGGCGAACGCCCACGGCCTGGCGGCGGTCTCCCTGCGCTACTTCAACGTGGCCGGGGCCTACGGCGTCCACGGCGAGCGGCACGACCCCGAGTCCCACCTGATCCCGCTGGTCCTCCAGGTCGCCCAGGGCCGTCGCGACGCCATCTCGGTGTACGGCGACGACTACCCCACCCCCGACGGCACCTGCGTCCGTGACTACATCCACGTCGCGGACCTGGCCGAGGCCCATCTGCTGGCGCTGACGGCGGCCCGGCCGGGCGAGCACCTGATCTGCAACCTGGGCAACGGCAACGGCTTCTCGGTCCGCCAGGTCATCGAGACCGTCCGCGAGGTCACCGGGCACCCGATCCCCGAGGTGATCGCCCCGCGCCGCGGCGGCGACCCCGCGGTCCTGGTCGCCGCCGCGGACACCGCCCGCGAGAAACTGGGCTGGAACCCGACCCGCGCGGATCTCGCGGGCATCGTCGCGGACGCCTGGGAGTTCGCGCAGCACCTCTCGAAGGAGGACTAGTGGGGGCACAGCAGGTCGCCGAGCGCTTCACCGAGCTGTACGGGGCGCGCCCGGAGGGGGTGTGGGCGGCGCCGGGCAGGGTCAACCTGATCGGCGAGCACACCGACTACAACGACGGCTTCGTCATGCCGTTCGCACTGCCGCACCAGGCGGTCGCGGCGGTCTCCCGCCGGGACGACGGCCTGCTGCGCCTGCACTCGGCGGACATGGAGGGCGGCGTCGCCGAACTGCGCCTGGACGCGCTCGCCCCCGGCACCGACAGCGACTGGACGGCGTACCCGGCCGGTGTCGTCTGGGCGCTGCGCGAGGCCGGCCACGAGCTGACCGGCGCGGACGTCCACCTGTCCTCGACCGTCCCCGCGGGCGCGGGCCTGTCCTCCTCCGCCGCCCTGGAGGTGGTGACCGCCCTCGCGCTGAGCGATCTGCACGGGCTCGGCCTGCCGCGCTGGCGGCTGGCCCGCCTGTGCCAGCGCGCGGAGAACGTCTACGTCGGCGCGCCGACCGGCATCATGGACCAGACCGCGTCCGCGTGCTGCGAGCAGGGCAACGCCCTCTTCCTCGACACCCGCGACCTGTCCCAGTGGCAGATCCCCTTCGACCTCGCGGCCGAGGGCCTGCGCCTGCTGGTGGTCGACACCCAGGTCAAGCACGCCCACAGCGGCGGCGAGTACGGCAGGCGCCGGGCCGGCTGCGAGAAGGGCGCGGCCCTGCTGGGCGTCGACGCCCTGCGCGACATCCCCTACGACGGCCTGGACGCGGCGCTCGCGCGGCTGGGCGACGAGGAGGAGGTCCGCCGCCTGGTCCGGCACGTGGTGACGGAGAACCACCGGGTGGAACGCACGATCGCCCTGCTCCGGTCCGGTGACACCCGCGCCATCGGGCCGGTCCTCACCGAGGGCCACGTCTCCCTGCGCGACGACTTCCGGGTCTCCTGCCCGGAGCTGGACCTGGTCGTGGACACCGCCCTCGCGCACGGCGCGCTGGGCGCCCGGATGACCGGCGGCGGCTTCGGCGGCTCGGCCGTCGTCCTCACCGGTTCCGCGGAGGTCCCTTCCCTGACCAAGGCCCTGGAAGAGGCGTTCACCGCGGCGGAGTTCACCTCGCCGCGGGTGTTCGAGGCGGTGCCGTCGGCGGGAGCGCGCCGGCTGCTGTGAGGGCCGCCGCGGGGCGCGGGCCGGGGGCGGCCCGCCGTCAGACCAGGCGCTTCACCAGCGTGTACTCGGTGACGCCCGGCGGGTAGTCGGGGATCGCGCAGACCACCTCGTAGCCGTTTCTGCCGTAGAACCCCGGGGCCTGGAAGTCCCAGGTCTCCAGGCGGGAGGCCGTGCACCCGCGGTCGGCGGCGAGGTGCTCGGCCTGGGTGAGGAGGTGGGTGCCCAGGCCCGTGCCGCGGTGGCGGGCGTCGACCCAGAGGAGGGCGACGTGCAGCCAGGTGGTCCAGGTGTGGCCCACCAGCCCGCCCGCCAGGGCGCCGGAGGGTTCCAGTGCCCAGACGTGGAGCGGGTACTCGCGTTCGGCGGGGGTGTTGCGCAGGGCCGCGAGGACCGGGGACGCCGCCGTGTTGGTGTCCCGCAGTCGGGCATGGAGCAGATCGCGTCGCGCCTTGTCGACTTCCGCCTCAATACGAAACATGCGGCACACCATAAACGCGCCCGGCGGCCAGTTCTGTAAATCTCCTTCCGCTGCGTGCCGGTATCCGTACGCTGAGATACAGCGCCGGTGGGGGCCGGCGCCGTTCAGGGGGTTCAGTGGTTCGTATCCGAGTCCTGGTCGTGGACGACCACCGCATCTTCGCCGAGTCGCTCGCCGCCGCCCTGGCCGCCGAGCCCGACGTCGAGGTCTTCGCCGCCGGCAGCGGCCCGGCCGCGCTGCGCTGCCTGGAGCGGGCGGCCGCCGAGGGCCGCCGCTACGACGTCCTGCTCGTCGACGCCGACCTGGGCGGCCGGCCCGCCGTCGGGCGCCCCACGGTGCCCGTGCGGGCGGCGGACGAGGACGGCCTGGTCGACGGCATCTCCCTGGTCGCCGGGGTGCGCACCGCCCACCCCGCCGTGCGCACCGTCGTCCTCGCGGAGAAGGACGACCCCCGCCGCGCCGCCCTCGCCCTGGGGGCCGGCGCCTCCGGCTGGGTCGCCAAGGACTGCTCGCTGTCGCGGCTGCTCGCGGTGATCCGGGGCGTGCTGCGGGGCGAGACGCATCTGCCGCCCGCCCTGCTGACCGGCGTCCTCAAGGAGCTGACCGCCGCGCGCAAGCACCGCAGCGAGAGCGAACGCCTGGTGGAGTCCCTGACCCCCAGGGAGCGGGAGGTGCTGCGGTGCATGGTCGCCGGTCTGGGCCGCAAGGCCGTCGCCGAGCGGCTGTACCTGTCCCCGCACACCGTGCGCACCCATATGCAGAACGTCCTGGGCAAGCTGGGCGTCCACTCCACGCTGGCCGCCGTCGCCCTGGCCCGCCGAGCCGGGGTGGGGCCGGCGGACCTAACCGGGGATGTTGTCGAACGGGGCGGTCAGCTGGCGTAGCAGACCGGCCAGTTCCGCCCGCTGCGCCCGCGACAGCTCACCGAGGATGGCCCGCTCCTGCTCCAGCAGTCCCGCGAGCGACTCGTCCGCGCGGTCGCGGCCGGTGTCGGTCAGCCGCACCAGCACGCCCCGCCGGTCGCTCGGGTCGGGCAGCCGCTCGACCAGGCCCTTCTTCGCCAGCCGGTCGATCCGGTTGGTCATGGTGCCGGAGGTGACGAGGGTCTGGGTCAGCAGCTGGCCGGGGGAGAGCTGGTACGGCGTGCCCGCGCGCCGCAGCGCGGTCAGCACGTCGAACTCCCAGGGCTCCAGCTGGTGCTCGGCGAACGCGAGCCGGCGTGCGCGGTCCAGGTGCCGGGCGAGCCGGCTCACCCGGCTGAGCACTTCCAGCGGCTCCACGTCGAGGTCCGGGCGCTCCCGGCGCCACGCTGCGACCAGCCGATCGACCTCGTCCTCCATGAGATCAGTGTAGTGGTTGTGTCGATGTGAAGTCTCTTGGTGTCGAGTTTCTTTTCTTCAAGCGTCTTGACGTCAAGATAAATTGGGCGGGAAGGTGGACCACATGACGACACCGATCTGGGACCCCGCGCAGTACCTCCGTCACGCGGGGCACCGCGCCCGCCCCTTCGCCGACCTCCTCGCCCGCGTCCCCGCCCTGCCCGGCGACCGGCCCCGCATCGCCGACCTCGGCTGCGGCCCCGGCAACGTCACCGCGATGCTCGCCGACCGCTGGCCCACGGCGCACATCACCGGCTACGACAACTCGCCCGAGATGCTGGACCGCGCCCACACCGAGCACGAGGGCCCCACGGCCGGCGGCGGCCGCCTGGACTTCGCCCACGCCGACGCGCGGGTGTGGAGGCCGCAGGAGCCGTACGACCTGATCGTCAGCAACGCCACCTTGCAGTGGGTGCCGGGCCATCTCGACCGCTTCGCCGACTGGACCGCCGCGCTGCGGCCCGGCGCGGTCTTCGCCTTCCAGGTGCCGGACAACATCGACGCCCCGCTGCACGCCCTCATGCGCGAACTGGCCGGCACCCCGCGCTGGCGGGACCGCCTCGCCGGCCTGCTGCGCCGCACCGACTCCGTGCACACCCCGGAGGCCTACCTGGACCGGCTCGCCCGCCTCGGCCTCGCCCCCGACGTCTGGCAGACCACCTACCTGCACGTCCTGGAGGGCGAGGACCCGGTCCTCGACTGGGTGAAGGGCACCGGCCTGCGGCCCGCGCTGACCGCCCTCGGCGACGACCCCGAGGCGCGGGACGCGTTCCTGACCGAGTACCGGGACCTGCTGCGCGCGGCCTACCCGAGCGCCCCCTACGGCACGGTGCTGCCCTTCCGCCGCCTGTTCGCCGTCGCCGTCAAGGGAGAGTGACGATGCTCGTCGCGCTCGATCACGTGCAGTTGGCGGCACCGCCCGGCTCGGAGGACGCTCTGCGGGCCTACTACACCGGTGCCCTCGGCCTGACCGAGGTGCCCAAGCCGCCCGCCCTCGCGGCCCGCGGCGGCTGCTGGTTCGAGTCCGGCACCGTCCGGCTCCACCTCGGCATCGACCCAGGCTTCCGCCCCGCGGACAAGGCCCACCCGGGCCTGCGGGTCCACGGCATCGACGCCTGGGCGGCCCGGCTCGTCGCCCATGGCGCACCCGTGACCTGGGACGAAAGCCTTCCCGGTCACCGGCGCTTCTACTCGCGCGACCCCGTCGGCAACCGCCTGGAATTCCTCCAGCCGCGGTGACCGGTCACCGCGGCGGACGGCGATCACCCACGCGGCCGGCGTCGCACCGCCTCGCGGCCTACGACTTGCGGTGGCCTATCAGCCGCGGCCGCTGCTCCAGCCCGTCCAGGCCGTGCCACGCCAGGTTCACCAGGTGCGCGGCGACCTCCGCCTTCTTCGGGCGGCGCACGTCCAGCCACCACTGGCCGGTCAGGGCGACCATGCCCACCAGCGCCTGCGCGTACAGCGGGGCCAGCTTGGGATCAAAGCCGCGGGACTTGAACTCGCGGCCCAGGATGTCCTCCACCTGCGTGGCGATGTCGGAGATCAGCGACGCGAACGATCCGGTCGACTGCGGGATCGGCGAGTCCCGCACCAGGATGCGGAAGCCGTCCGTGTACTCCTCGATGTAGTCGAGGAGCGCGAATGCCGCCTGCTCGCACAGCTCCCGCGGATGGCCCGCCGTCAGCGAACCGGTCACCATCTCCAGCAGCCGCCGCATCTCGCGGTCGACCACCACCGCGTACAGCCCCTCCTTGCCGCCGAAGTGCTCGTACACCACCGGCTTGGACACCCCGGCCTTCGCCGCGATCTCCTCCACCGACGTGCCCTCGAAACCCTTCGCCGCGAAGAGCGTGCGACCGATCTCCAGCAACTGCTGGCGGCGCTCGGCACCGGTCATACGAGTCCGGCGGGCCCGCCGCTGCTTGTCATTTCCTGGATTGCTGCTGGAATCGGTCGCCACGGCGTCAATCATGCCGCCTCGGCGGCCTGCCTCCGGCGCCGGGAGCCGCCATCCGCGTCGTCGCGACGGGAATCGATACGCGAGCGTGACGGCCAGCGCACGTCGTACGCCCAGCCCAGCCGCTCGAAGATCCGGATGAACCGGGCCGAGGAGTCGATCTGCCCGCGCATCACCCCGTGCCGCGCCGACGTCGGGTCGGCATGGTGCAGGTTGTGCCAGGACTCACCGCACGACAGCACCGCCAGCCACCACACGTTGCCCGAACGGTCGCGCGACTTGAACGGCCGCCGGCCCACCGCGTGGCAGATCGAGTTGATCGACCAGGTCACATGGTGCAGCAGCGCCACCCGGACGAGTGAACCCCAGAAGAACGCGGTGGCGGCGCCCTGCCAGGACATGGTCACCAGCCCGCCGATCAGCGCGGGCGCCAGCAGCGACACCGCCGTCCACAGCACGAACTGGCGGGAGATCGCCCGCAGCGCCGGGTCCTTGATCAGATCCGGCGCGTACTTCTCCTGCGGGGTCTGCTCCTCGTCGAACATCCAGCCGATGTGCGCCCACCACAGGCCCTTCATCAGCGCCGGAACCGTCTCGCCGTACTTCCACGGCGAGTGCGGATCACCCTCCGCGTCGGAGAACTTGTGGTGCTTGCGGTGATCGGCCACCCAGCGCACCAGCGGGCCCTCGACCGCCAGCGACCCCATGATCGCCAGCGCGATCCGCAGCGGCCGCTTCGCCTTGAACGAACCGTGGGTGAAATACCGGTGGAAACCGATCGTGATGCCGTGGCACCCCAGGAAGTAGAAGAACACCAGCAGGCCCAGATCGAGCCAGCTCACCCCCCAGCCCCAGGCCAGCGGCACGGCGGCCACCAGCGCCAGGAACGGCAGGGTGATGAAGAGCAGCAGCGTGATCTGTTCGATCGAACGCTTCTTCTCACCGCCCAGCGTGGCGGAGGAAATCGGGGTCTCGGGGGCCTTCCGGGCCTCGTCGATCACATCGGAGTGTGAGGTCATGCGCGTCCCCTGTGGGGTCGAGGGTCGGGGGTGGATGCCGGGCCGCCGGAACCGGGCGTGCGGCACCGGCACGTCCCTACGGTTCCGTAACCTACGGCGACGTAAGTATGGCAGCGTGTCGAGCGGCGGCAAGAGCCCGAGCGTCTGCGCGTCCCCATCGACACCTATCCTTGGAATCGGTCGGACAGCGCGGTCCGCTGAAGTTTCCTTCCCGGACGCTCCGGCCCGTATGCGGCACCAGGCCGCGCGGCAGACGGCCGGGTACCTCCCCGAGACGCTTCAACACTGCAAGGAGCCGCACCTGTGAGCAGTGCCGACGACCAGACCACCACGACCGGCAGCGAACTGCGCGCCGACATCCGCCGCCTGGGTGACCTCCTCGGAGAGACCCTCGTACGGCAGGAAGGCCCCGAACTCCTCGAACTGGTCGAGAAGGTCCGCCGCCTCACCCGCGAGGACGGCGAGGCCGCCGCCGAGCTGCTGCGCGGCACCGAACTGGAGACCGCCGCCAAGCTCGTACGCGCCTTCTCCACCTACTTCCACCTCGCCAACGTCACCGAACAGGTGCACCGCGGCCGCGAGCTGCGCGCCCGGCGCGCCGCCGAGGGCGGCCTCATCGCCCGGACGGCCGACCGCCTCAAGGACGCCGACCCCGAGCACCTGCGGACCACCGTCCAGAACCTCAACGTGCGGCCCGTCTTCACCGCACACCCCACCGAGGCCGCACGCCGTTCCGTCCTCAACAAGCTGCGGCGCATCGCCGCCCTCCTGGACACCCCCGTCCTGGACTCCGACCGCCGCCGCACCGACGTCCGCCTCGCCGAGAACATCGACCTGGTCTGGCAGACGGACGAGCTGCGCGTCGTACGGCCCGAACCCGCCGACGAGGCCCGCAACGCCATCTACTACCTGGACGAGCTGCACGCCGGCGCCGTCGGCGACGTCCTGGAGGACCTCACCGCGGAACTCGAACGCGTCGGCGTCCACCTCCCCGACGACACCCGCCCCCTCAGCTTCGGCACCTGGATCGGCGGCGACCGCGACGGCAACCCCAACGTCACCCCCCAGGTCACCTGGGACGTCCTCATCCTCCAGCACGAGCACGGCATCAACGACGCCCTGGAGATGATCGACGAACTGCGCGGACTGCTCTCCAACTCCATCCGCTACACCGGAGCCACCGAGGAACTCCTCGACTCCCTGCGCGCCGACCTCGACCGGCTGCCCGAGATCAGCCCCCGCTACAAGCGCCTCAACGCCGAAGAGCCCTACCGCCTCAAGGCCACCTGCATCCGGCAGAAGCTGGAGAACACCAAGCAGCGCCTCGCCAAGGGCACCCCCCACGAGGACGGCCGCGACTACCTCGGCACCGGCGAACTCCTCGCCGACCTGCGGATCATCCAGGCCTCCCTGCGTCAGCACCGCGGCGGCCTCTTCGCCGACGGCCGCCTCGGCCGCACCATCCGCACCCTCGCCGCCTTCGGCCTCCAGCTCGCCACCATGGACGTCCGCGAACACGCCGACGCCCACCACCACGCCCTCGGCCAGCTCTTCGACCGGCTCGGCGAGGAATCCTGGCGCTACGCCGACATGCCCCGCGAGTACCGCACCAAGCTCCTCGCCAAGGAACTGCGCAGCCGCCGGCCCCTCGCCCCCACCCCGGCCCCCGTCGACGCCGCCGGCGCCAAGACCCTCGGCGTCTTCGAAACCGTCAAGAAGGCCCTCGACGTCTTCGGCCCCGAAGTCGTCGAGTCCTACATCATCTCCATGTGCCAGGGCGCCGACGACGTCTTCGCCGCCGCCGTCCTCGCCCGCGAGGCCGGCCTCGTCGACCTGCACGCCGGCTGGGCCAAGATCGGCATCGTCCCCCTCCTGGAGACCACCGACGAACTGCGCGCCGCGGACACCATCCTGGAGGACATGCTCTCCGACCCGTCCTACCGGCGCCTGGTCGCGCTGCGCGGCGACGTCCAGGAGGTCATGCTCGGCTACTCCGACTCCTCCAAGTTCGGCGGCATCACCACCAGCCAGTGGGAGATCCACCGCGCCCAGCGCCGGCTGCGCGACGTCGCCCACCGCTACGGCGTACGCCTGCGTCTCTTCCACGGCCGCGGCGGCACCGTCGGCCGCGGCGGCGGCCCCTCCCACGACGCCATCCTCGCCCAGCCCTGGGGCACCCTCGAAGGCGAGATCAAGGTCACCGAACAGGGCGAGGTCATCTCCGACAAGTACCTGATCCCCTCCCTCGCCCGGGAGAACCTGGAACTCACCGTCGCCGCCACCCTCCAGGCCTCCGCCCTGCACACCGCCCCCCGCCAGTCCGACGAGGCCCTCGCCCGCTGGGACGCCGCCATGGACGTCGTCTCCGACGCCGCCCACGCCGCCTACCGCAGGCTCGTCGAGGACCCCGACCTGCCGACCTACTTCCTCGCCTCCACGCCGGTCGACCAGCTCGCCGACCTGCACCTCGGCTCACGGCCCTCCCGCCGCCCCGGCTCCGGCGTCTCCCTCGACGGCCTGCGCGCCATCCCGTGGGTGTTCGGCTGGACCCAGTCCCGGCAGATCGTCCCCGGCTGGTTCGGCGTCGGCTCCGGTCTCAAGGCCCTGCGCGAAGCCGGCCTGGACACCGTCCTCGCCGAGATGCACGAACAGTGGCACTTCTTCCGCAACTTCATCTCCAACGTGGAGATGACCCTCGCCAAGACCGACCTCAGAATCGCCCGGCACTACGTCGACACCCTCGTGCCCGACGAGCTGAAGCACGTCTTCGACACCATCCGCGCCGAACACGAACTCACCGTCCGCGAAGTCCTGCGCGTCACCGGCGAGGACGAACTCCTCGACGCCCAGCCCGTCCTGAAGCAGACCTTCGCCATCCGCGACGCCTACCTCGACCCCATCTCCTACCTCCAGGTCGCCCTCCTCAAGCGCCAGCGCGACGAGGCCGCGGCCGGCGGCGAACCCGACCCGCTGCTCGCCCGCGCCCTGCTCCTCACCGTCAACGGCGTGGCCGCCGGCCTGCGCAACACCGGCTGAACCGGCCCCCGCGAAAGAAGGTGCCCCCGAGGTCCTGCGACCCGGGGGCACCCTCTTCCCGCTTTCCTCACCGCACCGCGACGAACGCCGCCGTCAGCAGCCCGAGCCCCGACAGACCCAGCACCCACGCCGCCCGCGTCAGCCGCATCCCGCCCGCGACCACCACCGACGCCAGCAGCAGCGCCCCACCGAGCGGCACCCACGCGTACAGGATCCCCGCCAGGCCGGAACGCAGCGCCTGCGCCGTACCCGGCTTCAGCACCACCGCGTACGTCCGCCCCTTGCGCACCGCCACCGACTCCGGGATCTCCACCCGCGCCCGGGCCCGCGCCCCCGCCGACGTCGGCGTGAACGGCCCGCCGCAGACACCGCCCGCACAGGCCACCACCCTCACCGTGCCCTGCTCCCGCCCCTTGGGCAGCAGCACATGCTGCGCGCTCCCCCAGGAGCCCCACAGCCCCGCGAACACGATCAGCGCGGCGAGCGCGCCCATCGCCGCGACCCGCCCGAACCGCAACGCGGACACGGACGCCTGGACAGCGGAACGGGTGGCGATGGCAGGCATGGCCGGGATCATTGGCCATACCCGTACGACCGGTCAACTCGCCCGACCGCCAAGGACGGACAAGTCCTGAGTTGTGCTCAGGAGTTGTACGCGCTCTGCGCCCGCTCCAGCCCCTCCGTCACCAGACACTCCACCGCGTCCGCCGCCCGGTCCACGAAGTAGTCCAGCTCCTTGCGCTCGGTCGAGGAGAAGTCCTTCAGCACGAAGTCCGCCACCTGCATACGGCCCGGCGGCCGGCCGATCCCGAACCGCACCCGGTGGTAGTCCGCGCCCATCGCCTTCGTCATCGACTTCAGACCGTTGTGCCCGTTGTCCCCGCCGCCCAGCTTCAGCCGCAGCGTCCCGTAGTCGATGTCCAGCTCGTCGTGCACCGCGACGATGTTCGCCACCGGCACCTTGTAGAAGTCCTTCAGCGCGTTCACCGGGCCACCGGACAGGTTCATGAAGGACATCGGCTTCGCCAGGATCACCCGGCGGTTCGCCGGCCCCGCCGGACCGATCCGCCCCTCCAGCACCTGCGCCTGCGCCTTGCCCGCCCGCTTGAACTTCCCCCCGATCCGCTCCGCGAGCAGATCCGCCACCATGAAGCCGACATTGTGCCGGTTCATGGCGTACTCCGGCCCGGGATTGCCGAGCCCGACGATCAACCAGGGGCCACTGGTCGGAGTGGTCACGTCCATGTCTCCTCGAAATGCGCGACAGCCGCTGCCTCCCGAGGAAGCAGCGGCTGTGTACCGCTGTGGACAGCCGTGCTGTTACGGCCGACGGCGCCGGGCACCTACCGACGAGGGCCCGGCTCCGGCACGGCGCAACCGCCGGTCAGGCTCAGGCCTCCGCGGCCTCTTCGCCCTCGGCGGCCTCTTCACCCGCGGTCTCCTCGGCCTGCGCCTGCAGGACCTGGAGCACGACCGCGTCCTCCTCGACGGCCAGGGAGACGCCGCTCGGCAGCGTGATGTCCTTGGCGTGGACGGAGGCACCGGCCTCCAGACCCTCGATGGAGACGGTGACCGACTCCGGGATGTGGGTGGCCTCGGCCTCGACCGGCAGCGCGGACAGGACGTGCTCCAGCAGGTTGCCGCCCGGGGCCAGCTCGCCCTCGGTGTGCACCGGGATCTCGACCGTGACCTTCTCGCCGCGCTTGACCAGCAGCAGGTCGACGTGCTCCAGGAAGCCCTTCAGCGGGTCACGCTGCACGGCCTTCGGGATGGCCAGCTCGTTGGTCTTGCCGTCGATGTCCAGCGAGATCAGGACGTTCGGCGTACGCAGCGCCAGCAGCAGCTCGTGGCCCGGCAGGGTCAGGTGCAGCGGCTCGGTGCCGTGGCCGTACAGAACGCCCGGAACCTTGTTCTCACGGCGGATGCGGCGGGCCGCACCCTTGCCGAACTCGGCGCGGGACTCGGCGGCGATCTTCACCTCGGACATGTGGATCACTCCTCGTAGTAACTCGGAACGGACGTGGTCACCCGGCCACGAACGGCCTGCTACGAAGAGCGCGTCGATAACGGACCGCCGTACACAGAAGTACGGCCTCCCTCGCCGAGCAACTCGCACAGTTTACTCGGACCGGGAGGCCGTACCCAAAAGGATCTTCGGCTAGCCGGGACGGCCGACCTGAAGAAACCTCACTGCTCGTCGAAGAGGCTGGTCACCGAACCGTCCTCGAAGACCTCACGCACCGCGCTCGCGATCGTCGGAGCGATCGACAGCACCGTGATCTTGTCCAGATCCCGGCCCAGCTCCGCCGGCGTCGGCAGCGTGTTCGTGAACACGAACTCGCTCACCCGCGAGTTCTTCAGCCGGTCCGCCGCCGGACCCGACAGCACACCGTGCGTCGCCGTCACGATGACGTCCTCCGCACCGTGCGCGAACAACGCGTCGGCCGCGGCGCAGATCGTGCCACCCGTGTCGATCATGTCGTCCACCAGGACGCACACCCGGCCCTCGACCTCACCCACGACCTCGTGGACGGTCACCTGGTTCGCCACGTCCTTGTCACGCCGCTTGTGCACGATCGCCAGCGGCGCACCCAGCCGGTCACACCACCGGTCCGCCACCCGCACCCGGCCCGCGTCCGGCGAGACCACCGTCAGCTTGTTCCGGTCCACCTGCTCGCCCACGTAGTCCGCCAGCAGCGGCAGCGCGAAGAGGTGATCCACCGGACCGTCGAAGAAGCCCTGGATCTGGTCCGTGTGCAGATCCACGGTCAGAATCCGGTCGGCACCCGCCGTCTTCATCAGATCCGCGATCAGACGCGCCGAAATCGGTTCACGACCCCGGTGCTTCTTGTCCTGCCGCGCGTAACCGTAGAACGGCACGATCACCGTGATGGAACGAGCCGACGCACGCTTCAGCGCGTCGATCATGATCAGCTGCTCCATGATCCACTTGTTGATCGGAGCCGTGTGGCTCTGGATCAGGAAGCAGTCCGCACCACGAGCCGACTCCTGGTAACGCACGTAGATCTCACCGTTGGCGAAATCGAAGGCCTTCGTCGGGACGACCCCGACACCCAGCTGCTGGGCGACCTCCTCGGCAAGCTCGGGGTGGGCGCGGCCGGAGAAGAACATCATCTTCTTCTCGCCGGTCGTCTTGATCCCGGTCACAGCACTGTCTCCTCAGAGGTTGTCTCAGCCAGGCGGCTGCTCGAACGACCTCCCGTCCGAGCGTGAGAGGCCGAATCAGCTGGTAGGGGTGTGGGTGCACCTGCGCGGATGTGCACTTATCACGGTACGCCGAGTTTGGCGCACTCGTTTCCGGTCAGTCCTCGTTCCCGCCCGGCCGGGACGCCTCCTCGGCCGCCTTCGCCGCCGCACTCCCCGGCCGCTTCCGAGCCACCCAGCCCTCGATATTCCGCTGCTGACCACGGGCCACGGCCAGCGAACCGGGCGGCACGTCCTTCGTGATCACGGAACCCGCGGCGGTGTAGGCACCGTCCCCGACCGTGACAGGCGCCACAAACATGTTGTCCGAACCCGTCCGGCAATGCGACCCGATCGTGGTGTGGTGCTTGTCCTGACCGTCGTAGTTCACGAACACGCTCGCCGCACCGATGTTGGTGTACTCACCGATCGTCGCGTCACCCACGTACGACAGGTGCGGCACCTTCGTGCCCTCGCCGATCCGCGCGTTCTTCGTCTCGACGTACGTCCCGATCTTGCCCTTGGCGCCCAGCCGCGTTCCCGGCCGCAGATACGCGTAGGGCCCCACACTCGCCTCGGCGCCCACCACGGCCCCGTCCGACACGGTGTTGTCCACCCGCGCCCCGGCACCCACCTTCGTGTCCTTCAGGCGGCTGTTGGGCCCGACCTCCGCACCCTCCGCGAGATGCGTGGCACCCGTCAGCTGCGTACCGGGATGCACCACCGCGTCCCGCTCGAAGGTCACGGTCACATCCACCCACGTGGTGGCCGGGTCCACGACGGTGACCCCGTCCAGCATCGCCCGCGTCAGCAACCGGTCGTTGAGGATCCGGCGCGCCTCGGCCAGCTGCACCCGGTTGTTGATCCCCGCGATCTCCCGGTGGTCACCGGCCACCGAGGCACCGACCCGGTGCCCGGCCTCGCGCAGGATCCCCAGCACGTCCGTGAGGTACTCCTCACCCTGGCTGTTGTTCTTGCGCACCTTCGTCAGCGCGTCCGCCAGCAGCCGGCCGTCGAACGCGAACACCCCGCTGTTGATCTCCCGGATCGCCCGCTGGGCCTCGCTCGCGTCCTTGTGCTCCACGATCGCCGTCACCGCGCCCGACGCCTCGTCCCGCACGATCCGGCCGTACCCGGTCGCGTCCGGGACCTCGGCGGTCAGCACGGTCACGGCGTTGCCGTCGGCGTGGTGCGTCTCGGCGAGCCGCCGCAGGGTCTCGGCGGTCAGCAGCGGGGTGTCCCCGCAGACGACGACCACGGTGCCGGCGACGGCGCCCCCGAGCTCTTCGAGACCCATCCGCACGGCGTGTCCGGTGCCGTTCTGCTGCTCCTGCACGGCGGTGCGGACGGCGGGGTCGATCTCCGTCAGGTGCGCGGTGACCTGCTCACGGGCGTGGCCGACGACGACGACCAGGTTCTCGGGCTGCAACTCGCGGGCGGCGGCGAGCACATGGCCCACGAGGGAGCGGCCGCAGATCTGGTGCAGCACCTTGGGTGTGGCCGACTTCATACGGGTGCCCTCACCCGCTGCGAGAACGACGACGGCTGCCGGGCGGATGGCACTCACAGGGTTGCCCTTCGGCTCTGGATGGGTGGGGAACAGCCGCAGGATACCGGGGCGGGTTTCGGGGGGTATGAGTGCGGGCCCTGACGGGGCGTTTGCCGGTCAGGGCCCGAACCGAGGTTTTGTGTGCCGTGAGCTCCCGGGGAAGGAATCGAACCCTCATTCAAGAGACCAAAACTCTTTGTCCTGCCATTAGACGACCCGGGATGGTATGCCTACTATGTCCGATTTTCTAGATCGGTTGCAGGTGCAGTGCCTACTATGCCGTACCAGGCGCCCTCCATGCGACGGTACGGATCGGCGCTTTGCCGGACGGGGCTCCCGGTCCGTCGGCTTGTTGATGGCCGTTCACGCGAGGCGCACAGTCCGGGTGGAATGTGGGATTCCGGGATCGAACGGATGGAGTCCACCAGTTCGAGGAATAGGGGGAGGTTTCGAGCGAGGTGGGGTGTGGGGTGTGGTGTGTGCAGGTAGGTGAAAGTCACCGGAAAAGCCCCGCTCCGCGCCCGTAGGCTGGAAGCATGACCATGACGGGGGAAGAGCACTCCAGGGCGCTGACCGGCCCTTGGTGGTGGCCGCGGCGGCGCAGCGCGGTGTTCGACGGCGCGCTCGCCGTGGCGTCGGCCGCGGAGTGCGGTGCGGAGGGGCTGGGGTTCGCCCGGGACGCGGGGATCCCGGTCTGGGCGGGGGTGCTGTTCGGCGTGGCGGCCGGTGCCGTGCTGCTGGTGCGGCGCAGGTGGCCGGTCGTGGTGGTGCTGGTGGCGATCGCGGTGACCCCGGCGCAGATGGGTTTCCTGCTGGGCATCGTGGGCCTATACACGCTGGCGGCGGCCGAGGTGCCGCGGCGGATCATCGGGGTGCTGGCGGGTATGTCGCTGGCGGGTACGGCGGCGGTGACGTTCGTCCGGGTCCGGCAGGACCTGGCGCGCGGTGATCTGACCCTGGGCGACTGGTTCGTGCCGTTCGCGGCGGTGGCGACGGCGCTGGGGCTGACGGCTCCGCCGGTGTTGCTGGGGTTGTACGTGGGGGCGCGGCGCCGGTTGATGGAGAGTCTGCGGGAGCGGGCGGACAGTCTGGAGCGGGAGCTTCAGCTGCTCGCGGAGCGGGCGGAGGAGCGGGCCGAGTGGGCGCGCAACGAGGAGCGGACGCGGATCGCGCGGGAGATGCACGACGTGGTCGCGCACCGGGTGAGTCTGATGGTGGTGCACGCGGCGGCGTTGCAGGCGGTGGCGCGGAAGGATCCGGAGAAGGCGGTGCGCAACGCGGCGCTGGTGGGGGACATGGGCCGGCAGGCGTTGACGGAGTTGCGGGAGATGCTCGGGGTGCTGCGGGCGGGGGAGGACGTGGTCCGGCGGCCGGCGGCGGTGCCGTTGGCGGCGGTGGGCGAGGCGGCCGCGGCGGCGGCTTCGCGGGTGGCCGAGGAGGTGGCCGAGGGGCCGTGTCTGTCGGAGCTTGAGGAGTTGCTGGGGCAGTCGGCGGCGGCGGGGATGGTCGTGGATCTGTCGGTGGAGGGTGAGGTGCGGTCGTATGCGGCGGAGGTGGAGCAGACGGCGTACCGGGTGGTGCAGGAGGCGTTGACGAACGTGCACAAGCATGCGGCGGGGGCGAAGACGCATGTGCGGTTGGCGCATCGGGCGTCGGAGATCGCGATGCAGGTGGAGAACGAGCCGCCGCCGGAGCCGGGGTCGGCGTCGGCGGCGGGGCTGCCGTCGGGTGGCAATGGTCTGGTGGGGATGCGGGAGCGGGTGCTGGCGCTGGGCGGGGTGTTCGTGTCGGGGCCGACGGACGCGGGTGGTTTCCGGGTGTCGGCGGTGATTCCGGCGGTGTAGCGGCTCGGTGGCGGGGGTCAGCCGGCGGCGAGGCGTACGGGTGTTATGCCGGTGATGAGGGTGGTCAGGGCGTGGTCGATGTCGGGGCCGATGTACCAGTCGCCGGTGTGGTCGAGGGCGTAGACGCGGCCTTGGGTGTCGATGGCGAGGACGGCGGCGGTGTCGGTCTCGGTGCCGAGGGGGCACAGTTCGGTGCCGAGGGCGCGGCCGAGGTCGCCGAGGGTGCGGGCGTGGTGGAGGCCCTGGAGGGGGTCGAGGTGGAGGGTGGCGGGGGCGATCTGGCGGCCGGGGCCGCCGGGGGTGATGTGCAGGTCGCCGAATTCGGCCCAGGCCTCGACGGCGGCGGGGAAGACGGTGTGCCGGTGCCCTGCGGGTGAGGTGTGGTCGCGCAGGGTGTCGGCCCAGATCTCGGCCTGTTTTATGTCCCAGCGTCCGGGTTCCCAGCCGGCGTTGCGCAGGCTGGCGTCGACGGGGACGGGGAAGCGCGTGGTGGAGGTGCGGTCCGGGTGCATCTGCCGTTCGTTCGTCGTGCGGATGGGGTGGTGCGTGGGCGTCAGTTGGCGGTGGGGTCGACGATGCGGACGCCGAAGTGTGCGGCGAGGGCGGTGCAGGCGCGGCAGGGGGTGGCGAAGCTGCCGTGGAGCGGGTCGCCGTCCTCGCGTATGCGGCGGGCGGTGAGTTTGGCGTGCTTGAGGGCTTTGCGGGCTTCGCCGTTGGTCATGGGCCTGCGGGAGGCGCGTTTGCTGCGGGTGGCGTCGGCGGCGGTGAGGTGCCGGGAGATGAGGATGGTCTCGGCGCAGCGGCCGGTGAAGCGGTCGCGTTGGGCGCTGGGGAGGGTGTCGAGGAATTCCTGGACGAGGGGGTGCAGGGCGGGGGGTTCCTCGCCGCGGGCGGCGGTGCCGGTGAGGGTGGTGCCGTGGACGGAGAGGGCGGCGGCGACGGTGGGCAGGATGCCGTCGCGGCGGTGCCGGAGGGTGGGAGCGGGTGGTGCCTCGGTGCCGCTCCAGTCGATGCGCGGGTCGCCGGCGCGCACGTCGGTACCTCCGGTCTGCAAGGTATTCATGTTGGCGTTTCCCTCCCCGGGTGTCCCCCGAAGGACACAGGGTGCCAAATGCCGTGGGTCGCGTGGAAGCTGGGGCGGCGCGACACGCCCGTGGGGGGTGGGGTTCGTCACGGTGGGGTGACGGCTGGTCACGGAGGTGGTCGGGGTGCGGGGGTGTGGGGTTGTGGAGGGCCGGTGACCGGGGTTCGGGTACCGCTTAGGCTGTCGGCATCCGTGATGGACACCGCCGTTCAGGCCTAAGAGAACGCCTCAGGGGGCAACCGCCATGACGACAGGTCGGCTCGGGCTGGGGGCACCTCCCGGCCGCCAGGCGCCGGGAGGGGCCGTGCCGCCGAACGCGGCGTATGCCGGGCAGGTGGTGCACTTCCCGGATCCGGTGCGGGCGGCGCGTCATCCGGGGGGTGTACGGGTGGACGAGCGGGGTTTCCCGGATTTCTCGCCGTATGCGCGGGTGGCGGTGGAGATCGCGGAGCCGCCGGAGGGTTTCGGTGTCGACGAGTTGCGGTTGACGGACTATGTGTCGGCGAACGCGGCGTTGGCGGCGGCGGGGCACGAGTTGTGGGACACGGTGCCGGACGTGGCGACGCCGCACGGCTGGACGTGGCATCACGTGGCGGGTTCACGGCGGCTGGAGTTGGTTCCGGTCGAGGTGAAGGCGTTGCTGCGGCATCACGGTGGGGTGGCGACGGCTCCGGTGGACCACGGGAAGCGGGGTACGCGGCCGTTGCAGGAGACGCGGCCGGCGCATTTCGGCCTGCCGAAGTCGGGTGTGGCGGTGTCCGAGGCGCAGGTGCAGGGGGTCGAGGAGGATCTGGGGTACCGGTTGCCGGGTGCCTACCGTGACTTCCTGAAGGCGGCGGGTGGTTGTGCTCCGGTGGGTACGGCGTTGGACGCCGAGTTGGGGTTGTTGCTGGACCAGCCGTTCTTCACGGTGCGGGACGAGGCCGCGGTCAATGACCTGGTCTATGTGAACAAGTGTCTGCGTGACCATCTGACGAAGGACTACCTCGGGGTGGCGTTCGTGCAGGGCGGGTTGCTCGCGGTGAAGGTGAAGGGCGAGCGGCTGGGTTCGGTGTGGTTCTGCGCGTACGACGATGTGCGGGACGTCGATCCGTCGTGGCCGCCGGCCGAGCGGGTGGAGCGTCTGCTGCTGCCGTGCGGTGAGGACTTCGATGCCTTTCTGTCCCGTCTGGCGGGCAGTCCGCCGGAGTTGGAGACGGTGGCGAACCTGATGGTGGACGGCGGTTTCGCGCGTGTCGTCCCGGTGTCTTCCGGCGCGGTGGGGGAGTGAGCTTTCGGCGATGGTGACGTACGCGCAGGCGCAGGAGCGCGCCGAGGAGTGGATCAACGGGGACGTGCCCGTGTACCAGCACCGCGAGGTGCGGGTGCGGGAGTTCGAGCTGGGTTTCGTGGTGTGGGGCGAGGACCGGGCGGAGGGGCCGCGCTCGGATGCGGGGTCGCAGCGGTTGGTGATCGCCCGGGACAGCGGGGAGGCGACGTTGTGGCCCGCGTTGCCGGTGGGTGAGGTGATCCGCCGGTACGAGGAGGAGTACGGGGGGCCCGACGGTCCGCGGGACGCGGTGCCGGCGCCGGCACCGGCGCGAGTGGATCTGAATCAGACGTCGTTCCTGTTGACGCCTCCGGAGTGGTTGCAGGAGGCGGCGGACAAGCTGGGGATCGGGGAGCGGCGGCCGCAGGGGGCGGCTTCGGATTCCGGTGATCTCGCCGATTCCGGTGACTCCGGTGAGCCTGCCGAGTCCGTCGGTTCTCCGGGGGGTCCGGCCCCGGCCGGGGTGCCCGAGGGGGCGACGCCGTGGGCGGGTACGGACACGAACGGGGGCGCGGGTGAGGACGACGACCGTTCGGTGCCGTTGCCCGCGACGGTGTTCGCGCCGCCGCTGAGCGATGCCGACGACGGTGCGCCGAGGCCGCCGGCCGTGGCGCCGGACGCGAAGACGGCGTTGATGGCGGGTGGCAGCCAGTTGCCTCGTACGGCGCTGGCCCCGGCGCTCGACACCTCGAACGGTCCGGACACGCGGGGCGGTTCGGCCGTGCCGGGCGCCCCGCAGGGGAGCACGCCGCCTCCGGTGCCGGGTGCTTCGCCGGGTGGTGCTCCGCTGCCGCCGCCCGTGCCGGGTGGTCCGCAGAGTGTGGCTCCGATGCCGCCGCCCGTGCCGGGTGCCCCGCAGGGCAGTGTGCCGCCTCCGCCTCCGCCGCCGGGTGCTCCCGTGTACGGCTATCCGGCGCCGGCGGGGCCCGGTGTCCCCGCGCCGGGTGGTGCGCCCGCGCCGGGTGCTCCGGTGTACGGCTATCCGCAGGGTCCCGGCACCCCGCCCGCGCCCGTTCCCGGGGGTCCGGGGGTGCCGCCGGGCAGTGCTCCGCCGCCGTACGGTCATCCGCAGGCGCCGGGCGCCCCGGACGCGTCTCGGCCGCCGGCCGGTGCGGGTGCCGCCGAGCGTCCGCTCGCGCCGAACGCCGGGGACATCGCGGACGCCGCGACGAGCAAGGCCGCGCCGCCGCCGAAGAAGGGGCGCGGCGGGGTGGGTGCGCCGCCCCCGCCGCCGGGTGCCCCGGGTACGCCGGGCGCGCGCCCGGGGAGTGTGCCGACGCCGCCCGCGCCGGGCGCGTCGTCGGGCGGGTATGTGCCGACGCGTCTGGTGTCCGCGCTCGGGCCCGAGGGGCAGGACGGCGCGGACGGGGCGCAGGAGCCGGGCGTGCCGGGCGTCCCGCACGCCCCCCAGCAGCCGGCGACGCCTCCCGCCGACGTACACCACGCGGCCACGATGCTGGCCGACCCCGCCGCGATGGGCCCCGGTGCCCCGAAGCCGCCGGCGGCGCCGGGGATGCCGGGCGCGCCCGGTGCTCCGGGTGCGCAGGGCGGCCCGGGTGCCCCGGGTGCCCCCGGCGTGCCCGCGCCGCCCGCTGCGCCCGTGGCTCCCGGCACGCCCCCCGCTCCCGGGGCGCCACAGCCCCCCGGTGCCGTGCACCACGCGGAGACCATGCTGGCCGCGCCTCCCCCGGGTGGTCCCGGCATGCCTTCGCCGCCCCCCGGGCCCGGTGCGCCGGGCATGCCGCCGGGGCCGTCCGGCGCACCCGGTGTCCCCGGTCCGCCGCCGCCCGTGCCCGCCGCGCCGATGCCCCCGGGCGCCGTGCCGCCTCCGGGTGGCCGTCTGCCGGGGCAGCCGCCGGCGTACGGGTATCCGCAGCCGCCCGCCGGGCAGCCGACGGTGGGTCCGGGCTACCAGGCCGTCCTGCGCTACCGGGCGCAGGACGGTTCGGAGCAGCAGCTGATCCGGCGTTCCGCGCCGGGTACGCCGCATCCGGAGTGGCAGATCTTCCACGAGCTGCGCTCGATGAACGTGCCGCCGGACCAGGTGCTGGAGCTGCACACGGAGCTGGAGTCCTGCGAGCTGCCGGGTGCCTACTGCGCGCGGATGATCCGGGAGCAGTGGCCGCAGGCGCGGATCACGAGCATCGCGCCGTACGGCACGGACCACGCGAGCCGTCAGGAGGGCATGCAGCAACTGCTGGCCCACCAGGGCGAGTTGCACCAGGTGGCGGACGGACCCGCGCGCCCCGCGCCGGTGCGTGCGCCGTTGCCGCCGGTGCAGGTGGCGCCCCCGGTGCCGCCGGAGGGCGTGGCGCAGGAACTGGCGGCGGCGTTCGGGCCGGGGGTCTTCCGGTTCGAGCAGCAGGCGGTGTCCCGGCAGGGGGTGCCGCCGGTCGTGGCGCACACCCTGGTGGTGGCCGGACTGCCGTTGGACATGGGCCCGTTCTTCTGGGCGCAGGCGCAGCCGGGCCGGCCGGTGCCGACGCTGGCGGAGCTGGCGGCCGAGCGCGGGGTGCGGCCGGCGCCGGACGCGGGGTCGTACCTGGTGATGGGCACGGACTTCGGCAAGGCGCTCTGTGTGCAGTACGGGACGGCGCACATCGTGGCGGTGCCGGTGGAGGCCGGGCCGGGCGGTGCGCCGGTGCCGCCGCAGTTCGTGAACACCGGGCTGCCGGAGTTCGTGCGCGCTCTGGCGCTGCTGGGCCGGATGTGGCGGCTGCGGTACGGGCTGAACCAGGAGCAGGCGGGCCGCTGGACCGTCGACTTCCAGGCGCAGCTGGCCGCGCTCGACCCGGCGGCGCTCGGTTCGCCGGAGAGCTGGTGGTCGGTGCTGCTGGAGCAGATGTGGGACGGCCTGCTGTAGTGCGGGACCGTACGAGGACGCCGGTCGGCGGCGCGGAGGAGGGCGCGCGGGAGAACCGGTAGCCGCCGGTCGGGAGCCCTTGGGCCGGGACGGGCGATGTCGCGCCCGTGACGTGGCTGCGGAGTGTCGCGTTATGAACACTTCCGCCGGATCCGTCACGATGTGCGCGAAGTCGTCCTGTCGGTCGGTCCGCCGGAGAGGGGTTCCCAGGGTGAGCAGCGCATGGATGCCGCCGGGCGGCTTCACGACCGTCCGGGGGCGTGGCTACCGCCCCGACCAGGTCGACGCGTACCTGGAGGCGCTGTCCGAGGGCCGGGACGCCGCGTGGGAACGCGCCGCGCGGCTGACCGTGCTGGCCAAGGACATGGCGGCGGACCTCGCGCGGCTGAAGGAGGTCGTCGCGCGCCTGGCGCCGCAGGAGTACGAGACGCTCGCGGAGGGCGCGCGGAACCTGTACCGGCTCGCGCTGGAGGAGGCGGAGCAGCTGCGCGAGCGCGCGCGGTGCGAGGCGCGGGAACGGGTCGCGCGGGCCGAGGCGGACGCCGAGGAAGTGCGCCGGGCGGCGGGGGAGACGGCGCACGCGCTGCGCGCGGAGGCCGACGAGCACGCCCGCGGGCTCCTCGACGCCGCGCGTGCCGAGGCCGACGCCATCCGCGTCGATGCCCGCCGGGCGGTGAAGGAGGGGCGCGGCGCGTCCCTGGCGGCGTTGCGCGAGGCGCGGCGGCACACCGCCGCGCTGCTGGCCGAGCAGACCCGGCAGCAGGCCGAGCGCCTGGCCGGGATCGAGCGCGAGGAGGCCGAACGGGTGGCCGCCCTTAACGCCCGGCACGCCGGACTGGAGGCCCGCGCCGAGGCCGAGGTGGCCGCCGCCGAACGGGCGCTGGCCGAGGCCGGGGAGTACGCCCGCCGCTGCGAGGAGGAGGCCCGCACGCGCGCGGCCGGCATCGTCGCCGACGCCCGCGCCCGGGCCGGCCGCATCGCCCAGGAGACGGAACGGGTGCTGCGTGCGCACAGCGAGGCATGGGACGACGTGCAGGCCCACATGGACCACGTCCGCAGCAAGCTGATGATGCTGACGGGCCGGGCGGCCCTGGACTAGGGCCGCCCGGCGGCCGGGAACACCCCGGACGGTCGTCCTTCGTCCGCGTCCGGAGGTGGAGACGGCCCCGGCCTCGGCTCCACCCGGCGGTGGAGTTCCCCTAGGGGGTCCTCCGGAGAACGGCTCGGGGCGGGTTCGTCCCGGCGGAGGACGAGACGGCGCCGGGGTGGTCCTTAGCCTGGCTTTACGCCGCTGGGGGGCGGCTGGCACGACCGGGAGGGTGGGGTTTTCCCCCTCGTGAAGACGGGGCTTCGCACCAGCGCGTGCGCCCCGCCGAACCGCGAGACTCGTCGACGTACCCAGAACACACACGCCTCGGAACCGGGGCGGCACACGAACTTGCCGACCGACATAGGAGAAATACCGTGACATCGGCTGTGACAATTCCCAGGCACGGGGGCACTGGAGAGCGTACGGCCGTTGCCGCACGGGCGCGGCAGGTCGTGAAGGCGTACGGGTCCGGCGAGACCCGGGTCGTCGCCCTGGACCACGTCGACGTGGACATCGCCAGAGGCCGCTTCACCGCGATCATGGGGCCCTCGGGCTCCGGCAAGTCCACGCTGATGCACTGCCTCGCGGGCCTGGACACGGTGACGAGCGGTCAGATCCACCTGGACGAGACCGAGATCACCGGCCTGAAGGACAAGAAGCTCACCCAGCTGCGCCGGGACCGGATCGGTTTCATCTTCCAGGCGTTCAACCTGCTGCCGACGCTCAACGCCCTCGAGAACATCACGCTGCCCATGGACATAGCCGGCCGCAAGCCCGACCGGGCGTGGCTGGACCGGGTCGTGGAGACCGTCGGCCTCGCCGGCCGGCTCAAGCACCGGCCGACCCAGCTCTCCGGCGGCCAGCAGCAGCGCGTCGCCGTGGCCCGCGCGCTCGCCGCCCGCCCGGAGATCATCTTCGGTGACGAGCCGACCGGCAACCTCGACTCCCGCGCCGGCGCCGAGGTGCTGGGCTTCCTGCGCCGCTCGGTGGACGAGCTGGGCCAGACCATCGTGATGGTCACCCACGACCCCGTCGCCGCCTCCTACGCGGACCGCGTGCTGTACCTGGCCGACGGCCGCATCGTGGACGAGATGCACCAGCCGACGGCCGAGCAGGTCCTGGACCGCATGAAGGACTTCGACTCCCGGGGCCGTACGTCATGACCGTCCTGAAGACTTCCCTGCGCAACTTCTTCGCGCACAAGGGCCGCATGGCGCTCTCGGCGGTCGCGGTCCTGCTGTCGGTCGCCTTCGTGTGCGGCACCCTGGTGTTCACCGACACCATGAACACCACCTTCGACAAGCTGTTCCAGGCGACCTCCTCGGACGTCACGGTCAGCGCCGGCGGTGCCTCCGACACCGGGCAGACGACCTCCCGCACCGGCAAGCCGCCGGTCATGCCGGCCTCCGTCCTCGGCACCGTCCGGGGCGTCGAGGGCGTGCGTTCGGCCGAGGGCACGGTGTTCTCCACCTCGGTGACCGTGATCGACGCCAAGAAGGACAAGCTGTCGCCGAGCAGCGGCGGGCCCACCATCGTCGGCAGCTGGAACGGCAACGACGCCCGCACCATGAAGATCACCACCGGTGCGGCGCCCAAGGGCCCGGACCAGGTGATGGTGGACAAGGACACCGCCGACAAGCACCACCTGAGGCTGGGCGACGACATCGGCATGATCTCGGTGGTCGGCACGCACCACGCCCGTGTGAGCGGCATCGCCGCCTTCCAGGTGACCAACCCCGGGGCTGCCGTCTTCTACCTGGACACGAAGACCGCCCAGCAGACCCTGATCGGCCGCACCGGCGTCTACACCGACGTCAATGTCACCGCCGCCAAGGGCGTGCCGGACGACCGGCTGAAGAAGGACGTCGCGGCCGCGCTCGGCCACGGCTACAAGGTGCGCACCGCCAAGGAGGTCACCGACGCCAACCAGAAGAGCGTCGAGAGCTTCCTGAACGTCATGAAGTACGCGATGCTCGGCTTCGCCGGGATCGCCTTCCTGGTCGGCATCTTCCTGATCATCAACACCTTCTCCATGCTGGTCGCCCAGCGCACCCGGGAGATCGGCCTGATGCGCGCCATCGGCTCCTCCCGCAAGCAGGTCAACCGCTCGGTGCTGATCGAGGCGCTGCTGCTCGGCCTGGTCGGCTCGGTGCTCGGTGTCGGCGCGGGCGTCGGCATCGCGGTCGGCCTGATGAAGCTGATGAGCGGCATGGGCATGGAGCTGTCCACCGACGACCTGACCGTCGCCTGGACCACGCCCGCGCTGGGTCTGCTGCTGGGTGTCGTGGTCACCGTGCTGGCGGCCTACCTGCCCGCCCGGCGGGCCGGCAAGGTCTCCCCGATGGCCGCGCTGCGCGACGCCGGTTCCCCGGCCGACGCCAAGGCCGGCGCCGTGCGCGCCGTCCTCGGCCTGCTGCTCACCGGTGCGGGCGTGGCCTGCCTGTACGTCGCCGCCACCGCCGACCAGGCCAAGACCGGCTCGGGCTGGCTGGGCCTGGGCGTGCTGTGCACCCTCGTCGGGTTCGTGGTCGTCGGTCCGCTGCTCGCGGCCGGCCTGGTCCGGGTCCTCGGCGTGGTGCTGCTGCGGGTCTTCGGGCCGGTCGGGCGGATGGCCGAGCGCAACGCGCTGCGCAACCCGCGCCGCACCGGTGCCACCGGCGCCGCCCTGATGATCGGCCTCGCCCTGGTGGCCTGCCTCTCGGTGGTCGGCTCCTCCATGGTGGCCTCCGCCACCGACCAGCTGGACAAGACCGTCGGCACGGACTTCATCGTCCAGGGCGACCAGGAGTTCGCCTTCGTCAAGCCGCAGATGGTGCGGCAGATCAAGGCCACGCCCGGCCTGGAGCGGGTCACCGAGTACAAGATCCTCGATGCGACCCTGACCACTCCGGACGGCAAGGTCGTCAAGAACGGGACGATCAACGCGGCCGACGCCACCTATGCCGAGGACGTGCGCACCAAGACGGTCGCCGGCAACCTCGCCGACGCCTACCGGCCGGACTCCATGTCCGTCTTCGAGGGCTTCGCCAAGGAACACGGGATCAAGGTCGGTTCCACGGTCACGGTCGCCTTCAAGGGCGGCAGTGCCGCCCGGCTCACGGTCCGCGCCATCACCAGTGACGAGGTCGTGATCGACAAGGGCGCGATGTACGCGGCCATCCCCACCGTCGCGAAGTACGTACCGGCCGACCGGATGCCGCTGGACCAGCTCGTGTTCGCCACCGCCAAGGACGGGCGGCAGGCCGCCGCCTACGCGTCGCTGAAGCGGACCGTGCACGCCGACCCGGCGCTGAACGTGCGCGACCAGACCGACTTCAAGAAGGCGCTGAAGGACCAGATCGGCCAGCTGCTCAACATGATCTACGGCCTGCTGGCCCTCGCGATCATCGTCGCGGTCCTCGGTGTGGTGAACACCCTGGCCCTGTCGGTGGTGGAGCGGACCCGGGAGATCGGCCTGATGCGGGCCATCGGCCTCTCCCGCCGCCAGCTGCGCCGCATGATCCGCCTGGAGTCGGTGGTGATCGCCGTCTTCGGCGCCCTGCTCGGCCTCGGCCTCGGCATGGGCTGGGGCGCGACCGCCCAGAAGCTCCTCGCCCTCCAGGGACTGAAGGTCCTGGACATCCCCTGGCCGACGATCACCGCGGTCTTCGTCGGCTCCGCCTTCGTGGGCCTGTTCGCCGCCCTGATCCCCGCCTTCCGGGCGGGCCGGATGAACGTGCTGAACGCCATCGCCACGGATTAGCCGCGCACCGGCCGCCGGCCGGTCGCGAGGCCCGCCGCATACGGGGGTTGCGGGGGTGCACCCGGTGCCGGGAAGTCCCGAGGGGCTTCCCGGCACCGGGTTTCCGCCGTCCCCGGGCATGCCGGGGGACGGGGGCCCGGGCACCGGTTGTCCACAGGCTCCGACGGCCGTCCCGGCGGCGTCGTACGCTGGACACTCGTTGCCCACCCCTGGACGGAAAGCCCCATGAGCCTGCACGGTCTGCTCGACGCCGTCGTCAAGGACCCCGCCCTCGCGGAAGCGATCACGGCGGCCGCGGACGGCAACCGCATGCACGTCGACCTCGTCGGTCCCCCGGCGGCCCGGCCCTTCTCGGTCGCCGCCCTGGCCCGCGAGACCGGCCGCACCGTGCTCGCGGTCACGGCGACCGGCCGCGAGGCGGAGGACCTGGCGGCGGCGCTGCGCTCGCTGCTGCCGCCGGAGGGCATCGTGGAGTACCCCTCCTGGGAGACGCTGCCGCACGAGCGCCTCAGCCCCCGCAGCGACACCGTCGGCCGGCGCCTCGCCGTGCTGCGCCGCCTCGCCCACCCCCGGGCCGACGACCCCGAGACCGGCCCGGTCTCCGTCGTCGTGGCACCCGTGCGATCCGTGCTCCAGCCGCAGGTCAAGGGCCTGGGCGACCTGGAGCCCGTGTCCCTGCGCACCGGTCAGAACGCCGATCTGAACGATGTGGTGGACGCCCTCGCGGCCGCCGCCTACGCGCGGGTCGAGCTGGTCGAGAAGCGCGGCGAGTTCGCCGTGCGCGGCGGCATCCTGGACGTGTTCCCGCCCACCGAGGAACACCCCCTGCGCATCGAGTTCTGGGGCGACGACGTCGAGGAGATCCGCTACTTCAAGGTCGCCGACCAGCGCTCCCTGGAGATCGCCGAGCACGGCCTGTGGGCGCCGCCCTGCCGCGAGCTGCTGCTCACCGACGAGGTGCGCGAACGCGCGCGGACCCTCGCCGAGGAACACCCCGAGCTGGGCGAACTCCTCAACAAGATCGCCGAGGGCATCGCGGTCGAGGGCATGGAGTCCCTCGCCCCGGTCCTGGTGGACGACATGGAGCTGCTGCTCGACGTGCTGCCCCAGGGCTCGATGGCCGTGGTCTGCGACCCCGAGCGGGTCCGCACCCGCGCCGCCGACCTGGTGGCCACCAGCCAGGAGTTCCTCCAGGCGTCGTGGGCGGCCACCGCCGGTGGCGGCGAGGCCCCGATCGACGTCGGCGCGGCCTCCCTGTGGTCCATCGCCGACGTCCGCGACCGGGCGCGCGAGCTGGACATGATGTGGTGGTCCGTGTCGCCCTTCGCGGCCGGTGAAGAACTCGACGCGGACACCCTGAAGCTGGGCATGCACGCGCCCGACACCTACCGCGGCGACACCGCCAGAGCCCTCGCCGACACCAAGGGCTGGCTCGCCGACGGCTGGCGCGCGGTGTTCGTCACCGAGGGCCACGGCCCGGCCGCCCGCACCGTCGAAGTGCTCGGCAACGAGGGCATCGCGGCCCGCATGGACGCCGACCTCGGCGAGCTGAGCCCGTCCGTCGTGCACGTCTCCTGCGGCTCGATCGAGTACGGCTTCGTCGACCCGGGGCTCAAGCTCGCCGTGCTCACCGAGACCGACCTGTCCGGGCAGCGCACCGCGAGCCGTGACGGCGCCCGGATGCCCGCCCGCCGCCGCAAGACCATCGACCCGCTCACCCTGGAGGCGGGCGACTACATCGTCCACGAACAGCACGGCGTGGGCCGCTACATCGAGATGGTGCAGCGCACCGTGCAGGGCGCCACCCGCGAGTACCTGGTGGTGGAGTACGCCCCCGCCAAGCGCGGCCAGCCCGGCGACCGCCTCTACATCCCCACCGACCAGCTGGAGCAGATCACCAAGTACGTCGGCGGCGAGGCGCCCACCCTGCACCGCCTGGGCGGCGCGGACTGGACGAAGACCAAGGCGCGCGCCAAGAAGGCGGTCAAGGAGATCGCCGCCGACCTGATCAAGCTCTACAGCGCCCGCATGGCCGCCCCCGGCCACGCCTTCGGCGCCGACACGCCCTGGCAGCGCGAGCTGGAGGACGCCTTCCCCTACGCGGAGACCCCGGACCAGCTCACCACCATCGCCGAGGTCAAGGACGACATGGAGAAGTCGGTCCCGATGGACCGCCTGATCTGCGGCGACGTCGGCTACGGCAAGACCGAGATCGCGGTGCGCGCCGCCTTCAAGGCCGTACAGGACGGCAAGCAGGTCGCGGTCCTCGTGCCGACGACGCTGCTGGTGCAGCAGCACTTCGGGACGTTCTCCGAGCGGTACGCGCAGTTCCCGGTGAACGTGCGGGCGCTGTCCCGGTTCCAGACCGACACCGAGGCCAAGGCCGTCCTGGAGGGCCTGCGCGAGGGCTCGGTGGACGTCGTGATCGGCACCCACCGGCTGTTCTCCTCCCAGACCAAGTTCAAGGACCTCGGCCTGGTCATCGTCGACGAGGAGCAGCGCTTCGGCGTTGAGCACAAGGAGCAGCTGAAGAAGCTGCGCGCCAACGTCGACGTGCTCACCATGTCGGCCACGCCCATCCCGCGCACCCTGGAGATGGCGGTGACCGGCATCCGCGAGATGTCCACCATCACCACGCCGCCGGAGGAGCGCCACCCGGTGCTCACCTTCGTCGGGCCGTACGAGGAGAAGCAGATCGGCGCGGCCGTCCGCCGCGAGCTGCTGCGCGAGGGACAGGTCTTCTACATCCACAACCGGGTCGAGTCCATCGACCGTGCGGCGGCCCGGCTGCGCGACATCGTCCCCGAGGCACGCATCGCCACCGCGCACGGCCAGATGTCGGAGGCGGCGCTCGAACAGGTCGTCGTCGACTTCTGGGAGAAGAAGTTCGACGTGCTGGTCTCCACGACCATCGTGGAGTCCGGCATCGACATCTCCAACGCCAACACCCTGATCGTGGAGCGCGGCGACACCTTCGGCCTCTCCCAGCTGCACCAGCTGCGCGGGCGCGTGGGCCGCGGCCGGGAGCGCGGTTACGCCTACTTCCTCTACCCGCCGGAGAAGCCGCTCACCGAGACCGCCCACGAGCGCCTGGCGACCATCGCCCAGCACACCGAGATGGGCGCGGGCATGTACGTGGCCATGAAGGACCTGGAGATCCGCGGCGCGGGCAACCTGCTCGGCGGCGAGCAGTCCGGGCACATCGCGGGCGTCGGCTTCGACCTGTACGTCCGCATGGTCGGCGAGGCGGTGGCGGACTACCGGCGGCAGCTGGAAGCCGGAGAGGCAGGGGTGGAAGAGGCCCCGCTGGAGGTCAAGATCGAGCTGCCGGTCGACGCGCACGTCCCGCACGACTACGCGCCCGGCGAGCGGCTGCGCCTCCAGGCCTACCGCGCCATCGCCTCCGCCGGCTCCGAGGAGGACATCAAGGCCGTCCGCGAGGAACTCACCGACCGCTACGGCAAGTTGCCCGAGCCTGTGGAGAACCTGCTGCTGGTGGCCGGGCTGCGGATGCTCGCGCGGGCCTGCGGCGTCGGCGAGATCGTCCTCCAGGGCACCAACATCCGCTTCGCGCCGGTGGAGTTGCGCGAGTCGCAGGAGCTGCGGCTCAAGCGGCTCTACCCCGGCACGGTCATCAAGCCGGCCGTGCACCAGGTGCTGGTGCCCCGCCCGAAGACCGCGAAGGTGGGCGGCAAGCCGCTGGTCGGCCGTGAACTGCTGGCCTGGGTCGGGGAGTTCCTCGCCTCGATCCTGGGCGCGTGATCCGCGCCGCTTTCGGCGGCCGGAGGGTGTGATCCGGCGCACGGCCCCCGCGGCCGTGCGCCGCCCCTTGAGCGCCAAATGCCCCGCTCCGCGCCGTACTTGCCCCTGAATCCATCCTTTGCGGCCCATCTGGTGCCCGGAAACGGGCAGTTAACGTGGTGGCGGAACGATCCGCCCCGCTTCCGGGGGCGGATCAGGGCGAGCGAGGGGGGCGCAGCGTGACGCGTCTGAAGAGCGGTGCGGTCGGTGCGGTGGTCGTACTGGCCGCGGTGGCCGGCTGCAAGTCCGGGCAGAGCACGGGGGCCGCGGGGCCCGAGGAGAAGGGCGGCGGGGGCGCGGTGCTGACCGCGGCCGACGCGCTGCCCGTCAAGGGCCGTGCGCCGAAGACCGGTTACTCCCGCGACCGGTTCGGCAGCGCCTGGGCGGACACGGACTCCAACTCCTGCGACACGCGGGACGACATCCTCAAGCGGGACCTGAAGGACGTGAAGTTCACCGGCGGCACCTGCAAGGTCACCTACGGCCTGCTGGACCCCGACCCCTACTCCGGCAAGGAGATCACCTACCGGCGCGGGCGCAGCCAGGTCGACATCGACCATGTCGTCGCCCTGTCGGACGCCTGGCAGAAGGGCGCCAAGTACTGGGACGCGAGCAAGCGCATCGCGCTGGCCAACGACCCGCTCAACCTCATCGCGGTCGACGCGAGCGCCAACCGCGGCAAGGGCGACGGCGACGCGGCCACCTGGCTCCCGCCGGACACCGCCTACCGCTGCACCTATGTGGCCACGCAGGTGGCGGTGAAGAAGAAGTACGGCCTGTGGGTGACCTCCGCCGAGAAGGCCGCGATGAAGAAGGTGCTGGCCGGCTGCCCGAACCAGAAGCTCCCCTCCGGCGGCAACCCGACCGAGGCCCCCTCGCGCTTCACGGCCCGCTGAGCCGCTGGCCCGCTGAGCCGCTGGGCCGTTGAGCCCGCTGGGCCGTTGAGCCCGCTGGGCCGTTGGGCCCGGCGAGGCCGCCGGCCCGGCGGCCGGTGCCGGTCAGCGGCCGGCGTAGTGCCCGCGGGGCGCGGGCGCGGGGCGGCCCGCCTTCTCCCAGGAGACGAAGGTGTTGGTGCGCGCGTGGACGAACGCCTTCACCGGGTCGCCGGAGTACGTCCACGGCACGGCGCCGACGTAGCCGCCGATCGCCCGGAACTGCTCCACCGCCTCCGCGTACCGCTTCTTCTGGAACAGCAGCTTCGCCAGCAGGTGCCGGACCACCGGCAGCCGGTGGTGCCCGGCGGGCACCCGGTCCACGGCGTCCAGGGTGGCGTCGATGGCCGAGTCGACGAACGGCTGGGCGTAGACCGGCTCCGCGGGCTCGCGCACCGCGTGCTCGTACACCGCGTACAGGCGCAGCACGGGCAGCAGGCTGTCCGGCGGGGCGGCGGCCGCGGCCTGCTCGGCGAACGCGTACATCAGCTCGTGCGAGCCGCGCCACTTGGCGCACCAGTACTGCAGGGCGCCGGTGTGGGCGCCGAAGTGGTGCGGGTCGCGTGCGGTGATCTCGGCCCACAGCGCCCGGAACTCCTCGTGGGACCAGCCGAGTCCGAGCGCGATGGTGATCTGCGCGATCCAGGGGCAGGGGTCCTCGGGCGCCATCAGCGCGGCCTCCCGGCAGGCGGGCAGCGCCTCGGCCAGCAGCCGGTGGAAGCCCTCGAACTGCTCCGCCGTGGTGTGCTTCGCCAGCTTGCCGCCGCGGACCTTGCCCGCCAGCGTGACGAGCGCGTCGGCGTGCACGAGCGCGGCGGACGGATCGTCGGGGCGCTCGGTTCTCCATGCCCTGACCCAGGTGTCGTCCTCGGCGGCGGCGTGCACGAGGATGCCGGTCCGGTACCAGCGCAGGTCCCAGTCGCGGCCGGCGTCCGCGAGGTAGGCGGCGGCCCGCCGCCAGTCACCGGCGAGCGCGGCCGCCGCCACCGCGTCGGCCTCGGGGTCGGGGCCCGCGTACCGGGCGTCGAGCCGGTCGCCGGGCACCAGCCCGTACGCGGCGGCGTCGATGGTGACCGGCTTCTTGGCCCGGCGGGCGCGTGCCTTGCGGGCGTTGCGCGGAATGGTGACGGCCGCATAGCCGAGGGCGGCGGTGCCGGCGATGCCGATCAGGGGATTCATACCGGGTCCTTCTGGGTGGGTCCGGCCGGGGAGGCGGCCGGAGATGCTGGTCGCGGGCCGTCGGGCCCGGCGCGGAGCAGCAGGGTACGCAGTGCTGTCATGGCCAGGACACCCGCATCCACCCGGGCCGACGCCGGGCCGAGCCGCTCCGCGCACCGGAGGGACACCGCCCGCCGCGCCGGCGGTCCCGACCGGCTCCCACCGGCGGCCCCGGCGTCCGGCGCGGCGGGCAGGGCCGGACGCCGGGGCCGCGCGGAAGGCGGCGGACCCGCGCCGCGCGGCGGCCCCGGGTGCTACTTCAGCCGGGAGAGGACCGTCGTCGTCAGCTTCTTGGCGCTGGCGGCGCCGTTGTCGCTGCCGGCCGTGGACATCACGGTGACCACGGCGCCGCCGGAGCGGGCCGCGATGAGCGTGGTGCCGTTCTGCCAGGTGCCGCTCGTCAGGGTCAGCGTGTAGGCCTCGTCGCCGAGCCCGGCGGTGGACTTGCCGGTGACCTTCACCGTGGCGTGCGTGTCGCTGTCCGTGAAGGCGGCGCACGCGGTGGCGACGGAGGCGAACTCCTTCATGACGTCCGCCGCGGTGGTGCCCTGGAATTCGTCGATCTCCTGGGCCAGGTCCTGCGTCTGGTCCTTGATGGCGTAGTCGTTCTGCGCGAACGACACCCCGCCCTTGTAGCCGGTCGCCTGGATCCAGGAGGTGCCCAGCAGCCGGGTGCAGTCGGTCTTCGCGGTGCTCTTGGCCTCCGGGTCGAGGAACCGGGAGCCGCTGTCCGCCGAGTTGTCGGCCTGGAGGGCGAAGCCGGCCGGGAAGGCCGACGCGGGCGCCAGCGCCTTCTTCAGCTGCGTCCCGGTGGCGAGGCCGGCGTTGGGGTCCTTCGCCTTGGCCGGCTTGGTGCTCGCGGTGGAACCGGTGTCCGAGGAACCGGAGGAGCAGGCGGTGAGGGCCAGGGGCAGGGCCGCCGCGACGGCGAGCAGGGAGGCGGCGCGGGACGAGAGACGCATGACAGTCCTTCAGGGCTGGTGGAACGGAGACGTGCGTACGGCGGGGAGCCGTACCGCGTTCCGGCGGGGAGCCGGAACGCGTGGGTGGGCGGAGCGGTTTCGGGAGGCTCAGGGCTTCTCGGGGGCCGCCGTGCGGCCGGCCGGCTGCTCCGTGCCGTGTGGCGTGAGCCCGGTGGCCGGTGACGGGCCCGTGGCGCCGCCGTGACCCCCGTCGCGGGCGACGCGGTCGGCGTGCGCCGACATGGTGCCGATGACCGCCACCCCCACGACGGCGCTCAGCGTGAGCCTGGCCTTCATGCCCATGGCGCTATCCCTCCCCGGAGCGGCGGCCTCCCCCTCCGGTGACCGCTCGTTCGCTGGATCAATAAGAGCAGAGCTTGTGAACCGAGTCAACACGGTTCACTGAGGCAGGAGATGGCCACGGCGTGAATAGGTGGATCTTGTGTACGCCGGTATGCTCGGCGCCGGACCAGACGAGGGGAGCGGCCGGTGCAGGACCAAGCGACAGAGGTGACCGCCGCCGGTATCGCGCGGCTCGCCGGGGTGGGCCGGGCCGCCGTCAGCAACTGGCGCCGCAGGCACGCCGACTTCCCCAAGCCGGTCGGCGGCACCGAGTCCAGCCCCTCCTTCGCGCTCGCCGAGGTCGAGGCATGGCTGCGCAAGCAGGGGAAACTCGCCGAAGTCCCGTTGCGGGAAAGGGTCTGGCAGCAGCTCGCCGGCCACCCGGAGGGCCCGCTCACGGCCCTGGTGCACGCCGGCTGCGCACTGCTGCTGATCCACGAACGCCCCACGGTCTGGCTCGCGGCGAGCGCCGGTTCGGACGAGCACCTGGCCCGGCTGCTGCCGGGTGCGCTGGAGCAGGTGCTGCCCCCGCGCCTCGTCGGCCCCCTCGCCCCGGCCCTGCCGGGCGGCGCGGCGGCGGATTCGCCGTCCGCTGTGAACACGCCGGGCACCCGGGGAGCGGACGGCGCGCCGGTGCCCGCGGCTGTGAACAGCGCGGCGGTGACACCGGGTGTGAACGACGCGGCGGCGGCACCCGGCGTGCACGCCCCGCTCGCGTTCCTGCCCTCGGTGCCCCTCCTGCGCGGCGTGGCCGAGCTGGCCGCCGAGGCCGGGGCGCGGCAGACCTTCGAGTTCCTGCTGGGCCGGCACCTGGACGCCAACCCCCGCCAGTACACGCTCACCCCCGCCGAACTCGCCGCCCTCATGGCCGACCTGGCCGGCCCGGCCCGCCGTGTCCTGGACCCCGCCTGCGGCACCGGCGCCCTGCTGCGCGCCGTCGACACCCGTCCCGACCAGGAGCTGTACGCCCAGGACAGCGCCCCCGACCTCGCCGCGCTCACCGCGCTGCGCCTCGCGCTGCACTCGCGCGCCGGTGTGGCCACAACCGCCGGGGACACCCTGCGCGCCGACGCCTTCCCGGAACTGCGGGCCGACGCCGTGCTGTGCCACCCGCCGTTCAACGAGCGCAACTGGGGCCATGACGAACTCGCCTACGACCCCCGCTGGGAGTACGGCTTCCCGGCGCGCACCGAGTCCGAGCTGGCCTGGGTGCAGCACGCCCTGGCCCGGCTCGCCGACGGCGGCACGGCGGTGCTGCTGATGCCCCCGGCCGCCGCCTCCCGCCGCTCCGGGCGCCGCATCCGCGCCGACCTGCTGCGCCGGGGCGCGCTGCGGGCGGTGCTGGCGCTGCCGGTCGGGGCGGCGCCGCCGTACAACATCCCGCTGCACGTGTGGGTGCTGCGCCGGCCCGAGCGGACCCCGGTGTCGCCCGAGGTGCTGCTCATGGACACCGGCAGGTTCGCCGGGGAGGGCCGCGGCGGACCGGACTGGACGGCGGTGCGCGAGGCCGTGCTGGACGCCTGGCGGGCCTTCGGGCGCGCGGACCGGCCGGTGGAGCGGCCGGGGCTCGCCCGTTCGGTGCCGGTCATCGAACTCCTCGACGACGACGTCGACCTGGCGCCCGCCCGGCATCTGCCGCCGCCCGCCGCGGCCGGCGGCGCGGAACAGCTCGCGGTGGTGCGCGAACGCCTCGGCGAGACCCTGCGCCGGACCGTCGAGCTGACCCCGCCGCCCGCCGCGACGGCCCCGCCGGTGCGCAGGCCGCTCACCACCGTCGGCGAACTGGCGCGCGGCGGCGCGCTGGTGCTGCGCACCGGCGGGAACGGCGGCCACGCGCGGCTGCCGGTGCTCACCGACGCGGACGTGCTCGCCGGAACGGCGCCCTCGGGGGCGCTGCCCGAGAGCGACGAGGAGGCCGTGCTGACCGAGCCGGGCGACGTCGTCGTACCGGTGCTCGGCGGCGGCTCGGTGGCCCGTGTGATCGAGGAGGAGGCGGCCGGTGCCGTCCTGGGGCGCAACCTCGTGCTGCTGCGCCCCGACCGCACGGCGCTCGACCCCTGGTTCCTCGCCGGCTTCCTGCGCGGCACCGCCAACAACCGGCAGGCCAGCAGCTACGCCTCCACCGCGACCCGGCTGGACGTGCGCCGACTCCAGCTGCCCCGGTTGCCGCTGGACGAACAGCGGCGCTACGGAGCCCGGTTCCGCGCCCTGGACGAGTTCGAACGGGCGCTGCGGCACACGAGCCGGCTCGGGGAGCAGCTGATGCGCGGGATGTACGACGGCCTCACCGACGGCACCGTCGCCCCGGACTGACCCCTGACAACGGTTCGGTAGACCCCGGACACGTTGTCGGCGCCGGGCCATATGCTCGACCCGCACGCCCACTTCAGGCAATCAGGAGCAGTCATGCAAGGCCACGGCTACGGACCGCCGGCGCAGCGGCCGCCGCACCCCGCGGTGCTGGTCCTGCTGCGCGTGCTGTTCGTCGCGATCGGCATCCTCAGCATGGGCTTCCTGGCCTGGGTGATGCAGCTGCGGCTGGCCGCCGTCACCCGCAGGCCCCTGGACTGGGCCCTGTTCGTGGGTGCGCTGCTGCTCGACGGCCTCAGCCTGGTGCTGGTGGGCAGCGAGCCCGGCGACGACATCACCACCGCACGCGGCTACACGGGCCTGTACCTGCTGCTGGCCACCCTGGTGGCGGTGACCGTGTACTACCTGGTCGCGGAGATACGCCACTACGCCCGACGGAACCAGGCGTTCCGTGCCCAGCGGGGCATACCGGCGCAGCAGTTGCCCGCGCAGGGCGCCCCGGCCTACGGCTACCCGGGCCCCGCGGCCCCCTACGTCCCGCCCGCCGCACCCGTGGTGCCCGGCGCCCCCGCCGCCCCGCCGGTGTCGCCGCACACCCCGGTACCCGGGCCCCCGCTCCCGCACCGCCCGGCGCCCGCCCGCATCGACCAGGTGCGGGCCGAGCTGGACGAGCTCAGCGACTACCTGCGCAAGCAGGACGGGCAGCACGAGGGCGGAAGGTGACCGTGGCGACCGGACGCCTCGTCGCCGACCGGTACGAACTGTCCACCCTCATCGGCCAGGGCGGCATGGGCCAGGTGTGGACGGCGTACGACCGGCGGCTGGACCGGCGCGTGGCCGTGAAGCTGCTGCGCCCCGACAAGGTGGCGGGCCAGGAGGCCGACGAACTGCGCCGCCGGTTCGAGCGCGAGTGCCGGGTGACCGCACAGGTCGACCACCCCGGCCTGGTCACCGTGCACGACGCGGGCAGCGAGGGCGAGGAGCTGTTCCTCGTCATGCAGTACGTCGACGGCGCCGACCTCGCCGACCACCTCGCCGAGCACGACCCGTACCCCTGGCCGTGGGCCGTCGCGGTGGCCGCGCAACTGTGCGCCGTGCTCAGCGCCGTGCACGCCGTGCCGATCGTCCACCGCGACCTCAAGCCGCGCAATGTGATGGTGAAGCAGGACGGCCTGGTCACCGTGCTGGACCTGGGCGTGGCCTCCGTCATGGACACCGACACCACCCGCCTCACCCACACCGGGTCCCCGATCGGCTCGCCCGCCTACATGGCGCCCGAGCAGGCGATGGGCGGCGCGGTCGGCCCGTACACCGACCTGTACGCGCTCGGGGTGCTGCTGCACGAACTGCTCAGCGGCGACGTGCCGTTCCGCGGGTCCACCGCGCTCGGCGTGCTGCACCGGCACCTGTACGAGCCCCCGCTGCCCGTGCGCCGGATCCGCCCCGAGGTCCCGGAGGCGCTGGAGACCCTGGTGCTGCGGCTGCTCGCCAAGGACCCGCAGCACCGGCCGGCCTCCGCGCAGGAGGTCTACGAGCACCTGGCGCCCCTGCTGCCCACGCGCGGCACCCCCACCGGTGCGCCCCTGGACCCCACGCGCCCCTTCGTGCGTCCACACGCCCCCTGGCCGGACCGCGCACGCACGCCCGCGCCCCAGCCCGCCCCCGCCGCCCCGGCCTCCGCGGCGACCGGGAAACCGGATGTCGCCGCCGCCGTCGACGAGGTCAAACGGCTGCTCGGGGAGGGCCGCATCACCCAGGCCGTCGACATCCTGGGCGCGATCCTGCCCGCCGCGGCCGAACAGCACGGCGAGCACTCCCCGGTCGTCCGCACCCTGCGCAAGCAGTACGCGGCGACTCTCATGGACGACGGCCAGTACCGGCGCGCACTGCCCGAACTGCGCCGGCTCGCCGACGAACGCGCCGCCGAGGCGGGCCAGGCCGACCCCGCCTCGCTGCGCTTCCGCCACGACGCCGCCCAGTGCCTCGAACAACTGGGGGAACCCGCCGCGGCGCTCGCCGAGTACCGCGCCCTGCTGCCGTACTACGAGAACCAGTACGCCTTCGGCGATCCGCAGCAGGCCCACGAGGTCCGTCGGCGCATCGGCCACCTGCTGCTCGCGCTCGGCGACCGGGCCGCTGCCCACGAGACCCTCGCCCGCCTGGTGCTGGACGTGGAACGCCTCGGCGGCCCCGGCCACCCGATGGCCGTCGAGATCCGCCGCACCCTGCACTGGCTGGGACAGGTGCGCGGCTAGGGTCTTTCGTCGGGATCAGGCCCCGAGAGCCCGGCATGATCCGAACGAGAGGCCCTGGATTCATCCAGCCGTACAGACATCGAACGACACACCGAAAACCATCAGGGGTGGGAATCATGGCCGGACACCGGCAGTCCAAGAAGCGCAGATACATCGCCTGGTCGGCGGCGGGCGTCGTCGTGGTCGCGGGCGCCGGCCTCGCCGCGCAGACCTCCATGGCGGCCACCACCTGGCCCGCGCAGAAGACGTTCACCGGGCGGGCGTTCGACACCTGCGCCGCGCCCTCGCTCTCCACCATGAAGGCCTGGCACACCGGCTTCTACGGCGCCGCCGCCGTCTATGTGGGCGGCAAGAACCGCGGCTGCGCCCAGCCCAACCTCACCGCCTCCTGGGTCAAGTCCGTCAGCTCCCTCGGCTGGAAGCTCATTCCTCTCTACGTCGGCGCCCAGCCGCCCTGCCAGTCCGGCGCCAACCCGGAGAAGATGACCAGCTCCAACGCCGCCACCCTCGGCACCCAGGACGCCAATGACGCCGTCGCGAAGGCCGCCGCCCTCGGCATGAAGGCGGGCAGCGCGATCTACCTCGACATGGAGGCGTACGACGTCACGAACAAGGCGTGCAACACGGCCGTGCTGACCTATGTGCGCGCCTTCGACAAGCAGCTGCGCGCCAAGACGTACCGGGCCGGCTACTACGGCTTCACCAGCTCCAGCGCCAAGGCGATCGCCACCGCGACCGACAAGACGGACCTGCCGGGCAACCTCTGGTACGCGCTGTGGGACAAGCAGAACACCACCACCGCGGACTGGCCGTGGGGCGCCACGCAGTTCACCGGGCACAGCCGCGCCCACCAGTACATGGTGAACAGCAAGGAGACGCACGGCGGCGTCACGCTCACCGTGGACCGCGACGCGTGGGACGCGCCGGTGGCCATCACGGGCTGAGGCCGCGGCGGCGCGACGGTGCCCGAAGTCGCGGTGAATCGTTGGTCGAATGGGTTGGCCGGAGCAGTGCCGCTGCCTACCATCGATCACCGCAAGACCTTGTGCACCGTCGCACAATCTCCCCTTGGAGGTTTCCTTGCACCGCCGCCGTCGCACCGCGCTCGTCCTCACCGCCGCGATCGCCGCCGCGGCCCCCCTCCTGACCGCCTGCGGAAACGACGCGCACCCGGGCGCGGCGGCCGTCGTCGGAGGAGAGCGGATCACCGTCGCGCAGTTGCAGAACCGGGTCGACGCGGTCCGCGCGGCCCAGCGGGCCGCGGTGTCCGACCCGGCCCAGTACCAGCAGGTGCTCGCCGAGACCAGCAGCCTCACCCGCGACACCCTGCACAACATGGTCCTCGACCGGGTGATCCACCGGGCCGCCCAGGACCAGGGCGTCACGGTCACCCGCAAGGACACCCAGCAGCTGCGCGCCAGCCTGGAGCAGCAGGCGGGAGGAGCCAAGGGCCTGCGGAACGCCTGGCTCCAGAAGTACGGCATCGCCCCCGCGTACCTGGACGACAACCTGCGCCTCCAGCTGGAGGCGCAGAAGGTCGCCGCCCGGCTCGGCACCGACACCTCTCAGCCCGCCTTCTGGAAGGCCCTCTCGCGGGCCTCCGAGGAGCTGCACATCGACATCAACCCGCGCTACGGCACCTGGGACGTGCAGAAGAGCGGCCGGGCGGACGCGAAGACGCCCTGGGTGCGGGAGGTGACGGCGCCCTCGGGAGGCGCGCCGGTGACCGCGTAGGGCGGGGCGGTCCCCAGGCCGCGGGCATACGATCACACGACCCCCGCGGCCCTGTGGACAACCGAATCCGCTCGTCGCCGCCGTGGGTTACGTTCGGAGCGTGAACGCATCGAGTCCCGCCCCCGGCCGCATCGTCCTGCTCACCACCAGCCACCGTGTCGCCCCCGGCCTGCTGTCCTGGCCCGCCTGGCAGGCCCTGCGCGCCGCCGACGCCGTGCTGTGCGCGGACGGCGCCCACCCGCAGCTGCCGTATCTGCGGGAGGCGGGCATAGCGGTGGCCGAGGCGGCGCCCACGGCGCAGGAGCTGGTCGACGCCTGCGCCGGCGGGCGGACCGTCGTGGTCGTGGCGACGGGGGAGGGCGAGCCCGCGCTCACCGACGGACTGGCCCGGCTGGCCGGCACCGGCCGGATCCGCATGCCGGAGCTGGAGCTGCTGCCCGCCTCCTACGACCTGCCCGGCGCCCGGCTGCTGGACCTCGTCCAGGTCATGGACCGCATCCGCGCCGAGTGCCCCTGGTCCTCCCGGCAGACCCACGAGGGCCTGGCCAAGTACGGCATCGAGGAGGCGTACGAACTGGTCGAGGCGATCGAGGCGGGCGACCGCGAGGAGCTGCGCGAGGAACTGGGCGACGTCCTCCTCCAGGTCGTCTTCCACGCCCGGATCGCCGAGGAGCACCCCGAGGCGCCGTTCTCGATCGACGACGTGGCGGGCGGCATCGTCGCCAAGCTGATCCACCGCCATCCGCACGTCTTCGGCGAGGAGACGGCCGAGACCCCGGAGGAGGTCAAGGCGCACTGGCTGCGCACCAAGGCGGAGGAGAAGCGGCGCACCTCGGTCACCGAGGGCATCCCCCTCGGCCAGCCCGGCCTGGCCCTCGCCGCCAAGCTGGCCTCCCGCGCCCGCACCGCCGGGCTGGACGTCCCCCTGCCCCAGGGCGAGGGCGTCGGCTACGAGCTGCTGGCCCTCGCCGCCCGCGCCGAGTCCGCCGGCACCGACCCGGAGACGGCCCTGCGCGCGGCGGCCCGCACCTACCGGGACGCGATACGGAGGGCCGAGGGAGTGGACCCGCGGGAGGGCGAGGACCTGTCCTGAGCGCTCCGGCCGGGCCGGCCCGGCCGCTCCCGCCAAGGCGCGGACACCGGTGAAGGCGGGGCCCCGGGCCGGCGGTGGTACGCCGCCCGGGCGGGCCGGATACCGTCGAGGAGTGACCGACCAGCTTCGCCCCGACGACACCGCTCCCGCCGCCCCCGAACTCTTCACCTGGGAGTTCGCCGCCGACCCCTACCCCGCGTACGCCTGGCTGCGCGAGCACGCGCCGGTGCGCCGGACGCGGCTGCCCAGCGGGGTCGAGGCATGGCTGGTCACCCGGTACGCGGACGCCCGGCAGGCGCTGGCGGACCAGCGGCTGAGCAAGAACCCGGCCCATCACGACGAGCCCGAGCACGCCAAGGGCAAGACCGGCATCCCGGGCGAGCGCAAGGCCGAGCTGATGACGCACCTGCTGAACATCGACCCGCCGGACCACACCCGGCTGCGCCGGCTGGTCAGCAAGGCGTTCACGCCCCGCCGCGTCGCCGAGTTCGCCCCCCGGGTGCAGGAGCTGACCGACCGGCTCATCGACCGCTTCGCGCACGCCGGCAGCGCCGACCTCATCCACGAGTTCGCCTTCCCGCTCCCCATCTACGCCATCTGCGACCTGCTCGGCGTCCCGCGCGAGGACCAGGACGACTTCCGGGACTGGGCGGGCATGATGATCCGGCACGGCGGCGGGCCGCGGGGCGGGGTGGCGCGGTCGGTGAAGAAGATGCGCGGCTACCTCGCCGAGCTGATCCACAAGAAGCGCGAGGCGCTGCCCGCCGAGCCCGCGCCCGGCGAGGACCTGATCTCCGCCCTCATCCGCGCCTCCGACCACGGTGAGCACCTCACCGAGAACGAGGTCGCGGCGATGGCCTTCATCCTTCTCTTCGCCGGCTTCGAGACCACCGTCAACCTCATCGGCAACGGCACCTACGCCCTGCTCACCCACCCCGATCAGCGCGACCGCCTCCAGGGCGCCCTCGCCCGCGGCGACGACGAGCTGCTGGCGACCGGGGTGGAGGAACTGCTGCGCTACGACGGCCCGGTGGAACTGGCCACCTGGCGGTTCGCCACCGAACCCCTCACCATCGGCGGCCAGCGGATCGAGCCCGGCGACCCGGTGCTCGTCGTACTGGCCGCCGCCGACCGGGACCCGGAACGGTTCGCCGACCCGGACGTACTGGACCTCGGCCGCCGGGACAACCAGCACCTCGGCTACGGCCACGGCATCCACTACTGCCTCGGCGCCCCGCTCGCCCGGCTGGAGGGCCAGAGCGCGCTGGCCACCCTCTTCACCCGGCTGCCCGACCTGCGGCTGGCCGCCGACCCGGCCGACCTGCGCTGGCGCGGCGGGCTCATCATGCGCGGTCTGCGCACCCTGCCCGTGGAGTTCACGCCGCCGGGAGGCCGATGACGCGGACCGAAACGGAGGGGTCCGTTCCGTTCCGGGAGAAGGGTGTGTGACGGAGCGAAGGGTGAACGCCCCACGCTGTGATCTTCGCGTGATCCGCGCGGCATGAACTTGTGACAAGTGATCGAGTGCGGCTACGTTCACCCCTCAGCGTGGCGAACCGGCACCACCCGCCGCGCCGGCCCCCGCAGTCGCACGAAAGGCTTCCGCATGATCTCCGGGAACGGTCGTCACCGCCGCCCCCGTCAGGCTCCGGCCCTCCTCGTCGCGGCCGGCGTGACCGGCTCCGCCATCGCCATCCCGCTGCTCGGCGCCGCGAGCGCCCACGCGGCCGACGGCACCACCTGGGACAAGGTCGCCGGTTGCGAGAGCGGCGGCTCCTGGAGCGCCGACACCGGCAACGGCTACTACGGCGGCCTCCAGATATCCCAGGACGACTGGATCCACTACGGCGGCACCCAGTACGCCTCCAGCGCCGACCAGGCCAGCCGCTCGCAGCAGATCGCCGTGGCCGAGAAGATCCTCGCCGACAAGGGCACCCTGCCCTGGGCCACCTGCGCCCTGCTGTCCGGGCTGACCCCCAACTCCGGCTCGGTGGACGTCGATCCGGGCGTCGGCGGCAAGGGCCAGGACGAGGGCACGACCGACCCCTCCGGCCTGCCCGACGCGTCGACGCCCTCCGGCACCCCGGGCGGCGGCCAGGACGCCACCCCGAGCGGATCCGGCAAGGGTTCCGGCGGCGGCACCCACGACGGCACCGGCAGCGCCTCCTCCGCCGACCCGTCCACCGCCCCGTCCTCCGGCACCGGCACCGGCAAGCACACCGGCAAGCACGCGGCCCCGCACCCGGGCGCCTCCCACGGCTCCGGCGGCGCCGGCGATACCGGCGGCGGCCCCGCCCCGGACCCCACCGCCCCCTCGGCACCCGCGGGCACGGTCACGCCCGCCCCGACCACCGGCGACCCGGACAATTCCCGCCAGGACGTCGGCTCTTGGAACCTGGTCGACACCGGAGCCCTCGGCGGCGGACGGCACCGCGGCGGCACCGCGGACGAAAGCACGGCGACCGGACAGGACGGCACCGACTCCGGGCGGCACGCCTCCCGCGAACCGGACACGTACACCGTCCGCGACGGCGACTCGCTGAGCACCATCGCCGACTCCCTTGACGTGCACGGCGGATGGCACGCGCTCTACGCCGTGAACAAGAAGGTCGTGGGCGCCGACCCGAATCACATCACCGCCGGTCAGACCCTGAAAGTCGGTGACGAAACGGACGCCCGCTAGGGCGAGTTGACGCCCCACTTGATCGTCAAATGTCCGGTTTGGTGAAAGTGTGGGATGAGTCTCAGAAGCCCTGATCGTCTTTGAAATTCCGCGGATCACGTGGCTACGGTCGAGGCCGCTCGTCACCACGAGCCCCGGCGGCCGCAACGCCTAATCCTGCCAGCGGCTGCCCGGGAACAGTCGTCGCGTCAAGCGCCGCAGGCAGGAGCGGGGGACCCAAGGTAAGCGCCGGGCCCGGCAGTTGATGCCGGACCGGCTTGGGGTGAAGCCACGCCTCCCAGGGGAGGGGTGGCCGGGCAACTCAACCGGCCCGAACCCGACAGCTCACCTCGCAGGCGTCGGTGAGGGGATCGTTCCATGCTGTTTTCCGGCAAGGGCAAGCACCGTCGTCCGTCCAAGGCCGTTCGCGCCGTCACGCTCGCCGGTGTCACCGGTGCCGCCGTCGCCGCCCCGCTGATGGCGGCCGGCAACGCCTCCGCCGCCACCGCCTCCCAGTGGGACGCGGTCGCCCAGTGCGAGTCCGGCGGCAACTGGTCCATCAACACCGGCAACGGCTACTACGGCGGTCTGCAGTTCTCCGCCTCCACCTGGGCCGCGTACGGCGGCACCGCCTACGCCCCCACCGCCGACAAGGCCGGCAAGGCGCAGCAGATAGCCGTCGCCGAGAAGGTGCTGGCCGCGCAGGGCAAGGGCGCCTGGCCGGTCTGCGGCACGGGCCTGTCGGGCACCCCGTACAACGGCTCCGCGTCCGGCTCCGGCTCCTCCTCGTCGCACACGGGCACCTCCACCCGCTCCGGCGACGAGCAGGCCGCCACCCGCTCCACCCAGCGCACGGCCCCGTCCACCACGGGCAAGTCCACGGGCGGCTCCACCGGCTCCTCCGCGAGCGGCGCGGGCAAGACCGTCACCACCCCGACCGGCAAGAAGGTCAAGAAGGGCGACGGCGAGTACAAGGTCGTCACCGGTGACACCCTCAGCACCATCGCGGCGAAGCACCACGTGGCCGGCGGCTGGCACAAGCTGTTCGAGCTGAACAAGGACATCGTCGACAACGCCGACCTCATCTACCCGGGCCAGCAGCTGCACCTGAAGTGACCCCCGGCGGCTGACGGCCCCGCCCGGCGGGCCCGCCCCCAAGGGTCCGCCCCCGTCCCCACGGGCTCCCCGCCCCGGCGCGTTCTCCCCCGTACGCGCCGGGGCGGGGTCGTTCGTTTCCCCACTCTTCAACCGGGTCTCATCCGGCAACCCCTTTGTTCCGCGGGTGAACAATGGGTACCGTCTGCATGTCCCTCCCGTCCACGGGACGGTCGGTCGGTGGCCGACGACCCCTGGACGGTTAGGCTCTAGTCGCAAGGCACAGCCGTAAGGCAGACCGCCCCGCACTTCCAGCGTCACATCCAAGAAGGAGATGCTCGTGCCGTCCATCGACGTCGTCGTAGCCCGGGAAATCCTGGACTCCCGAGGCAACCCCACGGTCGAGGTCGAGGTCGGCCTCGACGACGGCAGCACCGGCCGTGCCGCCGTCCCGTCCGGCGCCTCCACCGGCGCCTTCGAGGCCATCGAGCTGCGCGACGGTGACCCCAACCGTTACCAGGGCAAGGGCGTCGAGAAGGCCGTCCTCGCCGTCATCGAGCAGATCGGCCCGGAGCTGGTCGGCTACGACGCCACCGAGCAGCGGCTGATCGACCAGGCCATGTTCGACCTGGACGCCACCGACAACAAGGGCTCGCTCGGCGCCAACGCCATCCTCGGCGTCTCCCTGGCCGTCGCGCACGCCGCCTCCGAGGCGTCCGACCTGCCGCTCTTCCGCTACCTGGGCGGCCCCAACGCGCACCTGCTGCCGGTGCCGATGATGAACATCCTGAACGGCGGCTCGCACGCCGACTCCAACGTGGACATCCAGGAGTTCATGATCGCCCCGATCGGCGCGGAGTCCTTCTCCGAGGCGCTGCGCTGGGGTGCCGAGGTCTACCACACCCTGAAGAAGGTCCTGAAGAACAAGGGCCTGGCCACCGGCCTCGGCGACGAGGGCGGCTTCGCGCCGAACCTGGGCTCCAACCGCGAGGCCCTGGACCTCATCCTGGAGGCCATCAAGGAGGCCGGCTACGCCCCCGGCGAGCAGATCGCCCTGGCGCTCGACGTCGCCGCCTCCGAGTTCTACAAGGACGGCAAGTACCTCTTCGAGGGCAAGGAGCGCTCCGCCGCCGAGATGACGGAGTACTACGAGGAGCTGGTGGCGGCCTACCCGCTGGTCTCCATCGAGGACCCGCTGTTCGAGGACGACTGGGCCGGCTGGAAGGTCATCACCGACAAGCTCGGCGACAAGGTCCAGCTGGTCGGCGACGACCTGTTCGTCACCAACCCCGAGCGCCTCGCCCGCGGCATCGAGGAGGGCACCGCCAACGCCCTGCTGGTCAAGGTCAACCAGATCGGCTCGCTGACCGAGACCCTGGACGCCGTCGAGCTGGCCCAGCGCAACGGCTTCAAGTGCATGATGTCGCACCGCTCCGGCGAGACCGAGGACGTCACCATCGCCGACCTGGCCGTCGCCACCAACTGCGGCCAGATCAAGACCGGCGCCCCGGCCCGCTCCGAGCGCGTCGCCAAGTACAACCAGCTGCTGCGCATCGAGGAGATCCTGGACGACGCCGCGGTGTACGCCGGCCGCAGCGCCTTCCCGCGCTTCAAGGGCTGATCCACCCGGCCGGTCCCGACCCGCTCCGGGCCGGGACTTGGCCAGTCGTACGTACGTCCCCGTACCCGGTCCCGTACCGTGTCCGGGGACGTACGCACGTGTGAAAGGGGAGGCGGAGAGCCGACATGGCCGTCAAGGACCGGGACCGTTTCTCCACCACGACCAGACTGCGGCTGCTGGGCGAGCAGACGGCGGCCCGGGTCTACCGCTCGCAGACCAAACGGCAGGCCCGCCGCTCGCGGCTGACCGGCCGGGCGGCGCTGCTCGCGCTGGTGCTGTGCTCGCTGGTCGTCGCCCTGGCCTACCCGATGCGGCAGTACGTCTCCCAGCGCGCCCAGATCTCCGATCTCCAGCGGCAGGAGACCGAGGCCCGGCAACGCGTCGAACAGCTGCGCGACCTCAAGGCCCGCTGGCAGGACGACGCCTACGCCGAGCAGCAGATCCGCAAGCGGCTGCACTATGTGAAGCCCGGCGAGACCGGGTACGTGGTCATCGATCCGGGCGCGGCCCGGCAGTCCCGCGCCGACCTGAGGGCCGCCCACCGGCCCTGGTACACCAACATCTGGGACGGGGTCGACAAGTCCGACGCCTCCGACCAGTGACCGGCCCCGTGCCGGTGACCCACAGAAAGCCAGTCTGAAAGCAGTCATGGAAACCCCTCCGCCGCCCACTCCGCGCACCGAGCCCACCGACGCGGACGTCGAGGCGTTCAAGCAGCAGCTGGGCCGACCCCCGCGGGGCCTGCGGGCCATCGCACACCGCTGCCCGTGCGGCCAGCCGGACGTCGTGGAGACGGCGCCCCGCCTGCCCGACGGCACGCCCTTCCCGACGCTGTACTACCTGACGTGCCCCAAGGCCGCCTCGGCCATCGGCACGCTGGAGGCGAACGGCGTGATGAAGGAGATGACCGAGCGCCTCCAGAGCGACCCGGAGCTGGCCGCCGCCTACCGGGCCGCGCACGAGGACTACATCCGGCGCCGGGACGAGATCGAGGTCCTGCGGGACTTCCCGAGCGCCGGCGGCATGCCGGACCGGGTGAAGTGCCTGCACGTCCTGGTCGCCCACTCGCTGGCCGCGGGCCCGGGCGTCAACCCGCTCGGCGACGAGGCGCTCGCGATGCTGCCCGAGTGGTGGCGCAAGGGCGCGTGCGTGACGTCCGAGCGGGAACCGAAGGGGGAAGCGCAGTGACCCGTGTCGCCGCCGTCGACTGCGGTACGAACTCCATCCGGCTGCTGGTCGCGGACGCGGACCCGGCGACGGGCGAACTGGTCGACCTGGACCGCCGGATGACGATCGTGCGGCTCGGCCAGGGCGTCGACCGCACGGGCCGGCTCGCCCCCGAGGCGCTGGAGCGGACCTTCGCCGCCTGCCGCGACTACGCGGAGATCATCAAGAAGCACGGCGCCGAGCGGCTGCGCTTCGTCGCCACCTCAGCCTCCCGCGACGCCGAGAACCGCGACGAGTTCGTGCGCGGGGTGCTGGACATCCTCGGCGTGGAGCCGGAGGTCATCACCGGCGACCAGGAGGCCGAGTTCTCCTTCACCGGCGCGACCAAGGAGCTGACCGGCCGCGAGGACCTCGCCCGGCCCTATCTGGTGGTGGACATCGGCGGCGGCTCCACCGAGTTCGTCGTCGGCGAGGACCAGGTGCGGGCCGCGCGCTCGGTGGACGTGGGCTGTGTGCGGATGACGGAACGGCACCTGGTGCACGGCGGCGAGGTCTCCGACCCGCCCACCGAGGAGCAGATCGCCGCGATAAGGGCCGACATCGAGGCCGCCCTGGACCTCGCGGAGCGGACGGTGCCGCTGCGCGAGGCGCGCACCCTGGTGGGCCTGGCCGGCTCGGTCACCACCGTCTCGGCGATCGCGCAGGACCTGCCCGAGTACGACTCCGCGCGCATCCACCACTCCCGCGTCTCCCTGGCCCGGGTCCGCGAGATCACCGACCGCCTCCTGCACTCCACCCACGCCGAACGCGCCACCATCCCGTCCATGCACCCGGGCCGCGTCGACGTCATCGGCGCGGGCTCCCTCGTCCTCCTGGCGATCATGGAGCGCATCGGTGCCCAGGAGGTCGTGGTGTCGGAGCACGACATCCTCGACGGCATCGGGTGGTCCTTGGCCTGACCGCCTCCCGGCCGCGGCACACGCCCCGCCCCTGGCGCTCGGGCGGTGGCGCAGGCCACTTTGTTACTGGTGGGTAGCGTCCGGCTGAGCAGGTCGGATAACGTTTGAGCGACTTCGAGGGGCCCTCGCGGGCCCCTCGTCGGCATCCCGGCGGAAACCTTCGTGAAGTTCTTCACAAGGAAATGGGTCCCGACCGGTGCCCGAAGGGGGCCGGTTGGCCCTTCCGGGGGGTCAAAACCCGTTTGAACATGTTCAGATGACGCGCGCAAAGATGGCCGGAAGGGGGTGTTCCAGAGGCCGTCCCGGAGTCTTCGCGATCATCTCGCGGACCCGGACGGGCAGCTCACACGGCCTTGACAACGGTACGAACCGCCGCGCGGTTCCCCCGGGTCCGCATGACCTGCGTCACGCGGGTCGCGGAGTTTAACACAGCCCCTCCAGAAGCTTGTGAAGGGGCGCACGAGCCACCCCCCTGGGGCGGGTGGATACTCGATGCCATGAGCACCACGGAGCGTCCCAGGATCCTCGTAGTAGGCGGTGGGTACGTAGGCCTGTACGCAGCTCGGCGCATCCTCAAGAAGATGCGCTACGGCGAGGCGACCGTCACGGTCGTCGACCCCCGGTCGTACATGACCTACCAGCCCTTCCTCCCCGAAGCCGCCGCCGGCAGCATCTCCCCTCGCCACGTCGTCGTCCCGCTGCGACGCGTGCTGCCGAAGGCGGAGATCCTCACCGGTCGGGTCACCACCATCGACCAGGACCGCAAGGTCGCCACGATCGCCCCGCTGGTGGGCGAGGCGTACGAGCTGCCGTTCGACTACCTGGTCATCGCCATGGGCGCGGTCTCCCGCACCTTCCCGATCCCCGGCCTCGCCGAGCAGGGCATCGGCATGAAGGGCATCGAGGAGTCCATCGGCCTGCGCAACCACGTCCTGGAGCAGCTGGACAAGGCCGACTCCACGACCGACGAGGAGATCCGCCGCAAGGCGCTCACCTTCGTCTTCATCGGCGGTGGCTTCGCGGGTGCGGAGACCATCGGCGAGGTCGAGGACATGGCCCGGGACGCCGCCAAGTACTACCGCAACGTCTCCCGCGAGGACATGCGGTTCATCCTCGTCGACGCCGCCGACAAGATCCTTCCCGAGGTCGGCCCCAAGCTCGGCCAGTACGGCAAGGAGCACCTGGAGAGCCGTGGCGTGGAGATCTACCTCTCCACCTCCATGGACTCCTGCGTCGACGGCCACGTGGTGCTGAAGAACGGCCTGGAGGTCGACTCCAACACCATCGTGTGGACGGCCGGCGTCAAGCCGAACCCGGCCCTCGCCCGCTTCGGTCTCCCGCTCGGCCCGCGCGGCCACGTGGACACCGCCGCCACCCTCCAGGTGCAGGGCACGGACTACATCTGGGCCGCCGGCGACAACGCCCAGGTCCCGGACCTCGTCGGCCGCAAGGCGGGCAACGAGAACGCCTGGTGCCCGCCGAACGCCCAGCACGCGCTGCGCCAGGCCAAGGTCCTCGGCGACAACGTGGTCTCCGGCATGCGGGGCTTCCCGCAGAAGGAGTACGAGCACGCCAACAAGGGTGCGGTCGCCGGTCTCGGCCTGCACAAGGGCGTGGCGATGATCGTCATGGGCAAGATGAAGATCAAGCTCAAGGGCCGCCTCGCCTGGTACATGCACCGCGGCTACCACGGTCTGGCCATGCCGACCTGGAACCGCAAGATCCGCATCTTCGCCGACTGGACGCTCGGCATGTTCCTCAAGCGCGAGGTCGTGTCCCTGGGCGCCATGGAGAACCCCCGCGAGGAGTTCTACGAGGCCGCCAAGCCCGCGCCGGTCGCCGCCGCGAAGACCGAGGCCAAGGCTTCCTGACCCGAGGCACTCGCCGGACCATCCGAAAGACCTCCCGCCATCCGTGGTGCGGGAGGTCTTTCGACGTTCCCGGGGGCCCATCTGGGTGGCCACTGCAACTTTTTGCCCACCCGTAACTCCATTGCGGGACTGTGCAAGACGACCGACGGTGTTTACGTGGTAACCGGCATCCGGGATCGTCGTCTTGGAGGTGTGCGTCATGGCCGACGCCGCGTCGCGGCTGAACAGTCTTGCCGAGCAGTTGCTGGGGGCTCCGCTCCCGGTACGGCTGCGGGCCTGGGACGGATCACAGGCCGGGCCGCCCGGCGCTCCCACGCTCGTCGTGCGCAACCGGCGCGCCCTGCGCCGCATCCTGTTCAAGCCGGGCGAGTTGGGCCTGGCCCGCGCCTGGGTAGCCGGTGACCTCGACATCGAGGGCGACCTGTACACGGCGCTGGACAGCATGGCCGCGCTGATCTGGGAGCGCGGGGAGGACGGCCGCACCCTCCTCCAGGCCGCGCGCGACCCCGCCGTCCGCGCCGCCGCCCGCGAGCTGGTCAAGCTCGCCGGCCCGCCGATCCCGCCCGCGCCGCCGCGCGAGGAGGTCCGCAGACACCGCCATCTGCACACCCGCGGCAGCGACAAACGCGCCATCAGCCACCACTACGACGTCGGCAACGACTTCTACGAGCTGGTCCTCGGCCCCTCGATGGTGTACTCCTGCGCCTACTGGGAGTCCTTCGGGAAGGACGCCACCCTGGAGGACGCCCAGCGCGACAAGCTCGAACTGGTCTGCCGGAAGCTCGGTCTGAAGGAGGGCCAGCGGCTGCTGGACGTCGGCTGCGGCTGGGGCTCCATGGCCCTGCACGCGGCCCGGGAGCACGGGGTGAGCGTCGTCGGGGTCACCCTCTCCCAGGAGCAGGCCGCGTACGCCCGCAAGCGCGTCGCCGACGAGGGACTGACCGACCGGGTGGAGATCAGGGTCCAGGACTACCGGGACGTCACCGACGGCCCCTTCGACGCGATCTCCTCCATCGGCATGGCCGAGCACGTCGGCGCCGAACGCTACCTGGAGTACGCCCGTCGGCTGTACGACCTGCTCACGCCCGGCGGCCGGCTGCTCAACCACCAGATCGCCCGCCGCCCGCAGCGCGACGAATCCGCCTACAACGTGGACGAGTTCATCGACGCCTACGTCTTCCCGGACGGTGAACTCGCCCCCATCGGCACCACGGTCACCCAGCTGGAGCGCGCCGGGTTCGAGGTGCGCGACGTCCACGCCCTGCGCGAGCACTACGCCCGCACGCTGCGCCAGTGGGTGGCCAACCTGGAGGCCGGCTGGGACCGCGCCGTGCGCCTGACCAGCCCTGGCCGGGCCCGGGTCTGGCGGCTCTACATGGCCGCTTCGGCGCTCGCCTTCGAACACAACCGCATCGGCGTCAACCAGGTCCTCGCGGTCCGCACCCCGGAGTCGGGCGCCTCCGGGCTCCCGCCGCGCACCCGCACCTGGCAGGGCTGAACCGCCCGGCACGACGAAGGGGCCCCGCGTGAGCGGGGCCCCTTTTCCGGTGTCGTACGGCCTCCCGGTTACTCGGCCTTGATGGCCGCCAGCACGTTCAGCCGGGCCGCGCGGCGGGCCGGCCACAGCGCGGCCAGCACGCCGACCACGCCCGCGAGCACCAGGAAGACCACCAGCCGGCCCCAGGGCAGGACCAGTTCGTACGTCGGCATCTTGGTGCCCACCAGCTGACCGGCCGCCCAGCCGAAGAACACGCCCAGCCCGATGCCGAGCACGCCGCCGAAGAGGGAGATCACCAGGGACTCCAGGCGGACCATCCGCTTGATGCCCCTGCGGTCCAGGCCGATCGCGCGGAGCATGCCGATCTCCTGGGAGCGCTCGAACACCGACATCGCCAGGGTGTTGACGACGCCGAGCACCGCGACGATCACCGCCATGCCGAGCAGGCCGTAGACCATGTTCAGCATCAGGGTGAAGACCTGCGCGATGTCGTCGGACAGGTCCTTCTTGTCCTGGATCTTGATCGCCGGGTTGGTGCCCAGGGCCTTCGCCAGCCGGTCCTTGGTCGCGGTGGACGCGCCGTCGGCCGTCTTGACCATGACCTGCATGTCGGCGGGGTGGCTCAGGTGCGGGGTGAGCACCGCGTCGTCGAGCATGATGCCGCGGATCATGTCGTTGCCGTCGTAGATCCCGGCGACGGTCAGGGGCTGCGCCTTGCCGTCCTCGAAGTGGGCGGTCAGCCGCGAACCGGGCGTCCAGCCGTACTCCTTGGCCCGCTCCTTGTCCACGACGATCCGCGTGCCGCTCACCGTGAAGCTGCCCTGGTCCACCTTCAGGTCCGTCAGCTTCGCGATGGACGCGCCGTCGACACCGGTCAGGAACTCGGTCTTGCCGTCGATGCGGGACTCGGCGTTGCGCAGCGGGCTGCTGGCGGTCACCCCGTCGGTGGCGGCGAGCTTCTTCGCCACGCCGGGGGAGAGCGGGGATCCGTTGGCCATCGAGACGACGTAGTCGGCGCGGATCGCCGAGGCGGCCATCTTGTCGATCGCGTGCTGGAGGCTGCCCGCCATCACCGTCATGCCGGTGATCAGGGTCAGGCCGATCATCAGCGCCGAGGCGGTGGCCGCCGTACGGCGCGGGTTGCGCACCGAGTTCTGGCGGGCCAGCTTGCCCGCGATGCCGAACGCGCGCATCAGCGGGGCGGCGGCCGCGATCAGCGGACGTGACAGCAGCGGCGTCAGCACGAACACACCGATGATCAGCAGTACGGCGCCGAGCCCCATCGGGGCCTGGCCGGAGTCGCCGTCCATCGTGGTGGCGGCGAGGATCACCGTCACACCGGCCGCCGTGAACAGCGCGCCGATCGTGTTGCGCAGCACCAGCGACTTGGTGGTCGCCTTGGCGTGCACGCTGTTCATCGCCGCGACCGGCGGGATCTTCGCGGCCCGGCGGGCGGGCAGCCAGGCGGCCAGCATGGTGATGACGACGCCGACCACGAGGGCGGCGGCCACCGTACCGGGGCTGATCACCAGCGGTCCGTCGGGCATGTTCCCGCCGAAGGAGCCGACCAGGGCGCGCAGGCCCGCGCCGATCCCGATGCCGGCGAGCAGACCGGCCGTGCCGGCGACCGCGCCGACCACGAACGCCTCGATCAGCACCGAGCGGGTGACCTGGCGGCGGGAGGCGCCGACGGCGCGCAGCAGGGCCAGTTCCTTGGTGCGCTGGGCGACCAGCATGGTGAAGGTGTTGGCGATGATGAAGGTGCCGACGAACAGGGCGATGCCCGCGAACACCAGCAGGCCCGTCTTCATGCTGCTCATGCTGTCGGCGATCATCTTCGCCTGGTCGTCGGCGAGCTTCCTGCCGGTGGTGGTCTCCACCTGGTGGGCGGGCAGCGCGCGGTCCAGCTGGGCCTTGAGTGCCGTCTGGCCGGTGCCGGGCTTCGCCTTGACGTCGATCTCGTCGTAGGTGCCGTGCTTGCCGAACAGCGCCTGCGCCGTGGGCGTGTCGAACAGCGCGAGGCTGCCGCCCGCGGTCACGTTGCCGTCGTCGGTGGTGAAGATGCCGGCGACGGTCGGGGTGAGCACGGGCCCGTCGACCGAGAGCCGCACGGTGTCGCCGACCTTGTAGCCGGCCCGCTCGGCGGACTTGGAGTCGAGGAGCACCTCGTTCCTGCCGTGCGGGGCGTGCCCGGCGACCAGCGGGTAGCGGGCGTCCTCGGCCCCCCAGTAGTTCCCGCCGCGGGACTGCCAGTCGCCGCCGACGAGCTTGCCGTGCTTGTCGGCGACGGCGGTGAAGCCGCCGACGACGCCGGTGGCGGAGGCGGCGCCGGGGACCTTGCCGGCCGTGTCGAGCATGGCCTGGGTGAGGTCCGGCAGCTTGCCGACCTTGTCGCCCTCGGAGTCCTGGTACTTGGGCCGTACGGCGACGTCGACCTGGTCGAAGCCCTTGGCGGAGCTGTTCTGGAAGGCGTCGGAGACGGTGTTGGTGAAGACGAGGGTCCCGGAGACGAAGGCCACGCCGAGCATGACGGCGAGCACCGTCATCAGCAGCCGGGCCTTGTGCGCGAGGACGTTGCGCAGGGCGGTGCGGAACATCAGCTGGTACGGCCCTTCGCGTCGAACTGCTTCATGGTGTCGAGCACGGACTCGGCGGTCGGGCCGTACATCTCGTCCACGATCCGCCCGTCGGCGAGGAAGATCACGCGGTCCGCGTAGGCCGCGGCCACAGGGTCGTGGGTCACCATGACCACCGTCTGGCCCAGCTCGCGCACGGAGTTGCGCAGGAAGCCGAGGACCTCGGCGCCGGAGCGCGAGTCCAGGTTGCCGGTCGGTTCGTCACCGAAGATGATCTCCGGCTTGGAGGCGAGGGCGCGGGCCACGGCGACGCGCTGCTGCTGGCCGCCGGACAGCTGGGAGGGCCGGTGGCCGAGCCGCCCGGACAGCCCCACCATCTGGATGACCTGGTCCAGCCACGCCTTGTCGGGCTTGCGGCCCGCGATGTCCATCGGCAGCGTGATGTTCTCCAGCGCGGTCAGCGTCGGCAGCAGGTTGAAGGCCTGGAAGATGAAGCCGATCTTGTCCCGGCGCAACTTGGTGAGCTGCTTGTCCTTGAGCGCGCCCAGCTCGGTCTCGCCGATCCGCACGGAACCGGAGGAGAAGGTGTCCAGGCCGGCCACGCAGTGCATCAGCGTGGACTTGCCGGAGCCGGACGGGCCCATGATCGCGGTGAACTCGGCCTGCCCGAAGTCGACGGAGACCTTGTCCAGGGCGACCACCCGGGTCTCACCCTGCCCGTAGATCTTCGACAGCTCCGTGGCGCGTGCGGCCACGGCGGTGGCCGTGCGTGCGGTGGGTGTGGTGGTCACGGGACGGTGCTCCTCGGGACGACGTGTTCATGGGGACCGCTCCATCGTCCCGTCCCGCGGGGCCCGGGTAGTCAGCCGCTGTTCCGGTTCCCGGGGGCGACTCGGGGCGGACCACGGGGGTGCCGTGTCATACCTGGGGAGGACCCCCGACCCTGAGCCGCCGGGGCCGCAGCCCTCCCGTCCGCCGTGACCGGGCGGTCTCCAGAACAGGTGGGGCGCCCTTCTTCGGGCGGTGAAATTCCGTCATTTCACATACAGGTGCACGTGCGCCACGTCACGCTACAGGCAGGTGCGGACGACCGGTTCCGTGGTCTGATGCACCCTCAGACGTCAATAAAATAAGACAACATCGGCCCGCCACTCCGCTGTCCGGGGGATGCGTCCCGATAGGCTCGGACCTCGAAGCGGAGCCCATGGCCTGCCCGGATGGTGGAATGCAGACACGGCGAGCTTAAACCTCGCTGCCCCTTCGCGGGCGTGCCGGTTCAAGTCCGGCTCCGGGCACCACTCACTTCTCGCGCTCGGCCGGTGACAGGTTCGTCAGGGAAGACGATCACCCATGGCCGGGGCGCCCTCCTCCGCGTAGCGTGTGGACCGACACGGCAGGGGAAAGATCCTCCTCAGGTAGCATGATCGATCCTTTGCCAATCCATTACGCTTGAGCCAAGGCTGCGCACGGCAGCCATGGAGGAGTGAGATGAGGAGCAGCAACCCGGTCTTCTCGCGACGGGGGTTCAGCCGCGACAACGGCTACGCCGGCTTCAACACCGCAGCGCAGGCCGGGTACGCAGGGGCCAACCCGTACGCGCAGAACCCCTACGCGCAGAACCCCTACGCGCAGAACCCGTACGCGCAGGACCCGTACACGCCGGCCGGTCACGCGCCGTCCGACGCCGAGTACGGCGCCCCGCCGCAGGCCCCGGCCGGCACCGGCCGGATGACGATGGACGACGTCGTCGTCCGCTCGGCCATGACGCTCGGCACCGTCGTGGTGGGTGCCGTCCTCGCCTGGGCGCTGCTGCCGGTCTCGCCCACGAGCTACGGCCTGGCCGTCGGCTCCGCGCTGATCGCGTTCGTCCTGGCGATGGTCCAGAACTTCAAGCGCACCCCGGCGCCCGCGCTGATCCTCGGCTACGCGGCCTTCGAGGGCATCTTCCTCGGCGTCATCAGCGAGATGTACAACAGCCGCTGGCAGGGCGCCCCCTTCCAGGCGGTGCTCGGCACCATGGCGGTCTCCGGCGCCACCCTGCTCGTCTACAAGGCGGGCTGGATCCGGGTCACGGCCCGTTACGCCCGCATCGGCCTCGCCATCGCGATGGCCTTCCTGGTCGTCATGGCGGTCAACCTGCTGCTGGTCGTGTTCGGCGTCGCCGAGGACGGCGGCCTGCGCAGCTTCGGCCCGATCGGCGCGGTCGTCGGCATCATCGCGATCCTGCTCGGCGCGTTCTTCCTGACGCTCGACTTCAAGCAGATCCAGGACGGCATCGCCTACGGCGCCCCGCGCAACGAGTCCTGGCTCGCGGCGTTCGGTCTCACCGTCACCCTGGTCTGGATCTACCTGGAGATGCTGCGGCTGGTGGCGATCTTCACCAACAACGACTAGCGCGCACCGCGCTGGTGAGAGGGGCCCCGGGCGCACGCCCGGGGCCCTTTGCCGTCGGCGGACGCCTCAGCGCAGCTTGCGGGCCGCCCGGCGCAGGTCGTACTCGTGCACGATGGCCTTCGCGTGGCCGTAGGCCAGGTCGTACTCCTGGCGGAGCCAGCCGACCTTCTCCTCGAAGCGGACCAGGGCGGGGCCTTCCTCGACGGTGCGCAGCCAGTCGGAGACCTCACGGCCGGTGCAGTGCGGGATGCGGGCGAGCAGGTTGCGATGGGTCTCCTCGGAGAACGGTTGGGACATCGGCACCTCCGAAAGCAAAGGGGCTGTGAGCCGGTCCTTCACTGCACCGTGCCCGAGCGTTCGCCTCTTGGCAACAGTGCGGCGCGTTACGCTCGGCGCGTGGTTGATACGACGCCCCTGAACCAAGCCGTGGATCACTTCGCCGACCGGTTGCGCGCGGCACCGCAGAGCAGGCTCCAGCGCGGCGCCGCCGCGGAGGCGCTGGCGCTGGCCAGGGAACTGGCCCGGCGGGCCCAGGCCGTCGAGGAACCGGGGAGCGAGCCCCGGGAGATGCCGGACGCGGGGATGTTCGCGGCGGCCGATCAGATCCTGGTCGCGGCCCACGACTTGGCGCTGGTGCTGAAGAGTGACGACGAGGTCGGCGAGGCAGTCCGGCTGGTGGAGGAGGCGCGGGGCCGGGCGGGGGTCTGAGCCGGGGGCCGGGGCCCCGCCCCGCGGACCCGCAGCGGTCTACAGGGACGCGATGACGCGGTCCGCCAGGATGTAGATCGTCTCCGCGCCGCAGGCGAAGGTGAGGGTGTAGGCGCCGGAGATGCCCGATCCGCCGAGCAGACAGGGGGCGTCGCCCGCCTCCACGGCCCGCGCCAGCCGTTCGGCCGTCTCGCGGTGGCCGGGGGTCATGCACAGCGTGGTGCCGTCGGCGAAGACGTAGACGTCGAGGGTGCCCAGCGGTCCGGGGCGGACGTCGGACAGCTCGATCCGCTCGGCGGCCAGCTGCTCCAGCGTGGCGGCCGTGCGCTCGTGGTCGGCCGCGGCCGACCGCTCCGGGACGAAGTCCGGGTGCGAGGGGTGCCGGCGGCGGGCCGCGGCCAGCTCGGGGGACTCCCCGGCGAACTCGTCGGTGTCCGCGGTCGGCTCCGCCACCGGCTCCAGGCCGGCGAAGTCGGACTCCCGGGGCAGGAACGGCTCGTGGTCGGGCAGGCCGAGCACCGAGGGCGCGTCGGAGGCGTCGCGGGCCTCCTGCGCGGCCCAGAAAGCACGCGCCTCGGCGAGTTCCCGCTCCCGCTCCTCGGCGAGCGCCTCGGCCACGGCCGCGCGTATCCGGTCGGTGTCGGCGTGGCTGCGGGCGTGCGGCAGCAGCGCGTGCATGGCGGCTGACTGGTTCTCCGCGAGCTGGGCCTGCAACTGCGTGAGCTGCCTGCGCAGCTTCAGCACGGTGCGCAGGACGGCGACGCCCACGGCGCCCGTGGCGGCCGTGGTGAGCAGCAGGGCGATGGGCATGGCGCTCACTGACGTACTCCCAGGTTCAAAGTCGACCCCCGACTTCCTACATCAGCTTGAAGGGCGGACTATCCAGCTGTCAGTGCGTAACGTCACGAAACGGACAGTTCTTTGGGTCCGCGGGCGCGTCGGACGGTGTGCCGGTCCGTGCTGACCTGCGCCGATGCCCGGGGCGGGGGAGATAGGTCACATCCTGGGGGAGATTGGATCACAGAAAGGCCCAGAACCCGGCGGTTTCCGGGGTTCTGGGCCGATCCCTGACATGAAGTGCCCGATTCGCTACGGACGGTTGGCCGCGCGGGCGGCGCCGGTCAGCTGAGGCGCTCGATGACCATGGCCATGCCCTGGCCGCCGCCGACGCACATCGTCTCCAGGCCGAACTGCTTGTCGTGCCACTGGAGGGAGTTGATCAGCGTGCCGGTGATCCGGGCGCCGGTCATGCCGAAGGGGTGGCCGACGGCGATGGCGCCGCCGTTGACGTTCAGCTTGTCGAGGTCGATGCCGAGCTCCCGGTAGGAGGGGATGACCTGGGCGGCGAACGCCTCGTTGATCTCGACCAGGTCGATGTCGTCCACGGTCAGTCCGGCCCGGCGCAGCGCCTGCTTGCTGGCCTCGACCGGGCCGAGGCCCATGATCTCGGGGGAGAGCGCGGAGACGCCGGTGGAGACGATCCGGGCGAGCGGGGTCAGGCCCAGCTCGCGGGCCTTGGTGTCGCTCATGATCACGAGGGCGGCGGCGCCGTCGTTGAGCGGGCAGCAGTTGCCGGCGGTGACCAGGCCGTCGGGGCGGAAGACCGGCTTCAGCCCGGCGACGCCCTCCATGGTGACGCCGGCGCGCGGGCCGTCGTCCTTGCTGACGACGGTGCCGTCGGGGAGCGTCACCGGGGTGATCTCGCGCTCCCAGAAGCCGTCCTTGATGGCCTGCTCGGCGAGGTTCTGCGAGCGGACGCCGAACTCGTCCATCTCCTGGCGGGTGATGCCCTTCCAGCGCGCCAGGTTCTCGGCGGTCTGGCCCATCGCGATGTAGGCGTCGGGGATCAGCCCGTCCTCGCGCGGGTCGTGCCAGGTGGTGCCCTCCTGCTGGGCGACCGCGGCGGTGCGGGCCTCGGCCTCGGCGAACAGCGGGTTGTGCGTGTCCGGCAGGCCGTCGGAGCTGCCCTTGGCGAAGCGGGAGACCGTCTCGACACCGGCCGAGATGAAGACGTCGCCCTCGCCGGCCTTGATGGCGTGCAGGGCCATCCGGGAGGTCTGCAGGGAGGAGGAGCAGTAGCGGGTGATGGTGCAGCCGGGCAGGTGGTCCATGCCCATCTGCACGGCGACGATGCGGCCGAGGTTGTGGCCCTGCTCGCCGCCGGGCAGACCGCAGCCGAGCATCAGGTCGTCGATGTCCCTCGGGTCCAGCTCGGGAATCTTCGCGAGGGCGGCCTGGATGATCGTGGCGGTGAGGTCGTCGGGGCGCAGGTCCTTGAGGGACCCCTTGCCGGCGCGGCCGATGGGGGAGCGGGCGGTCGAGACGATGACGGCTTCGGGCATCACGGCTCCAGTGAGCGGGATTTCGGGCAGGACCGGTTTGGAAGTTACCCGCACGTATGAACCAGGTCACCGGGGTTGCGGTGTGACACTGGCCGCAGTTTTCTAAGCGCTTGCTTGGTCGGGTCGGCCGCTCGGGTGTCCCCGGCCCTTCCAGTGCAGCACGGCCGCGCGGACTCCGGTAGGCCGGTCAGGCCGACGGGGTCACCGGTTCGGCCTCCGGGACGCGGCGGCGGCGCCGTCGCTTGAGGAGCGCCCAGGGTCCGCGCGGGCCCGTCGGCATCGCCGCCGTGACCTCCGTGCCGGCCTCGGACGCCGCCTCCGCCGCGGCCCGGGCCACCGGCAGGAAGCCCTCACGGCGCATCACGTCCGGCCGCTCCTCCTCGGCCGGCCACAGGCCCAGCGCCGCGCACACCGTGGGCAGGACCGCCATCGCCGCCGTGGCGTAGCCCTCGGCCGAGGGATGGAAGTTGTCCGGTCCGAACAGCTCCCGCGGGTTCGCCGCGAACTCGGGCCCCAGCAGATCACCCAGGGACACGGTGCGTCCCCCCTGCTCCACCACCCCGATCGTCTGCGCCGCCGCCAGCTGCCGGGACGCCCGCCGGGCCAGCCAGCGCAGCGGCTGCTGCACCGGCTCGATCGTGCCGAGGTCGGGGCAGGTGCCGACCACCACCTCCGCACCGGCGGTGCGCAGCCGCCGCACCGCCGCCGACAGGTATCGCACCGACCGCGTGAACGGCATCCGGTGCGTCACGTCGTTGGCGCCGATCATGATCACGCAGACGTCCGGCGCGGGCCGTGGCGAGGACAGCACCAGGGCCACCTGCCGGTCCAGATCGTCGGACTGGGCACCCGGCAGCGCGACGTTCCACAGCTCCACCGGGTGTTCCGCCACCGCCGCGAGCCCCGAGGCCAGCAGCGCGCCCGGCGTCTGGCCCGCCCGGTGCACGCCCTGCCCGGCGGCCGTGGAGTCGCCGAGCATCACCAGCCGCAGCGGCGGCTCACCGCCGGTGTCGTAGGAGTGGCCGTACACCCCGTCCGCCACCGGCACCCGTCCGCTGCTGCCGTTGCCCACATGGCGCCGGGCCAGCCGTACCTCCGCGAGGACCAGTCCGACGGCCGCCGCCCCCACCAGTCCGGCCCCGCCCCCGCCGTACGCCGCTCCGGCCGCGATCCGCCGGGCCGCCCGCGCCCTCGACATGCTTGTCATGCGCTGCCGCCACCTCCTCCTAGCCCTCCACCCACTCCTTGCCCCGTACAGGGCGTGCGCCAATCTCGACGGTGAGTGAAGGACCGCGCGAGCCGGGCGCCTGGCCTTAGGCTGGCGGCACCACTAGGACCACACTTTTTGCAGCGACCGGAGACAACGGTGCGATTCCACGACTCGATGATCAGCCTCGTCGGCGACACCCCGCTGGTGAAGCTCAACAACGTGACCAAGGGCATCCAGGCGACCGTCCTGGCCAAGGTGGAGTACTTCAACCCGGGCGGTTCCGTGAAGGACCGCATCGCCCTGCGCATGATCGAGGCCGCCGAGGAGAGCGGGGAGCTCAAGCCGGGCGGCACCATCGTGGAGCCGACCAGCGGCAACACCGGGGTGGGCCTGGCCATCGTGGCCCAGCAGAAGGGCTACAAGTGCATCTTCGTGTGCCCCGACAAGGTGAGCACCGACAAGATCAACGTGCTGCGTGCCTACGGCGCCGAGGTCGTCGTCTGCCCGACCGCGGTCGACCCCGAGCACCCGGACTCGTACTACAACGTCTCCGACCGGCTGGTGCGCGAGACCCCGGGCGCCTGGAAGCCCGACCAGTACTCCAACCCGAACAACCCGCTGTCGCACTACCACTCCACCGGTCCGGAGCTGTGGGACCAGACCGAGGGCAAGATCACCCACTTCGTGGCGGGCGTCGGCACCGGCGGCACCATCTCCGGCACCGGCCGCTACCTGAAGGACGCCAGCCAGGGCAAGGTGAAGGTGATCGGCGCCGACCCCGAGGGCTCGGTGTACTCGGGCGGCTCGGGGCGCCCGTACCTGATCGAGGGCGTCGGTGAGGACTTCTGGCCGACCGCCTACGACCGCACCGTCGCCGACGAGATCGTGGCCGTCTCCGACAAGGACGCCTTCCAGATGACCCGCCGCCTCGCCAAGGAGGAGGGCCTGCTGGTGGGCGGCTCCTGCGGCATGGCCGTGGTCGCCGCGCTGCGGGTCGCCGAGCGGCTCGGCCCGGACGACGTGGTCGTGGTGCTGCTGCCGGACAGCGGCCGCGGCTACCTCTCGAAGATCTTCAACGACGAGTGGATGGCCGACTACGGCTTCCTGGAGGACGAGGGTCCGAGCGCCCGCGTCGCCGACGTGCTGAACGACAAGGCGGGCGCCACCATCCCCTCCCTCGTGCACATGCACCCGGAGGAGACCGTCGGCCAGGCCATCGAGGTGCTGCGCGAGTACGGCGTCTCCCAGATGCCCGTCGTCAAGCCGGGCGCCGGTCACCCGGACGTGATGGCCGCCGAGGTCGTCGGCTCGGTCGTGGAGCGCGAGCTGCTCGACGCCCTGTTCTCCAAGCGCGCCTCCCTGGAGGACCCGCTGGAGAAGCACATGTCGGCCCCGCTGCCGCAGGTCGGCTCCGGTGAGCCGGTCGGCGACCTGATGCAGGTGCTGGGCGCGGCGGACGCGGCGATCGTCCTGGTCGAGGGCAAGCCGACCGGTGTGGTCAGCCGCCAGGACCTGCTGGCGTTCCTGGCCAAGGGCGGCGGCAAGTAGTCCGAACCCCACGGGCCCCCTTCCGGGTGGGAGGGGGCCCGTTGTGTTACGCCCAAGCACGAGGCGCCCGTCGGCCGAACACCCGAGGACATCGAGTGCTGCGTGAACAGGCCCAATCCCCTGGGTGCGGGCCGCACCGTCGTCGAGGGACACCCCGGGCGGTGCGACCGGCAGTGCGTCGCCCCGTGGCGAACTTCGGGTGACCACGGCCGTTCCGGCCGCCGCGGAACTGGTACGAGGGCGTCATGTGTACGCAGCACCCGCTTAACACGCGTACGGCACATTGGTGGGTGTCGGCAGGACGGAAGGACATCTCCCGGGCCTCGCACCCCGGGTGAGCTCCCCGTACCGGCCGGCGCGCGAACGGCGTCAGGACCTCCGGAGCGGCTCCCGGACCTCCATGGACGCCCTTGGACGCAGCCTGGCCTGACCCGGCCCGCGTCCCTCGCGGGGACCGCCGTCGTCCCGCCCCCCGGTAACGGGGGTGCGGCGGTCCCCGCGCCACTCCTCCCGCGGTGCGTGGACCGGTCGGCTCAGTCGTCCGTGCCGGAGCGACCGCGTCCCCGGAGCAGCTCCGGGTTGAGCCGTACCGCCTGCGCCGCGTTGACGCCGACGATGCCTATCCAGGTGACGACCATCCCGGCGAGTCCCGCCAGGGCGGCGCCGATCGCGGACAGCGGGATGGCCAGGACCAGGGTGAGCAGGGCGAAGCCGTAGCGTTCGCCCCAGGAGTCGGCGGCCGTCCTGGGCCGCCGGTCGCCGCGCGCGGCCGCCATCTGCTGCTCGGCCAGCTGCCGCCGCACCCGTCGGTCCACCGCGCCGTCCAGCCGCTGCTCGACCTTCTCCAGGAAGGACTCGACCAGGGCGGAGTCGTAGTCGTCGCCCAGGTCCCTGCGGGCCCGGACGGTGGCGTCGAGGTCCTTCCGCAGCTCGGCGTCGCTGCGGAGATCGGCGTCCTGCGGGTCACGTGCGCTCATGGCCCCACCCTAGGGAGCCGCAAGGCCCCGGCGCACTGGGGAAAGCCCCCCTGTCGGGGTGGTGGGGACCACCCCGGGAACCCTTAGGGCAACAGGGACACCAGCCCCGAAGCGGCGTCGAGGCGGGCGGCCGCCACGTGGGCGGCGGCGAAGGCGGGATCGGCGCGGATCGCGTCCCGCACCCAGGCCGTGTGGGCGCGCAGGGTGTGCTCGGCCCAGTCGCCGGGCCGGCCCCGGGTGCGGCGGGCAGCCGGGGCGATCTCGTCCACCAGCAGTTCCAGATGGCCCGGCACCGGGGCCCCGGTGCGCAGCCGCTCCAGCGTGGCGGCCACGGCGGCACAGCGGTCGTGCCCGAGCACCAGCACGAGCGGGACGCCCAGCTCCTGCACGCCGTACTGGACGGCGCCGAGCACGGCCTCGTCCAGCACCTGCCCGGCCGTACGGCTGACCAGCAGCGCACCGAGCGGCTGGTCGAAGACCAGCTCCGGCGGGACGGGGGCGTCCACACAGCCGACGACCACCGCGCGCGGACCGCGCCCGGCCGGGCGGCCCCGGCGGCGCGGACAGCCGTCCGCGTAGCGGGCGTTGCCGGCGAGGAGTTCGTCCAGCACGGCGGCGGCGGTGTGCGGCGGCGGCGCGCCCGTGCGGGACGGCACGGACAGCGCGGGGCAGGGGGGACGGGGAGCGGGCGCGGCCGGCGTCCGTAAGGTCCGGTGGGGGGTGGCCATGACGCTTCCTCGGTGTCGTGCCAGTAGTGCTCACCGTAGGCGCCCGAACCATCACTCTGGGTGGCGATTTAACGACGCTTGGGTGTTTCCTCGCCGGGCCGTCGCCGCCCCGATACCGTCTCTTGAACGGCCTCGCAGGCGGGCTCCGGTACGCCCCGCACCCCGCCGCGGCGGACCGCCGCGACGTACTCGGAGATGGCGTCCCGGCTGCGGACCAGGCACTCGATGCGCCGGCTCATCCGGTCCAGCTCGCGCTCCAGCGTTGCCATCGTCTCGGGGGTCGCGTCCGTGACGTGGATCGCCCGGGGCTGCTTCAGACAGGGCAGGATCTGCTTGATGACGCGGGTCGGCAGCCCGGAGTCGAGCAGCCCCCGGATCTGCAGCACCCGGTCCACGCTGTGCTCGGGATAGTCCCGGTAGCCGTTGGCCGAGCGGTCCGGCACGAGCAGTCCCTGCTCCTCGTAGTAGCGCAGCATCCGGCGTGGTGTGCCGGTGCGTTCGGCCAGTTCCCCGATGCGCATGAGACGCCTCCCCGAGCCGACTTGACCCTCACATAAATGTGAGGGTTCAACGCTACAGGCATGACGACCTCCCAGGCATCACCACGCACCGGCGCGCCCACCGCGCGGTCCGCCGCACTGCCCGTCTCCCCGCTGCTGGCCCTGTGCACGGCCGCCTTCCTGAGCATCCTCACCGAGGCCCTGCCCGCCGGCGTGCTGCCGGAGATGGCCCGCGACCTCTCCGTCGGCGAGGCCGCGGCGGGCCAGACGCTGACGGTCTACGCGATCGCCACGGGCCTGTCGGCGATCCCCGTCTCCCTGGCCACGGCGGGCTGGCGCCGCAAGCGGCTGATGCTGCTCGCGGTCCTGACGTTCGCCGTCGCCAACGCCGTCACCGCGCTGTCCGCGGACTACCTGCTGACCATGGCCGTCCGGCTGGCCGCCGGGGTCGCCGCGGCCGTGGTGTGGGCCGAACTCGTCGGCTACGCGCGTCGGCTGGCGCCGCCGCGGCTGGCGGGCCGGGCCATCGCGATCACCATGGCCGGCGTCCCGCTCGCCCTCTCTCTGGGCATCCCGATCGGCACCTTCCTGGGCGGACTGCTGGGCTGGCGGCCCACCTTCGGTCTGGTGGCCGTGGTCTCGCTGCTGCTGCTCGGCTGGATCGCCCGCGCGGTGCCGGACTTCCCCGGGCGGCGGCCCGGCGAGCGGCCGCCGGTGCGCGGGGCGCTCAGGCTCCCGGGCGTGGTCCCGGTGCTGTTCGTGGTGGCCGCGTACGTGTTGGCGCACAACATCCTCTACACCTACATCGCCGCTTTCCTGGACCGGCACGGCATGGGGGGCTCCCGGGACCTCGTCCTGCTGGTCTTCGGCATCGCCTCGGTGGTGAGCATCCTCGTCACCGGCGCCCTGGTCGACCGTCGGCTGCGCGGCCTGACCATCGCCAGCGCCGCCCTGTTCCTGGTGGCGGCCGGCCTGCTGGCGGTGCTCGCCGGAAGCGCCGTGGCGGTCTACGGCTCCATGGTGCTGTGGGGCCTGGGGTGGGGTGGCCTGTCCACCCTGCTCCAGACCGCGGTCACCGACGCGGGCGGCGACCGGGGCCAGGCCCTGCTGGTCACCACCTGGAACTCGGCCATGGCCGCGGGCGGCGCGGCCGGCGGCCTCCTGCTGCGGGCCTTCGGCGCCGGGTCCTTCCCGTGGACGGTGCTGATCCTGCTTGCCCCCGTGCTCGCCGTCGTTCTCGCCGCCCGCGCGCACGGCTTCCCGGCGGGGCGGCCGGGGGTGGATTGAGGGGCAGGGGAGAGCGCGGGCCCCGGGCCGCGTTGTATAAAGGTATACAACGCAACCTTTTCTGAATATCAGCCCGTGTTCGGCACGGCCTCGGCGCTGTACTCTCCCGGGGCGTCGAGGACATCCGAGGGGGAGTACATGATGAGCGTGACCGACAGCCCGGCCAACCGGTTGCAGGCGCTCTTCGAGGGCCACCGGCTCACGCCGACCCAGCGCCGCATCGCGCACAGCATGGTGCGGCGCGCCGCCGACGTGCCCTTCCTGTCCAGCGTGGAGCTGGCCGAACTGGCCGGGGTCAGCCAGCCGTCGGTGACGCGGTTCGCGGTGGCCCTCGGGTTCGACGGGTATCCCGCGCTGCGCAAGCACCTGCGCGAGGTGGTGCCCGCCGAGCCCGCCCCCGAGAACGGCGTGCACAACGAGTACCAGCTGGCCGTCGAGGCCGAGATCGAGAACCTGCGGCACCTCGCCGAACTGCTCGCCGACCCGCGCCCGGTGCGGGAGGCCGGCCGCGTCCTCGCCGCCTCCCGCCCGCTGCCGGTGCTCGGGCTGCGCGCCGCCGCCTCCCAGGCGTACGGGTTCGCCTACTTCGCCGCCAAGGTCCACCCGGACGTCCGGCTGCTGGAGGAGGGCGGCACGATGATCCAGGACCGCATCGACGCCGCCGTCCGCGCCGGCGCCAGCGCGCTGCTGTGCTTCGCGCTGCCCCGGCACCCGCGCGAGGTGGTCGACACCCTCGCCTACGCCCAGGAGGTCGGCCTGACCGTCGTCACGGTCGCCGACTCCGCGTTCGCGCCCGTCGCCAAGCACTCCGACCTGCTGCTGCCCGCCGCCGTCGGCACCGGGCTGGCCTTCGACACCGCGTGCGCGCCGATGCTGCTGGGCCGGGTGCTGCTGGAGGCGGTCTGCGACCATCTGCCGGACGCGCAGGCCCGCCTGGAGGAGTTCGACGCCAAGGCCGCCGCGCGGGGGCTCTTCGTGGAGTGACCCAGCCGCCGGGGCGGCACGCGGCCGCGTCCTCTCAGCTCCGTCTCACGTTCGCGCGCTAAGGTCCCGGCCGACTGTGGAGACACGTGACACGGGAGGCCGACGTGGCGCGCGCGGGACGCGAAGGACGCGGTGGACAGGGACTGGCCCGGGTGGCCGTCGTCGTACGGGCGGGGGCCGCTCCGCTGTGGTGGCTCGGCGTGGCCGCCGCGGCGATCGGCGCCGCACCACAGGGACTGACGGGGCGCCGGATCGGTGTGTTCGCGGGGGCCGCGCTGTTCGTCGTCGGCGCCGCGGTGGTCTCGCTGGTCCGCCGCGGGCGGTACGCCGCCCTCGTCCGCTCGGTGGTTCGCGCGGGCAGGTACGACGTCCTCCAGGACCGGGCGGTGACGGTGCGCGCCTGGCGCCGCGGGCACCGCTGGTGGCTGCTGCTGGCCTGGGCCGTCGCGCTCGGCTCCGCCTTCGCCGTGCCGGTGGCCGGCGGACTGCTGCTGGCCGGGTGCGGCACCGGGCTGCGGCTGAAGGCCGCCTGGCTCGGCCGGCGCGAACAGGCCCTGGACACCCTGCTCTGGGTGCGCGTCGACTGGCTCGACCGGCGCGGCGGCGGCCCGGCGGGCAAGGCCGTCAAGGGCCTGCGCGGCACGGGCGTCGCGGCCGGCGACGCGGCCCCCGGCGGGGCCCGCCGCCGTACCGCGGCCCTCGTCTGAGCGGGGGTCAGACCTCCAGCTCCTCCTCGATCCGCTTCAGCTGGTGTCGGGCCATCGCCAGGTTGGCCCGGGAGGAGTCCAGGACCAGGTAGAGGAACAGGCCGTTGCCGCCGCGCCCCTTGAGCAGGCGGATGAGGTGGTACTGGTCGCTGAGCGTGATGAGGATGTCCTCGATCTCGCTGTTGATGCCCAGCATCTCCATCGTGCGCATCTTGGCGCGGATCACGTCGGTGTTGCCGGCCGCGGCCACGTTCAGGTCGAAGGTCTTGCTGCCGCCCATCGTGCCCAGCGCCATCCCGCTGGTGTAGTCGACGAGCGCGACGCCGGTGGCGCCCTCGATCGAGGTCAGCGCCTCTTTGAGGGCGGTCTCGGTGTTGGCCATGTCGGGTCCTCTCAACTGTCGGTTGTGGTGGGTGCGGTGGTGGTGCGCGGCGTGCGCGTGGTCCGGGTGCGCGCGGGCGCGGGAGTCGCGGACCGGCGCGCGGGGGCGGCTTGGGCGGCGGCCTCGGCGGCGTCCAGCAGTTCGCCGATGAGGGCGCCCGAGCGGCGGCCCTCCAGGTGCAGCCGGCCGACGTTGACCCGGTCCTGGGCGAGCAGGGTCAGTACGGCGCTGCGGCCGGCCGCGTAGGTGGCGACGTAGCCGCGCTCGCCGCGCACCAGCAGCTCCCGCAGGCCGCCGTTGCCGGTGGCGTCGGCGACCCGCACGGAGACCCCGAGCGCGGCCGCGGTGAGCGCCGCCAGGCCGTCCGGATCGACACCGGGCGTGTCGTGGGCGACGACGAGGCCGTCGACGCCCGCCGCGAGCGCGCCGGTCAGCTGGGGCACCCGGGTGCGCAGCCGGTGCAGCTCCTCCAGGACGGTGCGCAGGTCGTCCTCGGACACCATCAGCTCTCTCCTCTCGGCGGGGCGTGGCCGTTCAAAGCGCCTCCAGCGCATCCCTGAGCCTCTTCAGCAGCGCGATGTCGGGGTCGGTGACCGGGGGTACGAGCGGGGGCGGCGGCAGGTCCCGGACCTGCCCGGGTGCCGCCTCGGGCGCCGCCGGTGCGGGTGCGAGGTGCCCGGCCGCCGCCAGCCGGCGGACGTCGACCAGCGTGTGGAACGCCTGCCGGCCCAGCTCCCGGGCGATGTCGGTGGCCGTACGGGTGCCGTCCACGCGGTCCAGGACGGCGCGTTGGCGGGGGGTGACGGGGGCGGGGCGGGAGGGCCCGGACGCCCGCGGGCCGACGGGGGCCGGGCCGACGGGGGCCGGGGCGGCGGTGAGGGCGGGGCCGGCCGTCCGGGGGCCGGGGGCCGCGCGGATCAGGGGCGCGGTGTCGGCGGCCGGGTCGGGCCACAGTCGGTGCAGTTGCAGCCGGCGCCGCAGGGTCTCGTGTTCCAGCGCGACCACCGGGACCGAGGGCAGCGGGCCGGTGCGGGGCGCGCCGTCGTAGCGGAACCTGCCCGGTGTGCTGCTCGGCGCCAGGGTGAAGTACCCGGCGTCGTACAGCGCGTCCAGATGGCACAGCTCCAGCGCGCCCGCGGGTAACAACCCGGAGTCCAGCAGGAGTTCGGCCGCGTGCAGCGGGCCCTCGGCCGCGGCGGCGGCCCGCTGCCAGGCGGCGGACGCCAGGGTGCCGTGGGCCGTGAGGAGCACGTCGAGCCCGGGGGCGAGGGGGCTCTCGGCGTACACCACCCGGCCCTCGGCGAGATGCAGGGCGCCGTACTCGCGGACCAGGATCCCGGTGGCCCGCTCCTCGGCGAGCCGGGTCAGCATCGGGGACAGGGCGCGCGGGGCCGACTTGTCCCGCACGGGCAGCGGTGGTGTACGGACCATGGTCATCCCAGCACCAGGCGGGCGGCCATCTCGCCGAGCCGGATCCGGGCGAGCGCGAGATTGCCCTCCGCGCGCCCCAGCCACAGGTGCAGGAACACGCTGCTGTCGAACGACGTGTCCACGAACCGCAGCAGGTGGTAGCTGTCGGCATTGCTGACGATCACGTCCTCCACGGGCGGCCGGTCCTCGCCGCGGGCGGTGAAGGTGCCGTGCTCGGCGGCGATCCGGGCCAGTTCGGCGGCCTCGGCCGCGGCCGCCTCGTGGTCCCCGCCGGGCGCCTCGCCGACGGTGCCGAGCGCGAGGCCGCTCGTCCAGTCCACCAGCGCGGCACCCCGGGCACCGGGCAATCGCATCGCTTCCAGCAGGCACTCGTCGATTCCGGGCACCGCGTGGCTCCCCTCCCGCCTGGGACTCCGGCTGAGTGACCCCGACACTACGCAACGTGTGGGGGAGGGGTGAGCCGTTTGGCATTTTCCAGTGGAACATGCGTCCGGCGTACTAGTGTTGGCCAACCGACCCCTGAGTCACCGGAGTTAATCCATTTGTTCGAGGCCGATAGGGGCGCGTCAACGGCGCTCGGGCGCTCGGAGGGCGGCGAGCGCGGACGCGTGCGCCCCTCCGGACTCCGCGACCACCTCCGCGACCGTCTGCGGCTCCCGCACGGTGGCGAAGGCGACGCCGCCCGCGCCGTCCGGCACGAAGCCGTAGATCCCGGGCCGGACCAGGGAGTTGTAGGCGTAGTGGTGCGCGAAGTAGTACGCGCCCGTGTCCAGCGCCGCCGCGTAGTCGCCCTGTTCCAGCGGGGGCAGCGCGCGCCCCTCGGCCAGCAGGTCGCCCGAGAAGCAGGCCGGTCCCGCCACGTCCTGCACCACCTCGGGCCCCGGCTTCGGCCGGCCTTCCGCGTCGTACGCGGCCAGCCGCAGCGGCCACGCCCCCGGGGCGTACACCGTCCGCGTCGCCACCTGCACGCCCGCGTGCGTCACCGCGATCCGCCGCCCGCCCGAGCGCTTGGCGTACTCCACCCGCGCCACCACCGTGCCGTGCTTGGCCAGCAGCGACCGCCCGAACTCGGTCACCAGTCCGTACCGCCCCGCGCGCAGCCCCGGCACCTGCTCGGCCAGCAGCCGCGCGTACTGCGCGTACGTCGGCGCCGTCGCCTCGCCCGCGAAGTTCACCGGCAGCCCGCCGCCGATGTCCAGCGTGTCGACCTGCCGCCGCCCCACCCGCGCGTTGATCTCCTCGGCCAGCGCGAAGGTCTCCGCCACGCCCCGCGCCAGCAGCGCCAGCGGAATCCCCTGTGAGCCGGTGTGCGCGTGCAGCCGGGTCAGCCACGGCCGCCGCGCGTACGCCTGTACGACCCACTCGCGCGCCCCCTCGTCGCGCAGCGCCACCCCGAACTTCGAGGTCTCGGTCGCCGTGGACGTCGCCCCGATGCTGCCGCCGCCGATCTGCGGGTTGACCCGGATGCCCAGCGGGGAACGGGTGGGCGCGCAGTCCACCAGGGCGTCCAGCCGGGCCAGCTCCTGCGGGTTGTCCGCGTTCACCGCGATGCCGAGCGCCAGCGCCTCGCGCAGCTCCGCCGGGGTCTTGGCCGGCGAGTCCAGCACCGTGTGCGCCACCGGCACGCCGGCCGCGCGGGCGAGGGCCAGCTCGCCGGGGCTCGCCACCTCGGCGCCGATGCCCGCCTCGTGCAGCAGCCGCAGCACCGGTACCAGCGGGGTGGCCTTCACGGCGAACGCGTGCAGCACCGGGGTGCCCGGGGCCAGCACCGCCTCGAACGCCGCCCGCAGCGCCGCCGCCGACTCCCGGATGCCGGTGACGTCGAGCAGCCCCACCACGGCCGCGTCCGGTCCCAGCAGGCCCTGCGCCACCGCGGCCCGCACCGCGTCGTCCCGCCGCGCGGCCCGCCGCCCCGCCTCGGCCTCGGCCGTCACCTCGTCCACGACCTCGTGGTCCACCGCGTCTCCCTCCTGTCGGCCGTCAGGTGGTTCCAGCCAAACACCCGGGACGCGCGGATGGGGACGCCCCGATGTATTGACTAGTTCTATTCAGACAGCCAGGATGTGAATAGACGTAGCAACAGCAGGAGGCAGAGATGTCGGGACCCCGCCCCGTACGAGCACCGCGCGGCACGGAACTCAGCGCCCTGGGCTGGCAGCAGGAGGCCGCCCTGCGCATGCTCCAGAACAACCTCGATCCCGAGGTGGCCGAGCACCCCGACAAGCTCGTCGTCTACGGCGGCACCGGCAAGGCCGCCCGTGACTGGCGCTCCTTCGACGCGATGGTGCGCACGCTGCGCACGCTCAAGCAGGACGAGACCATGCTGGTCCAGTCCGGCCGCCCGGTCGGCGTGATGCAGACCCACGAGTGGGCCCCGCGCGTCCTCATCGCCAACTCCAACCTGGTCGGCGACTGGGCCAACTGGGAGGAGTTCCGCCGCCTGGAGGCCCTCGGCCTGACCATGTACGGCCAGATGACCGCCGGCTCCTGGATCTACATCGGCACCCAGGGCATCCTCCAGGGCACCTACGAGACCTTCGCCGCCGTCGCCGCGAAGAAGTTCGGCGGCACCCTCGCCGGGACCATCACCCTCACCGCCGGCCTCGGCGGCATGGGCGGCGCCCAGCCGCTCGCCGTCACCATGAACGACGGCGTCGCCATCTGCATCGACTGCGACCCGCGCGCCATCGACCGCCGCATCGAGCACCGCTACCTGGACGTGCGGGCCGACAGCCTCGACCACGCGCTCCAGCTCGCGACGGAGGCCCGCGACGCGCGCCGCCCGCTGTCCATCGGCGTCCTCGGCAACGCGGCCGAGCTGGTCCCGCAGCTGCTGGCGATGAACGCGCCCATCGACATCGTCACCGACCAGACCTCGGCCCACGACCCGCTGTCCTACCTGCCGGTCGGCGTCGCCTTCGAGGACATGGCCGACGCCGCGGCGAAGGACCCGGCCGGGTTCACCACCCGGGCCCGCGAGTCGATGGCCAGGCACGTCGAGGCGATGGTCGGCTTCCTGGACGCGGGCGCCGAGGTCTTCGACTACGGCAACTCGATCCGCGGCGAGGCCCAGCTCGCCGGGTACGACCGCGCCTTCGCCTTCCCCGGCTTCGTGCCCGCCTACATCCGGCCGCTGTTCTGCGAGGGCAAGGGCCCCTTCCGCTGGGCCGCGCTGTCCGGCGACCCGGCGGACATCGCCAAGACCGACAAGGCGATCCTCGACCTCTTCCCGGAGAACGAGTCCCTCGCCCGCTGGATCAAGATGGCCGGCGAGCGCGTGCACTTCCAGGGCCTGCCCGCCCGTATCTGCTGGCTCGGCTACGGCGAGCGGGACAAGGCCGGCGAGCGGTTCAACGACATGGTGGCCTCCGGCGAGCTTGCCGCGCCGCTCGCCATCGGCCGCGACCACCTCGACTGCGGCTCCGTCGCCTCGCCGTACCGCGAGACCGAGGCGATGCTCGACGGGTCCGACGCGATCGCCGACTGGCCGCTGCTGAACGCCATGGTCAACGTGGCCTCGGGCGCGTCCTGGGTGTCCATCCACCACGGCGGCGGCGTGGGGATGGGCCGCTCCATCCACGCCGGCCAGGTCACCGTCGCCGACGGCACCAAGCTCGGCGGCGAGAAGATCCGGCGCGTGCTCACCAACGACCCCGGCATGGGCGTCATCCGGCACGTGGACGCCGGGTACGACATCGCCGAGTCCGTCGCCCAGGAGCGGGGGGTCCGGGTGCCGATGCGCGAGGGTGGCGACGCGTGAGCCGCGCTCCGGGCGGGCACGGCGACGGTGCGGCGGGGGCCGGGGCCCCGTCGCCCGGGGCGGGTGCGGGTGCGGCCGCGCCCGCCCGCCCGCGGCCGGTCCGCGGTGCCTCGTTCCACGAGATGTGGGCCGAGCTGCTCCCCATCGGGCGCGACGCCGGCTCGGGCGGATACCGCCGCTTCGCCTGGACCGGGCCCGACGCCGAATGCCGGGCCTGGTTCAGGCAGCAGGCCGAGGACCGCGGCCTGGTCCACGAGGTGGACCGGAACGGCAACCAGTGGGCCTGGCTGGGGGACCCGGCCGCCGGGGACGCCGTGGTCACCGGGTCGCACCTGGACTCCGTGCCGGACGGAGGGGCCTTCGACGGGCCCCTCGGGGTCGTGTCCTCCTTCGCCGCCCTGGACGAACTGCTCGGCAGGGGAGTGCGGTTCACCCGGCCGCTCGCCATCGTCAACTTCGGTGACGAGGAGGGTGCCCGGTTCGGGCTGGCCTGTGTCGGATCGCGGCTGACCGCGGGCGCGCTGAGGGTGGAGGACGCGCACCGGCTCACCGACGGGGACGGGATCACCCTGCCCCGGGCCATGGCGGCCGCCGGGTACGACCCCGAGGCCATCGGCCCGGACCCGGAACGCCTCGCCCGGATCGGCGCGTTCGTGGAACTCCACGTCGAGCAGGGCCGCGCGCTGGACCTGTCCGGCGACCGGATCGGCATCGCCAGCGCCATCTGGCCGCACGGCCGCTGGCGGTTCGACTTCCGGGGCGAGGCCAACCACGCGGGCACCACCCGGCTGGCCGACCGCCGCGACCCGATGCTGTCGTACGCCGAGACCGTGCTCGCCGCGCGGCGCGAGGCCGAACTCGCCGGCGCCGTCGCCACCTTCGGCAAGATCGCGGTGGACCCCAACGGCGTCAACGCGATCCCCTCGCGGGTGCGCGGCTGGCTCGACTCCCGCGCCGCCGACCAGGCGACGCTGGACACGGTGGTCTCCGGTATCGAGAAGGCGGCCCGGGAGTACGCGGACGCGCACGGCGTGGACCTGGACGTCGTACGGGAGTCCTTCACGCCCGTCGTGGAGTTCGACCACGCGCTGCGCGACGAGCTGGGCCGCATCCTCGGCCGGGACACCGATCTGACGGTGCCCGTCCTCGGCACCGGCGCGGGACACGACGCCGGAATCCTCTCGGGGAGCATCCCCACCGCCATGCTGTTCGTGCGCAACCCCACCGGTGTCTCGCACTCCCCGGCCGAGTTCGCGGCCGAGGACGACTGCGTGGCCGGGGTGGGCGCGCTCGCCGACGTACTGGAAGGGCTGGCCTGCAGGTGACCAAGGCGACCTACTGGCTGGAACACGCCTGGCTCGGCGACCGTGTCGAGCCGGGGGTCCTGGTCGAGACCGACGGCGGGCGGATCGGTGCCGTGCGCACCGGGACGCCCGCCCCGCCGCCCGGCGCCGAGGTGCTGCGCGGGCTCACCCTGCCGGGCCTGGCCAACGCGCACAGCCACGCCTTCCACCGGGCGCTGCGCGGCACCGTCCAGGTCGGCTCCGGCACCTTCTGGACCTGGCGCGAGGTGATGTACTCCGTCGCCGACCGGCTCACCCCGGAGCGCTACCACGCGCTCGCCCGCGCGGTGTACGCCGAGATGGCGCTGGCCGGCATCACCTGTGTCGGCGAGTTCCACTACGTGCACCACGCCCCCGGCGGCACCCCCTACGCCGACCCCAACGCCATGGGCGAGGCGCTGATCGCGGCCGCCGCCGAGGCCGGCATCCGGATCACCCTCCTCGACACCTGTTATCTCTCCGCGGGCTTCGGCGAGGCGCCCAACACGCACCAGCTGCGGTTCTCCGACGGCACCGCCGAGGCATGGGCGGAACGCTGTTCAGCTCTCAAGGAACGGGATCACGCACGGATCGGGGCGGCGATCCACTCGGTGCGGGCCGTGCCCGCCGGCCAGTTGGCGACCGTGGCCCGCTGGGCGCAGGAGCGGCGGGCGCCCCTGCACGTGCACCTGTCGGAGCAGACCGCCGAGAACGACGCCTGCCTCGCCGCGCACGGCCGCACACCCACCCGGCTGCTCGCCGACCACGGCGTCCTCGGGCCGCGCACCACCGGGGTGCACAACACGCACCTCACCGACGAGGACATCGCGCTGCTCGGCGGCTCGGCGACCGGCACCTGCATGTGCCCGACGACCGAGCGGGACCTGGCCGACGGCATCGGCCCGGCCGTCGCCCTGCAACGGGCCGGCTCCCCGCTCTCCCTCGGCTCCGACAGCCACGCCGTCATCGACCTGCTCGAAGAGGCGCGGGCGATGGAGCTGAACGAGCGGCTGCGCACCCGCACCCGGGGCCACTGGACGGCCGCCGCCCTGCTGCGGGCCGCCACCGCCGACGGCCACGCCGCCCTCGGCTGGCACGAGGCCGGCACCATCGAGCCGGGCGCGCTCGCCGACCTGACGACGATCGCCCTGGACTCGGTCAGAACAGCGGGCCCCGCGCCGCGGCTGGGCGCCGAGACGGCCGTATTCGCGGCGGGCGCGGCGGACGTACGGCATACGGTCGTGGGCGGCCGGCACGTCGTACGCGACGGGGCGCACACGCGCGTGGCGGACGTGCCGCAGGCCCTCGCGCGGGCGGTCGAGGCCCTCCGCTCCTGACACCCACCCACGAGGACACCATGAGCAGCAGCACCGTCATCACCAACATCGCCGCACTGGTCACCAACGACCCCTCCCTCGGTGACAACTCCCCTCTCGGTCTGATCCAGGACGCGGCCGTCGTCATCGACGGCGACCGCGTCGCGTGGACCGGTGAGTCAAGGAAAGCACCCGCCACTGACAACCGGGTCGACGCGGGCGGCAGGGCGGCGCTGCCCGGCTTCGTGGACTCCCACTCGCATCTGGTCTTCGCCGGGGACCGCACCCAGGAGTTCAACGCCCGGATGTCCGGCCGCTCCTACTCGGCGGGCGGCATCCGCACCACCGTCGCCGCCACCCGGGCCGCGAGCGACGCGGAGCTGGAGGCCAACCTCACCCACTACCTGGCCGAGGCGCTGCGCCAGGGCACCACCACCTTCGAGACCAAGTCCGGCTACGGCCTGACCGTCGAGGACGAGGCCCGCGCCCTGCGCCTGGCCGCGAGGCACACCGACGAGGTGACGTACCTCGGCGCGCACATCGTCTCCCCCGACTACGCAGACGACCCGGCGGCCTACGTCGCCCTGGTCACCGGCGAGATGCTGGACGCCTGCGCGCCGCACGCCCGCTGGATCGACGTCTTCTGCGAGAAGGGCGCCTTCGACGGCGACCAGGCCCGCGCGATCCTCACCGCCGGCAAGGCGAAGGGCCTGCACCCGCGCATCCACGCCAACCAGCTGTCCTACGGCCCCGGCGTGCAGCTCGCCGTCGAGCTGGACGCGGCCAGCGCCGACCACTGCACCCACCTCACCGACGCGGACGTCGACGCCCTGGCGAGCGGCGGCACGGTCGCCACGCTGCTGCCCGGCGCCGAGTTCTCCACCCGCGCCGCGTGGCCGGACGCCCGCCGGCTGCTGGACGCGGGGGTCACCGTCGCCCTGTCCACGGACTGCAACCCGGGCTCCTCCTTCACCTCCTCCGTGCCCTTCTGCATCGCCCTCGCCGTCCGCGACATGGGGATGACCCCGGACGAGGCGGTCTGGTCGGCCACGGCGGGCGGCGCCGCGGCCCTGCGCCGCACCGACGTCGGCCGCCTCGCCCCCGGCGCCCGCGCCGATCTGACGCTCCTCGACGCCCCCAGCCACGTCCACCTCGCCTACCGGCCGGGCGTGCCGCTGGTCAGCGGGGTGTGGCGGGCCGGCGTCCGCGTGGTCTGAGCCCGCGGCCGGACCCCGGCCGCACCCGTACACGCCGAAGCGGCCCGGTCTCCTCGACCAGGCCGCTTCGGCGTGTGTGCTGCTGAGGGACCGTGGTCCGGGAGGTCACTCCTCCACCGTCAGTCCCTTGCGCAGCCGTACCAGCGTGCGGGACAGCAGCCGGGACACGTGCATCTGGGAGATGCCGAGCTCCTCGCCGATCTCCGACTGGGTCATGTTGGCCACGAAGCGCAGCGAGAGGATCTTGCGGTCGCGCGCGGGCAGCCCGGCGATCAGGGGCTTGAGGGACTCGATGTACTCGATCCCCTCGATCCCGTGGTCCTCGTACCCGATGCGGTCCGCGAGCGCGCCCTCGGTCTCGTCCTCCTCGGGCTGGGCGTCCAGCGAGGAGGCGGTGTAGGCGTTCGAGGCCGCCATGCCCTCGACCACCTCTTCGCTGGTGATGCCGAGGCGCTCGGCCAGCTCCGCGACGGTCGGTGCGCGGTCCAGCTGCTGGGCCAGCTCGTCCCCGGCCTTCGCCAGGTCCAGGCGCAGCTCCTGGAGCCGGCGCGGCACGCGCACGGACCACGAGGTGTCGCGGAAGAAGCGCTTGATCTCGCCGATGATGGTTGGCATCGCGAAGGTGGGGAACTCGACGCCGCGCGCGAGCTCGAAGCGGTCGATCGCCTTGATCAGGCCGATGGTGCCGACCTGGATGATGTCCTCCATCGGCTCGCTGCGGGAGCGGAAGCGGGAGGCGGCGAACTTGACCAGCGCGAGGTTCAGCTCGACGAGGGTGTTGCGGACGTACGCGTACTCGTACGTCCCTTCCTCCAGCGTCTCCAGACGCTCGAAGAGGGTCTTGGACAGGGCCCGTGCGTCGACGGGACCGATCTCGTCGTAAGGGGGGATCTCCGGGAGCCCCTCGAAGGGGTCGTGGAGATCGATGGGATGGTCCAGTTGTTCCGGTGGGGGTGTCGACGTCGCGGTCGGGGTAGGCGAGGCGTCGAGCCGGGGTGACATGGGTGTCCTCCATCGTTCTCGGCATCAGGCTGCCGAAGCCGTTGCGTGCACTGCGGAGTGCGGCGCCTCCAAAGCCGGCGTGTAGGGGTAGGTGTCCTTACTAGCCCTATCGGCTTTCCTGAAGCGATCGCAAGTGCGTTCTGTTTGCCTATGTCCGGTTATGTGAGGTTGTTCGGGTGTCGGAGTGCCCTGGGAAGGCGTAATGTTCGAGGGCATCAGCAGCCACGACCTCGGGAGAGAGACGGCATGGACCACGGGACGGTCGGCAGCGCACAGTCGGGCCGGCTTCTGGTGGAGGTGCGTGAAGAGGGCGCCAGCGCCGTTGTCACACCGGCGGGTGAGCTCGACCACCACACCGCCGATCTGCTGCGGGAGCCCCTCGACGACCTCCTCGGCAAGGGATTCTCACGGCTCGTGGTGGACTGCTCGCGCCTCGACTTCTGCGACTCCACGGGGCTGAACGTCCTGCTCGGGGCCCGGCTCAAGGCGGAGGCCGCCGGCGGCGGGGTCCACCTGGCCGGAATGCGGCCCGTCGTCGCCCGCGTGTTCGAGATCACCGGGGCCGAGGCGGTCTTCACCGTCCACGACTCCGTGGCGGACGCGCTGGCCGGGGAGGGCGGCGGCACCGACTGAGCCCGCGACCCCGCGTGGCCGGGTGTGCCGGTACGGCTGGTGACCATCCACTTCTCATGAACCCCAGACATCTCGCCGATCCCACACAAGACGGTGGTGTTCAGGCGCCCGGGTCGGGCAGGAGAAAAGCTGACGACCACCGGCCGCCGGGCCGCCGTCACCGCGCCGCCGCGGGTGTGACGCACCCGCGGGTGTGCGACGGCCCCGATCGGGCAGGAACCTGCCCGGACGACCGCGAACCGGCGGCCGGACGGCGAGTGCGGGCGACGGTCCGCACGGCGGACGGACGGCGATCGGCGGATCGTCGGCCTGTCGCGGCCACGGCCGGGCACACGGGCACGGAAGGTGGACGACGGGCGGACGGGACTGATGTGCGGATGACGGGACGTACGGCCGGGCGTTGGTGCCGACGGCGGGCGGACCGACCGGTACCGGGCGGTGCCGGACTTTTCAATCGTGAACTGGTGATTCGGTGAGGTGAAGCGCTGATGAGCACCACCCGGCCCTACTCGCCGGGCGACCGCGGCCCGGAGCCGAGCGGCGCTTCCGGGGCGTCCGAGGAGGACACGCCGTCCGGCGCGCCCTCCGTCATGGGCGCGACCGTGTCGTCCGTGCCGCCGTCCGCGACCGACGCCGGCGTCGCCGGGGCGTCGTCCGGGCGGCAGGTCCGCAGGCTGGAGTTGCGGGGGGAGAGCGGTGTCGTGCCGCTCGCCCGCGACTTCACCCGGCAGGCGCTGTACGCCTGGGGCTGGCTGCCCGCCGCGGCCGCCGACCGGCGTGCCGCGGCCGAGGACGTCCTGCTCGTGGTCTCCGAACTCGTCACCAACGCCTGTCTGCACGCCGAGGGCCCCGACGAGCTGGTCCTCACCTGCGACAACAAGGTGATCCGTCTGGAGGTCACCGACCGCGGCGCCGGCCAGCCGGCCCCCCGCAACCCGCACCGCGCCGGACGTCCCGGCGGCCACGGCATGTTCATCGTCCAGCGCCTGTGCCTGGACTGGGGCGTCCTGCGCAGCCCCGGACGGCCCGGCAAGACGGTGTGGGCGGAGCTGGGCGCCCCGGCCTGAGCCGGGCCCGTCACGCACCGGCTCCCGCCCCGAACGGACCCGGCGCCCCCTGTGACGCGTCTTCCCCTCCCGTGACCCCGGGCGTGCCCCGACGGCGGAACCGATGTGCCGTCAGGGCGCACCGGGGCCGGCTCCCTGCCGCCGTCGGCCGCTCCGGCGGCCTAGGCCGACGTGGAGAACGGCCGGCGACCCGGACGGCACCGCACGCCCCGTAAGACCGGCAAGGCCACCCTCACCGCGGGCACGCCCTCGGTACGACGACCCGCGCCCCGGCCGGCACGGGCGCCTCCGGCAGTGCCCGCGGTGCCCGCAGAAAGCGGAGAGGGCCGCCGCACCCACCCGGGTGCGGCGGCCCTCTCCGTCGAGGACATGGCGGCTAGCGCACGTCGCCCATCATCTTCTTCACCTTGTTGCGGTACATCCACACCGCCACACCGGCGACGACGGCCAGCACCGCCTCCAGGGCCACGAAGCCCTTCTTGTCGAGGTTGACCCCGCCGACCGCCGGGTTGGACAGCAGCGCGGTGACGGAGTCGCCCGCGGTGACCGCGAGGAACCAGACGCCCATCATCTGGGAGGCGTACTTCTTCGGCGCCATCTTCGTCGTCACGGACAGACCCACCGGCGACAGCGTCAGCTCACCGACGGTCTGCAGGAAGTAGATGCCGACCAGCCACAGCGCGGCGGCCTTGTGACCGTCCTGCGCGATGGACAGCGGGGCGAGGAAGACGAAGAAGGACGCGCCGACCAGGACCAGGCCGGAGGAGAACTTCACGATCGTGCTCGGCTCCTTGCCGCGCCGGTTCAGCGCGAGCCAGAGCCAGGCGAAGACCGGCGCCAGGGCCATGATCATGACCGGGTTGACCGACTGGTACCAGGAGACCGGGAAGTTCCAGCCGAGGATCGTGTTCTTGGCCGAGTCGGACGCGAACAGCGACAGGGTCGAACCACCCTGGTCGTAGATCATCCAGAAGACCGCGGCGGCGACGAAGAACCAGATGTACGCCCGGACCTTCGTGCGCTCCTCGCCGTCGAGGTCCTTGTCCCGCAGGATCCGCGCGATGACCAGGATCGGCACGATCAGGCCGATGAGGGTCAGCGGGATCAGCGCCCAGTTGAGGGTGAAGTGACCGGTGAAGCCGACGATGCCGTAGAAGACCGCGGCGACGACGAGCCAGATCAGGCCCTTGCGCAGGGTGGCGGACTTCTCCTGGGCCGTCATCGGCGTCGGGACGACCTTGCTCTGCTCGCTCAGGTGGCGGCCGCCGAGCAGGTACTGGACCAGGCCCAGCGCCATGCCGAGCGCGGCCAGCGCGAAGCCGAGGTGCCAGTTGACGTTCTCACCGATGGTGCCGATGACCAGCGGTGCGACGAAGGCGCCCAGGTTGATGCCGATGTAGAAGAGGGTGAAACCACCGTCGCGGCGTCCGTCGTTCGGGCCGTCGTACAGGTGGCCGACCATGGTCGAGATGTTGGCCTTGAGCAGGCCGGAACCGATGGCGACCAGCACCAGGCCGACGAAGAAGCTCGCGGCGGCCGGCACGGCCAGGCACAGATGGCCCAGCATGATGATCAGACCGGCGGCCGCGACCGTCTTGCGGGGGCCGAGGAGCCGGTCGGCGACCCAGCCGCCGGGCAGCGCGAGCAGGTACACGAGCGACAGGTAGACGGCGTAGATCGCCGTCGCCGTGCCCGCACTCAGGTGCAGGCCACCCGGAGCCACCAGGTACAGCGGGAGCAGGGCCCTCATGCCGTAGTAGGAGAAGCGCTCCCACATCTCGGTCATGAAGAGGGTGGCCAGGCCGCGGGGGTGGCCGAAGAAGGTCTTCTCGGTGCCGGGGGTGCCCGGGTGGACCGAGTCCTTCGTCAGGCTGGACGCCATGGTCGTTCCTTGCTGGTCGGGACGCGCGGTGGAGCGTTGCGCGCCCGGTGGGGGGTGTCGGCCGGCACCGGCAGGGTCGGCCGCCCGCCCCCAACGCCCGGGGGGAGTCCACTCCGGATCACGAAGTGGTGGACGGCGACCACCGGGATCCACGCTCCGTGACGCGACGGTGCGTTCGGAGCCCGGCCAGAGGTCATTCCTTTCAAGGCCGGTCGGTGCCCGACCGGCCCGCACACAACAAAGACCTTCAGCGACAAGCCCGCCGAAGGTCTCCGGATGTACTACAGGCGTTCACGTCACTCTACGTCAGGACAGTGCCGGATATGGAAGGACTTGAGACGCGGATCACAGGTGTCGGTGGAACCACGCGACCGAATTCGAAGGTCCCTTCTACGATCGCATCCCACAGGTGATGGTCCGTACCACCGGCCACCCCAGGTAAGAATCCCTGGAACCGATCACACCCCAGCACCGCACGCGGGCGGTCTACCATCACCTCATGACCCGTGTACTGCTCGCCGAGGACGACGCGTCCATCTCGGAGCCGCTGGCCCGCGCCCTGCGCCGGGAAGGTTACGAGGTCGAGGTGCGCGAGGACGGACCCACCGCGCTCGACGCCGGAATGCAGGGCGGTGTCGACCTGGTCGTACTGGACCTGGGCCTGCCCGGCATGGACGGCCTGGAGGTCGCCCGCCGGCTGCGCTCCGACGGCCACACCGTGCCGATCCTCATCCTGACCGCGCGGGCCGACGAGGTGGACACCGTCGTCGGCCTGGACGCGGGCGCCGACGACTACGTCACCAAGCCCTTCCGGCTCGCCGAACTGCTCGCCCGCGTACGGGCGCTGCTGCGGCGCGGTGCCGCCGAGCCGCAGCAGCCTCCGGCCACGCACGGCGTGCGCATCGACGTCGAGTCGCACCGCGCGTGGATGGGCGACGAGGAACTCCAGCTCACCGCCAAGGAGTTCGACCTGCTGCGCGTCCTGGTGCGGGACGCCGGCCGGGTGGTCACGCGCGACCAGCTGATGCGCGAGGTCTGGGACACCACCTGGTGGTCGTCCACCAAGACCCTCGACATGCACATCTCCTGGCTGCGCAAGAAGCTCGGCGACGACGCGGCCAACCCCCGCTACATCGCCACGGTCCGAGGCGTGGGCTTCCGCTTCGAGAAGAGCTGAGCCCCGCACCGGGGCCGGCGGTCACTCCAGGTAACGGAACATGCGTCGACGTCTCATCCAGTCCACCCTCGCCGTCGTCCTCGTGGTGATCGCCGTGTTCGGCGTCTCCCTGGTGATCGTCGAGAGCCGCACGATCAGCAACAGCGCCCAGGAGCGGGTGGAGTCCGAGGCGGTGCGGCTGGCCAGCATCGTGGACAGCCGGATCCTGGCCTCGGAGCACGTCGACACCGACGCGCTGCGCAACCCGGTCAGCAAGGACCAGTACGCGGTGATCCGCGTGCCCGGCCGGCCGCCGATCGAGATCGGCACCCGGCCCGTGGGCGACGTCATCCACGCCACGCAGCACGGCGAGGAGGGCGAGACGGTCACCGTGCAGGAGCCGCGCTCCGCGGTGACCCGCGAGGTCGGCCGCACCCTGCTGATCATCGGCCTGGTGGCGCTGCTCGCGGTGGTCGCCGCCGTCCTGCTCGCGGTACGGCAGGCCAACCGGCTCGCCTCCCCGCTGACCGACCTCGCCGAGACCGCCGAGCGGCTGGGCTCCGGCGACCCGCGCCCGCGGCACAAGCGGTACGGCGTGCCCGAGCTGGACCGGGTCGCCGATGTGCTGGACTCCTCCGCCGAGCGGATCGCCCGCATGCTGACCGCCGAGCGGCGGCTGGCCGCCGACGCCTCCCACCAGCTGCGCACCCCGCTCACCGCGCTGTCGATGCGGCTGGAGGAGATCACCCTCACCGATGACCCGGACATCGTGAAGGAGGAGGCGAACGTCGCGCTCACGCAGGTCGAGCGGCTGACCGACGTGGTCGAGCGGCTGCTGACGAACTCCCGCGACCCGCGTACCGGCTCCGCCGTCACCTTCGACCTGGACGAGGTCATCCAGCAGCAGCTCGCCGAGTGGCGGCCCGCCTACCGCGGCGTGGGCCGGGCCATCGTCTCCTCCGGCAAGCGGCACCTCCAGGCCGTGGGCACGCCGGGCGCGGTCGCCCAGGTGCTGGCCGCGCTGATCGAGAACTCGCTGATGCACGGTGGCGGCACCGTCGCCCTGCGTACCCGGGTCACCGGCAACCAGGCCGTGGTCGAGGTGACGGACGAGGGGCCCGGGGTGCCGGCCGACCTGGGGGCGCGGATCTTCGAGCGGACCATCAGCGGCCGCAACTCCACGGGCATCGGCCTCGCCGTCGCCCGGGACCTCGCCGAGGCCGACGGCGGCCGGCTGGAGCTGCTCCAGTCCCAGCCCCCGGTGTTCGGCCTGTTCCTGTCCCGCACGCCCCCGGCGCACCGGGCGGACGACGAGGAGTACCCGACCGTCCGCTGAGCCGCGCCCGCGGCTACGGGACCCGCTGGGTCTTCGGCTCGGGCCCGGCGGGCGTCCGGCGGGACTCGGCCGCCAGGATCGACTCCGCCTCCTGCGCGGGCAGCGCGCGGAACACCCAGGTGCGGTACGACCAGAACCGGAACAGGGTGGCGATGCCGATGCCGAGGAACTTGAAGACGTTGCTCTCCAGGGGGGTGTCCCAGTGGAGGCCGTAGGTGGCCAGGAAGAGCACGCCGTTCTCGATCACCAGACCGATCGCGCTGAAGAACAGGAAGAGCGTGAGTTCCTTCGTCCGGCCGCTGCGGTCACGGTCCCGGTACGTCCAGTAGCGGAAGCCGACGTAGTTGAACGCGATGGCGACCACGGTCGCGATGATGCTGGCGCGCACCACCGGAAGGTCCGACACATGCCGGACCAGATTGAAAACGCCCAGATTGACCAGGACTCCGGCGCCGCCGACGGCGCCGAACTTGGCCACCTCGCCCACGAGCCGTTGCAGCCCCGAGGAACGCTGTTCCATGGCGTTGCAGCTCCCGTCGGTAGGTTTCGTCAACTCCGCCATGCTATCGGCGCGAACGGCCCAACGCCTGAGGACGAGGCCAGGGCGGGGAAACAGGTCGGAAAGAGACCGGAAAGCGGTGGGTAAGAGCCCGGAACGGACCGGAGACGGACCGGTAGGGGGCCGGGATCGGACCGCGCGCGGAGGGACGGCATCCGGCCGCCTTGCCGTGGCCGATACGCTGTAGGTGTGACGTTCCCGGTAGTCGGCATGGTCGGCGGGGGGCAGCTCGCGCGTATGACGCACGAAGCGGGCATCCCGTTGGGCATCAGGTTCAAGCTCCTCAGTGACACTCCCCAGGATTCCGCGGCGCAGGTCGTGAGCGATGTCGTCATCGGCGACTATCGCGATCTCGACACGCTGCGCGAGTTCGCGCGCGGATGCGACGTGATCACCTTCGATCACGAACACGTACCCACCGAGCACCTCAGGGCCCTGGAGGCGGACGGCATCCCCGTGCGCCCGGGGCCCGACGCGCTGGTGCACGCCCAGGACAAGGGCGCGATGCGGGCGCGGCTCGACGCGATCGGCATCCCGTGCCCACGGCACCGGATCGTCGCCGATCCGGAGGACGTGGTGCGGTTCGCGGGCGAGGGCGACGGCTTCCCCGTCGTCCTGAAGACCGTCCGCGGCGGCTACGACGGCAAGGGCGTCTGGGTGGTGGAGACCGCCGAGGAGGCCGCCGAGCCGTTCCGGGCGGGTGTCCCGGTCCTCGCCGAGGAGAAGGTCGACTACGTCCGCGAGCTGGCCGCCAACGTCGTCCGCTCCCCGCACGGCCAGGCCGTCGCCTACCCGGTGGTGGAGTCCCGGCAGGTGAACGGGGTGTGCGACACCGTGATCGCCCCGGCCCCCGACCTGGACGAGGAGCTGGCCCTGGAGGCCGAGCAGATGGCCCTCACCATCGCCAAGGAGCTGGGCGTCGTCGGGCACCTCGCCGTCGAGCTGTTCCAGACCCGCGACGGCCGCATCCTCGTCAACGAGCTGGCGATGCGCCCGCACAACTCCGGCCACTGGTCCATGGACGGCGCGATCACCTCGCAGTTCGCCAACCACGTCCGCGCCGTCCTCGACCTGCCGCTCGGCGATCCGCGTCCGCGCGCCCCGTGGACGGTGATGGTCAACGTGCTGGGCGGCGACTACCCGGACATGTACTCCGCGTACTTGCACTGCATGGCCCGCGACCCCAAGCTCAAGATCCACATGTACGGCAAGGACGTGAAGCCCGGCCGCAAGGTCGGACATGTCAACACCTACGGCGACGACCTGGACGACGTGCTGGAGCGCGCCCGTCACGCAGCCGGCTACCTGAGAGGCACGATCACCGAATGAGCCCTGCCCTCCCGTCCTCCCCGCTGGTCGGCATCGTCATGGGGTCGGACTCCGACTGGCCCGTCATGGAGGCCGCCGCCAAGGCCCTGGACGAGTTCGAGATCGCGTACGAGGTCGACGTCGTCTCGGCGCACCGGATGCCCCGCGAGATGATCACGTACGGCGAGCAGGCGGCCGACCGCGGGCTCAAGGCGATCATCGCCGGGGCCGGGGGCGCCGCCCATCTGCCGGGCATGCTGGCCTCGGTCACCCCGCTGCCGGTCATCGGCGTGCCGGTGCCGCTGAAGTACCTCGACGGCATGGACTCCCTGCTGTCGATCGTGCAGATGCCGGCCGGCGTCCCGGTCGCCACGGTCTCCGTGGCCGGTGCCCGCAACGCCGGGCTGCTCGCGGCCCGGATGCTCGCCGCGCACGACGAGGACCTGCTGCACCGCATGCGCGACTTCCAGCACGACCTCAACGAGCAGGCCACCGAGAAGGGCAAGCGGCTGCGCGCCAAGGTCGAGGGCGCCGGCGGCTTCGGGTTCGGGAAGTGAGCGGCGTGGCGAACCTGGACGAGGCCCGTGCCCTGCTGCGCGAGTTCCCGGTGGTCGACGGCCACAACGACCTGCCGTGGGCGCTGCGTGAGAAGTCGGGGTACGACCTGGACCGGCTCGACATCGCCGGGCACCAGCACGAGCACCTGCACACCGACATCCCCCGGCTGCGCGCGGGCGGTGTCGGTGCCCAGTACTGGTCGGTCTACGTCCCGGCCGAGCAGCCGGACCCGGTCGCCGCGACGCTGGAACAGATCGACTGCGTGCGGCAGTTGCTGGACCGCTACCAGGCGGACCTGGCGCCCGCGCTGACCGCCGCCGACATGGAGGCGGCGCGCGGCGAGGGCCGTATCGCCTCCCTGATGGGCGCCGAGGGCGGGCACTCCATCGCCAACTCCCTCGGCACGCTGCGCGCTCTGCACGCGCTCGGCGTGCGCTACATGACCCTCACCCACAACTCCAATGTGGACTGGGCGGATTCGGCGACCGACACGCCGAAGGCGAACGGCCTGACCGCGTTCGGCCGCGAGGTCGTGCGCGAGATGAACCGGATCGGCATGCTGGTCGACCTCTCGCACGTGGCGCCCTCGACCATGCGCGACGCGCTGGACGCGACCTCCGCGCCGGTGATCTTCTCGCACTCCTCCGCCCGCGCGGTCTGCGACCACCCCCGCAACATCCCGGACGACGTGCTGGAGCGGCTGCCCGCCAACGGCGGCATGGCGATGGTGACGTTCGTGCCGAAGTTCGTGCTCCAGGCGGCCGTGGACTGGACGGCCGCGGCCGACGAGAACATGCGCGCCCACGGCCTGCACCACCTGGACACCAGCGCCGAGGCGATGAAGATCCACCGCGCCTTCGAGGAGCGCACCCCGCGCCCCGTCGCCACGGTGTCGGTGGTCGCCGACCACCTGGACCACATGCGCGAGGTCGCCGGCATCGACCACCTCGGCATCGGCGGCGACTACGACGGCACGGCCTTCACCCCGGACGGCCTCGACGACGTCTCCGGCTACCCGAACCTCCTCGCGGAGCTGCTGGAGCGCGGCTGGTCCAGGGCGGACCTGGCCAAGCTCACCTGGCAGAACGCGGTGCGGGTGCTGGGCGCGGCGGAGGACGTCGCCCGCGACCTCCGGTCGCGGCGCGGCCCGTCCCACGCCACGATCGAGTCGCTCGACGGCTGACGCGCGACGAGAAGGCGGGGCGGCCGGTACGGCCGCCCCGCCTTTTTCTTCGTCTTTTTCCGGCTTGCGCGCGCGGCCGCTAGGCGTGCTCGATCCGGCACAGGCAGAACGGATGCCCGGCCGGGTCGGCGTACACCTGGAAGTCCTTCTTCTCCCGGTCCTCCAGGTCCAGCGGGCGGGCGCCGAGCGCCAGGACCTTCTCGTGGGCGGCGTCGATCTCCGCCCAGGTGCTGCCGGCGTCGAAGTCGAGGTGCAGCTGCTGGCCGTTGTGGTCGGCGCGGGGCCACTCCGGCGGTGTGTGGTCCGGGGCGAGCTGGAAGCCCAGCCGGGGGCCGTCCGGGATCTGGAGGACCACCCAGTCGTCGGACTCGGCCTGCGGGGTGCCCCCGGCCACCGCCGCGTAGAAGGCGGCCAGGGCATGCGGGTCGCGGCAGTCGAGCACGATGTTGCGGAAACGGGCGACGGACGCCATTCGACTCCTCCTGTGGGTAGGTCAGCAGGCGCAGAGACAGAACGGGTGCCCCGCCGGATCGGCGTACACCCGGAAGGAACGGGAGCGGTCGTCGGTGTCCAGGGGCTTCGCCCCCAGCTTGAGGACCCCTTCCTCCGCCGCGTCCAGGTCCGGCACGTCCAGGTCCAGGTGGAACTGCTGCGACCGCTCCTCGGAGGGCCACTGCGGCGGGGTGTGACCGGCGGCCCGCTGGAAGGCCAGCAGCTGCCCGCCGGGCACCGACAGTTCCACCCAGTCGTCCTCCTCGCGCCCCACCGTGCCGCCGAGCACCTCGGCGTAGAAGCGGGCCAGCGCGCCGGGATCGGGACAGTCCAGGACCACCACACCGAGCTTGGCGAGAGCCATGACGACCTCCTTCTGTTACCCGTAGAGGCGGGTAACCGGTAACGGTTACCCCATGCTCCCGGACTGGCGGTAACGTCGCAACCATGAATGACAGATCGGCGGCTCCCGGTGGCCTTGCCCTGGTCGAGTCCCTGGTCAACACGGTGGACCTGGAGAGCGGCGTCGACGCGCTGGACACCGAGGAGGGCCGCGAGCGCTTCGGGATCGCCGAGGACGGCCTGGCCGAGGCGCGGGAGCTGCGCGAGTCGCTGCGGGCCGCGCTGCTCGCCCACGCCGGGCATCCGCCGCACCGGGCGGTCACTCCGCTCGGCGAGCTGCTGGCCCGCGCGCCGCTGTACGTCGCCGTGGACGGGCGGGACGGCTCGGCGGCCCTCGCCCCGGCCGAGGACGCCCCGCTGCCGTCCCGGATCGCCGCGGCCGTCGCCGGGGCACTGGTGGCCGGCACCTGGATGCGGCTGAAGGCGTGCGAGGCCGAGACCTGCCACTGGGCGTACTACGACCGCAGCCCCGCCGGGCGCGGCCGCTGGTGCTCGATGCGGGTCTGCGGGGCGCGCGCCAAGATGCGGCGCTACCGGGCCAAGGGGGCCTGACCCACAGGGAGCTGGGGCAAAATGCGGGGCGGCACCGGTTCGGCCGACTGAGCCTCGGCCGAACCGGCGCCGCCCCGGTGCGTCGTCTTCGCCGGTCAGGCGGTCGGGCGGCCCATCGCCCGGTACGTCCAGCCCGCCCGGCGCCACAGCTCCGGGTCGAGGGTGTTGCGCCCGTCCAGGAGCACCCGGGCCGACGCCACCTCGCCCAGCGCGGCCGGGTCCAGCTCGCGGAACTCCCGCCACTCGGTCAGGTGCAGCACGACGTCCGCGCCGCGCACGGCCTCCAGCGCCGAGCCGGCGTAGCCGAGCGTGGGGAAGACCCTGCGGGCGTTGTCCATGCCCTTCGGGTCGTACACGGTCACCTGACCGCCCTGGAGGTGTATCTGGCCGGCCACGTTCAGCGCGGGCGAGTCACGGACGTCGTCCGAGTCGGGCTTGAAGGTGGCACCGAGCACGGCCACCCGCTTGCCGAGGAAGGAGCCGCCGCCCAGCGCCTCCCGGGCCATCTCCACCATCTGGCCGCGCCGGCGCATGTTGATGGAGTCGATCTCCCGCAGGAAGGTCAGCGCCTGGTCCGCGCCCAGCTCGCCGGCGCGGGCCATGAACGCCCGGATGTCCTTGGGCAGGCAGCCGCCGCCGAAGCCGATCCCGGCGCGCAGGAACTTGCGCCCGATCCGGTCGTCGTGGCCGATGGCCTCCGCCAGCTTGGCCACGTCGCCGCCGGCCGCCTCGCAGACCTCCGCCATCGCGTTGATGAAGGAGATCTTGGTGGCGAGGAAGGAGTTCGCGGCGGTCTTCACCAGTTCGGCGGTGGGGAAGTCGGTGACCACGAAGGGGGTGCCCTCCTCCACCGGCGTCGCGTACACCTCGCGCAGCAGCTTCTCCGCGCGCTCGCTGCGCACGCCCACCACGATCCGGTCCGGGTGCAGGGTGTCCTCGACGGCGAAGCCCTCGCGCAGGAACTCCGGGTTCCAGGCCAGCTCGGCGTCGCCGCCCGCCGGGGCGTGCTCGGCGAGGTAGGCGGCGAGCCGGTCGGCCGAGCCCACCGGCACCGTGGACTTGCCGACCACCAGGGCCGGGCCGCGCAGATGCGGGGCGAGGGAGGCGACGGCGGAGTCGACGTACGACATGTCGCAGGCGTACTCGCCGTGCTTCTGCGGGGTGTTCACGCAGACGAAGTGCACATCGCCGAAGGCACCGGCCTCGGCCCAGTCGGTGGTGAACCGCAGCCGCCCGGTGGACCCCTCGAAACCGGCCACGTGCCGGCGCAGCAGTTCCTCGAGACCCGGCTCGTACATCGGGGTCTCGCCGCGCTCCAGCATGGCGATCTTCTCGGGCACGACATCCAGGCCCAGCACCTCGAATCCCAGCTCGGCCATGGCCGCGGCGTGCGTGGCGCCGAGATAGCCGGTGCCGATCACTGTGATCTTCAGGCTCATGGATGCACTCCAGCTCGGGGATTGTCTCGTGCGGGCCCGAGCATAGCGGTGCCGCTCGGCGGGCAGCTTTCCCGCTGTCGCCAAGCTCACGTAGGCGACCCGGGGCGGGAGCCCTAAAATTCGAGTTACTTAACGGTAATTAGCGTCTGTAATGTGCCACCATCACTGCGTCTTTGGAGCGTGAGAGACCTTGGCCGGATCGGCTGACTTCGACCTGTACCGCCCGTCCGAGGAGCACGACATGCTCCGCGACGCCGTCCGCTCCCTGGTCGAGGCGAAGATCGCGCCGTACGCCGCGGCGGTGGACGAGGAGGCACGCTTCCCGCAGGAGGCCCTCGACGCCCTGGTCGCCAACGACCTGCACGCCGTGCACGTCCCCGAGGAGTACGGCGGCTCCGGCGCCGACGCCCTCGCCACGGTCATCGTGATCGAGGAGGTGGCCCGCGCCTGCGTCTCCTCCTCCCTGATCCCCGCGGTGAACAAGCTCGGCTCGCTCCCGGTGATCCTCTCCGGCTCCGAGGAGCTGAAGAAGAAGTACCTGGGCCCGCTGGCCAAGGGCGACGCGATGTTCTCGTACTGCCTCTCCGAGCCGGAGGCGGGCTCGGACGCGGCCGGCATGAAGACCAAGGCGGTCCGCGACGGCGACCACTGGATCCTCAACGGCGTCAAGCGCTGGATCACCAACGCGGGCGTCTCCGAGTACTACACCGTCATGGCGGTGACCGACCCGGCCAAGCGCTCCAAGGGCATCTCCGCCTTCGTGGTCGAGAAGTCCGACGAGGGCGTCTCCTTCGGCGCCCCCGAGAAGAAGCTCGGCATCAAGGGCTCGCCGACCCGTGAGGTCTACTTCGACAACGTCCGCATCCCCGCCGACCGCATGATCGGCGAGGAGGGCACCGGCTTCGCCACGGCGATGAAGACCCTGGACCACACCCGCATCACCATCGCCGCCCAGGCGCTCGGTGTCGCCCAGGGCGCCCTCGACTACGCCAAGGGCTACGTCCAGGAGCGCAAGCAGTTCGGCAAGGCGATCGCCGACTTCCAGGGCATCCAGTTCATGCTCGCGGACATGTCCATGAAGATCTCGGCGGCCCGCGCCCTGACCTACCAGGCCGCCGCCGCTTCCGAGCGCGGCGACTCCGACCTCACCTACCTGGGCGCCGCGGCCAAGTGCTTCGCCTCCGACGTCGCCATGGAGGTCACCACCGACGCCGTCCAGCTCCTCGGCGGCTACGGCTACACCCGCGACTACCCGGTCGAGCGCATGATGCGCGACGCCAAGATCACGCAGATCTACGAGGGCACCAACCAGGTCCAGCGCATCGTGATGGCGCGGAACCTGCCGTAACGGCCCTCCGGCTCGTCACCGAGGCCCCCGGCCGCCGCCGGGGGCCTCTTCGCGTCCCGGCCTTACGACCGGTCGGTCACATGCGGGGCGGCGCCGGGCGGCGTAGGACGGAAGCACACGGGACCCGAGCCCGGGTCCCCCCGCTCCCGAGGAGGAGCCATGGCCCAGCCCGGAACCACCATGCCCGCCATGACCAAGCAGATGCAGGACTGCATCGAGGCCTGCATGAACTGCCACAGCATCTGCGAGGAGACCATGAGCTCCTGCATGCAGCAGGGCGGGCAGGCGCAAATGCAGATCATGCGGGCGCTCATGGACTGCTCGGAGACGACCAGGATGTGCGCCGACATGATGATGCGCCGCTCGCCGATGTCGGGCGAGATGTGCGCGATGTGCGCCAAGGCGTGCGACATGTGCGCCGAGGCGTGTATGGCCATGCCCGACGACCCGCAGCTGATGCGCTGCGCGCAGGCGTGTCGCCGCTGTGCCGAGATGTGCCGCGCGATGGCGGGCGTCCGGATGTGAGCTGAACCGCCGAGCGGCGTTCGGGGACGGCCCGCCGGGGTGCCCTCGAACGCCGCCGGCAGCGCGCCTAGGTGTGTTGTCCCGGGACGTTGGTGACACGCGGGCTGGGTGCTTGAACAGGTGAGGGCCTTCTGGGTTCGGTGTGGATTGCGAAGTCTGCACCGACGTCCAGGAGGCCCTCGTGTCCCACCGTAATGCCCCGCTGACCCCGACCGGCAGGCTGCGGCTGGCCCGGTGTGTCGTGGACGACGGCTGGCCGCTGCGCAGGGCCGCGGAACGCTTCCAGGTCAGCCACACCACCGCCGCCCGCTGGGCAGGCCGCTACCGGCAGCTGGGCGCCGAAGGCATGCACGACCGCTCCAGCCGCCCGCACCGTCAACCCCACCGGACCCCGGCCGCCATCGAGGCACAGGTCGTGCGGCTGCGGCGCGAACACCGCATCGGCCCGCTGCGACTCGCGGCCCGAACCGGTATCGCCACCTCTACCGCCCACCGCATCCTGGTCCGGCACGGCCTGCCGGCTCTGGCCGCCTGCGACCGGTCCACCGGCGAGCCCGTGCGCCGCTACGAACGGGCCCGGCCCGGCGAACTGGTCCACATCGACGTCAAGAAACTCGGCCGCATCCCCGACGGCGGCGGCCACAAATTCCTCGGCCGCGCGGCCGGCCGGGCCAACCAGGACCGCCGCAGCGGCACCGGATACGCCTACCTGCACACCGCCCTGGACGACCACACCCGCCTGGCCTACACCGAAGACCTGCCCGACGAAAAGGCCGCGACCTGCGCCGCCTTCCTCACCCGGGCAACGGCCTGGTTCGCCCAGCGGGGCGTCACCGTCGAACGCGTCCTGACGGACAACGCCTGGGCCTACACGAAGAACACCTGGCGCGACACCTGCCGCGAGCTGGGCATCAGGCCCCGCTGGACCAGGCCCTGGCGACCGCAGACCAACGGCAAGGTCGAACGCTTCCACCGCACCCTGCTCGACGAGTGGGCCTACATCCGGCCCTACACCTCAGACGCCGAACGGCAGGCCGCGTTTCCCGACTGGCTGGACTGGTACAACTACCACCGACCCCACACCGGCATCAGCGGTTACCCACCAGCCAGCCGCGTCACCAACCTGTCCGAACAGCACACCTAGGGCCTCTCGTCTGGATCACGCCGGGCTCGCGGGGTCTGGCACGCACATCTGCGGCGTTGTCGTCGGTCGCCAACTCCCCCACGCTCGGCTTCGCTCGCGCGGGGGCACCCCCATCGCGTTGACTCCCTCCTCCGCCTTGCATCTGCACGCACCAGACCCCGCTCCCTGATCCGGCCTGATCCAAACGAAAGACCCTAGCCGTTGGTGACGGTGATCTTCTGGTCGTTGTTCAGCTCGTCCACCAGGGTCTTCACCTTCGCCTTGTCCCAGACGAGGTTGCCGCCCACGGAGCCCGATATCGGCATGTTCAGCGAGGTGCCGTCACCGCCGTTGACGCCCTTCATCGCCCAGAACATCGAGGCCAGGTCCCACAGGGACATGTCCTTGTCCACGATCAGCGAGTCCAGGCCCGCGCCCATGGTCGGGTAGAGCCGGAACGGGTTGAGGACCGTCGACGGCGTGGCCACCTGGTGGGCCAGGGCCGCCAGGAACTTCTGCTGGTTCTTGGTCCGCTGGAGGTCGGAGGCGGCGAACGCGTGCCGGGTGCGGACGAAGGCGAGCGCCTGCTGCCCGTTCAGGGTCTGCTTGCCGGCCTGGAAGTCGGCGCCGGACCACTTGTCCTTGAAGCCCTTGTCGATGTCGATCTGGACCCCGCCGACCGCGTCCACGATGTTGGCGAAGCCCTGGAAGCCGATCTCGACGTAGTGGTCGATGTGCAGCCCGGTGTTGTACTCGATCGTGCGCACCAGCAGCGTCGGGCCGTCCTCGGCGTAGGCCGCGTTCAGCTTCTCCTGGCGGCCGGTGGCGGGGTAGACCTTCCCGGACGTCGAGCCCTTGTACGAGGGGATCTCCACGTTCGAGTCGCGCGGCAGCGAGATCAGCGTGTCGCCGCTGTCGCCGACGTGCAGGATCATCATCGAGTCGGTGCGCTTGCCCTCGGCGGCACCGGTGTGCAGCTTCTTCTCGTCCGCCTTGGTCATGCCCTCGCGGCTGTCCGAGCCGACGATCAGGTAGTTGGTGCCCGAGCCCGGCTGCGGCCGGTCGATCACCGTGGACAGGTCGACCTCGCGGCGCAGCTTGGAGTCGGCCCAGAAGTAGGTCGCGACCGATGTGACGACGACCACGGTGGCCAGCGTGATCGCCGTCCACTTGATCCGCCGGCGCCAGTTCGGCGCGCGGCGCGGGCCGGGACCCGGCGCGCCGCCCGGCCCTCGGCCGCCGGGGCCGCCGTAGACCTGGCCGGTGTTGTAGCCGCTGTCGTACCCGCCGTCGTACCCGCCGCCGTCCACGTACGACGGCTGCTGCGGAACGCCGGCCCCCTGCGGCGGCGCCGCAGGGCCGCGCCGCACCTGACGCATCACGCGGGCGCCCTCCGGCTGTGCGCCGGAGCTGCCGCGTCCGTAACGGGGGCCGCGATCGTCGTCGGACCATCCCTCGGGCCAGTCATTCATGCGGACCAGTGTGCAGGGCGCCGCCGTACGGCTTACAAGGGATGTCGGAAAATAAGGGCGCCGCTGTTGCGAAGCTGACACAAATTCCGCGAATGTCACTTCGGCATAAGGTAGAGCGCATGACAGACCAGGCCACGGACTCGGAAGCAGTGGAACCGGACATCCCGGGCAAGCCCACCTCCGCCTCGCGCACCACGCTGAGCCACATCATGACCCACAGCGACACCAACCTGCTGGGCACGGTGCACGGCGGGGTGATCATGAAGCTGGTGGACGACGCGGCGGGCGCGGTCGCCGGACGGCACTCCGGCGGTCCCGCCGTCACCGCGTCCATGGACGAGATGGCGTTCCTCGAACCGGTCCGCGTCGGTGACCTGGTCCATGTGAAGGCGCAGGTCAACTGGACCGGCCGGACCTCCATGGAGGTCGGCGTACGGGTCCTTGCCGAGCGCTGGAACGAGTCCGCCCCGGCCACCCAGGTCGGCTCGGCCTACCTCGTCTTCGCGGCCGTGGACGCCGACGGCAAGCCGCGCCCGGTGCCGCCGGTGATACCCGAGACCGACCGCGACCGCCGCCGCTACCAGGAGGCGCAGATCCGCCGCACCCACCGGCTGGCCCGCCGCCGCGCCATCCGCGAGCTGCGCGAGCAGCGGGCCGCGGAGGGCCTCCAGGACTGAGCGCCCGGTGCCGTCCCGGTGGTGTGCTCAGGCGTCGCCCGAGCACACCACCTCGTTGCCCCGCACCACGCTCTGGTCCGGACGCCCCGGGTCCTCGAAACGCACCGCCCGCACGCCCCGGAAGCCGGCCCCGGCGGTCACCGTCAGCACCGGCCCCTGCCCCGGCGCCGCGCGCAGCTCGCTGCCCGGCAGGGCCGCGGCCAGGGCGTGGGCGGAGCGGTCCCAGCGGGGGTCGTAGGTGATGAGCGTGGCCGCCGACCGGGCGGGCGCCGTCACCGGCCGGTGGGTGGTGGCGAAGCCGGTCGCCGCCAGCTCGGTGTCGATCCGCTTGGCCAGCCCCGAGGTGGTGGTGCCGTTCGCCACCTGGACCCGGACCTGCCGGGGGTCCACGTCGACGGGCGCCGCGGCGGGGGCCGTGGCGTGGTGCGCCGCCGTGAGCGGCTTGTCGTCGCGCAGCGCCGCGAACAGCCGGGCGGACCGGGCCGGGTCCCACTTCAGGGTCTCGCCGACGCCCTTGACCTGGTAGTTCAGCTGTCCGATGGGGACGGTGGCGAACTCCGAGGACGAGGGCGAGAAGTTCCGCATCGCGCGGCCGAGGTCGAGCAGCTCGTCGGTGCCGAAGCCCTTGTCGGCACGGACCGAGCCCAGCACCGCCCGGGTCACGTCCCTGAACCGCATCGGGTTCAGCAGCACCCCGGACGAGGTGGCCTTCTCGATCAGCGCCGCCAGGAACCGCTGCTGCCGCTTCATCCGGCCCAGGTCGCTCGCCCCGTCCAGGTGCCGTGAGCGCACGTACTGGAGCGCCTGGCCGCCCAGCAGGGTGTGCGTGCCGGGCGCGAGGTCGAGCCCGCTGTAGGTGTCCTTCAGCGGCGTCGCCGTACAGATCCGGACCCCGCCGAGGACGTCCACGGTCCGCATGAAGCTGGTGAAGTCCACCTCCAGGTAGTGGTCGATCTTCACCCGGGTCATGTCCTCGACCGTGCGCACGGTCAGCTGGGGGCCGCCCTCGGCGTAGGCCGCGTTCAGCTTCAGCGGGTGCGGGCCGAGCTGCCGGCCGGTGCTCGGGTCGAGGTGGGCGGGCACCTCGGCGTAGGAGTCGCGCGGCAGACTCACCACCGTGGCCCGCTCCCGGTCGGCCGAGATGTGCACGATCATCATCGTGTCGGTGCAGTGGCAGGGCTGTCCGCCCAGGTGGAACGCGCGCCGCTGCCGATCGGTGATCTTGTCCCGGCCGTCGGTGCCGACCAGCAGGATGTTCATGCCGTGGCCCGCCTGCGGCCGGTTCTTCATGTCCTTGAAGGCGTCCACCCGGGCGATGCCCGCGTCCAGGCTGGTGACCACCGCGTGCCCGATGCCGGCGGAGGCGAGCACGACCACCGACAGGGTGGTCATCGCCCGCATGGCCCAGCGCGGGCGCCGTCGTCGGCGTACGGGCCGCACCGGTCGCTCGGGCGGGGGCGGCACCCGGCGGGGCGGCTGCGGGCGGCGCTGGGGACGCGCCGGGGACCGGGGCGGGCTGGCCAAGGGACACCTCCGGACGAGGCCGTACGTGGGATCCGTGAGCACAGTAGGCCGATACGATCTCCATCCCGCGTCACGGCCCCGGCGGCGCGCACCGCTGTCCCCCGTTCGCGGTAACGTGAGCGTCCTATGAACGCCAAGCCCGACGTGCGGTTCCCCGCCGTATCCGTGATCATGCCCGTCCTCAACGAGGAACGGCATCTGCGCGGGGCCGTCCAAGCGATCCTCGCGCAGGAGTACGCCGGCGAGATGGAGGTCGTGATCGCCCTCGGTCCGTCCACGGACCGAACGGACGAGATCGCCGCCGAGCTGGTCGCCGAAGACCCCCGCGTGCACACCGTGCCGAATCCGACCGGCCGCACCCCCGCGGCGCTGAACGCGGCGATCAAGGCCTCCCGGCACCCGATCGTGGTCCGCGTCGACGGCCACGGCATGCTCTCGCCGAACTACATCGCCACCGCCGTGCGGCTCCTGGAGGAGACCGGCGCGCAGAACGTCGGCGGCATCATGCACGCCGAGGGCGAGAACGACTGGGAGCACGCGGTCGCCGCCGCGATGACCTCGAAGATCGGCGTCGGCAACGCGGCGTTCCACACCGGTGGCCAGGCCGGCCCCGCCGAGACCGTCTACCTCGGCGTCTTCCGGCGCGAGGCGCTGGAGCAACAGGGCGGCTACAACGAGGAGTTCATCCGCGCCCAGGACTGGGAGCTGAACTTCCGCATCCGCGAGGCGGGCGGTCTGATCTGGTTCTCACCCGAGCTGAAGGTCTCCTACCGCCCCCGCCCCTCGGTGCGCGCCCTCGCCAAGCAGTACAAGGACTACGGCCGCTGGCGCCATGTCGTCGCCCGCTACCACTCCGGCTCCATCAACCTGCGCTACCTCGCCCCGCCGACCGCGGTGTGCGCCATCGCCGCGGGCCTGGTGGTCGGCGTGGCCGTCACCCCCTGGGCGCTGGTGATCCCCGGCGGCTACCTGGCCGCGATCGCCGCGGGTTCCGTCCCCGCGGGCAGGGGCCTGCCGGCCAGGGCCCGGCTCCAGATCCCCGTCGCCCTCGCCACCATGCACATGTCCTGGGGCTGGGGCTTCCTGACCAGCCCCAAGTCGCTGGCCAAGCGGGTCATCGCCTCGCGCCGGCCCGCGGTGCGCGGCGCCTGACGAAGAGCCGGGGCCCCTTCCCGCGAGGGTGCCCCGGCCGCCTCACCACTGGTACGGCTTGTACACGTCCATGCAGTCCGTGTCCGCGCCGTTGATGGCGTCGGCGTTGGACGGGATGTCGCCGGCCTTCGGCTTGGACTGCTTGGGGAAGACGGTGCCGCTGCGCCAGTCGGCGCCCACCACGACCGTGACACCGGAGACCCCGGTGGACTTGCGCACCGCGCTCGCCGGGATGCCCAGCGCCTTGGCCACGCCCTGAGCGTCGCCCTCCAGGTCCGCGCTCGGGTACTCGACGACCGTCTTGTCCTCGGACAGCGACCCCGAGGCGTCGGCCGTCGCCCTGCCGAAGCCCTGCGCCACGAGTGCCTGCGCGACGGTCCTGGCCCGCCCCGGCGCCGCGGCCTGCGAGGAGGAGCCGGTGGCGTTGCGCACCAGCACCCCGAGCCGGGACGGGTCGGTGGAGGGCGTCTGCGCCGGCTCCGGCTTGTCCGCGACCGGCTTCGAGGACCCCTTGCCGCCGTTCTTGTCGAGCGGGACGTCGTCGCGCAGCATCTCGAACAGCCGGTCCGCGTCCGCCTGGTCGGGCACGACGTGGTTGTCGGGGTCCCGCGGGTCCGGGAGGTTGGGCATCGTCACGCTGGTGATGCGGTTGGTCGGCACCGACTTCATCTCCATGGCGAGGTCGTACAGCTCCTTGACCGTGCCGATCTCCTCGGAGACCTTGAGGGACTTGGTGGCCGAGTCGGCCAGGTCCATCAGGCGCCCGCTGTCGGTGAAGATGTTCTGCGACTTGAGCGTGCGGATCATGGAGTTCAGGTACATGTGCTGGGCGCGCGCCCGCATCAGGTCGCTGCCCCAGGCGTGCCGGGTGCGCAGCCACTGGAGCGCCTGCACGCCCTTGACCTTGTGCGTCCCGGCCGTCAGCTTCAGCCCGGAGCCACCGCGCTGGGCCGCGGTCGGGCGGTCCCAGACGTTCTGCTTCACACAGACGTCGACACCGCCGATGGCGTCCGCCATCTTCACCACGCCCGCGAAGTCGATCGTCATCCAGTGGTCGATGTAGACCCCGGTGAGGTTCTCCCAGGTGGCCAGCGTGCAGCCGGCGCCGCCCCGGCCCAGGGTGGTGTTGATGATGTCGTTCGTCGGGGGGTAGACCTTGCCGGTGTCGGGGTCCGTGCACTTGGGGATGGCGACCCGGGTGTCCCGGGGGATGCTCACCATGGCCGCGCTCTTGCGGTCGGCGGATATGTGGATGAGCATCTGCACGTCCGCGAGCGGGGGATCGCCGACGCTGCTCCGGCTGCCGCCCAGCTTGAGGTTCTCGGCGGAGTTGCGGCTGTCCGAACCGAGCAACAGGATGTTCAACGGGGTCTGTCCGGCCGCGTTCGGGGCGGTCTTGCGCGCCTTGGCGTCACCGCTGCTGCGCTCGCCCTTGCGTATGTTGCCGTTCAGGTGCTGGTAGTAGAGGTAACCCGCGCCCGCGGTCCCGAGTATGACCACCGCCAGCACCGTCGCCGACCAGCGCAGCGCGCGCCGTCCCCGGCGTGGCCGGTCCTTCCCGGGACCCCCCGTGCGCCGCCCGCCCCCGTGCCGTCCGGCACTGTCCGACGGGCTCGCCGTCCGCGGTGTGAGCGCCATCGTGTCGTCCACTTCGGCAGCGTCACCCCGCACTTCGCTCTGCGCCAATCTCCCTGCCCTCCCCGCCCCTTGCGCCATGCGACGGGCCCGTCCCGCGTCGAGTGGTTAGACGCACGACGGGCCCGCAGGGTTACCTATGAGGCGCACTTAACCTCGCCGGCCGTTGACTTGTCGACCTTCGGCGCCTTCTGCGGGGCGGTCAGCGGGATGCCCGCGCCCTTGAAGTCCTTGCTCAGGGTCAGGGTCATCGCGGGCAGCCCCTGGGAGTTGACGACGCTCTTGCCCGGCTTGAGCGCCGAGCCCGGCAGCCCCATCAGCGCGGCCAACTCGCGTGCCTGGTCGGCCTGTTCGGGGCCGTACTCCAAGGTGGTCTTCGTCAGCTGCGCCGGGGCGTCGCCCGCGTTCTCCGACTTCGGCACGCCCTCGGTGTTCTGCAGCCAGGTGAGGACCGCCTGGGCGCTGCCGGTGGCGGCACCGCCGTTGAGGATGCGCACCCGCACGTCGCCCGGCGCGGACCTGCTGCCCTTGAGCCGGGCGTTCTGGGCGTCCTTGGCGGCCTTCTGCTTGCGCTTCACGTCGGTGAACGAGACGTCGTTCTGTATCGCCTGGAAGACCGGTGGGGCCTCCGACTGGTTGAGGACGACGGTCACGGGGACCTTCTCGGCGGGGTTGTCCACCACCGGCACCGTGGTGAAGGTGATGTTCTTCGGCGGCACCTTCTTCAGCTCCAGCGCCATGTCCTTCAGCGTGCTGATGTTGTCGATGCCGGTGTCGACGGTGAGCGCCTTGGTGGCCGCCTCCGCGAGGTCCATCAGCTTCGACGGGTTGGTGAGCGTGTCGCTGGAGGACATCTTGCGCATCAGCGAGCCCAGGAACTGCTGCTGGACCTTGATGCGGTCGAGGTCGCCGTGGTTGCCGAAGCTGTGCCGGGTGCGCACGAAGGCGAGCGCCTGCTCGCCCTGCACCCAGGACTTGCCCGCCGGCAGCTTGAGGTGGGAATCCGGGTCGCTCACGGGGTGGGTGACACACACCTGTACGCCGTTCACGGCGGTGGTCAGGGTCTTCACCGCGTTGAAGTCCGCCATCATGAAGTGGTCCACGTGTATGCCGGTGACCTCTTCGACCGTGCGCATGGTGCAGCCCGGGTCGCGGCCGTCCTGGCCGAGGCTGGTGTTGAAGCGCACGTTCTCCGAGCCGGGGACCACCTTGGTCGAGCCGTCGGGCTGTTTCGTCGGGCAGTCCGGGACGTTCACGATCAGGTCGCGCGGGATGCTCAGCGCGGTCGCGTTGCTGCGGTCCTTCGAGACGTGCAGCAGGATGTTGGTGTCCGCGTGCCCGACGCTGCCCTTGTCGCCGTAGCCCTCGTTGCCCTTGCCGGTCCGCCGGTCGGTGCCGATGATCAGCAGGTTGAAAGCCTCGTCCTTGCTGAAGCCCTTGGAGCCCGCGTCGCCGACGTCGGTGGAACTGATGTTCCCCTCAAGGTGCTTGAGGTACAGGTACCCGGCGGCGCCCGCGGCGACCAGCACGAAGGCGGTGCCGCCCGCGGTCCACGCGAGGACCTTCTTGACCTTCGACTTCTTCTTCGCCGGCCGCCGGCCGCGGCGCCCCGGCGCCGGCTCGGGCTCGGCGCCCTTGCGGCGGGAGGAGCGCGGCGGAGGGACGTCCCCGGCGCGCGCCTTGTCACCGGCGCGGCCCTGCTCGGCGGCGCGCCCCTTGTCCGAGGCGCGCGTCCCGCCCCGGGCGCGGGTCGCGGTTCCGGCGCGCGCGCCGCCCTCGGCACGAGCGCCGTCCTCCGCCCCCACTTGGCTCATCTCACGGGTCTCGCCCGGCGCCATGTCGTTACGGCGCCGCCGCCCGCCGCCGTTCTCGGTGGACGGCCGGCGCGGACCGGGTACCGATTGCGTTCCGGAAGGGGGCAGTCGCAGTTCGTATTCGCCGGTGTTCGGATTGAGCACCCACTGGTCTGCGGGATCGATGTTGTCCGCCCGCCCACGGCCTTGCGCGTCCACGGTTGTCCGAATCCTCCGTCGGGGCCACGCGGCGCCTTCCCCCTCAAAGGCGCTCGGGTCTCGGTGAAACAGTGCACGACCCCAGGTCGGACCTCGTGGCCACGTGCACCGGATCGCTCACACTATCCGCCCAGTTCAGCGTCAAGCGACGCCGGTGACAAATTCGTCGTCCCTACAACTGGGCAATCCGCCTCATTTTCTGAACGGAAGTCCGTTCCCTTGGCGAATGCCTTACTCGCAGCCGTGCTCCGCGGCCGTGTTCCCGGTGAAGACGGGCGCCGCGGAGGGGTCGCCCTTTGTGCCTTTTTGCGCCCCCTGCCGAGGCTTCGGGGCATCGTCGGCGACCGCCACCGGCCGGTCCGCGCGCAGCCGGGCGAACAGCTTCTCGGCGGCGGGCTCCACGAGTTGGTCACGATCGGCGTCGCGGACGTACGACTCCCTCGGCACCGTCAGGAACCGCACGTGTTCGGTGGGGATGTCGCGCAGCGCGCGCACCAACCGGTACAGATCGACCGGGTCCGCCAGACCGGGGTCGGTGGTGAGGGACGAGGTGGCCGCGTTCAACACGGCGTACAGCCGCAGCGGGTTGAGCAGTACGTCGATGCCGCGCAGCCTGGTGACCAGGGCGCCGAGGAAGCGCTGCTGCCGCCGCATCCGCTCGGTGTCGCTGCCGTCGCCCACCGACTCCCGGGCCCGCACGTAGCCGAGGGCCCGCTCCCCGTCGAGGGTGACCGGGCCCGCGGGCAGCCGCAGTCGGGCCGCCTTGTCGTCGATGGGCTCCTTCAGGCAGACCCGCACCCCGTCGACGGCGTCCACCAGGTCCTTGAACCCGCTGAAGTCCACGATCACGTGGTGGTCCACGCGGATGCCCGTCAGCTTCTCCACGGTTCGGATCGTGCAGGCCGAACCGCCCAGCTCGAAGGCCTGGTTGAGCATCGTGAACACCGGCTCGCCGCGGCTGCCGTCGGTCCGCAGGCAGCCGGGAACCGACACCATCAGGTCCCGGGGCAGGGACACGGCGGTGGCGCTGCGCCGGTCCGCGGCCAGGTGCAGCAGGATCGTGGTGTCCGACCGCTGGCTGCCCAGGTCCCGCCCGTAGCGGGCGTTGCCGCTCCCGGCCCGGGTGTCGGAGCCGATCAGCAGGATGTTCCGGGCGTCCGGCACCAGGTCCGGGGGCCGCTCGCGCGCGTGCCGGGCGAGTTCGGCGGCGGCCGCGTCATCGGCCCGGATGTTGTCACCGAGCTTGTCGTAGACCGCCCACCCGGCCCCGGCGGCCGCCACGGCCAGCGCCACGGCCCCGCACCCCGCCGCCGCGCCCCACCGCCGGCGCCGCCGCCGGGCGATCCCCCGCCCGCTCGCGGACGAGCCGGCCCCGGGGCCGGGCGGCGTACGGGCGGAGTCGGTCACGGCGCGGAGTCCCCGAAGCGGTAGGAGCGGCGGTACTCCTACGACGATGGGGCGCGCGGGCCGGTCGGGCGCCCTGGGCTACGCCGAGCGGGGGAGCCTGCGTACCGCGGTCACCTTCTCGCTCTCGATCCGCCTGGCCAGCGCCTCCTCGTCCAGCCGGTCCAGGTGGCGGCAGAGCACCACGGAACCACCGCCGGCCAGCGGCGCGTACAGGCCCGCGCTCAGCCCCTCCCAGGTGTCGTACGGCAGCCCCGACAGCAGCCGCGAACCGGGACCCGTCAGGTCCAGCGCGGGGGCGTCGGCGACGGCCTTCTCCACGACCTCGGCCCCGCTGTACTCCGCACCGGCCACGATCAGCGCCGACTCCCCGGCGTAGGGCGAGGAGAACCGGTCGCCCTGGCCCGGCACCTCCACGGCGTAGTCGAGGAACCCCTGCGGCGGCTGCGGGAACCGCCCGCCGAGCGGCCGCAGGGACAGCGCGACCCGCTCGCCCCGGCACGCCCGCGCCGCCTCCAGCGTGTCGGGCCCGCTGACCACCACGTCGGCCGCCGCCGGGTTCCCGGCCACGTCCGCCACCGCGCCCACCGACGCGCACGCCAGCAGCCACACCGCCGTCTGCCAGTGGGCGGGCAGCAGCAGCGCGACCCGGTCGCCGGGTTCCACGGACAGGTCGTCCTGGAGGAGGTTGGCGGTCTTGGCCACCCAGTTGGCGAAGGTGGCGACAGACAGTTCGACGCGTTCGCCCGTGGCATCGTCGTAGAAGGTCACCAGCGGGCGGCCGGGGTCCGCGGCGAGCGCGGCGGCCAGCAGGTCGGCGGGGGTGCGATCGGTGGCGTTCACCCGGCACAGCGTACGCGTGGGAGGGTGGGGGACGACCCGGCCCGCCACGGGGCGGGCGACCGGTTCGGCCGGTGGCGCGGGGACCGGCCCGGCGACCGGTTCCGATGCGGGTTCCGGGGCAGGTTCCGGTGCGGGGCGCGCCGATCTCTCACCGATCTCACACCGATCTCTCGGCAAACGGCGTGGTCGTCACGGCCTCCATCGCTACGGTCTGCATACACTGACCGGCCGATACGAGTAGAACGAGGCAGTTCGGCCGGTCCCGGCAGGAAGCAGAGACGACAGGTGACAGAAGCGATCCTCCTGGTCGGCGGCAAAGGCACCCGACTGCGTCCGCTGACGGTGCACACCCCCAAGCCCATGGTGCGGGCCGCGGGGGTGCCGTTCCTCACCCACCAGCTGGCGCGGGCGAGAGCGGCGGGCGTCGAGCACATCGTCCTCGCCACCAGCTACTTGGCGGAGGTCTTCGAGCCGTACTTCGGCGACGGCTCGTCGCTGGGCCTCCACCTGGAGTACGTCACCGAGGAGGAGCCCCTGGGCACGGGCGGGGCGATCCGCAACGTGGCCTCGCGGCTGCACTCCGGTCCCGACGAGCCGGTGCTGATCTTCAACGGCGACATCCTGACCGGCCTGGACATCCGGGCCCTCGTCGACACCCACCGGTCGACGGGCGCGGACGTCTCGCTGCACCTGACGAAGGTGACCGACCCGCGCGCCTACGGCCTGGTGCCCACGGACGAGACGGGCCGGGTGCTGGCCTTCCTGGAGAAGCCGCAGACGCCGCAGGAGATCGTCACCGACCAGATCAACGCGGGGGCGTACGTCTTCCGCCGCTCGGTCATCGACACGATCCCGGCGGGCCGGCCGGTGTCCGTCGAGCGCGAGACCTTCCCGGAGCTGCTCGCGGCCGGCGCGCATCTTCAGGGCATGGTCGACTCGACGTACTGGCTGGACCTCGGCACCCCCGCGGCGTTCGTGCGCGGCTCGGCCGACCTGGTGCTCGGCAAGGCGCCGTCCCCCGCGGTACCCGGGCGGTGCGGGGACCGGCTGATCCTGCCGACCGCCCGGATCGCGCCGGACGCCAAGGTGACCGGCGGCACGGTGGTCGGCGAGGGCGCGTTCGTCGCTGAAGGCGCGCGGGTCTTCGGCTCCACGATCCTGCCCGGTGCCGTCATCGAGCCCGGCGCGGTCGTCACCGACTCCCTCATCGGCACCCGCGCCCGCGTCGGCGAACGCTCCGTCCTCACCGGCACGGTGGTCGGTGACGGCGCGGTCGTCGGCCCGGACAACGAACTGCTCGACGGAGCGCGGGTGTGGTGCGACGCGCTGATCCCGGCGGGCGCGGTCCGCTTCTCCTCGGATCAGTAGGGCCGCCGCCCGCCGCGGCCGGCCGCGCCGACGGGGGAGGCGGGCGCGGGGCCACGCCGGGCCCGGCCCGGTTCACAGCAGGCCGATGTCCACCCGCGGCATCTTCGGGACCCGCCGCGCCGGTGCCACACCGCTCAGCAGGATCAGCCGGGCCGCGCGGTGCCGCTGCCCGGCATAGGGCTCCAGCAGCCGCAGCATCACGGAGTCGTCCGCGTCCCGGTCACCCGCGAGGGCGAACCCGACGATGCGCGGCAGGTGCAGGTCCCCGACCGTCACGGCGTCCGCCGCCCCATGGCTGCGCTGCACCACCTCGGCGGACGTCCACGGGCCCACCCCGGGCACGACCTCAAGGCGCGCCCGCGCCTCGGCCGCCGGCATCCCCACCGACTGTTCGAGCCGTGCGGCGACGCGTACCGCGCGCAGCACGGTGGACGCCCGTTTGTCGTCGACCCCGGCCCGGTGCCACTCCCAGGAGGGAATCAGCGCCCAGGTCCGCGGCGCGGGCATCACCGACATCGGCCGCTCCCCGGATCCCGCGGGGCCCGGCGCCGGCTCCCCGAACCGCCGTACGAGCAGCCGCCACGCCCGGTACGCCTCGTCCGTCGTGACCTTCTGCTCCAGCACCGACGGGATCAGCGACTCCAGCACCAGCCCGGTCCGCGTCAGCCGCAGCCCCGGCCGCCGGTGCCGGGCCAGCGCCACCACCCGGTGCCGGGGCACGAACGCGCCGGGGTCGTCGGCCGCGCCGAGCAGCTCGGGCAGCCCGTCGAGCAGCCACTCGGCGCCTGGCCCCCAGGCCTCGCCGAGCACCTCGCCGCCGCAGGCCCGCACCCGCAGCGTGCCGGGGCCCGCCGGGGTGCGGGTGGCGCGCCACACGGAGCCGTCCGCGGTGGCCCGGAACGTCGGGTCGGCGGGCCCGCGCCGCAGCGGCCCGAGCACCAGACCGAGGTCCAGCGGCCCCTCGGGCGTCCAGCGCCGCACCCGCGCGGGGGCCGTGGCCTGCCGCGGTATCCCGGCGGCGGGCAGGCCGGGACGGCCGCCGCGCACGGTCGTGCGCGCGGCTCGGGGAGCGAAGCGTCCTGCCACGGATCAGATCCTCGGAAGTACCGGTGTGCCGTCCTTCGAGACTAGGGCCTTTCTCCGGGAACGGGCCGACCCTGCGAGATAGGGCCGACCCGCCGGGACCCGACCGGCCCGGCGGACCGGGAGAGCGGTCCCGGGTCCGCCGTCGTTCAGCGCACCTCGATGAACGCCTCCGGGTCCCGCTCGCCGCGCGGCGCAGGCGGCTGGGCCGGGCGCCCGATCGCCACCGCGCCCATCGGCTCCCACTCCGGGGGCAGCCCCAGCGTGTCGCGGACCACGTCCCGGCAGAACATCGTGGACGACACCCAGGCCGAGCCCAGGCGCTCCCCGGCCAGCGCCACCATGAAGTTCTGCACGCCCGCGCCCATGGCGACGACGAACATCTCCCGCTCGGCGCCGTCCCGCCGCGCGTCCCCGTAGTGGTGCGAACCGTCCATGACGAGGCAGGGCACCGCCAGGCAGGGCGCGTTGCGCAGCACGTCACCGCGGCGGACCCGCCTGGCGATGGCCTCCTCGCTCCTGCCGTCCCGGCGCAGGTCCGCGATCCACGCGTCGCGCATCGCGTCCAGCAGCCGGGTGCGGGACTCGGCCGACTCCAGCAGTACGAACCGCCAGGGCGTGGTGTGGTGCGGGGCGGGCGCGGTCAGGGCCGCGGCCACCGCCCGCCGTACCGCACCGGGATCCACCGGATCGTCGGTGAAGGCCCGCACGGTGCGCCTCTGGGTCATGGCCTCGCGGACGGCCTCCGAGGTGCCGAGCCGGAACATGTCGTCGGCCGCGTTGCGCACCAGCGCCCGCGCGCCCGTGTCGCCGTCCGGCCGCACCACGTGGGGCAGACCGCGCAGCACCGCGACCGGCCGGCCCTCTGCCTTGCCCTTGACCAGGTCACCGGCGGCGGCCAGCTCGTCCGCCGTGGCCACGATGGTGGCGATCAGCGGATTGCCGTACGCGTCCGTGCCGCCGCGCAGGTCGTCCAGCACCCGCACCCCGGCGGCGCCGATCGCCACGTCCGTCAGCCCGGAGCGCCAGGGTCGCCCGAAGGTGTCGCTGACGACGACCCCGACCTCGACCCCGAGCGTGTGCCGCAGGCCGTCCCGGATGGCCCGGGCGGACGCGTCCGGGTCCTCGGGCAGCAACAGCACGGTCCCGGCCGGGGTGTTGGAGGCGTCGACCCCGGCGGCGGCCATGACCAGGCCCTGCCGGTTCTCGACGATCCGCAGGGTGCCCCGGCGGGCCACCACCCGGACCGTCTCCGCGTCGATCGCGGCCTGCCGGTCCTCGGCCTCCATGATCCGGCCCTCGGCCTTGGAGACGATCTTGGAGGTGACGACCACCACGTCGCCGTCGGCCAGGCCGGGCTCGGCGGCGGCGATCAGCTTGGCGAGGTCGTCGCCCTGGCGCACCTCGGGAAAGCCGGCCGGCGCCCAGACCCGGAACTCCGGCCGCTCCTCGCTGTTCGTGCTCACGCGCCGCGCACCTCCTCGGCCAGCGCCAGCGCCTCGCGCGCCATCTGCGCGGCCGCGTCCACGTCGGTCATCATCAGCGGCACGGCCCGGCAGCGGATGCCGTCGGCCTCGACGCGCTCCACCACGGCGGCGTCCACGGTGTCCACCAGCCAGCCGTCCAGCAGGCCCGAACCGTAGTGCTCGGCGACCGCCGCCGCGGTGGACTCCACGCCGACCGCCGCGAGCACCTTGTCGGCCATCCCGCGCACGGGCGCGTCACCGACGATGGGGGACAGGCCGACCACGGGCACGCCCGCGTCCGCGATGGCCTCCCTTATGCCGGGGATGGCGAGGATCGTGCCGATGGACACGACGGGGTTGGACGGCGGGAAGAGGATGACGTCCGCCCCGGCGATGGCCTCCAGGACGCCCGGGGCCGGCTTGGCCTGCTCGGCGCCGACCGGGACCACGGCCTCGGCGGGGACGGAGGCCCGCAGCCGCACCCAGTACTCCTGGAAATGGACCGCCTTGCGTTCGCCGTCGATCTCGACGGCCACATGGGTCTCCACGCGGTCGTCGGTCATCGGGATCAGCCGCACGCCCGGCTTCCACCGGTCGCACAGCGCCTCGGTCACCGCGCTCAGCGGATAACCGGCGCCGAGCATCTGCGTCCGCACGATGTGCGTGGCGAAGTCCCGGTCGCCGAGCCCGAACCACTCCGGGCCGACCCCGTAGGCCGCCAGTTCCTCCTTGAGGTGGAAGGTCTCGTCGGACCGCCCCCAGCCCTGTTCCTCGTTGATGCCGCCGCCCAGCGTGTACATCACCGTGTCGAGGTCCGGGCAGACCTTCAGCCCGAAGAGGTGGATGTCGTCGCCGGTGTTGCCGATCACCGTGACGTCCGCGTCCGGCACGGCCCGCTTCAGACCGCGCAGGAAACGGGCACCGCCGATGCCGCCTGCCAGAACCACAATGCGCATGGGGACCAGTCTCGCAGGAGGGGCCGACAACATGTCAGGCAGTCGCCGGACTGGCCTCGCAGTAGGGGGCCGCGGGGGCGGCCCCGGTCGCACGGAGCCGGGACGGGGACAGCATCGGCATCTCGGTCAGGCCCGGGTGGTAGATGTGCAGGCTGACCGCCGGTTCCAGCGTGTCGTTGACGACCTCGTGCACATAGCCCGGAGCGAACACCCGTTGCGCGCCGGGCGCGAGGGCGTGGCCGCCGCGCCGGGTGTGCTCGGTGAGGGTCCCCGCGAGGACGGTGAGGACACCGGAGGAGCGGCCGTGGTCGTGCCGCCCGCTGCCCTGGCCGGGCAGCCAGGACAGCAGCCACACCTCGTAGCCGGGGCCGGTGCGCAGCCGGTGGTACCAGCGGGTGGTGGCGTCGTAGCGGACCAGGCCGGCCCACTGGGTGCGGTCGGCGGCGATGGCGCGGGCCAGCCCCGCGAACTCGGCGACGGTGGCCGGGTGCTCGCGCGGCGGCTGCAGCAGGTGCGGCACCTCAAGCAGGTCGCCGGCGATCTGGAGGTCGTTGTCGCTGTTCATGGGTGCGCTGGTTCCTCGGCGGAGAGAGGGCGGAGAAAGAGGGGACCCGGATCGGGAGACGGGTGCGGCGAAGCTCGTTCGGGAGGTACGGCCGAGCCGCGCGGGGCGGGGCGTCGGCGGCAGCCGGAGCGAAGACCTCGGAAGGCGGCGGGCTCAACAGCTGGAACAGCGACAACAGCTACAGCGCGCCCGGGCAGCACCGTGGGACCCGGCGGTGCGGGTCGAGGTGAATGCCGAGTGCGCGAGCATGCCCCCTAGGACAACGGTTCACACCTGCGCTGTCAACTCGATGACCGCCACGTGGGACACAATTCACCTCATCCGGGGCATCTGGCCGAGTGGGGGTTTGCACCTCGGGACTCCGGGACACATGGGGCACATCCGAGCGGGCGACGAGCCGTGTGCAACGCGATCGAACGCCAGGGCGTCTTTCTCCGTGCAGGGGCCCCAGTGGTGCCGTGCGGAGTGCGGCAGCCCGTCGGGCCTCGGCCGTGTGTCGGGGTTTATGGCGATTTGAACACTTTCCGCATGGCCTTGGTTCCGCAGAGTGAATAACGGGCTCAATAGCAGATCTCGGCTTGACTCGCCCGGAGCAGCACACTTGTAATTTCACTCGTGTCGTTCAGCCGGAATCGGTAACGGCCACGCCACGGGGACGCGAAAGACAGACGAGGGGCGCACATGACCGAGCTGGTGCAGCAACTGCTGGTCGACGACGCGGACGAGGAACTCGGCTGGCAGGAGCGCGCGCTGTGCGCCCAGACCGACCCCGAGTCCTTCTTCCCCGAGAAGGGCGGCTCCACCAGAGAAGCGAAGAAGGTCTGCCTCGCCTGCGAGGTCCGTTCCGAGTGCCTTGAGTACGCCCTCGCCAACGACGAGCGCTTCGGCATCTGGGGCGGCCTGTCCGAGCGGGAGCGCCGCCGGCTGAAGAAGGCCGCCGTCTGACCGCGCGCGAGCAGCACGCATACCCGGGGAAACGTCACGAACGGCCCGTGGCCGGTGGGTTGTCCACAGGCGGCGGGCCGTCGTCGTGGGCAGCCGATAGTGTGGTCGCTCGTCCGAGACGGCCCGCACTCCCCTCGACGTCCCCCTGAGGTCGCAGGAGGCGCGGGCGTCCACCGCAGTCCACCGAACCGGGGCCCGTACCTCGATGTCCGTGCACAGCCATACGGCAGCCCAAGACCCGGCCGCCGCCGCAGCGTTCGACCCAGCCCGCCCGCCCGAGTTCCCGCGCCACGTGGTGACCGCGGTCCTCGTCTCCCATGACGGCGCCCGCTGGCTGCCCGACGCGCTCGCCGGGCTGCTCGGCCAGGAGCGCCCGGTCCAGCAGGCGGTGGCCGCCGACACCGGCAGCGCGGACGACTCCGCCCAGCTGCTCGGCGCATCCCTCGGCGACGCGGGCGTGCTGCACCTCGCCCGCCGCACCGGCTTCGGCCAGGCCGTCGAGGAGGCGAGCCGCACCGCACCCGTCCTCACCCCGGACGAGCTGCCCTACCTCAAACGCCCCAGCGGCTGGGACCCGGCCACCCGCACCTGGCGCGACGACGCCTACGACCTTCCCGAACTGCCGTACGGCGAACCCGTCCAGTGGCTCTGGCTGCTGCACGACGACTGCGCGCCCGAACCCGACGCCCTCGCCCAGCTGCTGCGGGTCGTCGACAACGAACTCGAACTGGGCCGCGACGACGTGGCGGTGGTCGGCCCCAAGCTGCGCGGCTGGTACGACCGCAGGCAACTGCTGGAGGTCGGCGTCTCCATCGCCAACTCCGGCCGCCGCTGGACCGGTCTGGACCGCCGCGAACAGGACCAGGGCCAGCACGACCACGTCCGCTCGGTGCTCTCCGTCTCCACCGCCGGCATGCTGATCCGCCGCGACGTGTTCGAACAGCTCGGCGGCTTCGACCGCCGGCTGCCCCTGATGCGCGACGACGTCGACCTGTGCTGGCGCACCCACCTGGCCGGATACCGCGTCCTGGTCGCCCCGGACGCGGTCGTACGGCACGCCGAGGCCGCCTCCCGCGAGCGCCGCACCGTCGACTGCGTGGGCCGCACCGCCGCCTCCCCGCACAAGGTCGACAAGGCGGGCGCCGTCTACACCCTGCTCGCCAACACCCGTACCGCGGCCCTGCCCTGGGTGATGCTCCGGCTCGTCCTCGGCACCCTGCTGCGGACCGTCGCCTACCTCGTCGGCAAGGTCCCCGGACAGGCCGTGGACGAGATCCGCGGCCTGCTCGGCACCCTGCTGCGCCCCGAGCGGATCATCGCCGCCCGGCGCCGCCGCGGCACCCCGAGGATCGACAAGGACGAACTGCGCCGCCTCTTCCCGCCGCCCGGCGCGACCATCCGGGCCACCGTGGAGCAGTTCGCGGGCAACCTCACCGCGGGCTCCGACACCGACACCGCCCCGGCCGGCCGGCACGGCGGCGCCGTGGAGTCCGGGCCCGGCGGCGACGACGCCGACTTCCTGGAGGTCGAGCAGTTCGCCCGGCTCAGGCGGATCGCCCGCAGGCCGGGGCCGGTGCTCTTCCTCGCGCTGCTGGTCATCTCCCTGGTCGCCTGCCGCGCCCTGCTCTCCGGGGGCGCGCTCGGCGGCGGCGCCCTGCTGCCCGCCCCGGCGAGCGCCGGCGAACTCTGGTCCCGCTTCGCGGACGCGTGGCACCCGGTGGGCGCCGGCGGCACCCCGTCCGCGCCGCCCTACCTGGCACTCGTCGCCACCCTCGCCACCCTGCTCTTCGGCTCCACCGGACTCGCGGTCACCGTGCTGCTGGTCTGCTCGGTGCCGCTCGCCGGGTTCACCGCCTACTTCGCCTCCCGGCCCCTGGTCACCTCCCGGCTGCTGCGTGCCTGGGCGGCCATCGCCTACGCCTTCCTGCCCGCCACCACCGGCGCCCTGGCCGGCGGACGCATCGGCACCGCCGTACTCGCCGTGCTGCTGCCGCTCATCGCCCGCGCGGGCATCGCCGCGAGCGGCCTCACCGGCCGCGACGGCACCCGCGGCAGCTGGCGCGCCACCTGGGCGTACGCGCTGCTGCTGACCATCACCACCGCCTTCACCCCGGTGGTCTGGCCGATCGCGCTGATCCTCGGCCTCGGTGTGCTCGCGCTGCGCCGCGCCGACCTGGCCGCGTCCGGACTGCGTTTCCTCGCCCAGCTCGGCACCCCGCTGCTGCTCCTCGCCCCCTGGTCGCTGACCCTGCTGCCGACCGGCTTCTTCACCGAGGCGGGCCTGGCGTACGGCGCCTCGGCCGCCTCCGCGCTCGACCTGCTCGGCATCAGCCCGGGCGGCCCCGGCACCGCGAGCGGCCTGCTGCTCGGCATCGTGCTCGCCGCCCTGGCCGCACTGCTGCGCTCCGAACGGCAGTTGGGCATCCGCACCGCCTGGGCCGTCGCCCTGGTGGGCCTGGTCTTCGCGGTGCTCGCCAACCGGTCCGCCTGGGCCGGCCCGGCCACCCTCGTCTACGGCATCGCCCTGCTGTCGGCCGCCGCCCTCGGCGCCGACGGCGCCCGCGCCCGCGTGGCCGAGCAGAGCTTCGGCTGGCGCCAGCCCGTCGCCGCCCTGATCGCCCTCGCCTCGGCCGTGGGCCCGCTGCTGCTGGCGGCCGGCTGGATGCTGCGCGGCGCCGACGGGCCCGTGCAGCGCCGCGACCCCGCCCAGGTGCCCGCGTTCGTCGCCGAGGACTCCACCACCGGCGACCGCGCCCGCACCCTCGTCCTCGACAGCGACTCCGCCGCGCGGGTGCGCTACACCCTGGTGCGCGGCGCCGGTGCCCGCATGGGAGACGGCGAACTGGCCGCCGCCGACGGCGAGAACGCGCGCCTGGACAAGGTCGTCGCCAACCTGATCGCCGGCTCCGGCGCCGACCAGGCCGACGAACTCGGCGGCTTCGCCGTGCGCTACGTCCTCGTCCACAAGGGCGCGCCCCGCGACATCTCCCGCGTCCTCGACGCCACCCCCGGTCTCGCCCGGCTCAGCCAGCAGGACGGCAACGCGCTGTGGCGCGTCGACCAGGAGGTCTCCCGCGCCGTCATCCTGCCCGCGGGCGGCTCCGGTTCCGCCGGCGGCCGGCCGGTGAACGCCGGACCGGTGGACATCCACACCACCGTCCCCGCCGGCTCCGACGGCCGGGTCCTGCGCCTCGCCGACAGCGCCGCCCCCGGCTGGACGGCCACCCTGGACGGCAAGCCGCTGCCCCGCACCACGGTCGACGGCTGGGCCCAGGGCTTCCGGCTGCCGTCCGCCGGCGGCCGGCTCGACGTCACCTACGACGCGCCGATCACCCACACCGCCTGGCTGTGGGCCCAGGGCCTGCTCGGCCTCGTCCTGGTCGTGCTCGCCCTGCCCGGCCGCCGCCGGGACGTGGACGACGACCTCCCCGAGGAGCAGTCGGTGCCCGCGCAGGCCGTCGCCGGCGAGGGCCGCCGCGCCCGCCGCCTGCGGGCCCAGGCCGAGGCCGAGGAGGCCCCGGCCGAGGACGCGCGGGAAGCACCGGCCGAGGAGGCACCGGCCGCCCTGGAGGGCGCCGGGGAGCAGCCCGCGCCGATCCCGCACCAGCAGCCGTACGACCCCTCCTTCGACGAGTCGTACGCCGGCTCCTACGCGAACACCCCGTACCCCGGCTACGGCAGCGACGCCTACCAGACGGGCGGCTACGACCAGCAGCAGCCGTACCAGGCCGACCCCTACCAGGCGGCCGGGTACGACCCGTACGCCTACGGCAACGGTCAGCAGCCGTACGACCCTGCGGCCTACCAGCAGCAGGTCTACGACCCGGCGTACGACCCCGCCCAGCAGGGCTACGACCCCCAGCACCCCCATGGCACCGGCAGCGAGCGCCCCGACGGGAGCCAGCAGTGAACCGCACCACCCTGTCCCTGATCGCAGGCACCAGCGCGCTGGCCGCCGTCACGGCGTTCGCCGCGCTGGCCGGCCCCTCGGCCTCCGGCGCGGCCGCGCCCACGGCCGTCGCCCACCTGCCGGTGGAGCGCACCAGCCTGCTGTGCCCGGCGCCCAGCGTCTCGGACATCGCCGACACGTCGTACACCTCGTTCACCCCCGTCACCCAGGGCGCGGCGAGCGACGGCAAGGCCCGGCTCCAGCCCGCCGCCGAGGAATCGGTGGACGGCACGGGCGGCACCCAGCAGGGCAAGGGGAAGGGGAAGGACGGCAAGAAGACCACCACCGAACCCGTGCTCACCCCGAAGGCACCGGGCACCCCCTCCACCGGGGACACCTCGGGCGCCGACGCCCCCGCGCTGATCGGCACCGCCGACGGCAGGTTCGCGCCCGGCTGGACCGTCCAGGAGACCACCGAGATCGCCGCCGGCACCGGCCGCGGCCTCCAGGGCGTGACCTGTACGCCCGCGGACACCGAGTTCTGGTTCCCGGGCGCGAGCACGGCCGGCAGCCGCACCGACTACCTCCACCTGACCAACCCGGACGACTCCGCCGCCGTGGTGGACGTCGAGCTGTACGGCAAGAACGGAGCGATCAAGTCGCCGCTGGGGGAGAACCTCACGGTCAAGCCGCACACCAGCGAGCCGATCCTGCTGTCCACCCTGACCGACGAGCGGCAGGACGACGTGACCGCGCACGTCAGCGTGCGCAGCGGGCGGGTCGGCGCGACCGTGCAGGCGCTGGACGGCAAGACCGGCGGCGACTGGCTGGCCGCGGCCGCCGACCCGGCGGGCTCCCTGGTGCTGCCCGGCATCCCCAAGGACGCCACCGACGTCCGCCTGATCGCCTTCACGCCCGGTGACGCCGACGCGGACCTCACGATCCGGCTCGCCTCGCCCGGCGGCCTGATCACCCCCGCCGGGAACGAGACGCTGCACGTGAAGTCCGGCATGACCACCGCGGCGGACCTCGGCCCGGTGACCCGCGGCGAGGCCGGCTCGCTGGTGCTGACGCCCACCGACCAGTCGGTGCCGGTCGTCGCCGCGCTCCAGGTGCTGCGGGGCAAGGGCGCGAACCAGGAGATGGCCTTCATCCCGGCCACCGCCCCCGTCGGCACCCGCGCCACTTCGGCCGACAACAGCGCCAAGGGCACGACCCTCGCCCTGACGGCGCCCACCGGCACCGCCAAGGTCAAGGTCACCGCCTCGGCGGGCAGCGACGGCGGTACGGCGGTCTCCAGGACCTACACGATCGGCTCCGGCACCACCCAGAACATCGAGGCGCCGACCCCCTCGGGCCAGGGCGGCACCTATGCCCTGACGGTCGAACCCCTCACCGGCGCGCCCGTCTACGCCGCCCGCACCCTCACCGCCACCGAGTCGGGCATCCCCGGCTTCACCGTCCAGACCCTCCCGAACGACCGGGGTCTGGTCGCGGTCCCGAAGACGGACGAGGACCTGTCCATCCTCCAGAAGTGACCGACCGGCGCCCGCGGTTGCACCACCGCATCCGCGATCGCGGGCGCCCGGCCCGGCCCTAGTCCTCCCCGTACCGGGGGTCCACCGTCTCCGGTGTCAGCCCCAGCAACTCGGCCACCTGCTCGACGACCACCTCGTGCACCAACGCGGCCCGTTCGTCCCGCCCCTTGGAGCGGATCTCCACCGGCCGCCGGTACACCACCACCCGCGCCCGCCGGCCGTCGCGCGCCGGCACGACCCCGCCGAGCGGTACCGCCTCGTCGCCCCACAGCCCCGCCTCGGCCCCTTCGAGCCGCGGCACCTCCAGCACCAGGAAGTCGACCTCGGTCAGCTGCGGCCACCGCCGCTCCAGCCGGTCCACGGAGTCCTGCACCAGATCGGCGAAGACCTCCGCGCGGCTGGCCGCCAACGGCACCTGCGGAGGCGCGATCGGCCCCCGCATGCCCCGCCCGTGGCGATCACGGCGACGGGGCCCGGGGCCTGCGGCTCGGGGCGGTACACGGTTGTCCATCACCGGTGAAGCGTAGTCCTCGCCCGCCCGCCCCGCCCGGCCTCACGCGCCAACCGGCCACCGGTGACTTCGTGTCGCGTCGGTGTCGCAGGATGACCGTTCCGGCCAAGTACCGGCTCGTTTCGGCAACCGTCCCGAAACCGTTCACGGCCATGGAACTCAAGGCATTTGACGCTGTTTGTACCGGCTCATGACCGAAAACGGCCCCTCCCGATCCCTTTGAAAACCCCTTCCGCGCAGGTCAACAGGCCCTGTCCGCAGGGGTATGTGGGGCGTCTCACAGCACGACACGGGGGAGTGACTGGGTGGAGAGTCGTCGCGGCCCGCTCAAGAGTGCGGTACCGTCCAACGTCGTGAGCCCTGTACGTCGCTGTTCGCGCACCGCCTGCGGCCGACCCGCCGTCGCGACGCTGACGTACGTCTACGCCGACTCGACCGCGGTCCTCGGCCCGCTCGCCACCTACGCCGAGCCCCACTGCTACGACCTGTGCGCCGAGCACTCCGAGCGCCTCACCGCCCCGCGTGGCTGGGAGGTCGTCCGTCTCCTCGACGGCTCCGCCCCCGCCCGCCCCAGCGGTGACGACCTGGAGGCGCTCGCCAACGCCGTACGCGAGGCCGCCCGCCCCCAGGAGCGCGCGGCCGAGGCCGGTGGCGGCGCCCGGACGGCGGACCCCATGGAGGTCGCCCGCCGCGGCCACCTCCGGGTCCTGCGCTCCCCGGACAACTGAGCGGCACCGGCCACCACTCCTCCCGGTGACGGCCGCGCGTCCGCTGGTGTCCGCACACCTCGCCCTTACCCCGGACGGGTAGTTTGTGGGCACCCAAGAACTTCAGGAGGGTTGGCCGTGACTGCTGATCTGTCGCAGATCGTGAAGGCGTACGACGTGCGCGGAGTGGTCCCGGACCAGTGGGACGAAACACTGGCCGGGCTCTTCGGCGCCGCCTTCGCGGAGGTGACGGAGGCCACGGCGATCGTCGTCGGCCACGACATGCGGCCCTCGTCCCCCGGCCTGTCCCGCGCCTTCGCGCGCGGCGCGGCGGACCGCGGCGCCGACGTCACCGAGATCGGCCTGTGCTCCACGGACCAGCTGTACTACGCCTCGGGCGCGCTGGACCTGCCCGGCGCGATGTTCACCGCCTCCCACAACCCGGCCCAGTACAACGGCATCAAGATGTGCCGGGCCGGCGCCGCCCCGGTCGGCCAGGACACCGGCCTCGCGCAGATCCGCGAACTGGTCGAGGAATGGCTGGAGTCGGGTGCCCCCGAGCCGGTCGCCGAGCCCGGCACCATCGGCTCCCGCGAGACGCTGGAGGACTACGCGGCGCACCTGCGCTCGCTGGTCGACCTCACCGCCGTCCGCCCCCTGAAGGTCGTGGTCGACGCGGGCAACGGCATGGGCGGCCACACCGTGCCCACGGTCTTCGCCGGCCTGCCCCTGACCCTCGTCCCGATGTACTTCGAACTGGACGGCACCTTCCCGAACCACGAGGCCAACCCGCTCGACCCGGCCAACCTCGTGGACCTCCAGAAGCGGGTCCCGGCCGAGGGCGCCGACCTCGGCATCGCCTTCGACGGCGACGCCGACCGCTGCTTCGTCGTCGACGAGAACGGCGACCCGGTCTCCCCGTCCGCCGTCACCGCCCTGGTCGCCGCGCGCGAACTCGCGCGCAACGGCGGAGCGGGCACCGTCATCCACAACCTGATCACCTCGCGCACCGTCCCGGAGGTCGTCCGCGAGCACGGCGGCACCCCGGTCCGCACCCGGGTCGGCCACTCCTTCATCAAGGCGGAGATGGCCCGCACCGGCGCGATCTTCGGCGGCGAGCACTCCGCGCACTACTACTTCAAGGACTTCTGGAACGCCGACACGGGCATGCTGGCGGCCCTGCACGTGCTGGCCGCCCTCGGTGGGCAGCAGGGCACGCTGTCCGCGCTGGTCGCCCAGTACGACCGCTATGCGGGCTCCGGCGAGATCAACTCCACCGTCGCCGACCAGGCCGGCCGCATCGCCGCGATCCGCGCCGCCTACGCGGGCCGCGACGGCGTCACCCTGGACGACCTCGACGGGCTCACCGTCTCCGCCGCCGACTGGTGGTTCAACGTCCGCCCCTCCAACACGGAGCCGCTGCTCCGGCTGAACGCCGAGGCGAAGGACGAGGCCACCATGGCCGCGATCCGCGACGACGCCTTGGCGATCATCAGGGCCTGAAACCCCGATCCGCCCCGAAGCGGTTACGCTGACCAGCGGTCAACGAAACTCCGCCCCTCGAAGGGACACCCCATGCCGCTCGAAGCCGGCCTCCTGGAGATCCTCGCCTGCCCGGCCTGCCACGCGCCCCTCAAGGAGCAGGACGCCGAGCTGATCTGCACCGGCCGGGACTGCGGCCTCGCCTACCCGGTCCGCGACGGCATCCCGGTCCTCCTCGTGGACGAGGCCCGCCGCCCCGAGTGAGCCGGGCCGCCCGGCACCGTGACCTCCCCGGAGCGACACGGGTGCCGCGGACCCGCGTAGCGTCGTAGACACCGCATCCCGGCGATCGGAGGGCTGCCGCCCATGCTGGACGAAACGCTGCTCGACAGCCCGGAGGGCCTCGCCGAGGCCGACCGCCGGGGCCTGCTGCGCGGCGCCGCCGAGGCCGGCGCCCGGGTGCGCACCGCGGCCCGGCACGCCGCCGAGGCCGGCGTCGGCGGCCTCGAACCCGACGGCCGCCCCCGCGCCGTGCTGATCGCGGGCCCCGGCGCCGCCGCCACCCACACCGCCGACCTGCTCGGCACCCTGGCCGGGCCCGGCAGCCCGGTGGTCCGCCTGGCCCCCACCGGGGTCGCCCCCGCCGCGGGCGCCCTGCGCTGGGAACTGCCCGGCTGGGCCGGCTCCGTGGACCTGCTGCTGATCGCCACCCCGGACGGCACCGAGCCCAGCCTCTCCCTCCTCGCCGACCAGGCCTACCGCCGGGGCGTCTCGGTGGTCGCCGTCGCCCCGGCCGGCACCCCGCTCGCCGAGGCGGTCTCCGGCGCGCACGGAGTGTTCGTCCCGATGGCGACGGCCCCCTACGACCAGGAGGAACCGCTCGCCGCGTCCTCCCCGGGCGTCTTCTGGGCCCTGCTGACCCCGCTGCTCGCCCTGCTGGACCGCGTCGGCCTGCTCAGCGCCCCGCCGGAGGCCCTGGAGAAGGTCGCCGACCGGCTCGACGAGGTCGCCGAGCGCTGCGGCCCCGCCATCGTGGCCTACAGCAACCCGGCCAAGACCATCGCCGCCGAACTCGCGGACGCGCTGCCCGTGGTGTGGACGGAGGGCGCCTCCGCGGGACCGGCGGGCCGCCGGTTCGCCGCCGCCCTCGCCGAGCTGGCCGGCCAACCCGCCGTCGTCGCCGAACTCCCCGAGGCGCTCGCCGCGCACGGCGCCCTGCTGGCCGGCCCGCTCGCGGCCAGCGCCGACCCGGACGACTTCTTCCGTGACCGGGTGGAGGAGCCGCCCGCGCTGCACGCGCGCGTCGTGCTGCTGCGCGACCGCCCGCTCGGTGGTCTCTCCGCCGCCCCCGCCGCCCGTGACCTGGCGCTGAGCCACGACACGCCGATCAGCGAACTCGAACCCGAGGAGGGCGGCGAACTGGAGACGCTCGCGGAACTGATCGCCGTCACCGATTTCGCCGCCGTTTACCTGGCGCTCGCTTCCGGGGCCTGATCTGGCTACAGGCCGGAGAGCACCGGTCGGCGCACGCACGGAAGACAGAGAAGACACATGGACCGCCTCGACAACACCGTCCGCCCCTACGCCTGGGGTTCGACCACCGCCATCCCGCGGCTGCTCGGCACCGAGCCGACCGGCGAGCCCCAGGCGGAGATGTGGATGGGCGCCCACCCCGGCGCCCCCTCGCGCACCGCGCGCGGCACGCTCGCCGAGGTGATCGACGCCGACCCGGAGCGCGAGCTGGGCAAGGAGACGGTCGCCAGGTTCGGCCCGAGGCTGCCGTTCCTGCTGAAGATCCTCGCCGCGGACGCGCCCCTGTCGCTCCAGGTGCACCCCGACCTCGCGCAGGCCAGGGAGGGCTACGCCGACGAGGAGCGCCGCGGCGTCCCGCTCGACGCCCCCGAACGCAACTACAAGGACGCCAACCACAAGCCCGAACTGATCTGCGCCCTCACCGAGTTCGACGGCCTGTGCGGCTTCCGGCCCCCGCAGCGGACCGCCGACCTGCTCGCCGCGCTCGGCGTCGACTCCCTCAAGCCGTACGTCGACCTGCTGCACGCCCGCCCCGAGGACGCGGCCCTGCGCGAGGTCCTCACCGCGATCCTCACCGCGGACCGCGCGGAGACGGCCCGCACGGTCGCCGAGGCCGCGGCCGCCTGCGCCCGCCTCGGCGGCGACCACGCCCCCTACGCCGAACTCGCCCACCACTACCCCGGCGACCCCGGCGTCCTCGCGGCCATGCTGCTCAACCACGTCCGACTCCAGCCCGGCGAGGCCCTGTTCCTCGGCGCCGGCGTCCCGCACGCCTACCTCAGCGGCCTCGGCGTGGAGATCATGGCCAACTCCGACAACGTGCTGCGCTGCGGGCTGACCCCCAAACACGTCGACGTGCCCGAACTCCTGCGCGTGGTCCGCTTCGAGGCGGGCGACCCGGGCGTGCTGCGACCCGAGGCCGCCCCGGACGGCGAGGAGGTCTACGAGACGCCGATCGACGAGTTCCGGCTCTCCCGCCACGTCCTGCCCGAGGGCGGCACCGCCCGCGACCTCACCCGCGACACCCCGCAGATCCTGCTCTGCACGGCCGGTGCCGTCCGCGCCGGCGAACACGAACTGGGCCCGGGAAGCTCCGTGTTCGTCCCGGCCGGCGAGAAGGCCGGGATCTCGGGCGCGGGCACGGTCTTCCGCGCCACCGTGGTCGTATGAATGGTTGACTGACCGGGCCTGTGGAACCTGACGCGCCGGTGCCCGGCCGGACTGCAAGAATGGCCCACCGGCAAAGGCCGGGCAAAGACGCAGGCACCGAGCAGAGACCGAAGGGACAACGCGGACACATGAGCGCGTCAGGCGGTACCAGGGCGATCGTGGCGGCACTCGGCGCCAACCTCGCGATCGCGGCATCGAAGTTCGTGGCGTTCGCCTTCAGCGGCTCCTCCTCGATGCTCGCCGAGGGCGTCCACTCGGTCGCCGACTCCGGCAACCAGTTCCTGCTGCTCATCGGCGGCAAGAAGGCCCAGCGCGAGGCCACCGCGCAACACCCCTTCGGCTACGGCCGCGAGCGCTACATCTACGCCTTCCTCGTCTCGATCGTCCTCTTCTCCATCGGTGGCATGTTCGCCATCTACGAGGGCTACGAGAAGATCTCCCACCCGCACGCGCTGGAGAACTGGTACTGGCCGGTGGCCGTCCTGGTCTTCGCGATCCTCGCCGAGGGCTTCTCCTTCCGCACGGCCATCAAGGAGTCCAGGGAACTGCGCGGCACGCTGTCCTGGTCGCAGTTCATCCGCCGCGCCAAGGCCCCCGAGCTGCCCGTCGTCCTGCTGGAGGACTTCGGCGCCCTCATCGGTCTCGTCCTCGCCCTCGCCGGCGTCGGCCTCTCCCTGCTCACCGGCGACGGCGTCTGGGACGGCGTCGGCACCGTCTGCATCGGTGTCCTCCTCGTCTGCATCGCCCTGGTCCTGGCCGCCGAGACCAAGTCGCTGCTGCTGGGCGAGGCGGCCGGCCTCGACGTGATCAAGAAGATCGAGGCGGCGACCGTCGACGGCGAGACGGTCACCCGCATCATCCACATGCGCACCCTCCACCTCGGCCCCGAAGAGCTCCTGATCGCCGCCAAGATCGCGGTACGGCACGACGACACCGCCGCCGAGGTCGCCGCCGCCATCGACGCCGCCGAGGACCGCATCCGCACCGCCGTCCCCATCGCCCGCGTCATCTACCTGGAACCGGACATCTACAGCGAGGCCGAAGCCGCCAAGGGCCCGGACCCGGCGGCCACCCCCGGCGGCCCGAACCCGCACGCCACCGGCCACTGACCCGGCCCCGGCCGGTCCCCCCGCGGACCGCCCGGCCGCCCGGCGAACGGGTCACACCACGCGGACGCGGACTGTGGGCGACCGGGCCGGCCGGTGTAGCTTGGGACGGAGCCAGACGTCGCTGCTGATGGCGGTCGGGCGGTCCCCACGGACCGGCCGAGGGAGAGAGGGCCTCCGACGGACTGCGCTGCGCGCACGTGGGCATGCCAGTGTCCTCTTCCGGGGACCCGTGTGTCCGCCGCCGCGCAGACCAGCCGTACCCACCTCGACCCGAATCCGAGGAGCAGCTCGCAATGACGACTGTCGACAACCGACAGGACTTCAAGGTCGCCGACCTCTCGCTGGCCGAGTTCGGCCGCAAGGAGATCACCCTCGCCGAGCACGAGATGCCCGGCCTGATGGCGATCCGCAAGGAGTACGCCGAGGCCCAGCCGCTGGCCGGTGCCCGCATCACGGGCTCGCTGCACATGACCGTGCAGACCGCCGTGCTGATCGAGACCCTGGTCGCCCTCGGCGCCCGGGTCCGCTGGGCGTCCTGCAACATCTTCTCCACCCAGGACCACGCGGCCGCCGCCATCGCCGTCGGCCCCGACGGCACGCCCGACAACCCGCGCGGCGTCCCGGTCTTCGCCTGGAAGGGCGAGACCCTGGAGGAGTACTGGTGGTGCACCGAGCAGGCGCTGACCTGGCCGGACAGCCCCACCGGCGGCCCGAACATGATCCTGGACGACGGCGGTGACGCCACCCTCCTCGTCCACAAGGGCGTCGAGTACGAGAAGGACGGCAAGGTCCCCGGCCTGGAGACCGCCGAGTCCGACGAGCACCGCGTCATCCTCCAGCTCCTGCACCGCACCCTGGGCGAGAACCCCCAGAAGTGGACCCAGCTGGCCTCCGAGATCCGTGGTGTGACGGAGGAGACCACGACGGGTGTGCACCGGTTGTACGAGATGCAGCGGGACGGTGTGCTGCTGTTCCCGGCGATCAATGTGAACGACGCGGTGACGAAGTCGAAGTTCGACAACAAGTACGGTTGCCGGCACTCGCTGGTGGACGGTATCAACCGGGCCACCGATGTGCTGATCGGCGGGAAGACCGCGGTGGTGTGCGGTTACGGCGATGTCGGCAAGGGCTGTGCGGAGTCGTTGCGCGGTCAGGGTGCGCGGGTGATCGTGACGGAGATCGACCCGATCTGCGCGCTGCAGGCGGCGATGGACGGGTACCAGGTCACGACGCTGGACGAGGTCGTGGACAAGGCCGACATCTTCGTGACGACGACGGGCAACAAGGACATCATCATGGCCTCGGACATGGCCCGGATGAAGCACCAGGCGATCGTCGGGAACATCGGTCACTTCGACAACGAGATCGACATGGCCGGTCTGGCGAAGATCCCGGGCATCGTCAAGGACGAGGTGAAGCCGCAGGTCCACACGTGGACCTTCCCGGACGGCAAGGTGATCATCGTGCTGTCCGAGGGGCGGCTGCTGAACCTGGGCAACGCCACCGGTCACCCGTCGTTCGTGATGTCGAACTCGTTCGCGGACCAGACGCTGGCGCAGATCGAGCTGTTCACCAAGCCGGACGCGTACCCGACCGGTGTGTACGTGCTGCCCAAGCACCTGGACGAGAAGGTCGCCCGGCTCCACCTGGACGCGCTCGGCGTCAAGCTGACCAAGCTGCGCCCGGAGCAGGCCGCGTACATCGGCGTCGAGGTCGACGGCCCGTACAAGCCGGACCACTACCGCTACTGACCGCCCCCGAGCCGCTCACCGCGTCTCGGCCAGGTCAACAGAGACAGGCCCCCGCACCCCCGTGCCGGGGGCCTGTCCCGTTGGAGCCGGTACGGCCCTCACCCACCCGTCCGGCGCTCACGCACCCCGGACCGGCACACGGCGGCGGCCCGAGCCCGTCACGACCCAGGACCCCCATGCCCCGCGGCCGCTATTCACTCCACGATCCGCACGACCACACCCCCCTCGGAGAAGAACACTTCCAGTGCGCCCCCGGCCCGTCCGGCTGGCGCTACGTCTCCCGGCTGACCACCCCCGCGGGGGACCACCGCGGCTCGGTCGACCTCGCACTGGACGACCTCGGCCGCCCCCTGCGCCTCGAACTCCACGCGGGCGGCTGGCAGGTGCGCGGCGCCGCCCTCGACGGCGTCACCTGGGTCCGCACGGACCCCACCGGCACCCATGCCACCGAAGGCAATGTGCGCGCCCACGCCTTCACCGGCACGTCCCCCGCGTTCCTCGTCGCCACCGCTCGTCTGCTGCGCCTCACCCCTTCCTCCGCGACCCGCGTACGACTCGTCGCCTTCACGGACCCGGTCCTCGCCCCCCGCACCGTCGACCAGTCCTGGGCACTGGTGGACAGCGAAGCACACGCCACTGACAACGGCCCCCTGACCGTGGACGAATACCAGGTCACAGCCCTGGACACCGGTGAACGGCACACCGTCCACATCGCCGGCGACGTGGTGCTCGCCGCGCCCGGGATCGAGCTGGAAGACCTCGAGTCCCCGCCGTCGGCATTCGACTGAGCGGGGCGCGAGGGAAGGAGGGCGCCCGCCCTACGCGGGCGGCGCGAACCCGGTGGCCGGACGCTCCCGGTCCCCGGAACCGGTCGACGGCCCGGCGGATGCCTGCGGCCGCGCCACCGGCGGCTGGTACACGGGCTGCCGCGTGCCGGCCCCGGGGCCCGGCCGCCCGTCCGCCCCGGTCACGACCGGACCGCCCTGCGGCGCGGGACCGCCCGCGCCGAACGCCCGCCGGGAGTCCCGCGACTGCCGCTCGTGCACCACGGCGGCCAGGAAGACGGCCGGAGCGAGGTCGACGGGTGCCAAAGCCCCCGTGCACGCCGCGAGGTCGCCCGCGAGCCGCTGCGCCATGCCCTGGGACACCCCGGGCTCCAGCTGGTGCATCCGCATCAGGTACTGCCGTACGGCGAGCCACAGCCCGTCCGGCACGG